>JAHDRN010000007.1 GCA_018433245.1 Candidatus Proruminimicrobium quisquiliarum
AACGGAAATGGTAATGCCCGGCGATAATATAACGATGGATATAGAGCTTATAATGCCTGTAGCAATGGAACCGCAATTGAGATTCGCGATAAGAGAAGGCGGAAGAACTGTAGGTTCAGGCGTTGTAACTGAAATAAAAGAGTAATTTGTATATAACTGGAGAAAAGTAAAATGGGCGACAGAGTAATTATCACAATGGCTTGCACCGAATGTAAAAATAGAAACTATTATTTTGCAAGAGGCAAGAAACAGGAAGGGAAGTTAGAAGTGAAAAAGTTTTGCAGATCATGCGGAAAACATGTTTTGCATAAAGAGACTAAATAGTTTAAATTAATTCCCGGTTCTTTCATTAAAAAATGAAAGAACCGGAATTAAAAAGCCATGGGGGCATAGGCTAACGGTAAACTTCTGGTCTCCAAAACCAGCTTTGTTGGTTCAAATCCAGCTGCCCCCGCTTTATTAAAAAATAGAAGTAGAGGATGAAATATGTCTTTTTTTAACAGTGCAATTCAGTTTTTTAAAGAAGCTTATGTTGAATTAACGAAAGTTACATGGCTTGGCAAAAAAGAAGTCGTGGCTACTACCGTAGTGGTTATTATATTCATTATAATACTTTCTATTTTTGTCAGTTTTGTTGATTTAATATTGTCGACAATTTTAGGCATAATATTAAAATTGGGGTAAAAAATGGCTAATCAATGGTACGTTGTCCATACATATTCTGGGCATGAAGATAAGGTAAAAAACAGTATTGAAAGAACGGTAGAAAATTTGGGAATGAAGAATATGATTTCTCAGATTTTGGTTCCTACCGAGGAAGTTGTTTCCGTAAAAAACAATAAGAGAAAAATAAGAAAGAAAAAATTTTATCCCGGATATGTTTTTATTGAAATGACTATAAATAACGAAACTTACTGGCTTATAAGAAATACAACCGGCGTAACCGGATTTTTAGGCGGAGTAAAACCTATTCCTATGGCTGAAAATGAAGTTGCAAATTTAATTAATGCCATAGTAAATCCGGACAGCGCAAAACCGAGACCGGCTGTTATGTTTGAAAGAGAAGAAAACGTAAGAATAGCAGAAGGTCCGTTTAAACATTTTATAGGCGTTGTTGATGAAATAAATCAGGAAAAGGGAAAACTGAAAGTTATGGTTACGATTTTCGGAAGACCTACTCCTGTAGAACTTGATTTTTTACAGGTTGAAAAAATATAACCTGTTATAATATTTTTTGCCGTGTTACGACGGTAAAAAAATAAGTATTTTTAAATTTGCTCTGAATTTGAAAATACAAACATCGTAAAAATTAGGAGAAAAATAAAATGCCACCAAAGAAAGTTAAAACACAAATTAAATTACAAATACCCGCAGGAGCAGCAAATCCTGCGCCGCCCGTAGGACCGGCTCTCGGACAGCAGGGCGTAAATATAATGGATTTCTGCAAACAGTTTAACGAAAGAACAAAAAAAATGGAACAGGGTATGGCCACGCCTGTAGTTATAACGGTGTATGAAGACAGATCTTTTACGTTTATCACAAAAATGCCTCCGGTTCCCGCATTGATAAAAAAAGCCGCAGGAGTAGCGACTGCTTCCGGAATGCCCAACAAAAATAAAGTCGGTTCTATAACGGCAAAACAAGTTGAAGAAATAGCAAAACAAAAAATGCCTGACTTAAACGCAATAGACTTGGAAGGCGCAAAACTAATGGTTGAAGGAACGGCAAGAAGCATGGGAATTGAAGTAAAAAAATAATATTTTAAATAAAGTGGGAGCGGTATTTTAATATTGCCGCAATTGTACCACAGGAGAAAAAAATGGCAAAAAGATTTAATGAAGTATCAAAATTGGTGGATATAAATAAATTATATTCCGTCAACGAAGCGGCGGCATTGATAAAACAAACCGCAAAAGCAAAATTTGATGAATCGGTTGAGGTTCATGTACGTCTCGGAATTGATCCGAAAAAAAGCGACCAGAGCGTAAGAGGTACGGTTTCTCTTCCTAATGGAATAGGAAAAACCAGAAAAGTTGTGGTTATCGCAAAAGGCGAAAAACAAAACGAAGCTAAAAATGCCGGAGCAGACGCTTTCGGCTCAAATGATATCATTGACGAAATAGCAAAAGGCTGGCTTGATTTTGATATTTTGGTCGCAACACCGGATACAATGAAAGACTTGTCAAAAGTCGCAAAAATATTAGGACCTAAGGGTTTAATGCCTAATCCTAAATCCGGAACTGTTACGTTTGATATAGAACAAACTGTTAAAGATTTGAAAAAAGGAAGAGTTGAATATAAAAATGACGCTTACGGAATAATACATTGCGCCGTAGGCAAAGCTTCTTTTGAAGCGGAAAAAATCGCCGAAAACATAAAAACTCTCCTTGAAGCCGTACAAAAGGCGAAACCGTCAGTATCAAAAGGACAGTATATAAAAAGTATTTCGGTATCTTCAACGATGGGACCGGGCATATATATAGATCACAATCAGAAATTTTAATATTCCGGTTTAAATATATATTCAACAAAAACAAGAAGATATCACTTTTTCGGGTCTTCTTGTTTTTGCAGTTTTAGGCAGTTAAAAAAAGTTGTAAAGAGTCTATTATGAAAAAATTTAAAAAAGATTTATTGTCTATATACGATTTAGACATGCAGCAGATATGGTCGCTTATCGGTAAAGCCGTAAAACTTAAAAAATCGGGATATACCGATAAATTTAAAGGCAAAGTTTTCGGGCTTATATTTGAAAAACCTTCTACAAGAACAATGGTCTCATTTTCTACGGCCATCGCACAAGCAGGAGGAACTCCTCTTGTTCTGGATCCTCAGAAATTACAAACTAAACGAGGCGAATCTGTTTCGGACACGGCAAAAGTTTTGTCAAGATATCTGGACGGAATCATTATAAGGGCATTTAAACATGAATATGTTGAAGAATTTGCAAAATATTCAACTATTCCTGTAATAAACGCTTTAACCGATGCTGAGCATCCGTGCCAGATATTGGGCGATTTGATGACGATTATTGAAAAATTTAATATAAAATCATTTAAAGAATTAAAAAAGTTAAAAATCGCTTTTGTAGGCGATGCCAATAATGTGGCAAATTCGTGGCTTGCCTTATCGGCGGTTCTCGGGCTTAATTTAACTTTACTGGGGGCAAAACAATATGCTCCGAAAAAAGATTTATTGGATAAAGCTTTAATTACGGCAAAAAAAACAAATGCGGTAATAAATGTTTCAACTGATTTGGACGATATTAAAAATTCAGACGTTATTTATACAGACGTCTGGACTTCAATGGGAGCCGAAAAAGAAGAAAAGAAAAGAATAAAAGCCCTGAGTCCTTATCAGGTTAATATCAATATGCTGAAAAAAGCAAATAAAAATTGCATAGTAATGCATTGTCTGCCCGCCGTGAGAGACGAGGAAATATCAACGGAAGTTATGGATATTCAGGAAACAAATATACTTGATCAGGCGGAAAACAGACTGCATATACAAAAAGCGATATTGCTTGAACTTGTAAAATAAAAATAATATATAAACCGGGTTCAAAACCGTATTGAGGTTTTTGAAGATTTGTGAAATGGTTGGGTCACCATTTGGATTTTATCCTAATGGTGGCTTTTTTCTTGAAACTTGGAGGAGGTTAATCCATGAAAATAAGCTGCGTAATACCTGCGTTTAATGAAGAATCTACGATTATTTCTCTTATACGAAACGTAAAAAAAGTAGAATCTATAAATGAAATTATTGTCGTTGACGACGGTTCGGCCGACAATACTTATAATTTTGCAAAATCTGAAAATGTAACCGTTTTGAAACATTCTAAAAATAAAGGAAAAGGCGCTTCAATAAAAACCGGAGCGGCGTATGCTTCCGGCGAAATAATACTTTTTCTGGACGCCGATTTGTCAAACATATCTCCGAAAAAAATAGCCTCTTTGCTTCAACCGCTTGAAAATGACGACGCCGATTTGGTTAAAGCTTCTTTTTCACGCGCAAGAGGAAGAGTCACGGAACTTGTCGTTAAACCGCTTTTTCAGGTAATAATGCCGTTCTTAAATTTCAACCAGCCGTTAAGCGGACAATTTGCCATAAAATCTTATCTTATGAAAGAATTGGCAATTGACGATAAATGGGGAGTTGATATTCAAATTCTGCTTCAATCGGTGAAAAAAGGACTTCGTATTATGGAAGTTGATATAGGAAAACTAATACATAAAAAACAACCGATTGAAAATCTTGCAATAATGTCAGAGCAGGTCATTAAATCAATTCTATCGGAAATAGGAATGATAGCAAATAAACATAAACTTATTATTTTTGATTTTGACAAAACGCTTATACAAGAAAGCAGCATTGAATTTTTCGCAAGCCAATTCGGTTTTACGAAAACGCTTAATGATCTCAGATATAAATACCGGCAGCATATTATAAGAGACTCTGAAATCACGCTTACTCTTGCGCAGTTTTTTAAGGGTAAAACTGATGCCGATTTAAAACCCGTTTACGGCAAACTGCACCTTCAGGACAATCTAATCAAAGTTATTGAACGGCTTAAAAAAAGAAGATATGAACTTGCGGTAGTTTCTCACGCTTTTTCGCCTGTTGTTTTTTATTTTACGGAACTGCTCGGAATTCCCAAAGAAAACGTTATATGCCCCGTTCTTTTAAAAAACAAAAAAGGCGTTTATAACGGCGAAGTTCTTGCCAAAACTCATCACAATGCCTCATGCTGCGATAATATAATCTGCAAGGGAGACGCCGCGACCGAATTAATGGCGAAACTTGACGTTAAACCTGAAGAATGCATAGCAGTGGGAGACGGACGCTCCGACGAATGCCTGTTCAGAGTTTCCGGTCTTGCTTTGGCGTATAAACCGGCTCAAAAAATCGGAGACATAACAATATCTCACATGAGCGAGATTTTAATATATGCAGAATAAACAGATTGTATTAACTTTTAAAATTTAGTATAATTTTCGCCAAGTTTAGTCTTAGAAGCTAAATACACACACAAACGGATTATTCAGCGGTCCCTCGTTCAGGGGTTGAATTCGGAAGTTTGTGGAGGCATTCTTTTTAGAATGAAAAAAAACCAAGGAGAGTAAGAGAGTATGGCAAACGTAACGATGAAGTCATTGCTGGAATCAGGCGTTCATTTCGGACATCAGACAAGAAGATGGAACCCGAAAATGGGAAAATTTATTTTCGGAAGCAGAAACAAAATCCACATTATTGACCTTCAAAAAACTTTGAAGGAACTCAAAAAGATTTATAAAGTCGTAAGAGATTTTTCCGCAGAGGGAAAAGAATTCCTTTTTGTGGGAACTAAAAAACAGGCTCAGGAACCTATCAAGGAAGAAGCATTAAGATGCAGTTCTTATTTTGTTTCCGAAAGATGGCTCGGCGGCACTCTTACAAACTACGATACGCTAAAAAAATCCATAGCAAGACTTAAAGAACTTGAAGCAATGAAAGAAAACGGAATTTTTAAAGTCCTTTCAAAAAAAGAACAATCTCAAAAAGAAAAAGAAAGAATAAAACTTGAAAAGTCCTTGGAAGGCTTGAAAAATATGTCAAAACTTCCGGACGTAATGTTTATTATAGACCCGGTTGAAGAAGCAACCGCGCTTGCAGAAGCAAAAAAACTCGGCATTCCGGTAGTTGCGGTTTGCGATACAAACTGCGATCCCGATTTAATAGATTATCCCGTACCGGGAAATGACGACGCAATAAGAGCCGTAAAACTTTTCTGCTCAGTTATAGCAGATGCGGTATTGGAAGGAAAGGGAATTGAAAACAAACAGGAAAACGCCGAAAACCCGATAGAAGAAGTTGCGGAAGCAAAACCGGCTGTTGAAGAAAAAAAAGAAGAAACAATTCAATAAGGAGAATTTAAAATGTCAGTTGAACTTATATCAAAACTCAGAGAAATGACGGGCGCGGGCATAAAAGACTGCAATAACGCCCTTAAAGAAGCAAATAACGATATAGAGCAGGCCGTTAAAATATTGAGAGAAAAAGGAATAGCTTCGGCCGTAAAAAGAGCCGACAGATCCGCAAAACAGGGAACAGTCGTAGCAAGAATAAGCGCGGATAAAAAAACAGGAGTCCTTGTTGAATTAAACTGTGAAACCGATTTCGTAGCAAAAACGGATAATTTCAAAAAACTTGCAAACGATATTGCCGTTCATGTTGAAAAGTCAAGTTCGCAGGATAATATACTTGAACAGAAATATGACGCAGCCCAAACAGTAAAAGACCTTATAACCAACGCAATTGCGACGATAGGTGAAAATATAGTTTTAAAAAGAGCCGTCAAATTTACATCAACCGGCGTTATAAGTTCCTATATTCACGGAGAATTCGGCACGCTTGGCGTTTTGGTAAATTTTGAATGCAGCGATGAAGTAGCAAAATCGGAAAAATTCCAAACATTAACAAAAGAAATAGCGATGCAGATTGCGGCCGTAAGTCCCTCTTATGTAAAAAGAGATCAGGTTCCGCAGGAAGAATTGGCTAAAGAAAAAGAAATTTACGTTAAACAGTTGCAGGAAGAAGGAAAACCGGCAAATATAATTGAAAAAATAGTAGTAGGAAAATTAGATAAGTATTATTCTCAGGTATGTCTGCTTGAACAGCCTTACATGAGAGATACGACCGGCAAACAGAAAGTTCAGGAAATTATAAATCAGGCCGGTGCAGGAATTTCAGTAAAAGAATTCGCAAGATTTAAAATAGGTGAATAATGAAACCACAAAGAGTTTTGCTTAAACTTTCCGGCGAAACATTATCGGGCGGTAAAAATGTTATTGATAATGCAAGTTTGCAAAATATAGCGGAAGAGTTAAAAGAACCTTTGTCGCACAAAATAAAATTCGGAATTGTAGTCGGAGCAGGCAATATTTGGCGCGGAGCAGGCAAAGAAATTGAAAGAGTTTCGGCCGATAAAATGGGAATGCTGGCCACAACAATAAACGCAATTGCAATAACTGAAATTTTGAAATCAAATAATATAAAAACCGTAATGCTTTCGGCTGAAAATGTTACGGATTTTTACGAAACTGTTTCGGTTCAAAAAGCAAATGAATATTTGGATGACGGATATGTTGTTGTTTTCGGCGGAGGATTAGGAAAACCTTATTTTACGACCGATACAACTTCAGCGGTAAGAGCGTCTGAAATTAATGCCGATGTGATATTGAAAGCCACGCAGGTAGACGGAGTATATACGGCTGACCCCAAAAAAGATCCTGCGGCAAAAAAATATGACAAACTGTCGTACAAAGAAGCGATAGATAAAAAATTAAAAATAATGGATTTAAGCGCTTTTGAAATATGCATGAAAAATAAAATCGCCGTCTATGTTTTTGATTTTTACAAAAAAGGCAATTTGCAGAAAATATTAAACGGACAAAATATCGGAACAATTGTTTCTTAGGGGGGAAAAATGTTACCAAAAGAACTTTTAGCAGCAGGCGAAGAAGCAATGAAAAAAACAATAGAAAAAGTAAAACATGATTTTTCTGCGATAAGAACAGGCAGAGCAAACCCTGCTATACTTGAAACTCTCAAGGTTGAAAGTTACGGGTCAATGATGGCTTTAAACCAGCTTGCCGGAGTAAGCGTGCCTGATGCAAGAACTCTTGAAATAAGACCCTGGGATATATCCCAATTAAACGCTATAGAAAAAGCCATACAAAAATCGGATTTGGGATTAACGCCTGTAAACGACGGCAAAATCATAAGGATATCAATACCGCCTTTGACGGAAGACAGAAGAAAAGAAATTATCAAAACAATAAATAAAATGTCGGAAGATTATAAAGTCGCAGTAAGAAATGAAAGAAGACATATTGTAGACGGCATAAAAAAATCGGAAAAAGAAAAATTAATAACTGAAGATGACAGAAAAAAATATGAAACGGATTCTCAGAAACTTACCGATTCATACATTAAAAAAATTGAAGATCTCGTTCTTTTAAAAGAACAGGATTTAATGAAAATATAAACGGGAGGGTTTGTAAAATGGCATATGTAATTAATAAAGAAGTCTGTGTAGGATGCGGAGCATGCGAATCTACATGTCCTGCAAGCGCAATAAGCGCAACTGACGACAATAAATACGTTATCGGCGATGCATGTGTTGATTGCGGAGCATGCGAATCTGCATGTCCTGTTTCAGCAATATCCCAAAAGTAGAGTAAAGTGTCTTTAAGGGAAAAAATTGATTTTTCAAATTTGCCGGTGCACGTTGCCATAATTATGGACGGCAACGGAAGATGGGCAAAGAAAAAACTTTTACCAAGAAATTTAGGACATACAAACGGGGTCAAAACAGCGAAAAATATTGTTGAACTTGCAAGGTCAATTAATATTAAAGTTTTGACCCTGTATGCTTTTTCAACGGAAAATTGGAAGAGGCCCGAAGAAGAAATATCAGGGCTTATGTGGCTTTTAAAAAAATATCTTAAAAGCGAACTTGCGACGATGCAAAAAAACAATATATCGTTCAGAGTTATCGGAGATATTTCAAAGTTTCCGGAAGATATAATAGCGGAAATTAAGAACGTATGCGAAAAAACAAAAAATAACGACGCAATGATTTTTAATTTCGCGTTAAATTACGGATCCAGACAGGAAATATTAAGAGCGGTTAAAAACATAATAGATAAAAAAATAGATACCCCGAGCGAACAAGATATCTCGGACAATTTATATACCGCCGGCCAGCCTGATCCCGATTTACTTATAAGAACTTCCGGTGAAATGAGAATTTCAAATTTTCTTTTATGGCAGATAGCTTACAGTGAAATTTACATAACCGACGTTTTATGGCCTGATTTTTCGGATGAAGAGTTTTACAAGGCAATTATAGCATACCAGCAGAGAGAAAGAAGATTCGGCGGAATTTAAGAGGATTACAAAATGTTATTGCAAAGAATTTTAGTGGCAATTGTCGGAATCCCGTTAATGTTATGGTGTATTTATATAGGCGGAATATCGTTTTTTTTAATGTTTTTTGCAATAATATTTTTTTCAATAATTGAATTTTACGGAATATGTAAAAAATACAATCCTATGTCTTTTACCGGAACGGTAATAGGTTCTGTTTTTTTCGTCTCTCTTTATCTTAATTACAACGTGCAGTTGGTATTGATATCGTCTTTTTTCGTAATTTTTTTATTTCAAATGCTGGGAAACAGAATAAATAATGCAAGTTCCGAAATAGCGGTTACTTCCTTCGGAGCATTTTTTATTCCTTGGACGCTGTATCATATGATTTTAATAAGAGACATTCCGTCTTTCGGAACGCAGTATATAATATTTTTATTTATAAACGTATGGCTGTTGGATACGGCAGCGATGTTTGCCGGTAAAAAATTCGGCAAACATAAATTAGCTCCGAATATAAGCCCTAAAAAAACTCTTGAAGGCGCTCTTGCCGGAATATTAACCGCTTTGCCGGTTTCGGTTTTATGCAGGGAAATTTTTATGAAAAATATAATTACATTAAATGAAGCGGTAATTTTTGCTTTAATAATATCAGTAATCGCGCAATTTTCGGATTTGGCGGAATCATTGTTTAAACGAGACTGCAATATAAAAGATTCCGGCAATATATTGCCCGGACACGGAGGAATGCTTGACAGATTTGATTCTTATCTTTTTTGCGCTCCTTTATTTTATTATGCGATAACAATTTTAAAAGGTTAATATGAAAAAAATAGCGGTATTAGGGTCATCGGGCTCAATAGGAATACAAACCTTAGATTTCATAAGAAAAACAAAAAATGAATTCAAAGTGTGCGGATTATCCGTCAATTCCAATATTGAACTTTTAAAACGACAAATAAAGGAATTTAATCCGTCGTCAGTGTCAACCGGAACTAGTGAAGACGCAGAAGTTCTTAAGAAATGGTGTAAAAAAAACAACATCAATACAAAAGTTTATTACGGAATAGACGGATTGAACAAAATAGCGACTCTTAAAGAAACGGATTTAGTATTATTTTCAGTTGTCGGCGCCGTAGGGCTTGAACCTCTTTTAAAAGCCATAGAAGCGCGCAAAAATATAGCAATAGCGAATAAAGAATCTCTCGTAATGTCAGGTTCGGTTATAATGCAAATCGCTAAAGAAAAAAACGTAAAAATTCTTCCTGTTGACAGCGAGCATTCGGCTGTTTTCCAATGTATCGGAGAGGAAAAAAAAGAATTCGTAAAAAAAATAATTTTAACCGCGTCAGGCGGTCCTTTTTATAAATCAAACAAGAAACTTTCAAACATAACCGTTGAGGACGCTTTGAAGCACCCCACATGGAAAATGGGAAAAAAAATAACCATAGATTCGGCTACTTTAATGAACAAAGGTCTGGAAGCGATAGAAGCCTCCGTTTTATTCGGTGTTCCAATAGAAAAAATTGAAATAGTCATACATCCTCAGTCAATAGTTCATTCAATGGTTGAATTTAACGACGGATCGGTTATAGCGCAATTGTCAAACCCCGATATGACTCTTCCGATCCAATATGCGTTATCTTATCCGGAAAGAAAAAAATGTTTCATAAAACCTCTTAATCTTGCGGAAGCGGGCAAACTTGAATTTTACAAGCCTGACTTTAAAAAATTTGAATGTTTAAAAATAGCATACGACTGCGCAAAAGCGGGCTGGACTATGCCTGCGGTTATGAATGCCGCAAACGAAATAGCGGTTAAATATTTTCTTAACGGAAAAATTTCATTTGACGCTATACCGAAAATAGTCAAAACCATAACTTCAAAACACAAAGTAATAAAAACTAAAGACATAAATAAATATATCAAAATTGATAAAAAGGCAAGGTTTCAAACCGTCAATTTAATAGAGGAGCGTTACATTTAATGGAAATAGTAAAACTTTTTTCAGGTTCATATTCCGTGTTTTTACAAATACTCGGAGTTGTTTTCGGATTAGGCGTTTTAATTTTTGTACACGAATTAGGGCATTTCGTAATGGCGAAATTATATAAAGTACGTGTTTTAAAATTCGCTTTCGGGTTCGGTCCGGAATTGTTTGGTTTTACAAAGGGAGAAACAAGGTATGCCGTATGTACATTTCCTCTCGGCGGTATGGTTGAAATGGCGGGAGAATATTCAGATGAAAAAGGCAAAATAGAACCTAAAGAAGGAGATTATCTCTATTGCAAGTGGTATAAAAGAATAATGATCGCCGTTATGGGTCCTCTTATGAATTACATTTTAGCTATATTTTTATTTTGGACTCTTTTTACGGCATGGGGAATAACGGTTATATCAGAAGAATCTTTTATAGGAAAACTGGCTCCGGAAATGGCAGCCCAGAAAGCAGGTATGCAGGAAGGGGATAAGATTATTTCAATAGACAACGTTGAAATAAAATCATGGGATGACATATTGGACAATATGCAGGATAAGGCCGACAAACAGGTTAATATTTCGGTTTTAAGGAATAATGAAAAAATAGATTTTACTTTTGTCGCAGATAAAAATCCTATAACGGATGTCGGAATGCTTGGCATACAGCCGAAGGTAACGATGGAAAAAACTTCTTTTCTAAGGGCTGCGTATTTAAGCGCCCAGATGGTATGGATCCAAACGGCAGTCACGGTTTTATATTTATGGGACAAACTTGTAACTTGGGAAAAACCGGAACTGGCCGGTCCTGTAGGCGTAATACAAATTATGGCAAAATCAGCCGATGCCGGATTATCAAGTTATATAAGACTGATAGCGATTATTTCAGTCGCGCTCGGTTTATTTAATTTGTTCCCGATTCCTCTTGTTGACGGCGGAATGATAATATTATTTGCCGTTGAAGGTATAATCCGTAAAAGAATAAGTATAAAAGTTATACAAATATATAATACTATCGGTGTCGGAATAATATTGTTAATTTTGATTTTTGCCACTTACAGCGATTTAATAAGGCTGGGAATAGGGAAATTGTTTCATTAACCAAATATAGTGTAAAATATTGTTAATATGAAAATGTTTACAAGAAAAAATACCAAAATCATAAACATAGGCGGAATAAAAATCGGAGGAGGAAATCCGATAAGAGTCCAGTCTATGACAAATACCGACACAAGAGACTGGAAAGCAACGGTAAGACAAATAAAAGAACTTGAAATGTACGGCTGCGAAATCGTGCGCATTTCCGTGCCTGATATGGAATCTGCGCAAAATATCAAAAACATTAAAAAAAACATTTCAATTCCTCTTGTCGCCGATATTCATTTTGACCACAGAATCGCAATAGAAGCTGTAAAACAAGGCGTTGACAAATTAAGAATAAATCCCGGAAATATAGGTTCCAAAGAAAAAGTTGTGGAACTTGTAAAAGAAGCAAAAAAAGCAAAAATTCCTATAAGAATAGGAGTAAATGCCGGTTCTTTAAAAGATGTCCACAATTTTAATAATCCGTGTGACAGAGCCAAAGCTCTTGTAAGAGGAGCAATGGAACATGTTAAAATACTGGAAGATTGCAATTTTTATGATATAGCAGTATCCTTAAAAGCTTCTGACGTTTCTACAACCGTTGAAGCGCATAAAATATTCGCGCAAAAAAGAAATTATCCGCTTCATCTGGGAATTACTGAGTCCGGTTCAATGTTCAGAGGAACTATAAAATCATCTTCGGGCCTTGCAATTATGCTTTATTCCGGAATAGGGGATACAATCAGAGTTTCTCTTACCGCAAATCCCGTTGAAGAAGTAAAAGTAGCTTATCAAATACTGCAGTCTTTAAATTTAAGAAACACGGGAGTTGACATCGTATCATGTCCGACATGTTCCAGATGCAAAGTTGATTTAATAAATATTGTAAACAAGCTTGAAGAAGAACTGGCAAAAATAAAAAAAACAAATAAAAAAGAAATAAAAATAGCCGTTATGGGATGCGTCGTAAACGGTCCCGGTGAAGCCAAAGACGCGGATTTCGGAATAGCCGGCGGACACGGAGAAGGAATTTTATTCAGAAAGGGTAAAATTATAGGAAAAATTCCTCAGGACTTATGGGTAAAAAAACTTATTTCTTTATACAAAAGCATATGAAGAAGACTTCATAAAAGGGGCAGTAAAATGGCTGAAATTTATTTAACGAGAGAAGGCAGAAATAAACTTATAGAAGAACTTGACAGGCTACAAAAAAGAAAACCTCAGATACAGGATGAAATCGCAAGAGCAAGAGAACATGGCGATTTAAGAGAAAATGCCGAATATCATGCGGCAAAAGAATCTTTGACTAATTTAATGCAGCGCATTGCCGAAATAGATTCAAAATTATCAAGAGCCAAAATAATTGAAGAACAAAATATAGATCCCGATAAAATTTTTATAGGGGTTACGGTTACAATTAAAGATGAAGACGGCGATGAATATGAGTACTCCATAGTAGATGAAGAAGAAGCAAATCCTTTAGAAATGAAAATATCAATAGGCTCGCCTCTTGCGCAGGGATTATTGGGACATAAAGCCGGTGAAACGGTAGCCGTTAATTTACCGGCCGGAATAACTAAATTTACAATTTTAAAAATAACAAGGTAGATTAAACAAACATTAAAAAAATATTCTAATGAAATAAAGAATGAAAATATTTGATTTCTTTCTTAAAATAACAAATAAACAAGCTATTATTGTAATTATACTGATAGCTTGTTTTCATTTTATAAACACTTTAATCGTTTTAAAAACCAATAATTTTTATTCTTCCATGGATGAATCAGTCGTTGGCATTGTTGATATGTCAACTTCATTTGCACATGAATATAAGCTGATAAATATTATAAACGAAAGAAATATATCCGACCTAATGGAAACGCTTATTTCTTATTGGAAACCTCCGGCATATTTCGTACTGGCTTTTCCTTTTTTATTCTTTATATCTGATATAGCCGTTTTTTTAGGCGTATTTAATTTTTTTTTATCTCTTATAACACTGCTGTCAGTTTATGGTATAGTATCAAAAATAATTTCAAAACAGGCGGGTTTGCTTGCAAGTTTTATTCTAAGTTTTCTGCCGTTATTTTTTATAATACACCGTACATTTTTTATTGAAACGCTCTTGGCTTCCGCTTTCGCGCTGTCAATATATCTGATACTACCCTCACAAAAAAACGGTAAACTTCCGAATGTGAAAATTATTTTTGCAATTGCTTTAGGATTATTGACGAAAGAACAATTTTTTCTTTATCTGCCTTTTATTATAATATTTGCTTTTTATAAAAGTCCGGTTAATAATACAAAAAAAATTATAAATATAATATTGTCATTTGGATTTTCATTAATTACTGCATATATACTTTGGTATTATTATCTTCCTGATAACCTATTTTATCATTTAATAAAATATGCGAAGGACAACATACAAACAGATTATTTTTTTTATTTAAAAGATTTCTATTATTTCAGTATTTCGCCTTTTATATGCATTTCTTTTATCTTTGCAGCCGTATATTTTATTTTTAAGAAAAAATATTTGCTTTTTATTTTAACGCCTTTGTTAATACTTTTTATCTTTTCGCTTTCGCCAAACAAAGTTACAAGACACATATATCCGGTAATAATATTCATCCCGATTTTAATAACTTTTTTTATATATGAAATTAAAAATACCGTTCTAAGAAATGCATTTGTTTTAATATTCGTATTTTTTATGGTTTTGCAATTTATTCTTATAAATTATTCAGAAAACACATATTACAGAGAAAAAAAATTTAACGATTATAATCAATTTAAAGGATTAGCATATGCTTTTGCCATACCTAAAACCGAAACATATAAAATGCAGCACCTTATGTTTAAAAGATTGCTGGGAGATTCTTTTATTAGAAACACTGTTTTTATTAATGTTTTTACGCCGCTTGTATATAATTTTTTAATTTTACAAAAAGAAAGAACCGATATTTTACTTAATATTATAACTTATGAAGGCATACCATATTTAAAAAATGATATAAATTTATACAATAACATTGTGATAAGTGACTATAATACAGCCGTATTTGAAAATTTTGACGGTTTTTTGAAAAAAAACACTAATTTCAAAAAAACTAAAGAAATAAAAATATATAATCATAATAATGCCAAAGCTTGGCTGTATCAAAATCAATATTAAATTAAAAAAAAACTATGTTTTTTATATTGACAATACCGTTATATAATAGTAAAATAAAAAAGTTATTTAAAATCTGTAAATCCAACGATAAAAAAATAATATAATTTTAATATAAGAGGGGATAAAATGAGTACGCAAAAATGCGAATTTCAATCGAAAGTTTTGGAGAAAAAACCTTGTGGTTTGGTAATGGAGATAGAAATACCGAAATCAGAAACGGATACTGAACTGGAAAATATATATCAATCTATACAGGCTACCGCAAAAGTTCCCGGTTTTAGAGCCGGTAAAGTTCCGATGGATCTTGTAAAAAAAGAATATACGGGAATTGCAAGAGAAAAACTTGTTGAAAATATGATTAAAAAGACTGTTTTTTCGGCTCTTGAAAAAGAAAATTTTTCACCGATAGATATGCCTTCCGTAAAAGATATTAACTTTGAAGACGGCAAAAATCTGAAATATGTATTTGAGGCCGAATGCCATCCGGAAATAACCGTAAAAAATTATAAAGGTATTGATATTAAAAAAGAAAAACTGAGAGTGACGGATTCAAATATAGATGAAAACATAAATATCATGCTTGACAGAAACGCAAAACTTGCAGTATCGGAAGACGGAGTTGTAAAAAATGACAGTTTTGTTATAGTTAATTATCAGGGTTTTTGTGACGGAGCGGAAATTAAAGAAATTAAGGCTGATGATCATATGATTGATCTCGGCGCCGAAAATACATTAAAAGGATTTAAAGATTTGGCAGGCTCAAAAAAAGGAGAAACAAAAGATATTGAAATTGAATATCCTGCAGATTATCCTAACAAAACATTAGCCGGCAAAAAAGTTATATTTAAAACCACGGTAGTTGAAATAAAGAATAAGCATCTGCCTGAGCTAAACGATGATTTTGCAAAAGACATGGGGCTTGAAAATCTTGAAGATTTAAAGAAAAAATTAAAAGAAACTCTGGAGCAGGAAGAAATAAAAAGACAAAATGCCGAAACTGAAAAACAAATAGTTGAGCATCTGTTAAATCACAATAAATTTGACGTTCCTTCCGCAATGATTGCTCAGCAAAAGGAATATTTAATAAAAAGAATGTCGGAATATATGAAAAATCAGGGAGCTCCCGGGGATTACGTAGCAAAACAAATTGAATCCAATCAGGAAAAATATAACGATGAAGCCGAAAAAAATGTAAGATTGTCATATATTCTGAATTCCATTTACACAACCGAGAAACTGGAAGTTTCAGAACAGGATTTGGAAGCCGAAAAACAAAAAATGTTTGATTCAAATCCTACAAGAAAAGATGAAGTAGAAAAATATTTTAAAGAACACAAAAACAATATATCGGCTTCAATGAAAGAAGAAAAATTATTTAAATTTTTAACCGATAATGCAAAAGTCACCGAAAGCGAAAAAGATATGCCTGTAAAAGTAAAATAGGAGGCCCGAATGCCGAATTTTATACCTACGGTTATAGACAAAAGCGGAAATACTTCAGTCGGATATGATATTTATTCCAGATTACTGAAAGACAGGATTATTTTTGTAGGCGGACATGAAGGAGCCGTTACGACAGATTCCGCGAATTCTCTTATCGCACAGCTTTTATTTCTTGATGCCGAGGATAATACAAAAGATATAACTTTATATATAAATTGTCCCGGCGGAATGGTAACGGCAGGGCTTGCCGTTTATGACACAATGCAGTATATAAAAAGCCCGGTTACCACTATATGCATGGGTATGGCAATGTCTTTCGGAGCAGTACTTCTTGCAGCAGGCGCAAAGGGAAAAAGATACGCATTGCAGCATTCGAGAATAATGATACACCAGCCTCTTATTTACGGAGGGGGAATTTCCGGAACTGTATCGGATATTGATATTGAAACAAGAGAATTAGTATTAACAAAAGAAAAATTATCGGTAATTATCGCAAATCACACCGGGCAAACGAAAGAAAAAGTAATGGCTGATACCGAAAGAAATTATTATATGTCAGCGGAAGAGGCAAAAAATTACGGAATAATAGACGACATTATAATATCGGGGAAAAAATAATATGGAAAAAGATACGGAACAAAAATGTCTTTTTTGCGGCAAACCAAAATCCAAAGGCAAAAGATTTGTCGGCGGAGGAGGAACTATAATTTGTTCCGATTGCATAAAGAGTTCAAATGAAATTTTAAACCGTCTTGAACAATCAGAGACAGTGGAATCTTTTAAAAAAGTGCCGAAACCCAAAGAAATAAAAAAAATATTGGACAGTTATGTGATAGGTCAGGAACAGGCAAAAAAAATACTGTCGGTCGCGGTTTATAATCATTATAGAAGAATAGAAAACAATTCATCGGATGACGTTGAATTGCAAAAATCAAATGTATTGTTATTAGGTCCTACCGGAACCGGAAAAACTTTACTTGCGCAAACGCTTGCAAAAATGCTTGATGTTCCTTTTGCCATTACCGACGCAACGACTTTGACGGAAGCCGGCTATGTAGGAGAAGATGTTGAAAATATTCTTTTAAGACTTCTTCAAAACGCAAATTTTGACATAAAAAAAGCGCAAAGAGGAATAATTTACATAGATGAAATAGATAAAATTTCAAGAAAGTCGGAAACTCCTACAATAACAAGAGATGTTTCAGGAGAAGGAGTCCAGCAGGCTTTATTGAAAATAATAGAAGGTACTGTTGCAAATGTTCCTCCGCAGGGAGGCAGAAAACATCCCCAGCAGGAATTTATACAGATAGACACGACAAATATCTTGTTTATATGCGGCGGAGCTTTTGACGGTTTGGAAAAAATTATTGAAACGAGAATGAATAAAAAAATCATTGGTTTTTTAAACAGCAAAGAAAATTTAAATAATGAAGAAAAATTAAAGAATAAAGATAAAATATTCGCAAATGTTGAAACTCAGGATTTGATTAAATACGGACTTATACCGGAACTTGTAGGAAGACTTCCTGTAATATCAACGTTAAATCACTTAACCGCAGAAGATTTTATTCATATTTTAACTGAACCGAAAAATTCTCTTGTAAAACAATATACAAAGATTTTTAAACAGGAAAACATTGAACTTGTTTTTGAAAATGAAGCTTTGCATGCAATAGCTTCTCTTGCGATAAAAAGAAAATCCGGCGCAAGAGGATTGAGATCAATGATTGAAAATATTCTTATGGAAACAATGTTTGACAAATTTCAGGAAAATAAAGTAATAAAATGTATAGTTGACGCAGATACAGTAGTTAAAAATAATCAGCCGAAATACGTTTATAAAGACGGAACGAAGGAGATCGCATGAGCGAACTAGATAAAGTGGCAAGTGAAGGCAATTTGCAGGATATTCCTAAAATGTTACCCATGCTTCCCGTCAGGGATATAGTCGTTTTTCCGGCAATGGTGCTTCCTTTGGCTGTCGGAAGAGAAAAATCAATAAGAGCTTTGGAAGAAACGATGACCGGCAACAGATTAATATTTGTTGTGTCTCAGAAAAACTTACAAATAGAAGATCCCACTCCGGACGATATATATAAAATTGGAACGGTATGCGAAATTTTGCAAATGCTTAAAATGCCCGACGGCACGTTAAAAATACTTATTGAATGTATCGCAAGAGCCGAATGGACGGAATTTAAATTAAACGACAAAGGCTACGTTGAAGTAGGACTAAGCGTTTTTGACGATATTACCGATAAAACTCCGGAAATAGAAGCAATAATGAGAAGAACCGTTTCTTTGTTTGAACAATATGTAAAATTAAATCCGAGAATGCCTATGGAAATTTCAATATCCGTTTCAAATATACAGGAACCGTCAAAACTGGCAGATACAATCGCTTCGCATATATCAATAAAGAATAATGAAAAACAGTCCATATTGGAAGCCACTAACCCCGAAAAGAGGCTAAATAAAATAATCCAGATTTTAAACGCCGAAATAGAAATTTTAAATATTGAACGCAGAATACAAAACAGAGTCAGAACACAGATAGAAAAAAACCAAAAAGAATATTATCTTAACGAGCAAATGAAAGCCATTCAAAAAGAGCTGAAACAAAAAGACGATAATTCAAAAGAGATAGATGAACTGAGAGAAAAAATAAAAGCAAGTTCAATGTCAAAACAGGCAAGAGAAATAGCCGAAAAAGAGCTTAACAGAATGGAAAAAATGATGCCGATGTCTCCGGAGGCAAGCGTAATAAGAACCTATGTTGAATGGCTTCTTGACATTCCCTGGCAGCATCTTACCGAAGACAACCTTGATTTAATAAGAGCCAAAGAAATACTTGACGAAGACCATTACGGTCTTGAAAAAGTCAAAGAACGCGTAATTGAATACTTAGCCGTATTATCAAGAGTAAAAAAAATAAAGGGTCCTATTTTGTGTTTTATAGGTCCTCCGGGAGTAGGTAAAACCTCCATAGCAAAATCAGTTGCAAGAAGTCTCGGAAGAAGTCTGGTAAGAATTTCAATGGGAGGCGTAAAGGACGAAGCCGAGATCAGAGGGCACAGAAGAACATATATCGGCTCAATGCCCGGAAAAATAATACAGTCTATGAAAAAAGCCGGATCGAGCAATCCTGTTTTTGTTCTTGACGAAATAGACAAAATGGGCAGCGACTGGAGAGGAGATCCTTCTTCGGCTCTGCTTGAAGTTC
The DNA here is from genome assembly GCA_018433245.1 of Candidatus Proruminimicrobium quisquiliarum. Taxonomy (GTDB): domain Bacteria; phylum Elusimicrobiota; class Endomicrobiia; order Endomicrobiales; family Endomicrobiaceae; genus Proruminimicrobium; species Proruminimicrobium quisquiliarum. The sequence continues at coordinate 19,815 of JAHDRN010000007.1, forward strand.
TTGATCCCGAACAAAACTATTCTTTTAACGATCATTATCTTGACGTAGATTATGACTTATCCGACGTTATGTTCATAACTACGGCAAATACGCTTAACAATATACCGACTACTTTGTTGGACAGGCTTGAAGTTATCCGATTTTCCGGTTATACCGATGAAGAAAAACTTTCTATTGCGACAAAATATTTAATCCCGAAACAGATAAAAGACCATGGTCTGAAAGAAAACGAATTATCAATAAAAGACGATGCGATAAAAGTTATAATATCAAGTTATACTCATGAGGCCGGCGTAAGAAATTTAAACAGAGAAATCGCAAATCTATGCAGAAAAATCGCAAAACAGCTTTCATTGGAAAAAGATAAAAAAACAATTATCGTAACATCCGAAAATGTTGAAACTTATCTGGGTATTCCGCATTATGAAAGAGACAGAATCGCCGAAAACGACATAGGAGTAGTAACGGGTCTTGCATGGACGGAAGTCGGAGGGGAAACTCTGACGATTGAAGTCAATAAAATGAAAGGCAAAGGAATGCTCAATCTTACCGGAAAACTCGGAGACGTGATGAAAGAATCTGTTCAGGCAGCCCTTACTTACGTAAAATCTTCCGCTAAAAAACTGGGTATTAAAGATGAAATTTTTAAAGACACGGATTTCCACGTGCATGTGCCGGAAGGCGCTGTTCCGAAAGACGGTCCGAGCGCAGGACTTGCTATGGCAACGGCGCTTGCTTCGGTCTGTATGAATATTCCGGTTAAGAAAAAAATAGCAATGACAGGCGAAATAACTTTAAGAGGAAGAGCTCTTGCAATCGGCGGGTTAAAAGAAAAAGTTCTGGCGGCTTACAGAGAGGGCATAACGACGATATTATTTCCCATAGGCAACAAAAAAGATTTGGCCGATATTCCTGAAAATATCAAGAAAAAAATAACAATGATTCCCGTTAAGCATATGGACGAAGTAATAGATATAGTTTTTGACAGAAAAAAATATAAAAATAAAACAAAATGATAAAAATTTTCAATTTGTTTGAAAAACATGTGCTCGAAAAACTACCGCAAATTACATTTGTATCTTTGACGGTAGTTTTTTTAATTATTTCTTTATTCAATATTGGATTACTAGCAGATGGAACATGGATTTTTATAAATATACTAACCAGGCCTTTCTCTGATATTTCTTATAGATTATTTGCTTTAATTCTTTTAACTTTTCCGCAAGTAGTATCTATAAAACTGGGAATTATTAATTTTAATTTTCTAATTATACTACATGCCTTTTGGTATTATTTAGTTCCTCTCATATGTTTGTTTATAACATATAAAAATATACCGAGAAAATATATAAATTTGTTTGATTTTGTATTACTGTCTTATCTGATATGTATAAATTTTATAGGTTGTTTTATTACAAGCGAAAGTTTTTTGTGTGCCGGTTTATTCTGGATAATATCAATTATATTTATGTTTGAAAATTTTAACGATATTTCCTATAAAAAACTTTTTTTAATATTAATATCCGCATTTCTTTTAATACAAAATTATCAATGGTCGGCTGTTTTTGCGCTATTATTTATGTCATATTTGATTATAAAAATAAGAGAATTAAATTTTAAAAAAAATACACTTCATAAAATTATTAAAGTTTTAATATTATTCCTTATTTTGATAATGTTTTTTCTAACAATACGCCAGAATATTGTCATTTATTCTCAATATAAACAAATGATTATTCCTGATATAATCAGATTTTATACAGATCAAAGATTTATACAATTTATTTTCATAATGTTGTTTATAAGTTTTATTTTAGTATCAGCATTTATTAAACAAACAAAATTTATATGCATACTTTTAAAAATTGTTTTTATTTATACAATATTTTTATTATTTAAATATAATTTTCTATATTCTATCGCTATATATAAAGTATTAAATTTTGCTATACCATTAATATTTTTATTTATTTTATTTTATGTTTATAAAAGAAATATTTTATTGAACTATAAAATAATTAAAATTTTAAATTTATCATTATTAATTATTTTTATATTAAATATTTTTATTATAACTAATAAGTGGAATAAAGAACTGAATACTTTTAGCACATATCTTACCAACACCCGAGGAATATTATTAGAAAATGAAACATTTTTAAAAACACATTATAAATTACAAGAAAAATATTATCATTTAAATCCATACATTTCAATTATTTTGCAAAGGCAAAAAGGAATATCTGAATTATTTTCAATTGCATATCTTGATCATTGTTTTGAATACGAAAATCCTTTATTTAATATTGCAATATCAAAAGAAACTCTTCCTGACTTAACAAAATTTAATATTATATATAGTGATGAATTATTGAAAAAAATAGAACAAAAAGAATTCATTTATAAAAATTAAAAAATGAAAACATTTTTTACACTCTTCAACAAATATGTGCTTGAAAACCTCCCGAAACTTACTTTTATAACGTTAACGGTAGTTTTTTTAATTAATGCTTTTTATAATATCGCATTACTAGGCGATGGAACTTGGGATTTTATTAATATATTAAATAATATATTTTGGGATAATGAGAATAGAAATTATGCAACCTTTATTGTAAATTTACCAATGATTTTGGCTATCAAACTAGGCTGTAAGGATTTTAATTTATTCATACTTTTGCAAGGGTTTTGGTTCTTTTTCGTAACTTTAATATGTCTTTTTATCGCATATATTAATATACCCGCCAAAAATAAAAATTATTTTCATTTCATTTTATTGTCTTATTTAATTTCCATGAATTTTGTCGGGACATATTTTTCAAATAAGAGTTTTTTATGTGCCGGTTTATTTTGGATAATAGCAATTATATTCATATTTGAAAATTTTAATACCATATCATTTAAAAAATTAATGCTACTTTTAATTTGTTCCTTTGCTATGATAAAAAATTATCAATGGTCTGCAATTTTTATATTTTTATTGCTCATATATTGGTTTATAAAGATTAAAGAAATTGATTATACCAATATTGAAACAATTAAAATTTTTAAATTTTTTTTATTAATAGTTTTATTTATTATATTTATTTTAACGATACTATGGGTTTATAATAGTTATTATTACTATGCCTCATTTCTATTTAATCCTATCATTGAATTTTATACGGATTCAAATTTTATTATTTTTTCAATTACATTGTTATCTATATTATTTATAGTGATGAAACCGTTCATTAAAGTTAATAATTTATTGTTCAAACTATTATTATATCTATCATTCATTTTTATTCCATATTCTATGTTGAAAAATAATTTTTTATATTTTATAGGTAATTTTAGATTACTTAATTTTATCATGCCTCTACTATTATCATCCATCATATTTTATATTTACAAGAAAAAAATCGTTATGAATTTCACTACAATAAAAATTTTAAATTTATTGTTATTAATAATATTTATAATAAATATTTCAGTAATAGCTAAAATTTGGAATTATGAACTTAATGATTTTTACAAGTTGATTTCAAAAACTCAAGGCATTATTTCATCAGCCAATACGAAAACTTTACGATTACAAGAAGGGGATCATTTAAATCCTTGGCTTTCGATAATTTTACAAAAACAACGAGGACAATCTCATATAAAATCAGTAATATATATTGAGGATAAACAGAATCGAGTTTTTCATCTTACTTTTTTCAACATTGCATTGTTCGTAGAAACGATGCCGAATCTAAAAAAATTTGAGATATCCTACGATAATGAATTATTAAAAAAAATAGCAGAAAAAAATACAAACTGAACAAAAAAAATATTGTTCAAAAAATAAAATGATAAAAACTTTTAAATTATTAAAAAAACATATACTCGAAAAACTACCGCAAATTACATTTGTATCTTTGACGGTAGTTTTTTTAATTAATGCTTTTTACAATATTGCTCTTTTAAATGACGGTACTTTTAACTTTGCCAATATTTTATTAAATGTTTTGTGGACTGAAGAAAGATTTTTTGCAACTTTTATAGTAAACCTGCCTATGATCATTGCAATAAAGTTAGGCAGCACCGATTTTAATTTATTAATAATTCTACAGGGTTTTTGGTTCTTTTTTGTAACTTTGATATGTCTTTTTACTGCATATGTAAATATACCCTCAAAAAATAAAGATTACTTTCAATTTGTTTTATTATCTTACTTGATTACCATGAATTTTGTGGGAACATTTATTTCGAGTAAAAGTTTCATTTGCGCGGGATTATATTGGATAATTGCCGTAATATTTATATTTGAGGATTACAACAAAATCACATATAAAAAATTATTATTGCTGATTATTGTTTCATTGTTGTTGATAAAAAATTATGAATGGAATGTTATTTTTGTCTCATTACTTGCCGTTTATCATATATTTAAAATAAAAACGCTTAACGCCGATACGAAGATATTAAAAGAACTATTTTTATATATAATATTTTTTATCTTTTTGTTGACGATATATTTATTTTTAAAAAACTTTTTCACCGACAAAGATTTTTTTATTTATATAGCAAAAAATCCTCTAATTGAAGCGTTTGAAGGCTGGAAACCGCGTCAGGTCTTAATCACTTTTGCGATTATTGCGTTAATTTGTTCGTTATCATTTTTTAAAAACAAAAACAAACTCATATTTGCTATTTTAGTTTCATGTTTTTTATGTTTGATTTTGTTGTTTATAAAATATAATTTTCTCTATGCCATAGCTAAATACAGATTATTGAATTTTTTTGTTCCGTTATTTTTTTCAGTTTCGCTTTTTTTAGTTTTCAAAAAAAATATTTTTATTAATTTTAAAATAATAAAGATTCTAAATATAATTCTGCTTGTGTTTTTTATAATAAATATATCTATAATTGCGTACAATTGGAATAAAAGCCTTAATAATTCATTTGCGGTTTTAAACAATAGCAAAGGTATTGTGAAAGCCGAAGATTATCCGCTGTCTCTTCAGGAAGGATTTCAACTTCATACGTGGATTTCAATTATTATACAGAAACAAAGAAATATATCTTACATTGAATCTGTATTCGGCAACTTTGATCCTAAAAAACCTAAAAACAATGCAGTATTAAAAACTGTAGAAAATATTTTATATATACCTGATCTTAGAAAATTCGGAATAACTTACAGCGATGATTTATTGAAAAAAATACAAGAAAATAGTAAACTAAACTCTAAAATTAATGAAATATTAAAATAGAGAGTATACCGGATAAATCCATAGTGCAATTTAAAGATTTTTATTAAATAATAAAAGAGGATTAAAATGTACAAAATTTTGATGACTTACGACAGCCAGGAAGGATTAGATGAATTATTGAAACATCCGGAATTTAAAATTGAAGTATTCAACAAACCGTCTCCGGAAAAATTTAAAGAACTGATAAAAAATTATGACGGTCTTTTAATACGTTCGGAAGTAAAAGTCACCGCAGACATTATTGAAGCGGCCGATAAACTAAAATTTATAGGAAGAGCCGGTACCGGCGTAGACAATGTAGATAAAAATGCCGCAACCCAAAAAGGAATAGTAGTAGCGAATGTTCCGGGCGGCAATACGATTTCAGCTGCCGAACATACAATAGGTCTCATGCTTTCTCTGGCAAGGAATATCCCGGAAGCGCACAAATCTCTTAAATCAAAAAAGTGGGACAGAAAAAACTTCATGGGCTGTGAAATGCAGGGAAAAACTCTCGGACTTATAGGGCTTGGCAGAATAGGCACCGAAGTCGCAAAAAGAATGATAGCATTCGGCATGAAAGTCATCGCTTATGATCCGTTTGCAAATGCCGAAATAGCTTCAAGTTACGGCATAAAAATTAAATCGCTTGACGAAGTTTACGCGCAGGCCGATTATATTTCTCTTCATTCTCCCTTAAACGATTCAACTAAAGGAATGATTAATACTGAATCAATCAAAAAAATGAAAAAAGGCGTATGCATAATAAACTGCGCAAGAGGTCCTATTATAAACGAAAAAGATCTGTCGGACGCTATAAAATCAGGACAGGTAAAAGGAGCGGCTCTTGACGTTTTTGCAAAAGAACCGCCGGAAGACTGGACGATCATTGAAACGGACAATGTAGTCGTAACCCCTCATTTGGCGGCTTCAACGGAAGAAGCCCAGATTAAGATAGCCGAAGAAATGAGCGGAGTTATCATAGATTACTTTACAAAAGGTTTAATAAGAAACGCAGTTAATGTTCCGACTGTTGACTGGGAAACTTATAAAAAACTTGTTCCTTACATTGATTTATCCGATAAAATAGGCGCTTTTCAGGGACAGACAATAGACGGCGGAATATCGGAAATAGAAATTACTTATCAGGGAACTATTTCAACTTTAAACACAAGTTCTCTTACGGTCGCTTATTTAAAAGGTATTTTAAGCCAGATTCTTGATTTAAAAGTTAATTTTGTAAATGCACCTTCAGTCGCAAAAGAAAGGGGAATAAAAATAAAAGAAGCTCTTATAAGAGACTGTTCCGACTATTCAGGATTAATTATCGCAAAAGTAAAAACATCAAAAGGCGAATACTCAATATCGGGAACTCTGTTTGATAAAAACCAGAGAATAATTGAAATTAACGGACTTGCCGTTGACGTAATGCCTTCGGGAAACAAAATATTCATAACAAACACAGATAAACCGGGCGTAATCGGGAATCTCGGCACCGTAATAGGCGCCGCAAACGTCAATATTGCCGGTATGACAGTCGGCAGAAAACAAATAGGAAAAGAAGCTATAACAATAGTTGAAGTTGACAGTTCGGTATCAAATGATTTAATTGATAAAATATCAAAAATTGAAGGCGTAACAAAAGTTAAAAATGTTTCTCTTTAATTTTTAAAAATAAAAGTAAAAAACCGGCGGATTATACGTTTCGCCGGTTTTTTTATGTATAATAACTGCATATGCTACAAAATTTTTTTGAAAAGAATCTAAATATAAAAGTTTTTTTCATACTTGCCGCCGTTGTTTTTTCATTATACGGCAAAACCATTTTCTATAATTTTGTTTATTTTGACGACGATGTTCTGATTTTAGACAAACAGAATTATTTAAAAGCGGCAAATATAAAAAATATCGTTACAGACACTGTTTTTGCCAGAGAAAACGACAAATACTACAGACCGGTTTTAAATCTGTCTTTTCTTTGCGATAAAATAGTTTATAACGTAAAACCTTACGGGTATCATTTAACAAACGTTTTAATTCATTTATCCGCGGTATTTTCAATATTTCTTATGTTTTCGCTGTTAAAATATGACAAAATCTTATCTTTTTTGTTTACGCTTCTTTTTGCCGTTCATCCCGCTCTTGTTAAAGCGGTCGCATGGATCCCGGGAAGAAACGACAGTCTTTTGGCTTTATTCTGCGTATTATCATTTTATTTCTTTGTCAAATATTGCAATAATAACGGACGGGATAATTTATTTTTTCATATTTTATTCTTTATACTTTCGCTGTTTACAAAAGAAACGGCCGTGGTAAGCGTTTTTATTTACATATTTTATCTTATCGCCGAAAAATATAAAATAAAACAATATCTTAATATTATATATGTATGGTTAGGACTCATAACCGTCTTTTTTGTTATCAGACATTTTATTTTCAGCTATCAGCCCGCGGATACTCCGATTGATATTTTATTTAATTCTGCTTTAACAAATATACCGGTGTTAATCCGTTATACCCAACTTATAATTTTTCCTACTGACATTTCAATTCTTGCTTCCAAAATAGATATTAATTACTTTCATTTTTTATATACCGTTATTTTATTTATATTACTGTTTTTTACGGCAAAAAACAAAATAAGATTAAGATTTGTTATTTTTTATAGTTTATGGTTTCTTTTGTATATTATTCCGTCATGCCTCGTTCCAAATAACAATTACGATGTTCACAGAATTTATTTACCTATGGCAGGCATATTTTTGTTACTGTCCGAAATATCTGAAGATTTTTATAAAAAAAATACAAAAATGATAAGTATTTTTTTAATCGTTATATCTTCAATATTTTTTTTAATATCATTTTATCAGACCGATAAATTTAAAAACAAACAAATTTTTTGGGTAAACGCTCTTATTGATAATCCGGAATCAGACGTTGCAAATGCCAACGTTGCCGGATTGCTGTCAGATTCATACAGATATAAAGACGCCGAAAAAAAATATTTAAAAGCAATTTCTCTGAATCCTAAAGAATCAAAACATTATGTAAATCTCGCCGTATTGTATATTCATATGAATAATATTAAAGCGGCGGAAACTTATCTTTTAAAAGCATTGAATTTAAACGCTTATAACGAAATGATATATTATAATTTGGCGCAGATGTATAAACATGAGGGGAAAAAAGAAGCGGCCATTGCAATGAAAAATAAATACCTTGAAATTTTTAAGACGCAAAATAGATACGATAAACCTTTGGAGATTAAAACAGAATGAAAAAACAACATGCCTTTGCGGTTTCAACTCTTTTCGGAGCCGGTTATTTTCCGGTGGCGCCCGGCACGGCAGGGTCTCTGGTAAGCCTGCCCCTTATTTGCCTGATCTGTTATTATTTCGGATTAACAGGTTTGATATTGGCAATAATTATTTCATTTTTAACCGGATTAAGCGCTGTTAAAGAGGTTTTAAAATATACAAAACATGATCCTTCTTTTATTGTTATAGACGAGTTTATAGGTCAGGCCATCACTTTTATTCCTGTAGCTTATATTTTAAAAAACGATTTATCAAACTGGTGGATTTATCCCGTAGGTTTTATGTTTTTCAGAATGTTTGACGTTTGGAAACCTTTTCCTATAAGATACATAGATAAAAAAATGACGTCTGCTTTCGGCGTTATACTTGATGATATGGTCGCCGGTTTGTATGCTTCTTCTCTTTTGCACATAATCGTATATATTTATATAGTCCGTTTTAAAGAATTAAACGAGCTTATGAAGCTTGGGCAATAAAACAGATATCCCGTTTGTATTCGCAACCATTAATTTATTAATCATAAGTTTATAATAGAAAATACTGATAGCCGGCTGCGCGCCGATGAAAGAAAATCTATCATTTAAAGCAGGAAAATTCACCCGTAGAATAAACTGATACCGGTAAATTGAAATAAGTATGAATAAGAACTGAATTTACCAATGTTAACCGATATTATTTATTAATAAACTCGCTGTCTATCCTGTTTCTCATTCCTTTAGCGTATAAATAAATATACGGAACAAATAAAAGAGCAAGAGCAAGTGCAAAAGATAATCCGCCGCAAACGGCTATGGCCATAGGCTGATTTGTCGTAGCGCCTTCTCCTAAACCAAGAGAAAGAGGCAAAAGCCCTACAACAGTAGTTAAAGTTGTCATAGTTATGGGTCTGATATGTTCCACGGTAATTGTTATTATCATTTTTTTAAGAGACAGAATATCTCCGTATTTATCAGGTTCTTTATTGTAATGAAAATTATATCTGTCTATCAATAAAATTGATATATTAACAACGTTTCCTATCAACATTATTATGCCGAGCATTGAAATAGAGTTTATTGACTGACCCGTTATAAACAAAGTACAGATTGCGCCGATAACTCCCATAGGAACCGCGGTCATAACAAGAATAGGCTGCAACAGCGATTCAAACTGAGACGCAAGAATCATAAATATAATTACAATACCCAGTATCATGGCAAAAGATGTTTGAGAAAGAGATTCTTTCATCGCAAGCATTTCTCCGGTTATTACGGACGTAACATGCGTATTATTGTAAGAATCGTCAAGTATTTCCTGTAATTCTTTAACGGCTTTCATAAAATTTCCGTTAACATTTGCCGTTATAAGATACGTTCTTTCCCTTTCAATTCTCTTAATTGCGGGCAATGTTTTAACAAAAGTCGCCTGCGCTATCTGCTTTAACTGTATAGTCATACCCCATGAAGAATAAGCCGTCATTTCCATAACTTTGTCAAGAGTATCCCTGTCTTCGGGTTTCATTCTGACTCTTATATCCATTTCATCATCTTGCAATTTCAGTTTCGTTGCAACAAAACCTTTGATACCCGCCAGCGTCATAGCGGCAATATCCTGCGTTGAAAGTCCGAATAAAGAAGCTCTTTCCCTGTCAATAGTAAGCCTCAATTCCGGCACTTCGTCTGAAGGATCAACTTTAATACCGTAAAATGCGGGCATAGTATCCATAGTTTTTCTCAATTTTATAGAATACTCTCTTAATTTAGATAAATCTTTTCCTTTAAGTTCAACAGTTACGCCTGAACCGCCCCCTACGCCGGAACCAAAAAGCCCTTGTTGAGTAACGAATTCCGTATCAAGATTTTTAATATTCATTTTTTTAATTTCATCGCTTAGTTCCGTTACAATACGTTCTGTAGACAATCCCTTAGGCGTCAGATTTGTTATTATTCTTGCCTGATAGCTGCCCAGAGTTTCAACTGAAGCCGAACCGACCTGATCGCCGGTTGATCCGATGCTTGTAGCGATATCGGTAACTTCGTCATATCTGGATATAGCCTTTTCTATTTTTTTAACGACATCATTTGTTATTTCCAAAGGAGTATCCGGATGCAGAGATACATTTAAAACAAACCTTCTTTCATCTGTTTTAGGCATAAATTCTTTAGGTATCAAATACATTGCCAATACGCCTATTAAAGCATAGATAAAAATATATAAAAAAATCTTTCCCGGTTTAAAATCAAGAGTTGATTTTAATAGCGGAGTAAAATATCTGTTAATGCTTTCCATACCGGCTGTCACTGATTGATTTGCAAGATTAGCCTGCAGTGCAAGCCTCGGAACAAGAAACATAGCCGCAAAAATAGACGCCAACATTGAAAATGTAATCGTAAAAGCAAGCTGAGAAAATAACTGCCCTATCATACCGGCTACGAATATAAAAGGAATAAAAATCGCAACGGTTGTAAAAGTTGAACTGAGTATAGGCGCCAATAAAGTTGATGAAGCGGCATATATGCTTTCTTTTTTCGGAATACCGGTTCTCTTATTTTTGTGGATTGTCAGCAGAATATTTTCAAGAATTATATTTGAGTTGTCAACAACCATTCCTATACCTATTGTAAGGCCTCCCAGAGACATTGAGTTGATTGAAATATTATTGAAATACATTAAACTCAAAGTAACGCACAAAGTTATAGGAATCGCAATATTTATTATCGTAGAACCTACAAAGCTTTTCATAAAAAAATAAAGAAGTATAAAAGACAACATCGTCCCCTGTATCGCAGACTGGTAAATATTATTTAAAGATTTTTTTATAAATATTGACTGGTCATAAGTCGTAATAATTTCAACATTTTCTGGTATTTTATCTTCAATTGATTTTAATTTATCATGAATAAGCTTTGACATGTTTATCAGATTTGCGCCTGATTGGGGAAAAATTCCTATTGAAATATTTTCTCTTGAATTGTATCTTGAATATCCCTTTATGTCTTTAAGAGTTTCTTTAATGTCGGCAACATCTCTCATATAAACTATTTTCTCACCGGTTTCGTCTCTTGTCGTTCTGTCTCTTCTGTAATTTATGTTGCGTTCCTGCTGGGCCTGTTTACTGAAAGAAAGAGATTCTATATCGTTAAGATTTTTAAATTCTCCGACTGTTTTGACTATATATTCGTGTTTTTCTTCCTTTATCGTTCCGGCCGGATAAGTAATGTTTGCGGTTTGAAGAGAATTAATTACATCCGTTATTGACACCTGGTTTGCAAGAAGACGTCCTTTGTCAATTTCTACAAGCACTTCTTTTTGTTCGCCGCCTCTTATTTCAACTTTCGCCACGCCTTCAAGTCTTTCAAGTTCGTCTTTTATATTTTTTTTAACAAAAGTTCTCAATTCTGCCATTTTAAGAGCAGAAGCTTCTTCATTTTTATAATTTGCGGATAATATTATGGCTTCAACCTGCATAGGATTATATTTCAATACTATCGGATCTAATGCGTCTTTAGGAAGAGATTCCTTAATTAAATCTATCTTTTCTCTTATGTCCATTGAAGCAAAATCCATATTTGTGCCCCAAATAAACTCGCATGAAACAATAGAAACGCCTTCTTTTGAAATTGATGAAACTCTCTTGATTCTTTTTGCGGTGCCGGCTGTTTCTTCTATCAGTTTGCTGACAAGTTTTTCAGATTCTTCGGGACCTGCTCCCTCGTATTTTGTCACAATAGTTATCTGAGGATATTCCATAGCCGGAAATAATTCCTGCGGAATTCTAGACCATGATATAAGCCCCATTAAAATTATTCCGAGAAATATCATTACTGTCGTTACCGGCCTGTCTACGGGAAGTCTTAATAAACTCATATATTTTCTCTCAGTATAGGATTATCTTCTTTTTTCCTATGTTTATTATAAAATTTTTGCAATATTTTTAACAGCGCACTTAATTTCAGATTTTTAAAGAACGCGTTTATGCTTTCTTTCGGTCTTTCCAAAACGTAATATGCCGTCGGAATAATTATCATAGTTAAAATTGTGCCCGTTACAGTTCCGAATAAAACCGTAAGGCCCAGAGATCTCCACATGCTTGCCGATTCGTCTCTGCTTAAAACCATAGGCAAAAGCCCGAGAGTTTTCATTAAAAATGTGATAAGTTCCGGTCTTAATCTTTCTTTGCAAGATTCAAAAATAACTCGCAATAAATTTTTTCTGCCGACGCGTCTCTGGTTTATTTTATCAACGATAATAATTGAACTGTAAACTATTGAACCGAATAAAATCATCATTCCTATCCATACGCCGAGACTGATAGGTTTTTTAAACACCCATAATGCAAAAGAAACTCCTATAATGCTAAGCGGCAGCGAAAACATAATTAAAGTCGGCTGAATATACGATTCAAAAATAGAAGCAAGCACAAAAAATATCAATATAACCGTAAGAGAAACCGCAAGAAGAAACTGTCCTTTATTTTTGACTGTTTTTTCATAATCTCCGGATATATTAAACGAATAATCCTGAGGGAAAGCTACTCCTTTTAAAGTTGCGTTTATTTTTTCTGCAGCCGTAGTCAGACCTATTTTTGCTCTGTTTGCGCTGATTTGTATAAATCTTTTCTTGTTTTTATGCCATATTTCCTGATTGGTTTTAATTTTTTCAAGGTTTGCTACCTGTCCGACATATACTATATCTTTGCGAGGATTGACTATGCCTAAAAAAGGCAGTTCGTCAACTCTGTTTATGCTGCCGGGAGTAAGTCTGCATATAGTTTCTATTTGCTTGCCTTCACTTCTGTACTGAGTGGCGATAAGGCCTCTTATCTGGCAGTGAAGAGTATTGCTGAAATAATAAGTAGTCAGTCCGAATATTGACAGTCTGGCATAATCAACGTTTATTAAAACTTCAGGTTCGTCTTCTCTCATTCTTATTTTCACGTCGGTTAATCCTTTTACCTGCTGTAATCTGCCTGAAGAAGAAAAAGCTAGCTGTTTTAAAGTTCCGTAATCCTGCCCGTAAAAATCAACAAAAATTTCTTTTGAAGTGCTGCTTTGCGAATCCTGGTAATATACAAAAGCCGGGGAAAATTCGCCGAACCGTTTTCTAAATTCTTCTTTAAATTTATCCGCGTCTTTATATACCGTAACTTCAACAAAAGTATGCAGTTTTTCAACTTTTGAAGAAACTCTTTTTACGTCATCGCTGTAACTTAAAAGAGCTTCTTCCATCTTTTTAACTATTTCGTTTGATATTTCTATTCTTGTTGCAGGCGGGAATTGAATACCTATGCGGAAAGTATTAACATCGCCGGGATCCATAAACTCGGAATCTCTCGTCATCAAAATGTGAACCGCAAAAATAAAAGCCGCTAAAGTTATAATCCACACCCATGTTTTTCTTCTAAAAGCAATTTTAAGGATACGTCCGTAATAATGGCGCACTTTTATATACCACTTTTGAAAGTCAAGCTCAAATTTATTCTGCCACTTATATATCTGAGGGGGAATAAATAACATCGTACCGACTAAAGAAGCGACGAGCGCAAACGTAATAACCAAGGCAAACGGAACATACATCTGCCTTATTTCAGGTTCCAAAAACACCAAAGGCAAAAATACGACTATAGTCGTTACGGTTGAAGCAAATATCGGCTGCCACAGTTCTTTTGTGGCATTAACGATAAGTTCAAGTTTATTTTTAAATGTTTTCCTGTGGTAATGAAATGATATATTTTCTATAACGACAATAGAATTATCCATAACATTAGCCATGCCCATGGCAAGTCCGCTTAAAGTCATTATGTTAAAAGTCTGATTTGTAAAATGCATCAATAATATTGACATAAAAAGACTCAGAGGCATTGTAGTCGCTACAATAAAAATGCTTCTGATATTTTTCATAAATAAAAACAAAATGCTGGCAAGAAGTACTCCTCCGACGATTAACGCTTCAACAAGAGAAGAAATAGCTTTTGTTATATATTCGGAATCGTTTTTTACGGTTGTAATGACTATATCTTTATCTATATCTTTTTTAAGTTTATCCAGTACTCTCATAACTTCATTTGCAATTTTTATGGTATTTCCGGTAGATTCTTTCTGTATATAAACAGACACTACCGACTGAAGATTTAATCTTGAAAATGAAGTCGGTTCATAAAATGAATCTCTGACTGTGGCGATATCGCCTATTCTGACGATTGAACCGGACGGAGTTATGGCTATTGCGGTATTTTCTATTTCGGCGATACTGTTATATTCGCCTGTGGCTCTGATTACAAAATCCTGATTATATTGTCTGATTTCGCCTGCCGATATTGATAAATTGGCTAAATTTATTTTCTGAACGACTTCAAGTATTGAAAGTTTATATCCCAAAAGTTTCTCATTGTCCATTTCTATAAGAAATTTTCGTTCTCTGCCGCCGCCGAATTCAACGTTGGCAACCCCGGAAACTCTCAATATTTTTTCTTTTATCTGTTCTTCCGCGATAATCCTTAATTGCTCGGTGGTCTTTTCATTTGAACTTAAAGACAAAATAACAACGGGGGAATCCGATTGCTCAAATTTGGCGATAATAGGTTTTTCTGTTTCTTTCGGCAGCAGATGTTTGACCATCGCAATCTTTTCTCTTATATCAATAACTATAAAATCCGTATCCACATTGTGATGAAACATCATCATAATGTTTGATTCGGATTCTTTTGAAGAAGAAATCATTTCCTTTAAACCGTTTAATTCAGAAAAGACTTCTTCCATCGGTCTTGTTACATATTTTTCAACTTCACTGGAAGCGACTCCGCCTCTTAATCTTGTAACGACGCTTACAAGTCCGGACTGTGCGCTGGGATATAATTCTACGGGGATTCTCATTGTAGAAATTGCAGAAAACAGCAACATAGCAATAACAAGCATTAAAGTCGTTATTGGTCTTCTAATTCCGAATTCTATCATAAGAGTAATTTACCAATTTTCTATTTAAGGATAGCTTCTAGTTTTGAGCCGGCTCGTCTACTTTGTCTTCTATTGCTTCAAGGAATTTAACTTTTATGCCGTCTGACAGCTGTCCCTGTGTTTCAATAACGACAAGATCGTCAACCTGCAAACCCTGAGTAATTACGGTTTTATCGGTAAGTTTGTCGCCGATCTGGCACGGTCTCATCTGAACAACGCCTTCGCCGGGCGTTCTGTAATCAGGCGCGACTACCGGAACCAAAAATACGTTATCATTAAGTGAAATTATACTCTCGGAAGGAACCAGCATTACGTCTTTTAATTCTTTAAGTATTATGACTCCTCTTCCGAACATTCCGGATCTTAACAGACCTTCGTCATTTTCAACTCTGACTTTTACCGTTGCGGTTCTTGTTCTTTCTTTAACGGTAGGGGCTATTTCCGTTAACTTGCCGGTAAATGTTTTTCCCTGATGAGAATCGCATGTTATATTGACGGTCTGTCCGACTGCCAATTTATAAACGTCTTTTTCGGGTACGTCAACTTCAAAATTTGTGCCTTTATCGCTTATAAATTTAGCCACAACGTCCTGGGGCGTTATATAATCGCCGGGTTTTATTATTATTTCTGCAAGAATTCCGTCGCTGGGAGCCATAAGATTTGTTTTTGCCAAATTTGACTGGGAAAGTTCAACCTCGGACAAAGTCGCTTTTACCTTTGATTCCGCCGATTCTATTTCATATTTTGCCTCGTATAACTTGCTTTCGGAAAGAGCTTTCATCGTATAAAGTTCTTCGTATACTTTGTACCTTTCTCTTGCCGAATTATAAGCCGATACTTCGCTTTTATATTTGCTTTTGGCGTAATCTGCTTTTGTCATAGCATCTTTAGGGTCAAGAGAACATATAACGGCGCCTTTCGGTATTTTGGAACCTTCTTTATAATTATATGAAGCAAGCTGCCCGTCAATTTCAAATCTCATTTCGTTTTCAACCGCGCCTTTTATCGTACCCATTGTCGTATACGTATCGGTATAATCCTGTTTCGCCGCTTTTTTGACTTTAACGCTTATCATTTCCTGTTTTTCTTCAACGATTTTCTCTTTTTTGAAGAAAACAAAATACACTACAAGCGCAATTAAAGCCGCCAGCACGGATATTACCGCTATTTTAAAATATTTTTTAAATTTTGGATTTGATTCCGAAAGCTGTAGATATTTGTATTTTACATTCTCTATAAATTTGTAGTAATAATGTTTTAAAATTGACAAGATGATCCTCCAAATTTTTTTATCTTAAACTCATAAGAGTTAATCTTTCAAGTTCCGTTACAGAAGCGTGATTCGTATAAGCTGCTCTGGTAAAAGAAGAAATTGCTTCGGCATACTGCCATGATTCTTCCATAAGCGATACAGTAGGCACTTCGTATAAATCATTTCTTTTCTGCATAAGAGCAAGTTTTCTTTCCTTTAAAGTAATTTCCTGCCTCAAAGTTTTTGCGTTATTTAAAGAAATCAAATACTCGTTATAAGTTTTTTCAACGCTTAATCTGCTGTTTTTAAGAATATCAATGAGTTCCGATATCGTTTGTTTTTTACCGATACTGCTTTCTTTTGCGTCAACAAAATACTGCAAATCATCCAAAATTGACAATTGAATGTCAAAAGTCGTCGTCTCTACTCTTTTGCTGGCGTCAACAATCGTCGCAGGTTCGGTTTTATCGGTGCTGTATGAGGCGTTCAGTGAATTACCCCATAAACCCCACGACATTTTTGCCGAAATATTCCATGAAGCGGTAAGTTCCAAAGGAATTGTTGTAAACGCCTCTCCGCTTCTTCCGTAAAATCCGTCAAGATATAATTTAGGCAGAACTTTTGCCCTGTTAATTTTAATTTTTGTATCTGCCATCTCAATTTGTATTTTTGCTATTTTTACGTCAAGATTATTGGTCTGTACAAAACTGACGCAGTCCTGAAGCGTAAACGAAATTCCCGGCATATCCGTAGGTAATTCTGCTGAAACCGTCGCAGGTATGTCCTCAAGTCCGTAAACTCCTATTATTTCAACAAGTTTTTTTGTCGCAAAATCTAAATTTACTCTTGACGCATTTAAAAGATTTGTTACTTTATCCCTGAATGTTTTGGACTCCATTAAATCAAGTTCCGAAATCGCTCTGGCTTTATATTCAACCTGTGTTTTTAAATAAAGTTTTTCAACTTTCTCATAAGCTCTGCTCAAAGCCAAATATTCCATTTTAAGCGTAAGATATTCATAATAAGCCAATTTAACTTTGGTATACAATTCTTCTTTTGTTTTCGTATAATTGTACTTAGCGGCATCCATCATTAATCTGTTGTATTTATAACCGCCTCTGGAGCCGCCGCCTTCGTATATGGCCTGAATGGCTCTGACGCCTAATTCTTCGGAATTATATTCTTCATCTCTGTATCCTCCTGTTCCTTCACCCAGTTTTGTTTTACCTTTTGAAAATCTTCTCTGCAGCATAATTTGTGGAAAAAACGAACGTATTGAACTGGTAACTCTTGACTGAGCAAGTTCTATTTGCTCCTGAGCCACCGTAATTTTTAAATCTCTGGCCGTGGCGATTTTTAAACAGGCATCTAAAAATTCATCGGCATAAACGGATGATGATAAAGAAACAAAAAAACATGTCGTAACGGCAATTAAAAATTTTGTATTCACAATCACCTCGTGTCAGTTAAATATAAATACAGTTAGAAGTATATAAGAAAAAACATTTTTTGTCAATGAAATATATGTCTGAAAATCATTAGTATTACAGTATATTTTGCCGATAATTTTCACAAAAAACATATTATTTTTTTTTGGATTTTTTTATAACTAAATTTTTTAGAAGTTTTTTGAATATTTGCTTTCTGAAAAAATAAATAAACGCTAAAATCGTTAAAATCAACGCAATAATCAGATAAGTATACTTTACGACATATTTTTCAATTATAAATTTAGAATATGTCTCGCCGCATAAAAAAACTCCGGCAAAAAGCATAACCCAGGAAATCAGGTAAGTAAGAAAGGCGATATAGTAATATATTTTATTTTTATATTTTCTTCCTATATAAACAAAATATATAAAACCGCCCAGACCAAAAGGAACGTTAATGAAAAGTAGTATGATTCCTATAATAACATCTGGTGTCATTTTTTTGATTTATGCATTAAAATTTCATCTAAACAGGAAGGATTCTGTTTAATTCTTACCAAAAACTTCTCGTACTCCATTAAATTCTCATTATATGAAAGCAGTTTTTCCAAGCCTGCAATAATATCTTTTATATTATTACCCGAAGATTTTTTAATTTGCGGTATTAAATGAGGTATGCATAAATTTCTTGCTTTTGAATGTTTTATTTCTATTAAATTCAAACCTATACGCTTTGATATAAATTCGGCTATCTGAATTTCGTCGTTTAAAAAATCCTCATTTTTTAAAGTTTCCGTAAGATCTTCTATGCCGAAAAACAATACCGGCTCAAAATTTATATCTTTTGCCTCTTTCATTGACTTAACAATTTCTTTAAACTCGTCCAACATCTGTTTTCTGTAATATTTTGCCTGTTTTTCATAATCTTTAGGATAAACATAAGCTATCAATTCACTTGATATATCCTGATAAATAAAGAAAATTTCATGATAGAACAAATGTTTGCATTTAGGGCATTCAACAACGTTGAACATTCCGGAAGTTATGATGTCTTTTAATTCCGGATTTTCAGAAATACTTACGGCTGTCCATAGATCTGCTTCAAAAACTTCACCGCAATGGCAGGTAATTTCGGAACTTGATAATATTGACATGTTTGGAATAATACCACATTGCCATTTTTTTTGCAAATTCCTGCTCTATGTTTGATTTATGAAGTCAAATCTTGTATCATATTCAGCGAATATGAGTAATTTAAAATAAAAAGGAGATGTTCTTATGAGAAAACCGTTGATGGCCGGTAATTGGAAAATGCACAAAACTATACCTGAAGCGATAGCCATGGTAAAAGAATTAAAGCCTCTTGTTGCTGACGTAAAAGATGTTGATATTTTGATATGTCCTGTTTTTACCGCAGTTTATCCTTTGGCAAACGAATTAAAAGGCTCAAACATAAAAGTAGGAGCACAGAATGTTTACTGGGAACCGAAAGGAGCTTTTACGGGTGAAATAGCCGTAAATATGCTTCTTGACGCCGGATGTTCTTTCGTTATTATAGGCCATTCCGAAAGAAGACAATATTTCGGAGAAAGTGACGAAACTGTAAATAAAAGAACAAAAGCCACGCTTGCGGCAGGTCTTATTCCGATAGTCTGCGTAGGGGAAACTCTTCAGGAAAGAGAATCTAATGACACTTTTAAAGTGATTGAAAAACAGGTTAAAGACGGAATCAAAAATTTTTCAAAAGAAGAAGCTGAAAAAATAGTTATAGCATACGAACCCGTTTGGGCGATAGGCACGGGAAAAACCGCAACGCCTCAGCAGGCTCAGGAAGTTCACGAATTTATAAGAAAAACATATTCGCAAATGTACGGAAATGACGCCGGCGGAAAAGTAAGAATTTTGTACGGCGGGTCCGTAAAACCCGATAATGTAAGCGAATTAATGAAACAGCCTGATATTGACGGCGGACTTGTAGGCGGAGCAAGCCTTGAAGCCGCATCTTTTGCCAAACTTGTTAAATTTAACGGATAAAAAAGGATATAAATATGGAAAATTATAAAGAAAATAACCCGGTATTGGTAAATGTGTCCGCACGACATATTCACTTGTCAAAAGATATTTTGGAAATTCTATTCGGAGAAGGCTATCAACTGACAAAAACGAAAGATTTGCTTCAGCCCGGAGAACACGCCTGCGCCGAAACGCTCACAATCGCAGGGCCCAGAAATTCAATAGAAAAAGTAAGAATTCTGGGACCTTTAAGAAACCAAACTCAAGTTGAAGTTTCAATAACCGACACGATAAAACTCGGAATTGTTCCGTGCGTCAGATTATCCGGAGACATCGCAAACACGCAGCCCATAAAATTAATCGGACCGAAAGCAAGCGTTGATTTAAAAGAAGGCTGCATAGTCGCCAAAAGGCATATACATTTTTCAACAGAACAGGCGTTAAATTACGGTATAAAAGATAAAGAAACTTTGTCCATAAAACTTACCGGTGAACGCGGATTAATATTTGAAAATGTTATTGCAAGAGTAAGCAACAACATGATTTCGGAATGTCATTTGGACGCTGACGAAGCAAACGCCGCGGGAATAAAAAGCGGAGCAATGGCAGTAATACTATAAGGATACTTAACTTTATGAAAATATCTTTGGGAACCGACCACGCCGGATTTGAAGTTAAAAACAATATTATAAATTTTTTAAAATCATTAGGGCATGAAGTGATTGACTGCGGAACGTTTTCAAAAGACAGCTGCGATTATCCTGATTTTGCAAAAGAAGTTGCGATGAATATAATAAACGGAAAATCCGATAAAGGAGTTTTAATATGCGGAACCGGAATCGGAATGGCGATAGCCGCAAATAAAATTAAAGGAATCAGAGCCGGCGTATGCTGGAATGTTGAAACGGCAAGACTTATATCTTTGCATAATAACGCAAATATAATATGTCTGGGCGCAAGGTTTTTGTACATAGAAGAAATGTTTGATATGATTAAGATGTATTTGGAGACAAAATTTGAAGAAAGGCATTCAAAAAGGATATTGAAAATATCCGAAATGGAAAAATAACATGAAAAAAATCATATATGCTTTTTTTTGTCTCTTTTTTGTATCCTCAACCTATGCTTCGTCTCAATATCTTGAAGATACTCTTCAGATGATAAATGACGGCAAAACAGACCAGGCGATAGAAACAATCAAAAAAAATCTTGAGGAAAATAAATCCGCAGACAATTATGTTTTGATGGGAATCGCCTATCTTGAAAAAAATGACGCAAAAAATGCCGAAGAGAACTTTAAAAAAGCTCTGCTTTTAGATAAAAAAACCGTATCGGCGCATTATATGCTTGCCATGCTGTACGAAAAAGAAAAAAAATATGAACAGTCTATAGAAAAATGGAAAAAAATATGTAAGTATACAAAAAACGAAAAATTAAAAAATCTGGCCGTTAAACATCTGGAACAACTCAAAGGCATAACAAAATGAAAAATCTGCTTCTGCTATTATTTTTTACACTATTTGTCTGCGGATGTGCTTCAGGACCGGTTTATAAGCAGGATTATGATTTCTCAAAAGCAAAAACCGCGTATGTTGACAGTTCTCAGGGCGCAAACAACGCAATAGTAACAGCGATTATAAAGCAGTTAATGATAAAAGGATTTACTGTAAAAACAGACAAAGCGGCAAATGTTGATATAATAGTCAACTGTTCAATCACGGAATATCAGCCGGCTAAAAAATATCTTTTGCGCAAACCGCCTGAAGACCGAAACAAAAGCGCGCGGGATATCGTTATTTACAATACCGATCCTATTGAAATAAGCGGTTCTTCCGTTTATGATTTGGGATCTGCGTTCGGAATGGATGCAAATATAATAGCAAGCAATGCGACTATAGGCGTATCTTTGTACATAAAAGACGCTAAAAACGGCGAAGTCGTATGGACAAATTCGTATACATATGAAGGTTTGGATTTATCATCGGCAATAGACGGAGTGGTAAGATATATTTTAAAATCATTTCCGCCAATCAAAAAATAGGAGCGTGTAAATTATTATGAAAAATATTATTTCGGTTATTTTTGTTTTGTTTATCGCTGCCCAATTTTTATATGCGGTTTCAGTAACAATTTATAATAATGATCTGGCGCTTGTAAGAGATACAAAAAACGTAAAATTGACAAAGGGCGTCCAAAATATTGAACTTGACGAAGTGGCGGCAAAAATTGATCCAACCAGCGTTCTGCCTAAATTTTTATCTAATGCGAATAAAATCAAAATTTTGGAACAAAACTTTGATTTTGATCTTGTAAATACGGATAAACTTCTTAGCAAATATATCGGTGAAACTATAGAAATTGAAAGGACGGGAGAAGATAAAAGAGGCAAATTAACGGGGAAACTTCTTTCTGCATACGGCGGACTTGTAGTACAGAACGAAAGTAAAATAGTTTTAAATCCGCAGGGAGAAATTTCTTTATCAAAACTTCCCGAAGATTTAAAATTAAAACCGACTTTAATATGGCTTGTGGAAAGCGAAACTGAAGGAAACAGCCAGATTGAAATTTCATACCAGACAGGTGGAATAAGCTGGAATGCGGATTATGTTTTAGTGACAAACGAAAAAGATACGGCAGCCGATATTACAGGCTGGGTAACTATCAATAATAACTCGGGAGCTGTGTTTAAAGACGCAAAACTTAAACTTATTGCCGGAGACATTAACAGAGTTTCTCAAAACAAATATGCCCAGAAAAGGATGATGGCTCCTCTTATGGCGGAAGCTGCCGCAGTTGACTCTTCTTTTGAAGAAAAATCTTTTTTTGAATACCATATGTACGAACTGCAAAGAAAGTCAACATTAAAAGACAGAGAAATAAAACAGATTCAATTTATAAGCGCAAAAAACATACCCGTAAAAAAAGTTTTTACTTATAATGCCGATATTGATCCCGTAAAGATAAAGATAACCCTTGATTTAAAAAATTCAAAAGAAAATAATTTGGGAATACCTCTGCCTAAAGGAAGAGTCAGAGTAAGCAAATATGATTCCGATTCCATAGAATTTATCGGAGAAGACAGCATTGACCATACGGCAAAAGACGCAAAACTTTCAATAAATATAGGCAATGCTTTTGATATAACCGGTAAAAAAATACAAACTAACAGTAAAACTGAAGGAAAAACTTCATATCAGAGTTTTTCAATAAATATAAAAAACAGTAAAAATACGTCAGTTGACGTAAATGTTGAAGAAATGCTTAATGCGTGGTCAAATTGGGAAATAAAAGAAAATTCGGTTCCTTTTGTAAAAAAAGACAAATCAACAATTGAATTTTCCGTTAATATTCCGGCAAATACCGAAAAAGAGATTAAATATACCGTAAAATATTGGTGGAAATAAAGGATTTTATGGCAAAAATAAATATTGCCAGTATTATAGAACATACATTGTTATCGCCTGTTGCGACGATTGAAGATTTTAGAAGGCTGTGCGACGAAGCCGCCGCTAATAATTTTTACGCCGTATGCGTTCCTCCTTTTGTAGTAAAAAGCTGCAAAGAAGCTCTTGCCGAAACAGACGTAAAAGTATGTTCCGTCGCGGGATTTCCTTTAGGCTACAATTTTTATCTTTCAAAAGCCGTTGAAGTAAAACAATTAATAAATCTCGGAGCCGACGAAGTTGACTGCGTTATAAATTTATCCGCGCTAAAATCAAAAGATTATTCTTACATTGAAAATGAAATAAGGTTTTTAAGAAAAGCCGCCGCAAAAAAAATATTAAAAATAATAATAGAAACATCATACTTGTCGGAAGGTGAAAAGATTAAAATATCAAAAATAATTTTAAAATCAGGAGCCGATTTTATAAAGACGTCAACCGGATTTGCCCAAAAAGGAGCTGACGTTGAAGATATAAAACTGATAAAATCAATAATCGGAAACAATATGCGAATTAAAGCTTCGGGGGGAATATCGGCATACGGACAGGCCGTGGCGATGATAAATGCAGGCGCAAGCAGACTGGGAACATCAAAAAGTTTAAAAATTATACAATAACATATTGGGGGAAGTCTCATGGAATTAGGCGATTTAAAAATCATGTCCGCATCGGTAAGAAAAGACATATTAAAGATGCTTGAACTAGCCGGTTCAGGCCATCCCGGCGGCAGTTTATCATCGGTTGAATTAGTCGTAGATTTATATTTTAATCACATGAGGTTTGATCCTAAAAATACTAAGGATAAAAACAGAGATTATTTTATTTTATCAAAGGGACACGTCTGCCCGGTTTTATATTCGGTGCTAGCGCAGCTTGAATGCATAAACGGCGACGAACTCTGTACGCTCAGGCAGGCCGGAAGCAGATTGCAGGGACATCCGGCGGCCGATAAAGGACTTCCCGGAGTTGAAGTTTCAACAGGATCGCTGGGATACGGTCTTTCCATAGGAGTCGGAGTTGCAAAAGCAATGAAAACTTTAAAACAGAAAAACAGAGTCTACGTCCTTATGGGCGACGGCGAACAGCAGGAAGGAACTATTTGGGAAGCCGCTATGGCGGCATCTCATTTTAAACTTGACAATTTATGCGCAATTGTTGATTGTAACGGACTTCAGATTGACGGAAACGTATCCGATGTTTTAAATATTGAACCTATAGCCGACAAATATAAAGCTTTCGGATGGAATGTTATATCACTGGACGGACACGATTTGGCTCAGATTGACAAAGCCTACTCGGATGCAAAACTTAAAAAAGACAAGCCGACCGTATTAATAGCTAAAACTGTTAAAGGCAAAGGCGTATCTTTTATGGAAAATATCGCAGACTGGCATGGGAAAGCGCCTTCAAAAGAACAAATGTTGCAGGCTATAAGCGAAATAGACGCATCAATAAAATAATAAAAAATATAGAGGACAATTATGGTTAAGGTTTACGGCAATAAGGCAACGAGATTCGGGTTCGGCGAAGCGCTTGTTGAACTCGGCAAAAAAGATGAAAAAATTTTTGTATTGGGCGCTGATACAGTTTCATCCGTGGCAATAAACGGTTTTCAAAAATCATTTCCGGAAAGATTTGCAAACGTCGGAATAGCCGAATCCAATATGCTCGGAATGGCTTCCGGACTTGCTTTGGCGGGTTTTGTTCCGTTTGTCGCTACATACGGCGTTTTCGCTTCGGGAAGACCCTGGGAACAAATAAGAACAACAATATGTTATTCTAATTTAAACGTAAAAATAGGAGGCTCTCATTCCGGACTTATGGTTGGTCCCGACGGAGCAACACATCAGGCTCTTGAAGAAATAGCAATCATGAGATGTCTTCCGAAAATGACTTTATTGTCTCCGTGCGACGCTATTGAAACAAAAAAAGCAACAATGGCGGCGGCTTATTTCAACGGCCCCGTCTATATAAGATACGGAAGAGAAAATATTCCCGTAATAACCGAAGAAACAGCTCCTTTTGAAATAGGAAAAGCGCAAATTATGAAAGAAGGACAAGACGTTTGCATAATGGCGACCGGTACTATGGTTTATGAATCTCTGATGTCCGCGGAAATTCTTGAAAAAGAGGGAATAAACGCAAAAGTAATAAATATCCATACAATTAAACCTATCGATGAAAAAGCTATAATTGACGCAGCAAAAGAATGCGGAGCAATCGTTACAGCCGAAGAACACCAGATTTTCGGAGGATTCGGTTCGGCAGTCGCCGAAGTCGTGGTTAAAAATATGCCTGTTCCGATGGAATTTATAGGAATGAAAGATTCCTTCGGAGAATCCGGAAAACCTTCGGAATTGATGGCAAAATTTGGATTAAAAGACGTTAATATCGTCAATGCCGTGAAAAAAGTTCTTTCAAGAAAGTCTTAAATCCTTATTGTAAATTATTGCGCTTTTAATACTATACCAATTTTAAGGCGGACAAATGTCTGATACGAATAAAATTATATTAATAGTTTTAGACAGTTTGGGAGTCGGAGAACTGCCTGATGCACAAAAATATAAAGATAAAGGGTCAAATACTCTCAAACATATTTTTGAAAGCATGGATGAATATTTTACGCTTGACAATTTAGGCAAACTCGGACTTTATAATATCGTAGAATCTCCTTACGGATACAAACCGGAAGAAATCATAGGCAATTACGGCAAGATGGCTACACTGTCTCCTGCAAAAGATACGACTGCCGGACATTGGGAACTTGCCGGAATAGTACTTGATAAACCGTTTCCTACTTATCCTAACGGATTTCCCAAAGACTTGATTGAAGAATTTGAAAAAAGAATAGGGACAAAAACTTTAGGAAACTGCGTTGCTTCAGGCACAGAAATCATTCAAAGACTCGGCGATGAACATTGTAAAACGGGATTTCCTATCGTTTATACTTCGGCGGATTCCGTTTTTCAGATAGCCTGCCACGAGGATCCTCAGATATTCGGATTTAAAAAACTTGAAGATATATGTCAAACAGCAAGAGAACTTTTACAAGGCGAACATGCAGTAGGCCGCGTAATAGCGCGTCCTTTCATAAAAATAAATAACGAATATATAAGAACGCCCAGACGCTTTGACCTTTCGCTTCTGCCTCCGGAAACGACAGTACTTGATAAAATAAAAAATACCGGCGGAAACGTAATAGCAATAGGCAAAATATCCGATATATTTGCCAAAAAAGGCATTACGCTTGAAAAACATACAAGCGGCAACGTAATAGGTATTACAAACACGATAGAATATATTGTTGAGCCTAAAAAAATAAAAGAACTGCCTTACGGACTTTTTGAAGAAACTCCCGAAACAAATCCTTTTAAAAAAAATTTAATATTCACTAATTTAGTTGATTTTGATATGTTGTGGGGACACAGAAGAGACGTAAATCTTTACGCTCAGGGGTTAAAATTTTTTGACAGACAGTTGCCTGATATAATGAATGCGATGTCGGAAGACGATATACTTATCATAACAGCCGACCACGGATGCGATCCGACGTATATGCAGCATACGGATCATACAAGAGAATATGTTCCTTTGCTTGTTTACGGAAAAAGTTTAAAACAAAATATAAATCTCGGTACAAGGAAAACTCTGGCCGACGTTGCCCAGACAATTGCCGACATTTTTGAACTGACTCCTATGAAAAACGGCAAAAGTTTTAAGGATGAAATATTATTATGAAAAAACAAAATATATTGTTAAATTTAAAAAAAACAAAATCGTATATTATAAAATTTTCAAAGTTTAAACCTAAAACCGCGATTATTTTAGGTTCCGGGCTTTCCGGAATTAAGGATTTAATAAAAGAACAAACTTCCATACCGTATTCAAAAATACCCGGTTTCAAACAAACAACCGTCAAAGGACATAAGGGAGAACTTGTTTTCGGAAAAATAAACGATAAGGAAGTTCTTTTGTTAAACGGAAGATTCCATTATTACGAAGGCAACAGCATGAATGATATAACCTATCCTATACGGGTAATAAAAGAATTGGGCATCAACACGCTTATTATAACCTGCGCGGCAGGCGCAATAAATAAAAAATACTCAAACGGCGATATTGTCGTCATAAAAGACCATATAAACTTCATGTTTGATAATCCTTTGATAGGAGAACACTTTGAATATTTCGGAGAAAGATTTCCTGATTTAAGCGCCGTTTACGATATAAATTTAATAAATTCGGCAAAAAAAGCGGCCCGCACCGGTAAAATAAAATTGCATACGGGAGTTTATTTTGCCGTTAAAGGTCCGTCTTACGAAACAGCATCGGAAATATCGGCTTTTAGAAAATTGGGAGCAGACGTTATAGGAATGTCGCTAGCGCCTGAAGCGATTGTCGCCGGACAGGCAAACATGAAAGTTTTAGCTTTGGCGTATGTTTCAAATAAAGCGGCAGGCGTTTCAAAAAACAAAACAACCCATTGCGAAGTGCTGGATACAGGCAAAAAAACAGGAATAAAAATGGCAAATCTCATAAAAAATATTCTAAAGGACATCGTGTGAGAGCGTACGACATCATTTTCAAAAAAAGAAATAACAAAAAACTTACTCAAAAAGAAATATTGTTCTTAATAAACGGTTATGCAAATAATGAAATCGCCGATTACCAGATGTCGGCTTTTTTAATGGCGGTCTATTTTTCCGGATTAGACGACGATGAGCTTTTTTATCTGACCGAAGCAATGGCAAAATCAGGAAAGATACTGAATCTGAACTCTTTAAAAACAACGGCGGATAAACATTCCACCGGCGGAGTCGGAGACGGAACGTCTCTTGTAGTCGCTCCGATAACGGCAAGCTGCGGGATTTACGTTCCGATGATGTCCGGAAGAGCGTTGGGCCATACCGGAGGAACTCTTGACAAATTGGAATCAATTCCGGGGTTTAACGTTAATTTAGACATAAACAGTTTTATCGATTTACTTAAAAAAAACAAAGCGGCTCTGATAGGCCAGACAAAAGAGATAGCTCCTGTTGATAAAAAAATGTACGCTTTAAGGGATGTTACCGCGACTGTTGAATCAATCCCGCTGATATGCGCAAGCATTATGTCAAAAAAAATAGCAGAAGGCGCCAAACATATAATCTTAGACGTAAAATTCGGAAACGGAGCGTTTATTGAAAATTACGACGACGCAAAAAAACTCGCTGAAAAAATGGTAAATATAGGAAAAATGTTTAAAAGAAAAATGACCGCAATATTATCGGATATGAATACTCCTTTGGGAAACGCGATAGGAAATTCTCTTGAAGTCATACAGGCTGTTGAAGTCTTAAAGGGAAATATAAAAAATGATTTTTACCAATTATGCATAGAGCTTTCTTCTCTTATGATTTATTCGTCCGGCGCGGCAAAAGACAAAGAAACCGCAAAAAAACTCGCTGAAAAACAAATAGTTTCAGGCAAGGCTCTCAAAAAATTCAGGCAAATAATTGAATCTCAAAACGGGAATTCAAAAGTTATTGACGATTATTCTTTATTCGGCCAATCTAAAAATATACTTGCCGTAAAATCCGAAAAAAGCGGTTTTGTCAATTCAATGAACGCAAGAAATTTCGGCATAGCCTCATGCATGCTTGGTGCCGGAAGATTAAAAAAAGAAGACGCCGTTGACCATGCGGCGGGAATTACTCTAAATAAAAAAACAGGCGATTTCGTAAAATCCGGAGAAACTCTCGCAAAAATTCATTTCACAAATTGCGAAAATCCCGATAACATTAAAAAAATGATAAAATTATCGTATAATATTTCCGATGTAAAACCTGATAAAGTAAATTTATTTAAAGATATAATAACTTAGAGGACTAATTGCAGCCGAACAAATGGATACTGCCAGAAATTAATAAAGAAGAATTATCGGTTCTTACGCAAAACAACAGTATAAGCCCTGTTGTCGCAAGGGTTTTGCTGTCCAGAGGTTTAACGTCAGCCGAAAGCATAAATGATTTTTTATTCCCTAAAAAAGAAGATTTGTTTAATCCGTTTTTGCTTGACGATTGTTATAAAGCCGTTGTAAAAATAAAGGATGCCGTTGAAAACCAGCAGTCCGTTCTTATTTATGCCGACAGAGACGTTGATGGCATAACATCGCTTGTAATTTTATTTAATACCATTAAAACTTTAGGCGGAAACGTTGATTGGTATATTCCTTCCGACGAAGGATACGGAATTTCAAAGGATGTTCTTGATAAATATAGCAAATCCGGAATTAAACTTGTAATAAGCGTTGACTGCGGAATATCATCCGTTGACGAAATAGCATACGCAAACAGTTTGGGGATGCAGGTTATAGTAACAGACCACCATGCTCCTCCTGAAATTCTGCCGGACGCTTACGCTATAGTAAATCCTAAAAAACTCACATGCTCATATCCTTTCAAAGAACTTGCCGGATGCGGCGTTTCCTTTAAAGTTTCTCAGGCGCTTATGCAAACTTACGGCAGAAATTTTGATAAAAATCTTTTTGCCGTTTCCGTAAGAGAACAAAACGGGGATTTTGAATTGTTTGCGATAAAATTACGGAACGATATTATAATTGAACAAAAAGAATTTCATCTGCAAAAAAAAGACATAAAAACTTTTTTTGATTATGCCGGAGATTCGCTTATTATAACTAACGGCAATAATCCTTTATTTGAAAACACGGATAATAAAATTATTTTAGTAAATTATTCCGAAAATCCGCCGTCGTTAAAAGAAGAAGCTTTCGGAATTTTATCTGAATACAGAAAAAACGAACTTGCGCAGGACAGAAGAATGTCCGCTTTTTACGATGATAACGTTGATTTGACAGCACTCGGAACAATCGCAGACATTGTCCCTCTTACAAGCGAAAACAGAATATTCGTAAAATCAGGGCTCGATATTATAAATAAAAATCCGGCAAAAAGACACGGTTTGTCTTTTATAATAGAAGAATATATAAAAAATTCAAACACCATATCGGCAAAACTTATATCATGGAATATAACGCCCGTATTAAACGCCGCAGGCAGAATGTCAAAAGCCGATATCTCGGCAAAATTACTGCTTGCTGAAGACAAAAATCAGGCCGAAGATATTTTTGTCGAACTTAAAAAATTAAATAACGACAGGAAGCATCTTCAGGTTGAAAATATAAAACATTTTGAAAATATAATTAATCAGCAGTGCGATATTGAAAAAGATAAGATTTTGGTCGTTCTTGCCGAAGGGCTATGCCACGGCGTAACGGGAATTGTCGCCTCACAATTTGTAAAACTATACTCAAAACCTACAATTTTATTAATTTCCGACGGGCAATATGCCGTAGGGGCATGCAGATCAATAGAAGGATTTGACATAGTCAGCGCTCTTGAAAAAACAAAAGATTTGCTTGTCAAATACGGCGGACACTGCCAGGCGGCGGGTTTTACCATAGAAATTTCCAAATTGGACGAATTCAGAAAAAGGCTGAAAGAAATTTCGGAAAATTTAATATCAACGGAAATGGTCGCAAAAAAAATATATATTGACTGCGAATTGAAAATAACCGATATAAACAAAAAAACATATACCGATTTGAGTCTGCTTGAACCGTTCGGAAGCGCAAATAATACTCCCGTATTTATGATGAAAAACGTTGAATTTACGGAAATTTCAAACATAGGACAGACAGGAGAGCATTTAAAACTTAAAGTTTTGCAGAACGGAACTTCCGTAAACGCATTATTTTGGCATGGAGTTAAATACGAAGATATGTTAAAATATAAAGGAAAGTTTGATATTGTTTTTAATATGGAAATGAACAGAGACAATATACAGTTGTCAATTATTGACATAAATAATATATGACAGGGGGAAAAATGCAGAAAACAATTGAGCCGGTAAAAATCGCGGTAATAGGCGGCAGCGGAATCAGCGAATTAAGCGGAATCGAAAATGTCTCGGAAATAGAAATAGACACTCCTTTCGGAAAACCTTCTGCGCCGGTTACGGTCGGAACGCTTGACGGCGTAAGATGCGCTTTTTTGCCCAGACACGGAAAAGGCCATGTCATTTTGCCTAATGAGATAAACGTAAGGGCGAATATATACGCTTTGAAATTGATAGGAGTTGAACAGATTATAGCTCTTACGGCCGTCGGTTCTTTGCAGGAATCAATAAAACCAAAAGATTTTGTAATACCGGAACAGGTATTTGACAGAACTAAAAACAGAATCAATACGTTTTTCGGAAACGGCATAGTTGCCCATGTCGGAATGGCAGATCCTTTCTGTAACGGAGTAAGAGATATAATTCATAAAACAGTTACTGAACTCGGAATAAACCATCATTTCAGCGATACGACTTACGTCTGTATTGACGGACCGCAGTTTTCAACAAGAGCTGAATCAAAAGTAAACAGAGAAAACGGATTTTCAATAGTAGGAATGACTGCGCTGCCGGAAGCAAAATTAGCCAGAGAAGCCGAAATTTGTTACGCAAATATATCTTTGGTTACAGATTATGACGTTTGGAAAATAGGAGAAGAAGTCGGCGTTGAAAAAGTTTTGGAAGTAATGTCCGCCAATATAAATACCTGCAAAAAACTTATAAAACAGCTTATACCGAAACTTGCCCAAAGAGAAATTTCATGTCAGTGCGGTTCGGCCCTAAAATATGCCGTACAATCGGCGCCTGAAACAATCAAAAAAGCGCCTTCATATCCGGCTCTTAAATTACTTTTGGATAAATATTTTAAATAGAGGCATTTCATGTCCGTTATAATAGTCGGCTCCGTTGCTCTTGATACGATTGAAGCCGGCGGAAAAAAAGTGAAAGAAGTATTGGGCGGATCTGCGGTTTACGCTTCCGTCGCTTCCTCTTTTTTGTCAAAAACGTCAATAATATCCGCCGCCGGAAAAGATTTCCCCGAAAAATATATAAATATGTTTAAAAAACATAGAATAGATGTTTCAGGCCTTCAAATAGCCGACGGCAAAACTTTCAGATGGAAAGGAAAATATTCATGCGACTTCAATAATGCCGTGACGTTGCATACAAAATTAAATGTTTTTAAAAATTTTAAACCGATAATACAAAATAAAAACGGCGGATATCTGCTTTTGGCGAATATTGATCCCGATATACAGTTTCAAGCGCTGAAAAATCTGTGCAATATAAAACTTGTCGCTTTGGACACAATGAATCTGTGGATAAAAACAAAAATAAAAAAACTGAAAAATCTTTTCAAATTAACGGATATTTTGTTTGTAAACGAGGAAGAAGCAAAACAGTTTACAGGTAAAAAAAATATAATTGCGGCAGCAAAAGCATTGTCTGAAACAGGCCCCGCAATTATAATAATAAAAAGAGGGGAATACGGCTCGTTTCTGTTTAAAAAAAATGAGATGTTTTTTGTTCCGTCCTATCCCGTAGAAAAAGTTACCGATACGACCGGCGCAGGCGATACATTCGCAGGAGCTTTTATTTCATATGTTGAATCCGAGAAAAACTTATCTTCGCCTGTTTTGAAACATGCAATGTTTTACGCCGCCGTTATGGCTTCTTTCAATATTGAATCTTTCAGCATCAGCAGATTGTCAAATCTTACAAAAAAAGAAATATCGGCAAGACTTTATTCGTTAAAAAAAATAACGGAGTTAAGCCATGAAAAATAAAAAAGAACTTTATAAAAAATTGATGGCTATTGCGAAGAAAGCCTCAAAAAACAGTTACAGCCCGTATTCAAAATTTAAAGTGGGATGCGCCGTGCTTTGCTCAAACGGCGAAATTTATACCGGAACAAATATTGAAAATGCATCTTACGGACTGTCAATATGCGCGGAACGAACTGCTATATTCAACGCGGTTTCAAACGGCAATACAAAAATTGAAGCCGTCGCGGTTTATACTCCTTATAAATACGTTACTCCGTGCGGAGCATGCAGACAGGTTATTTCGGAATTTACAAAAAACGCCGATATTATTTATAATTCAAAAATAGGCATAAAAATAACAAATATTAAAAAGCTTTTACCTGATTCATTTTGTTTAAAATCATAAAATGAAAAGAATATTTTTAACTATCATATTTTTATTTATTGTCTCTCTTGCCACGGCACAGAGCAATTTAATTTTAAAAATATCGGGCGATAAACAGCTCGGATTAAAGGGAATAGAATTAAAAGAAGATTTTAAGGTTCTATTGACAGACACGCAAAATATACCGTTGAAAAACATTGAAGTTGAATTTTCTGTAATACAGGATTCACTCTTCAATGATACGAAAAATCTTTCATATCTCCAAAAATCAAAAATTAAAACTGACGATAACGGTTATGCAAAAACAAGGCTTGTCATAGGTAAAAAATCAGAAGACAAAATAACGGTTTTAGTAACTTCTGAAAATGCAAAGCCTGCGTATTTTACTGTTTCTGTTATGGGAAAAAACTGGCTGCTTATGATGATTGCCGGTATTTTAGGCGGGATTTCATTTCTGCTTTACGGAATATTTAAGATTAATACGTCTTTTCAAAAAATAGCCGGTCCCAATATAAGAACGATTCTTACAAAATTTACTTCAAACAAATATAAAGGATTTTTGACCGGTTTGACGATTACTGCTCTGAATCAGTCAAGCTCCGCTACGTCTTTATTTCAAATCGGGCTTGTAAGCGCCGGGCTTTTATCTTTTCAACAGTCAATGGGAGTTACGGTAGGAGCTTCGGTAGGTTCAACAATAACAGGGCAACTAGTTGCTTTTAAACTTGTAAATTATGCGCTGTTTATAATAGCCTTCGGTTTTTTGTTGGCTTTTTTTGCAACAAAAAAAAGACTTGTATCTATAGGAAACGCAATTTTCGGATTCGGATTGATATTTTTCGGTTTAAAGCTGATGTCGGAAGCAATGATACCGATAACTTTGAACTCTGATTTACTGGAAATGATTGCCCGAGTACAGTATCCTGTTTTTCTGCTGTTTATGGGTATTGCTCTTACGATAATGCTTCATTCAAGCGCTGCAACATTAGGTATAGCGATAGTTCTTGCCTCTTCCGGAATACTTTCTCTTTTGCAGGCAGTATGTATATGTTTAGGCGCTCAAATAGGAACATGTACCACTGATATAATAGGCTCCATAAATCAGCCCAGAAACGCAAAAAGAGTAATGTTATGGCATTTGACTTTTCAGACTCTAGGGGCAGTTATAGTTCTTCCTTTGATTTTTATAAAGTTTGACGGAACTCCGGTATGGCTTCATTTTGTAAAATTTGTTACGCACAAAATATTTATGTCAACCGATGTAGCCAGAGAAGTTGCGATGTCTCACACAATGGTCGCCTTAACAACTGCATCTTTAGTTTTGCCAATTCTTTCCGTTTTCCGCAAATTCATATTATTTATATATCCGTGCAAAACGTGCGAAAATATGAATGAACCCATATTTATAGACGAAAAGTATATCTCTCAGCCGAATAAAGCTCTTGACCTTTCAAAAAAAGAACTTATACGAATATCTGAAATGCTCCTTCAAACGGTAAAAGACTCCTTGAAAATAATTGAAACTCGTTATGAAGATGTGGCGGATTCAATTGCGCAAAAAGCTTTTGACATAAGAGTTCTTTCCGGAAAACTTGAATCTTATCTTTCAAAAACAGGACAAAACAAATTATCTACCGAACAGTCAAAAAAAGAAATCGCTCTTTTATACATAGTCGCCGATTTTGAACAGATTGCCGATATCATAGAACGTAATTTTATGTTTATATCTCATGAAAAAATAAAAAGAAATCTGAGATTTTCAGATGACGGGATGAATGACATTAAAGATTTGCACTCTATAATTTACATAAACTGTTCAAAAACGATAGATTCTTTTGAAAAAGACGATATATTATCCGCAAATGAAATAATACATACGGCAGCCGAACTGCATAATACGGTTCATGTTTTTAAGAAAAAACATATATCCAGGCTTCAGGCTGATTTAAAAGAATCTGTAGAAACGTCAGGTCTACATATGGACGTTCTTGACCAATATACAAGAATTAATGATATATTGGTTGATATCGCCTCAACTATTTCCAAACAATAAAATCAACAAGTAGTATAAAACTCAAAAACTCCGTCAATCTGTTGTTTGACAAAATCTAAATATTTTTGTACTATACACAAGGTTTAAGTGTGAAGGTTCCTAATAAAAGTTTTAAACCGGTTAAAAAATCTTCGATTGAAATAAAAAAAAACGCTGTTCTAAGGCGATATTTTTCTGCCTTGGCGGTTATTCTTGAGGTCAAAAAATGTCAACATTAGTTGTTTTAGGTACGCAGTGGGGAGATGAAGGAAAGGGTAAAGTAGTCCATTATCTCGCAAATCAGGCCGATTATATCGTTAGATATCAGGGTGGCAACAACGCAGGCCATACATTGATCCATGAAAATAAACCTTTTGTTCTTCATTTAATACCTTCGGGAATCCTTTTTCCAAAAAAAGTTTGTATCATAACAAACGGGGTTGTTGTTGACCCAAAAGCATTAAAAGAAGAAATTGATTTGATAAAGAAAAAAAATATACCTATTGACGGCAGATTCTTTGTCAGTGAATTGGCTCATGTAATACTTCCATATCATAAATATATAGACGGCATCCAAGAAGATGATACAAAAAAAGTAAAAATAGGCACAACAAAAAGAGGAATCGGTCCTTGTTATGCTGATAAGGTCAGAAGAGTCGGCATAAGAGTTGTTGATTATATTGATAAAAAAGTTTTTGTTGAACTTCTCGACCAGAATCTCAGAGAAAAAGAACTTATTTTGAAATCTGTCGTATCAATAAAAAAATTAAGAGCCGAAATTTTGAAAGATCATGCAGTTCTTTCAAAATTCTTAAAGAAATATACGGCGGATACATCGTTAATGTTGGATTCTGCAATTAAGAAAAATAAAAAGATATTATTTGAAAGTGCCCAAGGAACATTTCTTGATCTTGATTACGGTACTTATCCTTTCGTCACTTCTTCAAATCCGACGGCGGGCGGAGCAAGCGTAGGAGCAGGCATAGGTCCTTCGGCGATAAACGATGTTCTTGGAGTCGTAAAAGCATACACAACAAGAGTAGGAGAGGGTCCTTTCCCGACAGAGCTTTTTGATAAAACCGGCGAATTTTTAAGAAAAAAAGGTCAGGAATACGGAGCCACTACAGGAAGGCCCCGCAGATGCGGCTGGTTTGATGCGGTCCTTCTAAGACACAGTGTCAGAGTAAGCGGAATAAACCACCTTATACTTACAAAACTTGACTGTCTTGAAGATTTGGATACAATAAAGATATGCGTAGCCTATAAATATAAAGGCAAAATAATTAAAGATTTTCCTGCCTCCAGAATTATTCAGAGAGACTGCAAACCGGTTTACGAAGAAATGCCGGGAATTAAAGGCAAAGTAAGAGGCGTAACACATTTTGACAGACTTCCGGTCAATGCACAAAAATACGTTAAAAGACTGGAAGAACTCGTCGGCGCAAAAATAGACTTGATTTCTCTTGGAAGAAAAAGAGAAGAAACTATAAAAGTAGGAAAAAAAATAAAATGGTTCTAAAAAAATGTATTTTAGCTTTAGAAACTGGTAAAATTTTTGAAGGTTTTTCGTGCGGGTATGACGCTGAAACCGGCGGGGAAGTTGTTTTCAATACAGGAATCTTCGGATATCAGGAAGTTGCAACAGATCCGGCTTCTTACAAACAGCTTATATGTTTTGCCCATCCGCATGTCGGCAATTGCGGGTTCAATATTGAAGATTCTCAATCCGAAGGAATAACAGCCTTCGGATTTTTTTTTAAGGAATACAGCCGAGTCTACTCCAACTGGAGAGCAAAAAACTCAATGCAGGAAGAAATATTAAAAGCAAAAGTGCCTGCGATGGAAGGTTTTGATACAAGAGCTTTAGTAAAATATATAAGAGAAAACGGCACGATGAGGGGAATAATTTCAACAAAAGATTACTCACACGAAAGTCTTGTAAAAAAAGCAAAATCTCTTCAAGAAAACAGTAAATTAGATCTGGTAAAAGAAGTTACATGCAGCAAAAAGTACTCATTTAATGAAAATTCATCCAAGGCAACGGTTGCAATAATAGATTTCGGATGCACAAAAAGTCTGCTTGATTATTTTGCGTCAACAGATTTTAAAATTGTTGTTTTTCCTGCTAACACACAATCAAATGACATTTTGAAAGAAAATCCCGACGGTATTTTTCTTTCAAGCGGTCCCGGCTATGCCATCAATTCGGATTATGCCGTAAAAACAGTTAAAGAAATAATTGCAAAAAATCCCAAAATGCCGATTTTTGCAACGGGATTCGGCCTCGATATTTTAGCTCTGTCATTCGGATTAAAAATATTAAAACATAAAATCGGACACAGAGGCGCAAATTATCCCGTAAAAAATTTAAGCACAAATGCTGTTGAAATAACTTTGCAGAACAACGGTTACTTTATTGATGAGAAAACTTTTAACGGCAATTTAAAAATAACGCATGTAAATTTATATGATAACACAATCGCCGGTTTTGAAAATAATGAAGGAAATATTTTCGGCATTTGTTACTATCCTGCTCCGAATTCGGATGAAACAGGCTATCTTTTTAAAAAATTCTTTTCTCAGGTGGTAAAAAATGCCTAAACGCACAGATATTGAAAAAATTCTTATTATAGGTTCAGGACCGATTGTAATAGGCCAAGCATGCGAATTTGATTATTCAGGCGTTCAGGCTATAAAGGCTCTTAAAAAAGAAGGATACAAAGTTATACTGGTAAACTCCAACCCGGCAACTATTATGACCGACCCGGAATTTGCGGATTCAACATATATCGAACCGCTGGCATCTGAAATTATTGAAAAAATTATTGAAAAAGAAAAGCCCGATGCAATTCTTCCGACTCTCGGAGGACAAACGGCTCTTAATCTTGCTTGTGAACTGGCCGAAAAAGGAATTCTTCAAAAACATAATGTTGAACTTATAGGCGCTGATTTTGAAACAATAAGCAAAGCCGAAGACAGAAAACTGTTCAAAAAAATGATGATGAGCATAGGTCTGGATCTGCCTAAGAGCGGATATGCCTATTCGCTTGAAGAAGCTGTTAAAATTTCTCAGGAAATTGATTTTCCTCTCATTGTAAGACCTTCTTTTACGCTCGGCGGAGTAGGTTCCGGAACAGCTTTTACAAAAGAAGAATTTATAGAAATCGTAACGTCAGGTCTGCAGGCAAGTCCTATAAAAGAAGTTTTAATCGAAGAATCCGTTCTGGGCTGGAAAGAACTTGAAATGGAAGTTATGCGCGATGCAAAAGATAATTGTATCGCAATTTGTTCAATTGAAAATTTTGACCCTATGGGTGTACATACGGGCGATTCCATAACCGTTGCTCCGGCAATGACGCTGACTGCCAAAGAATATTCAAAAATGAGAGAAGATTCTTTCAGAATTTTAAGAATTATAGGAATGAAAACAGGCGGCGCCAATATTCAATTTGCGCAAAATCCTAAAGACGGCAGAATGGTTGTAATAGAAATGAATCCTAGAGTAAGCAGATCATCTGCTCTGGCCTCAAAAGCTACCGGATTTCCTATAGCAAAAATATCAACACTGCTTGCGATAGGATATAATCTTGATGAGATAAAAAATGATATTACAAGTCCAAATCCGGCCAGTTTTGAACCGACTGTTGATTACCATGTAGTTAAAGTTCCACGCTTTGCTTTCGAAAAATTCTCGGATACAAACCAAACACTCGGCACTGCAATGAAATCAGTCGGAGAAACCATGGCTTTGGGAAGAACTTTTAAAGAAGCTATTCAAAAAGCAATCAGAGGACTTGAAGTGGGAAGAAGCGGCTACGGTTTAGATAAAACCGCTTTGGATATATCTTTTGAAAAACTTATTAATGAAAATACTGACGAATCTTTAAAAAAAGCCAAAGATCTTGTAAGAGCAAAACTCGGAACTCCCAACTGCGACAGACTTTATGTTATAAGATTTGCCTTTAAACTGGATATGACTATTGATGAGATATTTGAAATTTCAAAAATAGATCCTTGGTTTTTAAATCAATTAAAAGAAATTGTTGAAGCCGAAAAAGAAATTCCCGAAATTTTTAATCTTGACGGGGAAAATCAAAAGCAGCTTTTGAAAAAAATAAAAGAATACGGTTTTTCCGATAAGCAGATTGCATTCGCAACAGGTAAAACACCGGAAGAAATAAGAACATTCAGAAAAAGCTTAAATGTTGTTCCGGTATATAAACTTGTCGACACATGCGCGGGAGAATTTAAGGCAAATACCGCCTATTACTATTCAACATACGAGCAGGAAGATGATGTTCCGGTAACAAAAAATAAAAAGAAAATAATGATTTTAGGTGCAGGCCCAAACAGAATAGGACAAGGTATTGAATTTGATTATTGTTGCGTTCATGCCGTGTTTGCTCTTAAAGAAGAGGGATATGAAACTATAATGGTTAATTCAAACCCTGAAACAGTTTCAACCGATTTTGATACGGCAGA
The DNA here is from genome assembly GCA_018433245.1 of Candidatus Proruminimicrobium quisquiliarum. GTDB lineage: Bacteria > Elusimicrobiota > Endomicrobiia > Endomicrobiales > Endomicrobiaceae > Proruminimicrobium > Proruminimicrobium quisquiliarum. Next base: position 59,982 of record JAHDRN010000007.1, read on the forward strand.
TAAATTGTATTTTGAACCTCTGACTACGGAAGATGTTTTAAATATCGCCGAAAAAGAAGGAATTGAAGGAGTGGTTGTTCAATTCGGAGGGCAAACTCCTTTAAATTTGGCAAGTTCGCTTAATAAAGCCGGAATTAAAATTATGGGGACTTCCGTTGAATCAATAGATATGGCTGAAGACAGAAAAATTTTCAGTAAAATTTTAAATAAAATAAATATTCCGCAGGCAGAATCAGGTACGGCTGTAAGTTTTGAAGAGGCAAAAGAAATTGCAAAACAGATAAGTTATCCCGTAATGGTAAGACCTTCCTATGTTCTTGGCGGAAGAGCAATGAAAGTTGTTTATGACGAAACAGAGCTTAAAGAATACATTACTCTTGCCAGCGATGTTACTGAAGGCAAACCTATTCTTATAGATAAATTTCTTGATAACGCTATTGAAATAGACGTAGATGCTCTTTCTGACGGAAAAGACGTTTATATAGCCGGCATCATGGAACATATAGAAGAAGCAGGAATTCATTCAGGCGACTCTGCATGTGTGCTTCCGACACATACGTTGAAAAAAGAAATAATAACGCAAATTAAAAAATATACTATTGATTTGGCAAGAGAAATAAATGTAAAAGGGCTGATTAATATTCAGTTCGCCGTTAAAGACGGTGTTGTTTATATTCTGGAAGCAAATCCCAGAGCGTCAAGAACAGTTCCTTTTGTTTCAAAAGCAATGGGAATTCCTCTTGCAAAACTTGCTTCTAAAATTATGACCGGCAAAAAACTTTCTTCTCTTATACCGGAAGATTTGTTAAACGGGCAGTTAAAACATATTGACTACTACTGCGTAAAAGAAGTTGTGTTGCCATGGATAAGATTTTCAAACGTTGACACAGTGCTCGGCCCTGAAATGAAAAGCACCGGAGAAGTTATGGGAATAGACAAAGATTACGGGCAGGCTTATGCCAAGGCCTCGCTTGCCGCCGCAACCCGTTTTCCGGATAAAGGCACAGTATTGATAAGTTTGGGAGAGAGATCAAAGTCAAAAGCTCTTCAAATAGCAAGAGATTTTATTTCTTTGGGTTTTGATATTCTTGCGACAAAACATACTGCTGAATATTTTATTAAAAATCAAATTGCCGCAAAAGAAGTGCACAAAATTGAAGAGGGAAGACCTAATGTTACCGATGTTATAAAAAACAAGGATGTTTGTCTGATTATAAACACTCCTTCAGGATCTAAAAGCAGAAAAGACGGTTATCAAATAAGAAGGACTGCTGTTATGCACGGAGTTCCTATTCTTACGACTTTGGCGGCTGCCGTTGCGGCTGTTGAAGCGATAAAATCAAGGAAACAAATGGATTGGTCAGTTTGTCCTATACAGGAATATTACAAGAAATAATTTGTTTTCATTTTAATATGTATTTTTCAAATTTTTCAGTGCAAAACCAGTGTTACGTTAAATTTAAAAATAGCATAGAATACATTATGCATCCGGCGGTCTCAAAAAAAACAATTTTTGTTAAAAAATATAATAATTTATTAAGGTGTCGCAAAATTTTTAAAAATTTAACAATTAAAAAATAAATTTATACGACTTATGAAATTTTATTTACTGTCTTTTATAATAAGAAGTTGTCCAATATCCATTCCAAATTTTTTAAATCTTTCTTCATTAATGAACAAAGTATGATATTTATCATTTAAATCTATTTCTATTTTACAAAAATTAGGATTTGGGAATATATTTAAAAACAATATAGCTGCATACTCATCATTCTTATTTTTCACATTATCTCTTATAAAATGTGATACCGGTATTGTTTTATTTTTTGAGATATAATCAACAATTTTTAAATTGAAAGCATTATTCTTATTTGCATAAACAACAGTACTTATTAAAAGCGATAAAATAAGCATAACATTAAGAATTCTTATATAAGTATAATTTATTTTATTTTTAAATATTGATATAAAAGTTATAAAACCCATAAATATTATTGTAATATAAAGATTTAGCATCCTGTAAAAAACGCCGTAAACCGGCTTTATGTTAATGACAATATAACAAATTATAAAACATACTAATATTGTAATTATTATAAATATCTTATTTGTTTTTGCTTTAAAAAAAGATAAGCCTATAATAAAGCAAACTGATAAAATAAAATATATAAATTTTAAATCTTTCAACATAGTCAATTCCAAATATTCATGATAAGGAGCAAAAGGATATACTATACAAAAAACATTAAAAACAAATGCCTGAATTAAAATTAGAAAACTGGTTATTATTACTATATTATTTTTAAAACAAATATTCTGAGTTTTTAAATATTTTGAAACACCTACATAAATAAAAAATGGTATAAAAATTATAACATTGGGATGACTACTAAATAAAAATATTGAAAAAATTGATAAGCACAATAAATTAAATATCGTTAATTTATTGAAATCAATATAAAAATATATTACAAAAACAATCCATAAAAATAATATGGTTAAAAAACTTTCGCTTAATACAAAATATTTCATATAAACAAAACATATTAAAAAGGATAATAGAATAATATTAAATATATGTTTTTTGTTTTCAGGAATATTTAAATATAATATAATCAAAAAAATAACAGGCGAACAGTATATTGCAAATGTAAAAATTGTTAATAGTATTTTTACATTTGTAATTCCTATTAAAACACTTAAAAAAATTGAAACCTGTGGTATCATGCTTGGAAAATATCTAACAATATAGACATAATTTCCGATATGTTCTTTACCGTAGAAAACATCATTAACCATTAACGCAGAAAAGAATTGACGCGGACCATCAATAACCAATCCTATATTAGAAAAAGAATTTATAACAGCAATTATAAACAAAACAATAACCGGCAATAGTATAGAGACATGATTTTTTAATATTGTAAAAAATTGTTTCATAAATTTTTAATTCATGTAAAAAACTATAAATAAAGTGGGTTTTATGATACAATTTAAAAAACAAAAAGACAATAAATCTTGTTTTTATTTTATTTTTTCAATAGAATAAACAGAATAAAATGGAATTGAATATTATCAAAAGAGGACATAATGATAGTGAAACTTTTAAAGCATACGAAAGAACCTGAAAAAACATGCGCTATAGCCGGAAGACTCTGCTATTCGGCTTCAAATATAGAAGAACTTGAAAAAAAACTTGACGAATCTAAAATAAAAGACATTTTATCTAAAATAATAAAATCCGGACATTTGTCAGTTCTTGAACACGCTTCGTTTACTTTTGCAGTTGAAGGCGTTTCAAGGGCATTGCTTGCCCAGCTCACAAGACACAGAATTGCATCTTTCTCAGTTCAAAGCCAGCGTTATGTTAAATTTAAAAACGGCATAGACTGCGTTGTTCCTCCGACAATTTTAAAAAATAAAGCTTTGTATGCCGAATATGCTGATTTTTTAAAAAATACTCAAAAATTATATCTTAAAATGCTTGATGCTGAAATACCGGCCGAAGACGCAAGATATGTTTTGCCTAATGCCGCCTCAACAAAAATAGTTATGACTATGAATGCAAGAGAATTAAGACATTTTTTTGCTTTAAGATGCTGTAACAGAGCGCAGTGGGAAATACGGGATATGGCATGCAGAATGTTAAAACTTGCAAAAGAAGTCGCTCCTGTTCTGTTTGAAACGTCAGGGCCTGATTGTGTTTCCATAGGATGCACGGAAACAATGCCGTGCGGAACTCCTTGGAAAAAGAAAATACTGTAAATTATAGATTTTTTTTGATATCATATCGTTGCGGTTTATATCGTTCACAGAGGTGAAAAATGGCAAAGAAAAATCGTAGAAATGATAAAACTGTTAAAAAAGACGAACAATCCGAAATAAAAAACACCGAATCAACCCAAAAAGACAAACAGCAAAACAACACCGTAAACATTCATTATTCTGCGCCCGGTTCATCTTTACGTTCGGATAAAAATCTTATAATTGTTATAATATGTTTTGTAATAATTTTTTCAATAGTTGTTCTTGAAAAAAAATTTTACAATCAAAATACAAACCAAAACGCGAAAGCAGTTGAAACTATTTACCAATCCGATAATGTTCAAATATCTTCTGATCCGGCTGCTCAAAAAAATGCAGAACTTGAGAAAACAACCGAAATAAAAGTGAAAACTGAAAAGACACAAGAACCTGAACAAATAAAAGAAACACTCAAAACACCAAAAAAAAATATTATTATTACAAACAATGAAAATGAAGAACCGATGTTTACCATAGAACCTTTGGAAGAGGAAGAGTATGCGGCGGATGCGGATGAGCCGCATAGCCAAAGCAAGGATGTTTCGGAAAAAGAAATGGATGAAATAATATTAAATTTTGATGCTGATTATAAATTTAATGAACCAAATAAATCTTATTTGACAGAAAAGCTTAATATGGCAAAAAAAATGGGGCATTCAAACAATGTTGTCATTTACGGATATGTAAATGATGCAAAAAATGAGGAATCAAACATACAAAAATCATTAAAAATGGCAAACGATGTTGCAGAATATTTAAAAGTCAGCGGTTATATTCCGGTTTCTGTCCAGGGGAAAGGTTCTGAAGATCTGGAGAACTCCGAATATGTAAGAAAAGTCCAAATTCAGCTGTTTCAATACAGATAAACCGATTATTTATTCATTAAAATCTTTTCAAAAACAAATTCCGTTATTGGTTTTGAAAAATAATATCCTTGTATACTGTCACAGTTTATGGCTTTTAAAAACTTATATTGTTCTTCAGTTTCAACACCCTCGGCAATAACTTCTATTTTTAAAGAGTGTGCAAGATTTATAGTGTGGTAAACTATTTTATCTGTACGCATATCTCCTATGCTATCTATAAAAGATTTATCAAGCTTTAGAGCATGTATTCTTGTATCCCTTAGCAACATCATGGACGAATATCCGACTCCAAAATCATCTATGAGTATTTTAAATCCCAGATTGTAGAGCTGGTCTATCGTTTTATTTAAAAAATCTATATTTTCCAATATGGCAGTTTCTGTTATTTCAAACTGAATATACTGCGGAGGAAGACCTATATTATCTAGAATTTCTTTAAAAATTTTTACAAAATTAGGATTATAAAAATTAAGCCTTGATAAATTAATAGAAATTGGCACGGGATTTAGCCCCATATCAAGCCATAATTTTTGTTTTTTACATACGACCGTGTGTATGTATTTATCAAGTTCGGTAATAAATCTGTTTTTTTCAAACAGAGGTATAAAATTCATAGGAACTATTGTTGTGCCGTCTTCTTTTTTCCAGCGGACGAGGGCTTCGGCTCCGACTATTTTCTGTTCCAAAGTATTGTATTTCGGCTGTAAATATACGACAAATTCTTCTTTTTCCAAAGCATCTCTCATCTGACTTTCAATAATACTGTCATGAAGCTGCTTATTTTCAAATGTATTGTCAAAAAAAGCATAGAAAATATCTTTTCTTTCTTTTATGCTTTTTCTTGCAAGATTTGAATAATTTATCATATTGTTTATATCTATGTCCGGATTTTTTATTTCATATATTCCGATATGAGGAGTAAGCATATATTTTTTTGTATCAGAAACGGCGTAATTCTGCAGTTTTTTATAGAATATCAAAAGTCTGTCAAATAACTGTTTTTTGTCTTCAAAATAGAACAACGCGTAAAAATTATCGGCATAATGATGCGCATGAAATTCTTTCGTCTGTTTTATGTCATTAAGCGTCGTCCATATAAAACGAATTACCTTATCGCCTTCTTCATATCCGAATATATTGTTAAAAAATTTAAATCCGTCTATATTTATATTTAATATTGCCAGATTTTCAGGATTATTTTCAAGAATTTTTCTTACGCTGATGCAAAATTTAGCATACGTATCTCCGCCGGTAATTTCATCGACATATGCTATTCTTGCAAGTTCTTTTTTTCTTTTGAGCTGAATCATAAATATAAGCATAAACAGCAAAACAATCATACTAAGAATTTTGATAAAAAGAACATTGCCTTTCTCAATAACCTCGTTCATCATTTTATCCATAATCTCAACAGGCACTAATACGGATACATACCATTCGTTTATGTTAAAAGGATAATAGTACATGTAGTATTTATTGAATTTTACAGATCCTGATTTGTAGGCATTGATATTTTTTTTAACAAGAATGACTTTATCTCTTGTATCATCATTTATTTGTATTATATCTTCAAATAAGTTTTTTCCGGTGTTGTTTTTACTGCCGTAAGAATTGATTATTATATTCCCGTTTATATCCATTACATAGGCAATGCCTTGCTTATCAAAAATTGAAACATTAAGAAATCTTTCTAAACCTGCGCTTGAATAAATGGCAAATAAAATTCCTATTATTTGTTTATTTCTGTATATCGGAACCGAAAAAACGTTTATGTTCGTATGATCAAATCTATCATCCAGAATTTTAGAAACTGTTGAAAGTCCCTGCATCCCGCGTTGAAAATATTCTCTGTCTGTTACATTTATAATGACATTATCCGTACTGTATGATATGCCGTTTTGCAAAGCTATCGCTATTTTCTTAAAACCGTGTCTGTCTACGGTTTTTTGAAGTCTTTGTAAAACTGTTGAAATATTATTTTGATTTAAATCAGGAGCGATAACAGATGACATTTCAGACAAAACATTAAGTTTATTTTTTATTTCCGTTTCAATGTTTGTTGCGCTTTGAGTAGTCATTTCATGCAATGTCAAATCAAGCTGCATTTGGAAATTATCTTTTATGGAATTTCTATGTTCTATTCCCAAATAAATTATGTAGTATATTGCCAAAAAAAACAACAAAACCACAAAAATAATTTTTATAAGTTTTTTCATAGTATACTGATATTATAACACAAAAAATATATAAAACAACAGTATTATTTTTAAAATTTAAATTGATATTAAACTGACGTAAAATAATATCTTTTGTAAAAACCGGAGTTGAACTTAAGCCGGCATATTAAGGCTTTTAAAAGGTTATTTTGAATAAATGATTATCTTATTATTATAGCCCGGTTTGGGAAGTCAGGGTTCGTTAACTGATATAAAACACTTTACGCTGTAGGTATTTTTTGTAAAAGCGGGCGATGGGAATCGAACCCACATCTCCGGTTTGGGAAGTTTAGGGTTCGTTAATAGCTATAAAACACTTTACGCTGTAGGTATTTTTTTGAAAGAGCGGGCGATGGGAATCGAACCCACATCTCCAGCTTGGGAAGTAAGGGTTCGTTAACAGATATAAAATATTTTACGCTGCAGGTATTTTTTTGAAAGAGCGGGCGATGGGAATCGAACCCACATCTCCAGCTTGGGAAGCTAGGGTTTTACCACTAGACTACGCCCGCATTTATAATTTTTAATATTTTATGAAGACAAATATTACATATATTTGGCAAATAAAATATTGAAAATTATCAAAAAATAACACAGCCCCTTCGGGGTTGTTTAGAAACATCAATCTGCTTCGTTTGTTTTTCTAACAATAGCAAAAGCTATTGCCTCAAAAAACAGCCTTGCATATTATCCTTTCTAAACAACGTAAATTGTTTTATATCTGTTAAAGAACCCTCAGGTTTTACCACTAGACTACGCCCGCATTTATAATTTTTAATATTTTATGAAGACAAATATTACATATATTTGGCAAAGAAAATATTGTAAATTATCAAAAAATAACACAGCCCCTTCGGGGTTGTTTAGAAACATCAATCTGCTTCGTTTGTTTTTCTCACAATAGCAAAAGCTATTGTTTCAAAAAACGGCCTTGCATATTATCCTTTCTAAACAACGTAAATTGTTTTATATCTGTTAAAGAACCCTCGGGTTTTACCGCCAGACTACGCCCGCATTTATAATTTTCAATATTTTATGCAGCAAAATGTTTTATATTTATTAAAGAACCCACGGGTTTTGCCGCCAGACTGCACCCGCTTTAAAAGAGTTTAAATTCTATATCTTTTTTGTAACGCTGTCAATTTTGATTTTGCAAACAGAAGCGCTTCTTTTTCAGTAGTAATTAAGCCTTTATTCTGCTTTTCTTTTATTATTTTTAAAAGTTCGCCTATAATTTTACTTGGCTTTAAAGAAAGCTTTTTCATTAAAACATTTCCGTCTATGATTTTAGGTTCTGATATTTTTTTTGAAGTTTCAAAATAATCGTCAATAAATTTAGAAACTTTATTCTGCTGCATCTCAAGTATTTTTTTTGAATATACTTTTAAATTTTTATATGAATGCCAGTCGGCAAGAGCCATTATAAGCAAATCCGGAATATTTTCTGCTATATCTCTGAACAGTCTGAGTTTTGCTCTTTCGGTGGCCGTTCCGGTTTTTAAAAGATTTGACGGTCTCATGTGGCTGCTTACTATATTTTTTGCGTATTGTATTTCTTTTTTGCCCATTTTCATTCTTTGCATTATAACTTCTATTTTATCTGCGCCTATATTTTCGTGGTCTAAAAATCTCAGTTTCCCGTCAACCTTTTTCGCGCAGTCAGGTTTTGCGCAGTCGTGAAAAAGCGCTATAAATTTCAAGAGATTTTTTTTATTTACGTTTTCCGAATAATTGACGTCAAGATGTTTTAAAAGATCTGCGTTTGACACCTTAAAATATTTCCCGGTGTCGTTTAATATTTTTTCAATAGAATCAAGCGTAAGCATCGTATGCTGAAATAAGCCTTTGGGATGATAATAAAATTTTCTGGCAGATTTTTTCATTTCTTTTATTATCGGAAAAATATTTTCCAAAAGTCCGTATTCATCCATCAGTTCAATATATTTTACGGAATTATTTGAAGACAGAACTCTAAAAAATTCATTCTTTATCATCTCGGGAACTGCTTTTTTGATCAATCCGGCATTTTTCTTTACAAGAGACAATGTCTTTTTGGATATTGTAAAATTCAATTCAGAGGCAATTCTGAAACATCTAAGTATTCTAATCGGATCTTGTTTAAAAACAGCTTCTGAAACGGCATTGACTGTTTTTATTTTTAGATCGTTATATCCCTTGCACGGGTCAATAATGTTCTTTGTTATATTGCCAAAATCATTTATTGAAACGGCAAGAGCGTTTAGAGTAAAATCTCTTTTTTTGAGATCCTCTTCAATGTTTTTGCCATGCATCTGAGAAACATCTATATATTTTAAATTTGAACAATTTAAAAGTGCAACTCTGTAATTTTTATTTTTTTTATCAAGTATTATGAATTTGCCGTCGAGTGCTTTTGCAAGTTTTTTTGCAAAATTTTCAGCGGATTTTGAAACGCATATATCCATATCAAAAGATTTTTTATTTAACAAAAAATCTCTCATATAACCGCCGACTATAAAAACACCGGTATTCTCATTTTCCGAAATCAGCTGCATTTTTTTTATTATTTTTTCCATCATTGCTCCAAAAGATAATCGGCTTCAATCAATTCGTTGACGTAATCGTTTGTTCTGTCGTTTTTTATATCATCTATTGTACCATATTTGACTATATTCCCGTTTTTAAGAATTAAAATTTTATCCGATATTTCAAAAGCCGAAGATATGTCGTGCGTTATAAAAACAATATTTGTTTTTTTATCTTTTTTTATACGTATAAAAATATCGGTTATGATACTCTGCGACACCGCATCAAGCGACGCAAAAGGTTCGTCTGCTATCAATATGTCGGGTTCTTTAAGCAAAGCCCTTGCTATCGCAAGTCTCTGGCGCTGTCCGCCTGAAAACTGGTGGGGGTACTTATCAAGAATATCCTCGTCAATTCCCACAAGAGCAAGTTTATTCATTATCAGTTCTTTTTTATTTTTACAGTTTTTTTCCAAAGCTTCTGAAAGAGAATATCCAACGGTAAGTTTCGGGTTAAAGGACGCGTAAGGATTTTGGAATATCATCTGAACGGTGCGTGAAAATTCTTTTTTGCCAAAACAATATATGTCTTTCCCGTTTATTTCAACCGAGCCGGAATCAAAATTTTCAAGGCGCGATAATATTCTTACCAGCGTACTTTTGCCTGAGCCGCTTTCTCCTATTATGCCAAGCACCTTCCTTTTTTCAATTTCAAATGAAACGTCTTTTAAAGCGCCGACCGTTACTTTCCCCGATTCGGTTTTATAATTTTTAGTTAAGTTTTTAACAGATATAAGCATTATTTATTGTCCAATTTTACATGACGTAAAAGCATTTTAGTATATTCATGTTCCGGATTTGAAAACAAATTCGCCGTTTTTTTATTTTCAACGATTTCGCCGTTTAACATAACCGCCGCGGCATCCGCGTATTTTTTTGCAATAAGTATATTATGAGTTATTATGATAAGAGTTAAATTAAGTTTTTGTTTTAATTCCAAAAAAAGCTCAAGAATCTGTTTTTGTATATGTACGTCAAGCCCTGAAGTAGGTTCGTCGGCAATTAAAATTTTGGGATTATTTATTACGGCCATGGCGATTAAAACCCTCTGTTTCTGACCGCCCGAAAGCTGGTGGGGAAAAGAATTATAAATTCTTTCAAAATCAACAAGTCCCACTTTTATAAAAGTATCTTTTACTCTTTCATATATTTCTTCTTTCGTAAGATTGGGATTATGAATTTCAACGGCCTCATAAACCTGACGTCCGGCTTTTAGAACGGGATTGAGGTACGAATGAGGATCCTGTAAAACTATTGCAATCTCCTTTCCTCTTATTTTTTCAATGACCGACGATATTTCATCATCATAGAATTTTATTGTTCCTTTTGAAATTTTTCCGTTGTCTATAGGCAAAAGTCCCATTACGGCCATTGCAAGAGTGCTTTTTCCGGAGCCGGACTGGCCTACAACGGCAAAAGTCTCTCCTTCTTTAATGTTTAAATTTGCATTTTTTACGGCGTCACAATATTCTCCGTTTATAAAATATCCCGCCGACAGTCCTGAAATGTTAAGTATATATTTATTTTCTGACATATTCTTCCTTCGGATCAAAAACATCTCTTATCGCTTCGCCTATCAAATTAAAAGCCAAAACCGTAATTAAAATGGCTATTCCCGGAAAAACGGAAAGCCACCATGCAATATATATATAATCTTTGCCTGATGTAAGAATCTGCCCCCATGACGACATCGGAGGCTGTACTCCAAGACCCAAAAATGATAATGCCGATTCGGTAAGAATCGCTCCGCCTATGGCAAGAGAAGCATAAACCATAAGAGGGGAAATTATATTAGGCAAAATATGAACAGCAAATATTTTTAAATTATCAATGCCCATCATTTTTGCGACAGATATAAATTCTCTCTCTTTTAAAGACAAAACTTCAGCTCTAATAAGCCTTGCAAGCCCGGGCCATGAGGTAAGCCCTATTACAATCATAACGTTAAAAATATTAGGTTCTAAAAAAGCAATTATCAGAAGTATTAAAAAAAATGTCGGAAAACACAGAACTATATCCGTAAATCTCATTATAACCGAATCTGTTTTGCCGCCGAAATATCCGGATATTATTCCCAACGATGTTCCTATAAATAAAATAATAAATACCGATATAAACCCCACCGCAAGCGATATTCTTGACCCGTAAATCATTCTGCTGAAAACGTCTCTTCCTAAATCATCAGTGCCGAAAAAATGCTCCGACGACGGAGGAAGAAGCCTTTGATAAAGATTTTGTTCTGACTGTCCGTATGGAGAAATAACAGGCGCAAAAAAAGCGGCAAGGATCAATAAAGCTATTATTGATATGCCCAAAACGGCAAATTTATTTTTTAACAGTTTTTTCATATTTATTATCTTTCTCTTGTTTTTATGAGTCGTTAAACTTCCAAGCCTTTAAGCTGCCCGGCTTCTATCTGTATTTTATTCTAGGATCCGCAATTTTATAAGACAGGTCAGCTATAATATTTCCTAGAAGGGTCAAAACCGCCGAAAGAGTCGCAATTCCCATTACTACCGGATAATCTCTTGACATAACGGCTTCATAGCCAAGTCTTCCTATGCCCGGATAAGAAAATATTGTTTCAAATATAAAACTGCCGCCTATAAGAGCGGGAATCGACAATCCTATTATCGTTATCATAGGAAGAAGCGTATTTTTTAAGGCATGCCTGAATATAACCTGTTTTTGAGACAGCCCTTTTGCATAAGCTGTTTTTATATAATCCTGCTTTAAAACTTCAAGCATACCGGAACGGGCATATCTTGAAAGCGTCGCAAGAGAAACTATAACCGATACTGCCACCGGCAAAACAAGATGTTTTGATATATCGGCAATTTGCATAAAAATATTCATATCGTCAAAATTGAAAGAATATAACCCTGATATCGGAACCAAGCCTAACTGAAGTCCGAATAAAATCATAAACATTAAAGCAAGCCAAAAAGAAGGGATGGAAAAACATACAAAAAGAATTACCGTCAATCCTTTGTCAATAAAAGTATCTTTTTTGACAGCGCAATAAATCCCTATAGGCACGGCTACAATACAAGTAAAAAACAACGCCGCAAAATTCAGAAGGATTGTCGCCGGCAGCCTTTCAAATATTTTATCTCTTGCCGGCCTTGAATCTTTAAAAGAAGTTCCGAAATCAAAAAACACGAATCTTTTAAGCCACTGGGCGTATTGGATGTGTAAAGGTTTATCAAGTCCGTATAATTTCTGAAGCCTGTCTTTTGCCTGAGCCGATACTTTCATATTCATATCGGTCATTATATCGGTAGGTTTGCCCGGGGTAATATGCATAACTGCAAACGTTAATAAGGTTATGCCTAAAAGTATTGGTATTGATGATATTATTCTTTTTATAAAATACCGCATTATTATTCCGAAAACATCGTAAATCAACGGTTATTATAGCATTTTACCCCGTCTTTTCAATTACTTTTAACAATCTCATTTACAAATGTTTCGTCTATTTATAGAATATATAAAATATTAAAAAACGGGTTGTCATAAAAAATGAAATATTTATCGCAAATTTACGGAAGAATAAAAACAATATCGTCTTTTGAAGATTTTTTACGGCGTTTTAAAAATCTGTTTATATTGGTTTATAAAATTTTTACGGGAAGATACGGCGAAAAATACTGGGCACGAGAAAAAGAAAGAAAAATAAATTTATACAAAACAAATCCCGACGGCATAAAAGATGTTAATATTTTAACGGATATTTTTAACATCTACTATAAAATGCGCCGGCACGCAAAATGCGAAGAGGTTTATAACCGCATTATTACGATTGCGCATGGCGACTCTATTGCCGATGAAGTTTATGTTTCAATGTCAGAAATTTTTTTCTTTCTGAAAAAATATGCCGAATCCGCAGAATGTCTTTCAAAAATAAAAAACGAAAAAACAAAAAACTATCATATTTTGCTGTTTTATGCGTTTATGTCGGCCGTAAAACTTAAAGAGCTTGAAAATGCCGAAAAACTTTATAAAAAACTTTTGAAATTCCGCACTTCGGACGAGATAAAACATTCTGTAAACGGAATTTTTTACGATACTTTTTCAACCGATAAACTGTCGGTCATAACATCATCAAAAAAATATGACGCGGATAAATATTCGGAAATTTTCAATACGATACATAACGCCGAAATATACAATTGTTCCGACAATACCGATAAGGCCGCCGGGGTTCTGGAAAACTTAAAAGAAAACGCTTTTATTAACGGCGATAAAATGCTGAACAATCTTTTAAAAAACGAACTTGAAATATCCGAAAAACAAACAGAATTGTCTTCACTGCCGAGAAATTTAACGGTAACCCTTACGAATAAATGTAATTTAAAATGCATAATGTGTTTTGCAGGCGAAGAAACATTTGAAATCAGCGAAAAAAATCTTGAAGAAATAAAAAACATAATACCTTATCTTGAAAATATATCATGGATGGGAGGGGAAGTATTTTTATATAAAGATTTTATTGATATTTTAAAATGGGCTTCGCAATATTCCGTAAGACAAGAAATCATAACAAACGGTTTATTGCTGAGCGAATCCGTTATAAAAACGCTTCTTGAAAAGCATATAGATATTACAATATCTATAGACGGCACGTCAAAAGAAGTTTATGAAAACATAAGGAGAAACGGGTGTTTTGAAACGCTGCTGAATAATTTGTCTGTTTTAAACAAAATAAAAAAAGAAATCAAAACGACTTCGCGTTTCAGGCTGAATGCGGTAATAATGAAAAATAATTACAAAAATATTCCGGATTTTTTGGAACTTGCATACAAATACGGTTTTGATATTCTGGCATTTTCTCCGCTTGTAAGAGACAGCAGGAACAAAGAACTTGATATTTTCGGAAAAGATTTTAATTCCGGCATAATAAAAGAAACCGCTAAAAATATAAATATTTTAAAAGACAAAGCTCTTCTTTACGGAATACAGATAGAGAATTCTCTTCCGACGGAAGATTTTGTTGAAAACATAGGAAGCAAAGAATACGTGTTCAATTTTTCGGTTCCGTCTTCAAAATCACTGTCGTGCCATATACCGTGGAAAAGACTTTTTATCGCTTCAAACGGAGATGTTTATCCGAACTGCTTTTGTAAAAAACCGGTCGGAAATCTCACCGTACACGGGTTAAAAGAACTATGGAACTGCAAAACAATGATTGAATACAGGACAAGAATAATAAACGATAAAAGAAAAAATTTTTGCAGTGACGACTGCCTGCACGGCAGAATATCCGATGACAGTTTAAAATACGCTTAAAAAATAAGTTCCGGCATAAAAATACCGGAACTTATTTTAACTTATTTGTTTTAACTATAGATTAATGCATTTTGCTTTCTGCAGTTTTTCATACTCGTCAAACGCTCTCAGATAAGCCATCGTCTTTTCAATATTTGTAAGCACGGAACATCCGCATTTAATGGCGGTTTTTCTTATTTCAGCGTTGTCTTTTCTGTCTGTTATGTCAAACGTTTTGTATATATTTATTACAAAATCAACCTTACCGTCTCTTATAATATCAATAGCCCTCGGTTCTTCATCCCAGTTTACAATATTTACTTTATAGCCCTTTGAACGCAGATAATTTGCCGTACCCGTAGTCGCGTATACCGGCACGTTAAGTTTATATAAATTGTCAACAACTTCCATAAATTTGAGTTTGTCTTTTTCTCTTCCCGAACTTACAAGAACTCCTACTTTGGGTTTTTTAATCTGAGTGGCTTCCATGGAAAGAAGCATAGCCTGGTCAATATTATTGCCCAGACATCCTACTTCGCCCGTAGAACCCATTTCAACGCCCGTGACCGGATCTGCTCCGTCAAGCCTCTGATAACTGAACATTGAAGCTTTTATGCCCGTATAAGGTATTTCGCTTTCATCCATAAAAATCTTTTTTACTTTTTCTTTATTCATAACTTTACATGAAACTTCTGCAAGATTTATGCCTGAAATTTTAGAAATAAACGGAAACGATCTGGAAGCTCTTGAATTACATTCTATAACTTTTACTTCGTTATCTTTTGCTATAAACTGTATATTGAAAGGACCGTTTAAATTTAAGCCTTTTGCTATTTTTCTGACTATATCTTTAACTGTGTTTACCGTTTTTATATATATTTTTTCTGCCGGAAAAACAAGCGTAGCATCGCCGCTGTGGACTCCCGCATTTTCAACATGTTCGCTCACAAAAGAAACCATCACTTCTCCGTCTTTGGCTACTCCGTCGCATTCCAGTTCTTTTGCGTCAAGAATAAACTTTGATATTACTACGGGATAATCATCTGAAATATCTTTTGTAAGAGAAAGGAAATAATCAAGACTCTGGTCGTCGCTTGCGACGTTCATAAGAGTTCCCGATAAAACAAAACTCGGTCTTATCAAAACAGGATATCCTATTCTTTTTATAAAATCCTCTATTTCTTTTCTTGAAGTAGCAGATATCCATTTCGGCTGGTCTATTTCAAGTTTATCTAAAAGAGTTGAAAATTTATTTCTGTCTTCGGCCATATCAACCGTTTTAGCGCTGTGGCCCAGAATCTTAACGCCTGCCTCACTCAAAGCGGGTATAAGATTATTCGGATTCTGTCCGCCCATAGAAGCAATAACGCCCTTTGGATGTTCAAGATCTACAATATCAAGAACTCTTTCAAAAGAAAGTTCTTCAAAATACAGCCTGTCGGAAGTTGAAAAGTCAGTGGAAACAGTTTCGGGATTACAGTTTATTATGACGCTGTCAGCTCTTTTACCTTTAAAATATTTGCTTGTCATAACCGAACACCAGTCAAATTCAAGGCTGCTTCCTATTCTGTAACTTCCGCTTCCCAGAGTTATTATACTGTTTTTTTTCTTTGTAAGAGTAACGTCGTTAAAATCTCCGTCGTAAGAAAGATACAGATAATTTGAACTTGTAGGATATTCGGCTGAAGTCGTATCAATTCTTTTTACGACAGGCACTATTTTTAGTTTTTTTCTGAGTTTTCTTATCTGAAGTGAAAGAGTTTTTATATGTTTCTGTGTATATTTTGTTTTAGGATCGGCAATATTTAAATAAAACTTAACCAACTGATAATCTGAAAAACCAAGCGATTTTAATTTTCTTATAAAACTCTTGTCAAATTTAGAATATACGTCGTAAATATTTCTTGATTTTGATTTTGAAAGAAGTTCGTTCAATTCATTTTCTGCGTCTGCAAGCGTTTTGACGTGCGTTAAAAACCATTTTGATATGGCGGACAATTCGAATATTTTATCTATAGAATAACCTTTTTTAAATGCTTCATAGATTGCAAAAAGCCTTAAATTGGTAGGATTTTGTATTTCATATTCCAAAGCTGTCTTATCGGCATCTTTAAATATTCCTACCGTTATACCCTCTTCGTTTTCATTTACCATCCTTGTAGCTTTCTGAATAATTTCGCAAAAATTTCTGCCGATAGCCATTACTTCGCCTACCGATTTCATCTGCGTACCCAGCAGTTTTGAAACTCCGACAAATTTTGTAAGATCCCATCTGGGAACTTTTAAAGTAACATAATCAAGAGACGGTTCATAAAATGCAGACGTCGTAGCAGTTACGGGATTTTTTAATTCAAGCAATTCAAAACCTAAAACGACTTTTGCCGCTATATAAGCTATAGGGTAGCCTGTCGCTTTTGAAGCAAGCGCCGACGATCTTGAAAGTCTTGCATTTATTTCTATTACATAATATTCGTATTTATAAGGATTTAAAGCAAACTGCACATTGCATTCGCCGATAACTCCAATGCTGTGAACTATTTTTATTGCAGCATCTCTGAGCATATTGTTTTCTATATTATCAATCGTCTGAGAGGGGGCAATAACTATCGAATCGCCGGTATGAATACCCATCGGGTCAAAATTTTCCATATTACATATTGTTATACAATTGCCTTGTCTGTCTCTCATTACTTCGTATTCTATTTCTTTCCAGCCGTGGAGCGATTTTTCTATTAAAATCTGGGGTACCGACATCAATGCGTCATGGGCAAGTTTTCTTAAAGTGTCTGCGTCTTTTGCAAGTCCGCTTCCCAGCCCTCCCAAAGCAAACGCAGATCTTGTAATAACGGGATAACCTATTTCTTCCGCTACTCTGAGAGCTTCATCTACGGTTGAAACTGCTTTGCTCTGAGGTATTGGAATATCTATTTCTTTCATTCTTTTTGCAAATAAATCTCTGTTTTCAGACATTTCAAGTGAAAATACCGGAGTGCCTAGAACTTCAACTCCGTGTTTTTTTAATACACCGGATTTTTCAAGTTCTATAACGCAATTTAAAGCTGTTTGTCCTCCAAAACTTGATATGATTCCGACGGGTTTTTCCTGTTCTATTATTTTTTCAACCCAAAAATGAGTTACCGGATATAAGAATACTTTTTTTGATTCATCGCTGTTAGTCTGGACCGAAGCTATATTTGGATTGATAACCAAAACTTCAAGTCCTTCTTCCTGCAAAGCTTTCACGGCCTGAGAACCGGAATAATCAAATTCTCCGGCCTGACCTATAGAAAGAGCACCTGAACCGAGCAAAATAACTTTTTGTTTTTTATTGCCTTTTGGGTTTAAAAATTTTAAGATGGGCATTATCTTTTCCTCATATATTTATTTTAATTAATTTTTTTTGTTATTAGTTTGTGTCGTTACCAAGCTGCTAAGCTGCTAAGCTTCCAAGCCTCTAAGCCTCTATTTATAGTTTACTTATAAAATGGTCCATAATCCATCCGGTATCGTTCGGCCCGCTCGACGCTTCGGGATGAAACTGCACTGACATAAAAGGTTTCTTTTTATGTTTTATGCCTTCAACGGCCTGATCATTTGCATTTTCAAACCATAATTCCCATTCAGGCTGTATTGAAGAAGGCTCAACGGTATAGCTGTGATTCTGGCTAGTCATAAAAGCCTTATGTTCCGGAACAGTAAAAACAGGCTGGTTATGACCTCTGTGTCCGTAAGTCATTTTTTTGATTTTTGCGCCCGAAGCAAGAGATATTATCTGATGTCCCAAACAAATTCCAAGCACAGGTTTATCACCGTTAAGAAGCCATTTTACTTTTTCAACCAAATCTCCCGTATTTCTGGGGTCTCCCGGACCGTTGCTTATAAGCCAGCCGTCCGCTTCTACTTTTGTAAAATCCGTATCCCATGGCAAAAGTTCAATACTGCACCCTTTATTTACAAGCATTCTTAAAATATTCCATTTAATTCCGCAGTCAACAACTGCAACTTTTTTACTTCCGGTTCCGTAAACCTTTCTTTCACATGTAGAAACTGTCGGCATAAGATTATATTTTGAAGGATCTACTATTTCATCTTTTTCAAATTTTTCAAGGAAGGGGAACTTTTTTAACGTATTTTCTCTTTTGCAGCCCTCAGGAACTATCCATCCGAACAGATTTCTTGTGTTTCTTATTACCTGAACAAGCTGCCTTGTGTCTATCCCGACTATTCCGGGAACATTCTGACTTATCATCCACTGTTCAAGCGATATGCCGTTGCTGTGGTGGTAGCACTCTTCAAAAATCTCAGAAGCGACAATCGCCTGAGTCTTAATTGAACCGCTTTCATGGCCGTAAGCCATAAAAAAATCCCCGCCATTTAAGGAAGGGACGCCATAATTGCCGATAAGACAGAAACTAAATACCAGTATCTGTCCTATATAAGACGGATCCGACATTGACTCGCTGTAGCCGAGCATACCTGTGTTAAAAACCATTTCGCCGCTTACGCAGACATCTGATCCGATGAGTCTGCCTTCAAACTTCATTCCGTTTGACAGTTCAAGAGTTGCTTTTTTTCTCTGTTTTTTTAACATAAAACTCACCTATATTTCAAAATTTATTTGCACAAAAAAATAGATATGCATCGCAGCCATATGCACACTTCCAAAAACAGAATCTTTTATATATCGATTTTCAAATTCCGGGCATTATAGCATATTTTTATAAGCATTGAAAAAATTTTATTTATTATCTATAAACTCAAACATCTTTATAATCGTTTTTGCTATTTCATTTATTGTTCTGCCCGAATCCATGGCTTTCTTTTGAAGATTTCTGTATGCCTGCGCCTCGTCAAGATTAAATTTTTTCATAAGAATGCCGCGCGCTATATCCACATTTTTTCTTTCTTCAAGTTTATTTTCAAGAGAATGAACCTGCTTTTGTATTGAGTAAAATTTATGCGAAAGTTTAACGGCAAGTTCAACAGTATGAGTCAAAACAAGATTATGAAGAGGTCTTGTAATGCAGAATATATTTATTGAATCTTTTTTAAGATCATCTATAAAATCACTCTGCGACTGATTTGATGTTAAAACTATAGCCGGGCATATATTCAGTTCTTCAATTTTACCGGCTATTTCAAAGCCCGTCATATCCGTAAGCATATAATCAGCTACGACAACATCCGGAGACAAAGAATTTATTTTTCTGATAGCATCGTTGCCTGAACGGCAAACGTCAATAATTTTAAAATTATTTAAGCTTGAAGAAAAAATATTTTTTATCTCTTTCTCAACGGATTCCGAACCGACAATTAAAATTTTAGCCGTATCCATAACAAATATCCTTTACAGTATATAAAAACTTATAGGTTAGTATTTAATGTACATTTTTTTATACGGATTTGTATCAACAGCCATATATTTTGAAAATTTATCAGTTTTAATTTCATCTTCATATTTAAAATATTTTCTGTATTGTTTAATATAATTTTCAATGAGAGATATATCTTTCTGTTCCATTTTTACAGGTTTAAGCTCTTTGCCGAGCTTATGCGATTCTATCGTCCCGTTAACATAAATGGCGCCGCCGTGTATTCCGGTTCCGCAGAATTTTCCGGTAAGAGGCTGTTTTTTTGAAGCATTCAGCCCCAAAAGTATTATTACTCCGCCTGCCATATATTCGCCTAAGAAATCGCCTGCAGTACCTCCTATTACTATAGCCGGTTTCATATCAAGATATTCTTTCATATGTATTCCGACTCTGTATCCGACGTTTTCCTTAATAAAAATTTCGCCGCCTCTCATGGCATAACCGGCCGTATCTCCGCAACTGCCGTGAACTATGATGCTTCCTTTGTTCATAGTATTTCCTATGGCATCCTGAACGTTTGAAAAAACTTCTATTTCAGGACCGTCCATGTAAGCGCCCAAATCATTGCCGGGCACTCCGTATATCTTTATTTTTATCTCTTTGCTTATGCCCGACCCGATAAATCTCTGGCCTAATACGTTTTTTAAAGTTATCGTATCGTTGCTTTCTGCGGCTTTTTTCATTTCTTTATTAATGTCGTAAGCGGTTCTTAATCCGACTTCTATGTTTATATTTTTCATTTATTGTTACCTCTGAACAGTTTATTATGGCGTATATCCTGAGGAAAAACGTTTAATCCTATGTCTTTTTTCGTTATATCGTAATTTAGCGAATCAAGTTTTACGTCATCATTTATTAAAGATGTGTAAATGCCGGCTCTGTCCGGAAGATTAAGCAATGCAAAACCTATAAGTTTATTGTTCAGCGTCAACAGTTTTTTATACGTTATTTCCTTTTCATTTTCTTCTATGTAAATACTTACTTTTTCATCTTTAGGGTCAACTATGCCTGCCGATATCAGCTGTATGCCGAAAAATCCTATCGCGTTCATTGCAAAAGAACCGGCAAACTTGTTTTCAACGCCCGACATATTTGAACCTGCCGTTTCACCCTGCATATAAGCGTTCGGCCACAATGCCAAAACTTTATTTTGGTTTGAAAGAATATCAAGACTTTCCACGCAGTCGCCTGCGGCATAGATGTTCTTTACCGACGTTTCCATATATTCGTTTACGACTATTCCTCTGTTTACTTTTATGCCTGCCGTCAAAGCGGCTTCGGTATTAGGTTTAACGCCTACGGCCATTATTAAAATGTCGCATGGAAGTTTCTCTCCGTTTTTTAAAACAACGGAGTCTTTGCCGACTTCGGCAACTGTATTTGAAAGATAAAACTTAACGTCGCGTTTTTCAATATATTTCTGTATTCTCAAAGCCGTTTGGCTGTCAAGAACTGAAGCCATAAGCCTGTCAGCCAAATCAACTACTGAAATAGAAGCGACTTTTCCCGCCAGAGCTTCAGCTGCCTTAAGTCCTATAAGACCTGCTCCGACTATAATTACGTTTGATTTATCCGTTATTATTTTTTCTATTTTTTTTGCATCTTCAAGTTTCAAAAAAGTGAAAGTATTTTTTTGATTTTCAATTCCTTTAACGGGGGGAACAAAAGGAACGCTTCCCGTGGCTATCAAAAGTTTATCATAAGAATATTCTTTGCCGTTTGAGCCTTTAACTTTTTTATTTTTTGAGTCTATATTCAAAGCTTTGCAATTCAAGACCACGTTTATTTTATTTTCCCGGTAAAAATCATCGTTTCTATACTGTATTAGATTTGAATCTACCTTGCCTGCAAGATAATATGAAATTAACGGTCTTCCGTAAGCGGGAAAACTCTCTTCGGAAAGTATCGTTATCTGTCCTTTTTTATCGTTAAATCTTATTTTTTGCGCACAGCTTGTTCCGGCGACACTGTTTCCAATTATCAAATATTCCATTATTTTACCTCTTCTTCATCCATAAGTTTCAACGCGTTATTTGGACAATTCTCTACGCAGGCCGGAGTGCCTGTTTCTATGCACAAATCGCATTTTGATATGATTTTTCTTTCCTTATCTTTATTTCTTTTTACGGCTCCGAAAGGACATACCAAAACACATGATAAACAGCCGACGCATTTTTCTTTAATATTTTTTACAATGCCGTTCTGATCTTTGTACATAGCTCCTGATATACAGGCTTTTACGCATTTTGGATCAGCACAATGTCTGCACTGCAGCGCAAAATACGTTTTTGCCTTAGGCGAAAGAATTTCTTCAATGACTATAGCCGAAGTAATATTTTCTTTCCTATATGTTTTTATAATATCTTTAGATTTGGAATGAGCTGTTTTGCAGTAAACTTCACAAAGTCCGCAGCCAAGACAATTTTTTTCAAAAGCATAAACTTTTTTCATCTTAATTATACCATCCTATTCTCCGGCATGTTTTATGCCGAGGATATCCAATTCTTTCTGGTTAAGTCCGACACCTCTTAACATCAATCTGTTGCCTCTCAGGCTGTCTATTGCGTTAATGCCCATACCGCCGAGCATTTCTTTTATTTCATGGTTCCACGCGCTTAATAAATTTACAAGTTTCTGGTAAGCCAAGTCAGGATTTAATCTTTTTACAAGTTCTGCTTCCTGTGTCGCTATACCCCAATTGCATTTTCCGGTAGAGCAGCTGTGACACATATGACAGCCTATCGCTATAAGAGCCGCGCTTCCTATATAAACGGCATCTGCCCCCAAAGCTATGGCTTTCACTATATCCGAACTGTTTCTTACAGAACCTGCGCATACTATTGAAACTTCGTTGCGGATTCCCTCGTCTCTAAGCCTCTGGTCTACAGCCGCAAGAGCCAGTTCTATCGGTATTCCGACATTGTCTCTTACTCTTGTAGGAGCCGCGCCTGTTCCGCCTCTGAATCCGTCAATAATAATCGCATCTGCTCCGGCTCTTGCGATACCTGAAGCAATTGCCGCGACGTTATTTACGGCAGCTATTTTTACAAGCACCGGTTTTTTATAATTTGTAGCTTCTTTTAAAGAAAATATAAGCTGGCTTAAATCTTCTATTGAATAAATGTCATGATGGGGAGCGGGGGAAATAGCATCGGCGCCGACAGGAATCATTCTTGTAGCCGATACGTCTTCTCCTACTTTAATTCCGGGCAAATGTCCGCCTATTCCCGGTTTTGCGCCCTGTCCCATTTTTATTTCTATTGCAACGCCCGCCTCAAGATAATTCAGATGCACTCCGAATCTTCCGGAAGCTACCTGCACTATTGTATTTTTTCCGTATTTATAAAAATCTTTATGAAGTCCGCCTTCGCCGGTATTGTAAACTATTCCTAATTTTTCGGCGGCTCTGGCAAGCGCTTCATGAGCGTTTTTTGAAATTGAACCGTAGCTCATAGCCGAAAACATTATCGGCATATTTAGTTCTATCTGCGGAGGTATTTCGGTTATTAGTTTTCCTTTTTTGTCAAATTCAAGTTTTTTCGGTTTTCTTCCGATCATAACTTTTGTTTCCATCGGTTCTCTTAGAGGATCGATGGAAGGATTTGTAACCTGACTGGCGTTTAAAAGCATCTTGTCCCAGTAAATGGGAAAAGGTTTAGGATTGCCCATGCTGGACAACAATATTCCGCCCGTTTCGGCCTGTATAAAAATTTCATTTATAGCTTTTCCGTTCCAGTTTGCATTGTCTCTGAATTCAAGACTGTTGTTTCTTATCTTCAAAGCTTTTGTAGGACATAAAACAACGCATCTGTGACAGTTTACGCATTTTGCGTCATCAGCCAAAACTACATTATCTTCCTCGTCATATCTGTGCACTTCATTTGCGCACTGTTTAACGCATACTTTACACTGTATGCATTTTTTTTCGTCTCTTAAAACTTCAAATTGAGGTGTTATTAAACTTATGCTCATATTTTCGCCTCCAGCTTTACCACAATCGGTTCGCCGCCCGCGGGATGATATATATTTTCCGGTTCAGGACAAATTACTCTTATCGCGCTTTCTTCGCTGGCAAAAAAAGTTTTATTTCCTTTTTCGGCCATTACCATTGATCTTAATTTTATTCTGTCGTTAAGAGCTATCAGACCGTCTTCGTAACCGACAAGTATAGAAAAAGGCCCGTTTATCAAAGCGCTTGCATAAACGGTTCTCAACGCCTTCAATTCTTTTGCTTTTTCAGGATTTTCTTTTTCTATTTCATTCCAGAAAGGAGCTACTAAAATCTGTAAAGCTTTTTCTATAGGCAGATTATGCTTTCTTACAAGCAAATCCAAAAGATACGTTATTACTTCCGTATCTGTCTGCAAAGCGCAGTTGTACCCGTACATTTCAACAAATCTTCTGTTTGCATCGTATGACGAAATCTCACCGTTATGAACTATTGACCAGTCAAGCATCGTAAACGGATGCGCTCCGCCCCACCAGCCGGGAGTATTTGTCGGAAATCTTCCGTGCGCCGTCCAAATATATCCTTCATAATTTTCAAGCATGAAAAAATCACCGATATCTTCCGGATAGCCGACTCCTTTGAAAGCACCCATATTTTTACCGCTTGAAAAAACATAAGCTCCGTCAAATTCTCGGTTTATTCTTATGACGCATCTTGCGGTAAATTCTTTTTCATCCATGCATAAATCTTTCACCTTATAAATTCTGGGTTGGACAAAATATCTCCAGATTAAGGGTTTATTTGCAATGCTTGACACTTTCCTTGTAGGGATATTGCCCGCGCTTTCTATTTCAAAATGCGCGTTTAAAAAATCTTCAGTTTTATGTTTTATGGTTTCATTATCATAAAAAATATGAAGCGCAAAAAAATCTTTATACTGAGGATAAATCCCGTATCCGGCAAAACCGCCGCCTAATCCGTTAGATCTGTCGTGCATTAATGCAATGGATTTAATGATATCGCTTCCGTTAAATCTGTTTCTTTTTTTATCAATAATTCCGCTTATGGCACAGCCGGACGGTATTCTTATTTCGCCTTCTTTTTTTAGCATCGTTATCTCCTACAAGGTAATGTCATTTATCGTAAAATTAATAATTAGTTAAATATTCATCTATTTCCCATTGATGGACTTTTGTTCTGTAAGCGTCCCATTCGTCGATTTTAGCCTGAGTATATAATTCAAAAACATGATCTCCCAAAGTTTTTTTCATCAACTCGCTTTTTTCAAGAGCCTTAACGGCATTTATAAGATTGTGAGGTAAATTTGCAATACCGGCTTTATCTTTTTCTTCCTGCGTCATTTCAAATATGTTTCTGTCGGTTGAAGGTCTCACTTTCATTTTCTTATTTATTCCGTCAAGACCTGCAGCCAAACATGCCGACAATACAAAATAAGGATTTGCCGAAGGATCCGGGCATCTCAATTCAACTCTTGTAGAATTGCCTCTTGCTGCCGGAATTCTTATAAGCGGGCTTCTGTTTCTTGCAGACCATGCAATATAAACAGGAGCTTCATATCCGGGAACAAGTCTCTTGTAAGAGTTTACAAGAGGATTTGTGATTGCTGCCATTGACTGTATGTGAGTCATCACACCTTCAATATAGCTGTAAGCTTCCTGTGAAAGCTGCAATTTATCTTTTTCATCAAAGAAAACATTTCTGCCGTCTTTAAACAATGACATGTTCGTATGCATACCGGAACCGTTTATTCCGAATATCGGCTTTGGCATAAACGTGGCATGAAGTCCGTGTTTCTGCGCTATTGTTTTTACAACAAGTTTAAAAGTATTTATATTATCAGCCGTTTTTAAAGCATCGCCATATTTAAAATCTATTTCGTGCTGACCTCTTGCAACTTCATGGTGGGAAGCTTCTATTTCAAAACCCATTGCTTCAAGAGTAAGACACATATCTCTTCTGGCGCTTTCGCCCAAATCTATAGGAGCCAAATCAAAATATCCGGCATCGTCATGAGTCTGCGTGGTGGGTTTTCCTTTTTCATCGGTAAGAAACAAGAAAAATTCCAATTCTGGTCCTACGTTGAATGAATAGCCACCCAAGTCGCTTGCGGCTTTCAAATTTCTTTTAAGTATATTTCTAGGACATCCGGTAAAAGGTTTGCCGTCGGGAGTATATATATCGCATATAAGTCTTGCAACTTTTCCGTCTTGCGGTCTCCACGGGAATATTACAAACGTATCGGGATCAGGATAAAGATACATGTCGCTTTCTTCTATTCTTGTAAAACCTTCAATTGAAGAACCGTCAAACATGCATTTGTTATCCATTGCCTTTTCAATCTGGCTTGCGGTAATCGCAACGTTTTTAAGCATTCCGAAGATATCAGTAAACTGCAAACGAATAAATTTCACATCCTGTTCTTTTACCATCTTGATAACTTGTTCTTTTGTGTATCCCATAATCCCTCCGTTATATTTTTGTTTTTTACTTTTTATATAAAACAAAGATGCATAAAGGTTTGTTCAAAACCTCCAGCATCTTTGTTGCATTTTAAACACCCTCATTTATATCGAGAATGGTACATAATTTTTCATGGTTTGTCAATTTCATAATCGAGCCTTGTAAAATGATATTTTTTTGTCTTTAAAGCGCATCATTTCCTTCCTCGCCGGTTCTTATTCTTATAGCTCTTTCAATCGGAGATACAAAAATTTTCCCGTCGCCTATTTCGCCGGTTCTTGCATTCTTTATTATAACTTTAATTACTTTATCGACCATTTCATCAGAAACAACTACTTCAATCTTCGTTTTGCATACAAAAGCGACGTTATACTCCTGACTTCTGTATATTTCTTTGTGCCCTCCCTGTTTGCCGAAGCCTTCAACATTAGATTTCGTCAGCCCGGTAACTCCGATTTCTTTTAAAGCATTTTTTACATCATCAATTTTGTAAGGTTTTATTATTGCTGATATCATTTTCATTTTTTTCTCCTTTAATTAAAATCTGTACCCGCTTTCACCGTGCTGCGTCAAATCCAGACCCTGCTGTTCTTCAACGTCTTCAACTCTTAATCCAAAGAGCTTGTCTATTATCTTTAAAATAATAAACGTTGATAAGCTCGCGTAAATGATAACGGAAACAGAGCTCAAAAATTGAGTTTTCAACAAATGCAAGCTACCGTCGGCACCTGCCGGATTGACAAGAACAGAAGCAAAAACACCGGTCAGCATGGCGCCTACAAAACCGCCTACGCCGTGAACACCGACCACATCAAGCGAATCATCATAACCGATTTTTTCTTTCATATTAACAGCCATATAACAAACAACTCCGCCGGCTAAACCTATAATTATTGCAGACATCGGCGATACAAATCCGCTTGCAGGAGTTATTGCAACAAGCCCCGCAACACCGCCCGATAAAGCTCCAAGCATGGTAGGCTTTCCTTTCTGTATCCATTCTATAAACATCCAGCCTAAAACAGCAGCACCGGCTCCTACCTGCGTTACGACAAAAGCAGATGAAGCTAACGCTCCTGCCGACAAAGCGCTTCCTGCATTAAATCCAAACCATCCGAACCACAGCAAAGCCGTACCGATCAAAGTCAAAGGAAGGCTGTGGGGGGGCATAATTTCCTTCTGATATCCTTTTCTCTTACCGATAACCAAAATTGTAATTAATGCCGATGTACCTGAAGCTATGTGAACAACAAGTCCTCCGGCAAAGTCCAACCCGCCGAGATTTCTTATCCAACCGTCTACGCCCCATACCCAGTGCGCTACGGGACAATAAACAACCGTGAGCCACACAGCCAAAAATATCAAATAAGATTTGAATTTAAATCTTTCGGCAAATGCCCCTGTTATAAGAGCAGGCGTCAAAATAGCAAACATCATCTGAAATACCATAAACAGCTGGTGGGGGATAGTGCCGGAATAATCAGGATTAGGATCAAGCCCTACTCCTTTTAAAAACGCCCAGTCAAGATTTCCTATAATATGTCCCACATCTTTACCGAAAGCCAAACTGTATCCGTAAACTATCCATATTATAGTTATAAGTCCCAGAGCAACAAAACTATGCATCATTGTTCCCAGAACATTTTTACGTCTTACCATGCCTCCGTAAAACAAGGCAAGTCCCGGTGTCATAACCATAACAAGCGCAGAACAAATAAGCATAAATGCCGTGTCCCCTGTATCTATCTTCGGCGCAGGAGCAGATGTTTCTGCCGGCGTCTCAACAACCGGGGCTGCAACAGCAACAGACGTTGTATCTGCAACAACAGCATCGTCTGCAATCAAAACTCCTGATGAAACTATTAAAAAACCTAATATAAATAACAATAAAAATTTTTTCATTTTAGCCTCCCGTTAAAATGTCACTGTAAGCATAAGACCTGCTTCCGAATCTTTGCCTTCGTCAATATTTGATTTAAACTGAACTCTTGCCAAAACATTGTTGTACAAATAAGAGCCTACAACCCCGCTCAGATATCTGTTTATTACTTTGTCGTATGACGTATAAGGTTCCACGTAATCAAGCCTTGAACCTACGTAAAGTTTCCTGGCAGAAAGAAGATTTACGGTAACCTGAGAATAGAATCCGAGTCTGTTTACAGATTCTGTTCCTGAACCGAAATCTGTTTCTCTGTTTGCAAAGACAAGTTCTGTTCTGAAATCAAGCAAATCATTCTGGAATTTTATATCCGGACCAAAATAAGATACTCCGTCAGATTGAGTAGCGCTGTCCGGTCCTTTTGCAAATAATCCGTTTACTCCCAATGTTAAAGAACCCAATGCCTTGCTTACTCTGGCATAATAAGACTTTCCGTTGATTGAATTATCGGTCGGAATATTCATATATGCCGCATTTACGTCTACTACCGAATTCCTTACGACCAATCCAACTCCGTCTCCTCTTAAAACATAACCGCCGAAATAAGAAAGCGACATTGCCGGAAGCATCGCGAATTTTTCATCAATTATACATATAGGATTTTCATATCCGTAATTTATAATTTCTCTACCTACATGTACGCTTAAAACATCATTTAATGCATAAGATAAAAATGCCGTATCAACTAATACTGTAGTTTCGTAATTGTTCTGGTCATTATTGTATTCCTTATTGTTTACGACCAAAGACAAATAAACCGTCATGTCTTTTTGAATCTGCTTTTCTGCATAAAATTGCATATAAGAAAAATTCAATTTTGAATCGGCAGTTCTTTCTTCAGCTTTAAAAGAAGCAAATGCCGTAGCGTCTCCGCTTAACTTCCACCCTGAAAGAATATTTGCTTCTTCCGCTTTTATTGTACCCGCCGATAAAAATAAACACATTGTTGATAAGGCTAATAAATATACCTTGTTCATAACTGCCTCCCTTTTTTTTACAAAAACATAAAAAATCCGAAAACTACAAAAAACGTATCACCACCTCCGGTAATCTTTTACGCCTTTGTAAAATTATTTGGGTTAATTTTTTACGAACAAAAAAAAGCCCAAAAGAATTTTCTAAAAAAAATTTCTTTTGGGCTTCATTGTCCAATATATTAAGTTGTTAAAAAGAACTCACTTTCCTACTGTGCAAAAAGTATACAAAAATTTTTATAAAAAGTCAAAATATTTTTTATAAGTAATTGACGGAACCAAATTCATAGACGACAAAATCTTTATGGGATACTTGCATAATTTTATTGTATTATAACTTGTGTCATAATCTTTAAACGATTTTACGGGCCACCTCATAATGCTTTCAAATTCATGCCGGCTCATCCCTATTCTTTTTATGCATTCCTCTATTACATCCTGTTTTTCTATATGATAAATTTCTTTTGTTCTTTTTAACGCCGTTTCTCTGTCCATCTGTCCTGACCTTACCAAAGCGGAATCGCTGTTCATATTAAGATCAACGTTAAATTTAACTCTGTGAACGTACTTTATTAAACTGTGATACAAATCGTCAAAATAATGAGCTCCTGTGTAAACCCAATCCAGTTCATTTTTAATTATTTCTTCCGCGTCTTTTCTTACATAATTGAAATTATAATTAGGCAATATTGTTTTTATTCGTTTGATTACGGTGTAATAAAATAATTCTTTCAACCCTAAATTATAACCCGGATCTTCAGGAGTCCATTTGCCGAGGGGGATGCTTCCAAAAATATTATGCACTGATTTCAGATATTTCCCGTCAAAAAATGACCACGGCAGCGGTTTTATTCCTTCGGTGCGAAAGGATTGGCCTATTAATATAGCTTTAATGTCGTATTTAACGGCAGTTCCGTAAAGAGAAGTTGCTATTGCAATGTCGGTTCCCATGTTTAAATCCGGAACCGAAGCTTTCAAAAAATCTCTTTTTAACTCCATCGCAAGTTCTTTCGGATATCTGACGCTTATAAATTTCACTTTCAGCTTTTCAACGGTTTTTTTCATATTTTCAGTCGCTATCGGATTATCAAACCAATCGTCCGAATGTACCGCCAGAACTCTCAGTTTCCATGTTTTTACGGCATTATAAAGAAGATATGTGCTGTCTCTTCCGCCGCTGATTCCTACGATACAGTCAAATTCTTTATTTTTTGCTTTGGCTTTTATATCACTGAATATATTTTCTAATCGCTTCCGTCCCGTTTCGTCATTCGGATAGATTTTGCATAATTCGTCGTGCAGATGACAAAAATTACAAACGCCGTTTGCGTCAAACTTTATTCCCGGAACAGTCTCGTTTTGCACGCATCTGGTACAAATCTGGGTATTCATAAATTTTTCCTCCTTGCAGTATTTTATTCTTATAATTTTCATTTGTCCATCTATTAAAGAATAAATCTTTTAATTTTTATCCTATCGCATTTGCGCCTGGTTTCTGTGGCATTTGGATTCTCAAGAAGCTAAACAAATCTCATTAAAATATAATTTATTTCTAAGTTTTTTTTATAAACAAAAAAAGAAGCCAAAATAATATAAGCGGTATATGCGCCTTTACATCATTTTGGACTTCTTTGTCCTATTTTATTTTTACGCCAGTAATTTTTTTCTGTCTATCGGCGACGGATATTTGCCGTCAAAACAAGCCGAACAGAAATGATTAACATCGCCGTTTCCGCAGGCTTTTTTCATATTGTTAATATCAAGAAAAGTAAGAGTGTCTACGTTTAAAAACTCTCTTATTTCTTCAACTGATTTTACTGCGGCGATAAGTTTGCTTTTATTCGGAGTATCTATGCCGTAAAAACAGGGGGAAATAACGGCGGGAGACGACAATGCAAAATGTATTTCTTTTGCTCCTGCATTTCTTAAAGTAATGACTATTTTTTGGGCAGTAGTTCCTCTTACCAGAGAGTCGTCTATCAAAACGATTCTTTTGCCGTTTATAACGTCCCTAATCGGGAACAATTTAAGTTTAGCCGTAATTTCTCTCATTTTCTGGGAAGGTTTTATAAAAGATCTTCCGACATAATGATTTCTTATAAATCCCGTCTGCATAACTATTCCGGAATGCATTGAAAAACCTTTAGCCGAAAATATGCCTGTATCGGGAACCGGAACTACTATATCCGCCTTTATATGTTTCATCTGACGGGCAAGATATTTGCCCATTTCAACTCTTGCGTCTCTTATACTTCTGTCTCTCAAAATACTGTCCGGCCTTGAAAAATACACCTGCTCAAAAATACAGAGTTTTTCTTTTTCTTTTTGCGCCAGCTGCAACGATTCTATTATCTTTCCTTTTTCAATCACAATAATTTCACCCGGCTTTACGTCTCTTATAAAGTTGCCGCCTACAGCATATATAGCGCTTGTTTCTGACGAGAGAACATATGATTTGCCGACTTTACCCAGAACCAAAGGCCTGAATCCGAACGAATCTCTTGCGCCTATAAGTTTATTTCCCTGAATAAGAACAAGAGAAAAAGCGCCCTGCAGACATTGAACGGCTTTTTTCATAATCTGCCCGAAAGTTTTTCCGGTATTCTCAGCCAAAAGATGCGCGACTATTTCAGTATCGGACGTATGATTAAAAATAGAACCGCTTTTTGCGAGTCTGTTTTTAATCTGTTCAAAATTTGTAATATTTCCGTTATGGGCAACCGCTATTGTTCCGTGTATGCAATTGTAAACGAAAGGCTGCGCGTTAATAATAGTGCTTTCAGAATGAGTGCTGTACCTGACGTGTCCTATAGCGACTTTGCCTGATAGAATATTAAGAATTCTTTCTTTAAATATATGCGCAACAAGGCCCATTGATCTGTATGTGTTATACGTTGTTCCGTCTCCGTTGGCTGATATTCCTGCCGATTCTTCACCCCTGTGCTGTAAAGTTATAAGGCCGGCAAAAGCCATTACAGCCGCATTTTCATTGTTTTCTATTCCAAATACACCGCACATAATATATTATCTCCATTAAAAAAAATAAAAAAATGCCAAAGGTAAAATTTAATACCTTTAAGCATCTTTGCTCAAATACCTATTGAAGTTTTATTTTTTAGTATTCTATATATTTATTATTCTTTTGTCAATTACATAAATTTTTGTCGGAAGATAAAAGTTTTTTACCTGTTTTAAAATAAATTTATTTTAATAACAAACAAAAAACGCCTGCGTTTCAAAAACCGCAGGCATTTTTTTTATTGATGTAAAAATTAAATTACTCCGTGAGCCAACATCGCATCTGCAACTTTAACAAAACCGGCTATATTTGCGCCGTTTACAAGATTTCCGGGAGTTCCGTATTCTTCCGCGGCATTTTTTGCCGAGGCATGTATATTAATCATTATCTGATGAAGTTTGCTGTCAACTTCAGAGAATGTCCATGAAAGTCTCTGAGAATTCTGAGACATTTCAAGACCTGACGTGGCAACTCCGCCGGCATTTGACGCTTTACCGGGAGCATAAGCTATTTTTGCTTTTATAAATATTTCAACAGCTTCGGGAGTTGAAGGCATATTTGCTCCTTCGGCAACCGCTATGCATCCGTTTTTAATAAGGGTTTCTGCCGCTTTCCCGTCAAGTTCGTTCTGAGTGGCGCAAGGAAGAGCGATATCGCATTTAATATTCCATATACCTGAACATCCTTCCGTATATACGGCTGATTTTCTTTCTTTAACATATTCAGATATTCTTTTTCTTTCAACTTCTTTTAATCTCTTTACCAAATCCAAATCTATTCCGTCTTTATCATAAACATATCCGTTTGAATCCGACAATGCGATTACTTTTGCGCCTAATTCAGCAGCCTTCTCGGCAGCATATATCGCAACGTTGCCTGAACCCGAAATAACTACTGTTTTTCCGTCAAAAGAAGTTTTTCTGTCTTTTAACATTTCCTGGCAGAAATAAACTGTTCCGTATCCTGTTGCTTCCGGTCTTGCCAAAGAACCTCCGTAAAGAAGCCCTTTGCCTGTTAAAACGCCGTGGAATATATTTCTGATTCTTTTATATTGTCCGAAAAGATAACCTATTTCTCTTCCGCCTACTCCAATATCGCCTGCCGGAACATCCGTATCGGCATCTATATGTCTGCAAAGTTCCGTCATAAAACTCTGGCAAAATCTCATAACTTCAGAATCCGATTTGCCTTTTGGATCAAAATCCGAGCCGCCTTTTCCGCCGCCCATCATAAGACCTGTCAATGAATTTTTAAAAATCTGCTCAAATCCCAAAAACTTAATTGTTCCCAAGTTTACCGAAGGATGAAATCTTAATCCGCCTTTATAAGGACCGATTGCCGAATTAAACTGTACTCTCATACCTCTGTTGACTTGAACGTTGCCTTTATCGTCCTGCCAAGGCACTCTGAAAATTATCTGTCTTTCCGGTTCTACGATTCTTTCAAGTATGGCAGCATTCTGATATTTTTTGTGTTTTTCTATAACCGGACTTATAGATTCCAACACTTCCTCAACAGCCTGCAAAAACAGCTGTTCGCCTGCATTTCTTCGTTTAACTTCCTGCATCACTTCGGCAACATAAGCGTTCATTTGTTTATACTCCTTTGAATAAATTTATTGATATTAAGTGTGAATTATTTTTGTATTAACCTTCGGCAGAGTCATCAGGCGGATGATGAATATGTTCTTTTAAAAAGGCATGCATGTTTTTTGCGGCTTGTTTGCCCATTCCCATTGCTTCTATAACGGTGCTGCCTCCGGCGATATCGCCTCCGGCAAACACTCCGTTTAATTTTGTCATAAATTTTTCGTCTATTATCAAATATCCGTGGCTGTCCGTCTCCAAAGATTTTACAAGAGAAGGAAGAACCGGATTAGGATGCAATCCCAAAGCAAGAATAACTACATCTGCATCTATTAAAAAATTGGACCCTGAAATTTCAACAGGTTTTCTTCTTCCGGAAGCATCAGGCGCCCCCAATTCCATTTTAACGCATTCCATCGCTTTAACAAAGCCTTTTTCATCGGCCAAAAATTTTACCGGAGCCGTAAGTTCTATAAATTCTATTCCTTCTTCAAGGGCATGTTTTCTTTCTTCAAGACGGGCAGGCATTTCCTGCTGCGTTCTTCTGTAAACAAGTTTTACGGACTGAGCGCCCAGTCTTTTGGCGGTTCTTGCCGAATCCATAGCGGTATTTCCGCCGCCGATTACGACGACATTTTTACCTCTGTGGATGGGGGTGTCAAAATCGGGAAATTTAAAAGCTGACATAAGATTGACTCTTGAAAGAAATTCATTTGCGGAATAAATATTATTATAATTTTCGCCTTCTATATTTAGAAAAGAAGGCAGTCCCGCTCCCGCTCCTATAAAAACAGATTTAAACCCTTCATCAAACAAATCCTGAATCGTTTTTGTTCTGCCTATTAAACAATTAAAAACAAATTTTATGCCCAGAG
Organism: Candidatus Proruminimicrobium quisquiliarum; assembly: GCA_018433245.1. Lineage (GTDB taxonomy): Bacteria > Elusimicrobiota > Endomicrobiia > Endomicrobiales > Endomicrobiaceae > Proruminimicrobium > Proruminimicrobium quisquiliarum. Next base: position 94,895 of record JAHDRN010000007.1, read on the forward strand.
CCTTCAAAGTATTTATTTCAGCATCCAATACGTCGCAAGGCAGCCTGAATTCAGGAATACCGTATCTTAATACTCCGCCGCTGTCATGCAAAGATTCAAAAACGGTAATATCATAGCCTAATTTTGCAAGATCTCCTGCACATGTAAGACCGGCAGGACCCGAGCCGACTACGGCTATTTTTATTCCGTTTGATTTTATTGTATTTTTTTCGTCTTTTATATTTGAGGCGGCCCAATCTGCTGTAAATCTTTCAAGATTTCCAATTGCTATAGGTTCGCTTTTTTTGCCCAAAATACAAAATTTTTCACACTGATTTTCCTGAGGGCATACTCTTCCGCACACGGCGGGAAGATTATTTTTTTCTTTTAAAACGGTGATTGCTTTATTGAAATTTTTGTCAGCTATTTGTTTGATAAATCCGGGAATGTTTATTTCAACGGGACATCCCTGAACGCAAAGAGGTTTTTTACACTGCAAACATCTTCGCGCCTCAGTTTCCGCTTGTTCTTGCGTATATCCTGTATTAACCTGTTTGAAATCTTGATTTCTTTCTTCAGGATGCCTTTCAGGCATTTTTATTCTTTGTGGCATTTGCACTCCGGATTATGTTTGAAATTTTCAAAAGACTCAGCCTCATATTTCTTAAACAGCGACAATCTTGACACAAGTTCATCCCAATTTACTTTATGAGCGTCAAATTCAGGTCCGTCAACGCAGGCAAATTTTATTTTTCCGTTTACTCTTACCCTGCAAGCACCGCACATTCCTGTGCCGTCAACCATTATCGGATTTAAAGAAACCAATGTTTCTATATTATGTTCTTTTGTCATATTTGAAACAGCTTTCATCATAGGCACAGGCCCTATGGCATAAACAATATTAATTTTTTCTTTTGATATTACATCGGCCAAAATATTTGTGACAAAACCTTTAACACCGTAAGAACCGTCATCGGTTGCTATTAAAAGCTGTGAGGAATTTTCTTTTAATTCATCTTCAAGGATTAATAAATCTTTATTTCTTGCTCCTACAATGGTTATAACTTTATTGCCTGCTTTAAGAAGACTTTTAATAACAGGCAAAACTTCCGCAGTTCCTACTCCTCCGGCAACGGCAACGATTGTTCCGCAATTTTTAATTTCGGTAGGATGACCTAAAGGTCCAAGAACATCCCTTATATACTGGCCTTCATTCAAAGTGCCAAGCTCAGTTGTAGTCTTTCCCGCTTCCTGAAAAATAATTCTGATTGTTCCATTTACAGCGTCAGTACCGGCTATTGTCAAAGGAATTCTCTCGCCTTTTTCGTGCAGTCTTAAAATAACAAACTGCCCGGCTTTTGCATTTTTGGCAATATCGGGAGCACTAATTTCAAAGCTCTTTATATTGGATGATAAAATCTTTTTTGAAATAATTTTAAACATATTATAATCCGTAAAAATAATAAAAAACAAAACAGTTTAGAGAGTATATAAATTTTAAATAAAATATTCAAATCGGCAACTATTAGACGGCAAAAACATATAATTAAACTGAATGTGCCGTTATAATTTATTCTACAACGGTTTATGTTAAAGTTTTACTTACACGCGCTTTTTTTAAATTTTCTGCATGCCTGAACAAATCCCATAAATATAGGATGCTGCTTTGCAGGCCTTGCTCCGAATTCGGGATGAAACTGCACTGCTATGAAGAAAGGATGATTTTTAAGTTCTATTATTTCGGGCAAAATATCTTTATGAAATGCTGAAACTTCAAAACCTACTTTCTTAAAATCTTCAATATATTTCGGATTCATTTCATATCTGTGTCTGTGTCTTTCCACTATTTTATCTGATTTATATAATTTATGAACAAGAGAGCCTTTCACAAGATCTGCTTCATAATTTCCGAGTCTCATTGTAGCGCCTAAATTTTTTATGCTTTTTTGTTCCTCAAGCATTTCAACTACGGGTTCTGTCGTTTTCGGATCTATTTCGGTTGAATTTGCGTCTTTCAAACCGAGCAGATTTCTTGCCGATTCAATAATAGCGCACTGCATTCCCAGACATATTCCGAAGAAAGGAACTTTATTTTCTCTAGCAAATTTGATTGCGGCAATCTTACCGTCAACGCCTCTTATTCCGAAACCGCCGGGAACAAGAATACCGTGAAGCTGTTTTAATTTCTTTATTAAATTTTTATCTTCCGAAGAGATATATTTAATATCCAAATCAAGATTTTCATCCATCGCCGAAATTTTTAATGATTCGTCTATAGATTTATAAGCATCTTTTAAATCTGCATATTTGCCGATTATGCCTATGCTTATGCTATCCTTAAAATTTTTTCCTCTTTTTACATATTTGAACCATTCTTTTGAAAAAGTTTTTTTGTTTTTTAGACCAAGTCTTTCGAGTACAAAAGCATCTACTCCCTGTTTGTGAAGAGATTCGGGTATGTGGTAAATTGAAGAACAGCTTTTAGCTTCAACAACAGCTTCCTTTGAAACGTTGCAGAATAAAGATATTTTTGCTTTCATTGAATCCGAAAGAGAATGTTCCGTTCTGCATATAATCATATCCGGAACGATACCCACTTCCCTCAGTTTGTTTACCGAGTGCTGCGTAGGTTTTGTTTTTAATTCGTTGGCGCCGGCTATATAAGGAACAAGCGTAAGGTGTATGCTCATTACGTCTTCTCTTTTTTGCTCAAGCATAAACTGTCTGGTCGCTTCAATAAAAGGAAGTCCTTCAATATCTCCTATAGTTCCGCCTATTTCTATTATCGTTATGTCCACTTTATTTTCAAACGCGGTAAATCTTCTTTTGATTTCGTCAGTTATGTGGGGGATTACCTGAACCGTGCCTCCGTTGTAATCGCCTCTTCTTTCATTGTTTATAACTGTCTGGTATATGTGTCCTGCGGTGTTTGTGTTTGCTTTGGTTGTAACCATATCAAGAAATCTCTCGTAGGTTCCTAAATCAAGGTCGGCTTCGGCTCCGTCGGCGGTAACATACACTTCGCCGTGCTGGAAAGGATTCATAGTACCGGGATCAACGTTTATATAAGGGTCCATTTTGATCATTGTAACCTTATATCCGTGCAACTGAAGAAGTTTGCCGATGCTTGCTCCGGTAATTCCTTTTCCCAAAGAACTTACAACGCCGCCTGTCATAAAAATATATTTCATTGATAGCTCCCTATACAGTTCATATATTATAGTTATAGTTGATTTAAAAAATAAAAAAGAATGCGCAAAGGCACATACATTAAAAACCTTTAAGCATCCGTATTTAACAAATATCTATTGGTACGCGAAATATTACATAATAAATTTATATTTGTCAAACGCCGTTTTTCATAAAAATAACATATTTTCATTTAACAAATAATTAACATTTTATTTATTTTATCTTAATTGCCATTTTGTATTATTTTGCCAACAACAAAAGATTGTTGTAAAAAAATAGCACGGAAAAGTGCAAAAAGGAGAGAAAAAAGATGTTAAAAAAAACATTGTTGTTGGTCGTAGGTTTTGCAGTAACGGCTTCGGCTTCCGCATTTGCCGATATAAGCAGTCTTGCAAATTTACTTGCCGAAAAGAGGCTTATTTCTTACGGTGAAGCGCAGACAATTTCAACTGAATCAAAAGAAGAAGAAAGAATGAAACTGGCTTCGGGAAAGTCGGAACTTGTGCCTTTATGGGTACAAAACATGACATTTAAAGGCGATGTAAGAATCAGAACACAGTATGACTGGGATGCAAGCAATCAGGCAAGATTAAGAGAAAGATTAAGACTGAGAATGGGAATTGAAACAAGACCGGTTGAAAAAATCACATTGGGATTCGGACTTGCCACAGGTTCATTGAGTTCTTCTACCGGAAAAGACGCCGAACCGAGTTCAACAAATCATACTTTTGAATATATGAATAAATCGCCGTTATTTGTTGATTACGCATATATACAATATGACCCGATTGAATGGCTCGTAGTAAGAGGCGGTAAAGTAAAAGGAAAAACACAAGTATGGAATACAAGCGATTTAATATGGGACGGTGACTATAATCCCGACGGCTTAAACGCAACGGCAAAAACAGAATTATCAGAAAATACAAAATTATCCGCAAATGCAGGATGGTATACTTTCGGTGAAGGAAAACAAGGTAAAATGCTTGCGGATTTATACATAATACAACCGGTTGTTGAATTTAAAGAATCAAATATAAAAGTAAAAGCAGGATTGGCATACCAGCAGTTTAACTTTGCAGGAAGAACAAATGCGGGTACAGGGTTAATAAAAAATTACGATTTTAAAGTTGTAAACCCGAGCGTATCCGTTGATGTTGCAGATGTTGTAAATTCTTTGAGTTTGGGCATATACGGCGACTACGCGCAAAATATTCAGAAAGACCTGCCTCAGGTAGGCGGTAAAGATGCAGTTACAGGTTATTTGATAGGAGCAAAATTCGGACATGCAAAAACTGAAAAACTCGGTACTTGGAATATAAATGCAATGTACAGATATCTTGAATTATATGCGATACCTGAAGGTTTGGGTGATTCGGACGCATACGGCGGAAAAGCAGGCAAAGGTTATGAAGTTATATTGACTTTCGGATTGACAAAAGCTCTTTCGTTCGGCATAGATTATTACCAGATGACAGATATTAACGGAAATGCTCCGAAAAGTCTGTGCCAGTTTGATTTTGTTTGTAAATTTTAATTAAAAATAAAAAGGGGGAAATAAAATGAATTTAGTAAAAAAGTTGTTTATGACGGCTATTGCCGTAACATGTATAAGTTCTGTCTCTTTTGCAAAAATAACACTTGAAGGTTCAACAACAGTGCTTCCGATAGCTCAAAGAGCAGCCGAAGAGATGATGGATGCCAACGATAAAATTGAAATAAGCGTAAGAGGCGGCGGGTCCGGCGTAGGAATAAATTCTCTTATAGCAAAAAAATGCGATATCGCAATGGCTTCAAGATCAATAAAAGATTCGGAACTGCAGAAAGCGGCTTCAAACGGAGTACAGCCTAAAGCTCATGTTGTTGCAATGGACGGAATAGCAGTTGTGGTAAATGATGCAAATCCGGTCAGAAAACTTTCAAAAGCGCAGGTAAGAGATATTTACACAGGTAAAATTTCAAACTGGAGCGAAGTCGGCGGAAATAATGAAAAAATCGTAGTCGTTTCAAGAGACAGCGCCAGCGGAACTTTTGAAGCTTTCGGAGAATTGGCTCTTAATAAAGCTAAAGTAAGAGCTGACGCGCTCATGCAGGCGTCAAACCAAGCCGTTGCCACAACCGTAAAAAATACTAAAAGCGCAATCGGATATGTCGGTATAGGTTACTTGAAAGGTTTGGCTGATGTTTCAATAGACGGAGTAAATGCAAGCGTTGAAACAGTTCTTTCCGGTAAATATCCTTATTCAAGGCCGTTATTCATGTATACAAACGGTCTCGCTAAAGGAGAAGCTAAAGAGTATATAGATTTTGTATTAAGCCAAGACGGTCAGGCTTTAGTTACAAGAGAAGGTTTTGTTGGATTAAAGTAATCATACCTCTCCCCAACAAAACAGAGTCCCCCGTGTTCTGCACGGGGGATTTCTTTTAAAAACATTGTTTTTTCAACCATAAAAATCTTAACACTTTCTTAACAATTAGTTTATTTTTTTTTAACTTACAATTTATATAATTTTGCCATGTATAACGGAAAAGAAAAATTTATCAAATTAATTTTCACGGTGCTGGCATTCTCTTCCCTGCTTTTTTTGTTGGGAATAATAGTAGTATTATTTAAAGAAAGTTTTCCCATATTAAAAAACATAAAAATTTTTGATTTTATTTTCGGTATTCACTGGTATCCTACCCACGAACCGCCGGAATACGGAATATTGCCTCTTATAACCGCTTCTTTCTGGGTAACTCTCGGAGCAATGATTGTGTGCATCCCTTTAGGAATAGGAAGCGCCCTTTACATAAATGAACTTGCCTCCCCAAGACAAAAGCAAATATTAAAACCGACTATAGAAATTCTTGCGGGTATTCCTTCAATAGTATTCGGTTTTTTCGGAATGCTTATAGTAGCCCCGTTTTTACAAAACCTTTTTAATATTCCTACAGGGCTTTGCGCATTTACGGCAAGTCTTGTTTTGGGAATAATGGCAATACCGACGGTCACAAGCCTTGCCGAAGATGCTTTAAGTTTTGTTCCTAAAAGTTTTAAAGAAGCTTCTTATGCTCTGGGAGCAAACAGATGGCAGACTCTTGTCAAAGTCATAATTCCTGCTTCAATGTCGGGCATATCGACTTCAATTATTTTAGGCATGAGCAGAATCGTCGGAGAAACTATGACAGTTCTTATGGTCTCAGGAGGCTCTGCAATCATACCGAAATCAATTTTTGATCCTGTAAGACCTATGACTTCAACGATAGCAGCTGAAATGGGAGAAAGCGCAGTAGGCTCAGAGCATTACCATGCTCTTTTTGCAATCGGACTAATATTGTTTTTGATAACTCTTATTTTTAACGTAATTGCCGAACATATAAGCAAAAAACACAGAGTAAAGCTGGGGTTGAACAGATGAAACAGAAAATATACCAAATTTTAGGATTTTCAATTATAACCGCATGCGTAGTTATTACGCTGTTTTTTCTCGCAAGCATCATATATCTGATAACCGTTAAAGGTTTTCATTCCATATCTTGGGAATTTTTAACCTCAATCCCGAGAAAATCTATGACGGAAGGCGGAGTCGCTCCGGCGATACTCGGAACGTTTTATCTCGTTATAGGTTCAATATTAATAGCTCTTCCTCTGGGTGTGGCATGTGCTATTTATCTTAACGAATACAGCCCTACCGGCTATATGGTTAATATTATCAGAATGAGCATAAACAATCTGGCAGGCGTTCCGTCGGTTGTTTTCGGGTTATTCGGGCTTGCCGTGTTTGTAAACCTTTTCGGTTTCGGAGTTTCCATATTATCGGGAAGTTTAACCCTTGCAATGCTGATTTTACCCAGCATAATATCTGCCTCTCAGGAAGCGCTGATGGCTGTCCCGTATTCAATAAGAGAGGCGTCTCTTGCATTGGGCGCTACCCACTGGCAGACTATCAAAAAAACTGTTCTGCCGACTGCTATGCCGGGCATTATGACAGGCGTAATTTTAAGCATAGGAAGAGCGGCCGGAGAAACCGCGCCTATTCTTTTTACGGCGGCGACTTTTTACAGAAGAAGTTATCCGTCTTCAATACTTGACGAAACAATGGCTTTGCCGTATCACATATACGCGCTTATGACTGAAGGAACTCATCCCGATAAACAGGTTGCAATTGCGTACGGATGCGCTTTAATACTTCTTGTTCTGGTGCTTCTTGTGTCGGCTTTTGCGATAATAATAAGAAATAAATACAGGAGCGGCTATGTCCACTGATATTAAAAATAAAATTAAAATACAGGCTGAAAACGTTAATTTTTATTACGGCAAACATCACGCCATAAAAAATCTTAACATAAACATTTACGACAATAAGGTCACGGCGTTTATCGGCCCGTCGGGCTGCGGCAAATCAACATTTTTAAGAATGCTTAACAAAATGAACGATCTTGTTCCCAATACAAGAGCCGAAGGAAGCCTTATATTTGAAGGGCAAAACATTCTTGAAAAAAAAATAGACGTAGTAAGCATAAGAAAAAAAGTCGGAATGGTATTTCAAAAACCTAATCCTTTTCCGAAATCAATTTACCAGAACATAGCCTACGGGCTTGAAGTAAACGGGATAAAAGACAAAAATTTCATAAGAGAAAAAGTTGAAGATTCTCTTAAAAAAGCGGCTCTCTGGAATGAAGTAAAAGAAAGGCTGCACACAAGCGCTTTAATGCTTTCAGGAGGTCAGCAGCAGAGACTCTGTATAGCAAGATGTCTGGCGGTTGAACCGCACGTAATTTTATTTGATGAACCGTGCGCAAGCCTTGACCCCATATCAACGGCAAAAGTGGAAGAGCTTATTCTTGAATTAAAAAAATATTACACGATAGTAATCGTAACGCATAATATGCAGCAGGCGGCAAGAGTATCCGATTACACGGCGTTTATGTATCTTGGAGAACTTATAGAATGCGATAAAACGGAAGTGATATTTACAATTCCGAAAGAAGAAAAAACGGAGCAGTATCTGTCGGGGAAATTCGGTTAATCTGATATACGGAGAGATAAAATGTTAGACGAAAAAATTTTAAATTTAAAAAAAAGGCTGATAACATATTCAACCCATGTTGAAATCATGCTTGAAAAAAGCATATCCGGCCTTCTTGAAAGAAACGAAGAAAAACTCAAAGAAGTTCTTGAAGTTCTTGAACCGGCGGCAAACAAATACGAACTTGAATTTGACGAAAACTGCATAAACGCGATCGCGCAATACCAGCCGGTGTCAAAAAATTTAAGAATTCTAATAAGCATTATCAAAATAAGCAACGACCTTGAAAGAGTAGCCGATCACGCCGTAAATATAGCGGGACACGGGCTTCCTCTTATAATGAAGCCACAGGTTAAAGAGCTCATAGACATACCTAAAATGACAAAAATCGTGCGGGAGATGATGAAAGAAGCCATCGAATCTTTTGTAGACGAAAATGTTGAGCTTGCGGAAAAAGTATGCAAACAAGACGATATTGTAGACGAGCTTAACATAACTATAAAAAAAGATCTGGCCGCTCTTATGAGAAGCGATTCCAACGTGGTAAACAGGTCTCTGAGGCTTATTTCAATTTCGGCAAATCTGGAAAGGGTGGCAGATCTTGCCACAAACATATGCGAAGACGTCATTTATCTTGCAAAGGGAATAAACATAAAGCACGGAAGTGGCATATAAAAAATATTTTTGCTAACATAATTGCGGAGATTTTGTCCGCGGGAGCACTAAATGACAAAACTTATAAGCATTGTAGACGATGAAGAAGATATTCTTGAAGCTCTTTCTGTTTTTTTAAAGAAAAACGGCTACGACGTGATTACGGCGCCAAACGCCGCTGATTTTTTTAAACAGCTGAAAAAGAAAACGCCGGATTTATTCATACTTGACCTTATGCTTCCCGACATGGACGGATACGATATATGCAAGAAGCTGAAAAACGATCCCAAATACTCGTCAATTCCGGTAATAATGCTCAGCGCAAAATCGGAAGAATCGGATAAAATCATAGGTTTGGAACTCGGCGCCGACGACTACGTTACAAAACCTTTTTCGCAGAAGGAACTGCTTGCCAGAATAAAAGTGATTCACAGAAGAAATATTTTAAAAACCGATATGACGTCAGCAGAACTTTTTGACGGAAAAATAAAACTCAGCAAAGAAAATTTTGAACTTATCATTGACAATAAAAAAATAACCCTTACAACCACCGAATTTAAACTCCTTGAACTTCTCATATCAAAAAAAGGCAACGTATTGTCAAGAGACAAAATTCTTGATTATATATGGGGAGAAGATAAAATAGTAATAGACAGAACAGTTGACGTCCATATAAGGCATTTGAGAAAAAAACTCGGCAAATACGGCGACGCGATAAAAAATATACACGGAGTCGGATATAAAATTGAAGATTAACAAAATTTTCATAAAAATATTTTTATCCGTATTTCTGACTGTTCTGGGCCTGTCGGCCGTATTTTTTATAACAGCCAATAATTACGTAGACCGGAAGTACAAAACGCTTTTCACATACGAACTCATTTCAAATAAAAATATAGTAGCGCACGCCCTTATACCTTTATATCTTTCCGGAAATACAAATTCTGTTCAGAATACCGTTGACGAATACGGGCGTTTGATAAACAGAAGAATTACCGTAATAGCGCCAAACGGCCGGGTTCTTGCAGACTCGCAGTCCAAAGCCGAGGATATGCCAAACCACGGCGACAGAAAAGAAGTCAGAGAAGCGCTTATCGGAAAAGAAGCGACAAACATACGATACAGTTCAACGCTTAACAAAGAAATGCTTTACACGGCTTCGCTTATAGAAATAAACGGCAAGCCGGCTGCCGTTCTGCGTTTGAGCATGCCGTTGGAAACGATAAACATATTCGCAAATGAAATGAGAGTAACGATACTTATAATCATTCTTATAGTTCTATGCATATCTCTGATAGTGGCTTCCGTTATCGCGTTTAAAATATCCGATAAAATAACTCATTTGAAAGATGCTTCTGCAAAACTTGCCGAAGGCGATTTTTCCGTAAAAATCAATTCCGAATCAAATGACGAACTTGACCAGTTGTGCAACAGTTTCAATTCAATGGCCGAACAGATAGAGGCTTTGTTTGCAAAAACAAGCGAAGAAAAAGACAAAATTGACAAAATAATGGAATCCGTAACGGATACGATTTTGGTAACCGACAAGACCGGCAGAATAATAATGCATAACGGCGCTTTTGAAAAACATTTTAAAAATATAAATCCTGACAACAGATTTTTCTGGGAAATATTCCGTGATAAAAAACTTGAGGAAGCCTTTAAGGAATTGTCTTCCGGCGCAACAAACGCCGTATCTTCGGAAGCCGAATACGAAAATAAAATATATTCTTTTTCGGCGGCTAAAATCAAAACAAACGAGAATATCGTTTTGACGTTTCACGACATAACCGCCATAAAGCAGATGGCTTTAATGAAAAAAGAATTCGTAACAAACGCTTCCCACGAATTAAAAACTCCTCTTACGGCGATTTCATGTTTTGTGGAAAATATTGAAAGCGAAGACGACATAAACACGGTCAAACATTACATATCAATAATAAAAAAACATTCCGAAAGATTGACGAAAATAGTAACCGATCTTCTTGCTTTGTCGGAACTTGAAAACAACAAAAACATTGAATTTACAAAAACGGATCTTTCAAAAATAACGGATTCGCTTATTGACTTTTATAAAAACAGAACAGGACAAAAAAATTTGAAATTTGAATTTATAAAAAACGAAGGGCCGTTTATGATAAACGCCAACGAATTTTATATTGAGCAAATGTTTATGAATCTTATAGACAACGCGATAAGATACACCGAAAAAGGACAAATTACGGTAAAACTTGAAAGACAAAACGATAAAATAAATCTTACCGTTGAAGATACCGGCATCGGCATAGCGGCGGAACATCTTCCGCGTCTTTTTGAAAGATTTTACGTCGTTGACAAGGCGCGAAGCAGAAAGTCCGGCGGAACCGGACTCGGCCTTTCAATAGTTAAATATATAACAAACATACACGGCGCGACGATAACGGTTGACAGCAAAGTCAATTCCGGAACTTCTTTTACGGTTAAATTCAACGCGGTCTGACCTCATTTCTTTTCCAAAAATAATATCTTTATTGTTTTAAAATTTGGTATAATCTGCCAAACAAACAAAAAAAGGAATTATCTATGAAAAATATGCCTGAATTTAATAAAGTTTCCAAATCTCTTTTGCAGGTAATGCCTTACCAATATCCCGGGAAAAAAATCAACGTATGCATAGAAACCGAAGAATTTACGTGCTTATGCCCTTGGACCGGACTTCCGGACTTTGCCTGTCTTACGATAAATTACACGCCTGCCAAGACGGTAGTTGAACTTAAATCGCTTAAAATGTATCTGCAGTCTTACAGAATGGTCGGTATGGTGCATGAAAGCGTAGTAAACAGCATTCTTGCAGATTTAACTTCCGTATTAAAAACAAAAGATATATCGGTTGAATTAAAATTCAAAATACGGGGCGGCATCGCTACAACAGTGTCGGCTTCGGCATCTTCAAAGGGAAAATGACAAATGGCAAATAAGCTTATTGCGTTTGTCGGAAATCCCAACGTAGGAAAATCCGTACTGTTTAATAAACTAACCGGACAGTATTCAGTAGTTTCAAATTATTCCGGCACAAGCGTAGACGTAACAAGAGGAACGATAAAAATTGACGGAACAGATTATCAGGCCGTTGATACTCCCGGCGTTTATTCGTTAATGCCGCTTTCCGAAGACGAACAAGTCACAAGAGATTTAATAATAAGAGAAAAACCTTCCGTAATCGTTCAGGTATGCGACATAAAAAATATTGAGAGATCTTTGCATCTTTTTTTTGAACTGGCTATGTTTAAAATTCCGATGATTATGGTTTTAAATATGTATGACGAAGCCGTGCATTCGGGAATAAAAATAAACGGATACCAGCTTGAAAAAATACTGCAGGTGCCTGTTATTATGACGGCTGCGACTCTCGGTTACGGACTGGAAAAGATAATAAAAAAAATCCCTCAGGCGGCTACAACCCCGTTTGACATCGTTTATTCGGAAGAAAAAGCCGTATCATGCGTTGACGAAGTTTTAAAAGATAAAATTCCTTATTCAAGGGCGATATCTGTTTATCTTCTGTGCGGAGACAAAGGAATTTCAAATTATATACCCGACAATTTAAAAAACTTTATACAAACCGACTGCTTAAAAAAAATAAATATAAACGCCGACAGTTTCAACTCGCGCCTTTTTAACGACAGAAACAACGCCATAAAAAGAATAACCGGCAACGCTAAAATAGTAAAACATAAAAACAAATTTGAATTTCTGCAGTTTATCGGCAACGCAGCCTTAAATCCTTTTATCGGAACGCTTCTGCTTTTGTGCATACTTTATTTAATGTACGAATTTGTCGGCGTTTTCATGGCAGGCACCGTAGTAGATTTCATACAAACGTCTGTTTTTGAAAATTTTTTAAATCCGATCGTTGTAAATATTCTTGATTATATTAAAACGCCTGATATAGTAAAAGATTTTTTAACCGGCGAGTACGGTTTGTGGACCGTAGCCGTAACATACGCTTTTGCGATAATATTTCCGATAATAACGGGTTTTTTTCTTTTTTTGGGTCTGCTTGAAGACTCGGGATATCTTCCTAGACTTTCCGTTATGCTTGACAGAATTTTTTCTTTTATAGGCTTAAACGGAAAAGCCGTTTTGCCCATGATACTGGGACTGGGCTGCGGAACGATGGCTGTGCTGAGCGCAAGAGTTCTTGAAACAAGAAAAGAACGCATGATTATTCTGGTGCTTTTGTCTCTGGCGGTTCCCTGTTCGGCGCAGCTTGGAATAATACTTGCAATGCTGTCGGCGATATCTTACAAAGCCACAATAATATGGTTCTGCTGTATTTTGGTTTCAATTCTCGGAATCGGAAAACTTTTGGCTTATTTTATAAAAGGCGAACCTAACAATCTGATTATAGAACTTCCGAATATAAGGATACCGTCTCTTTTAAATATTTTTTCAAAAATAAAAATGAGGCTTGAATGGTATTTAAAAGAAATTGTGCCTCTTTTTGTTATTGCAACGGCATTTTTATTTTTTATAGACAAAATACATCTGCTTGAAAAAATTGAAAAACTGTTGTCGCCGGTAATTGTATATTTTCTGGGACTTCCCATAGAAACGACAAGCACTTTCATAATGGGTTTTTTAAGAAGAGATTACGGAGCTTCGGGTATTTACGTAATGGCGCAAAACGGACTTTTGACTCATACGCAGGTTCTTATAACGGCGGTGGTTATAACTCTTTTTATTCCGTGTTTGGCACAAAGTCTTATAGTAATTAAAGAATACGGCGTTAGAATAGCAGCCGTTGTTTTTGCAGCCGTTACGGCATACGCCGTTTTATTCGGCGGGTTATTGAAGTTTTTATTAAAGTTTGTAAACATTTAGAGGTGTGAAAAATGAAAACCAAAGAAAATTTAGACGTTGAAGAATCGCTAAGCTTGATATGGACGTCAATACAGAGAGGGGACACAAATTTCAATAAAATAGACGCCGTTGTAAAAAAAGGAGTATGCGAAAACGTAATGAACCAGCTTATAGCCGAGGGGTACGTCTTAAAAGACAACGAAACAATAAAACTTACGGCAAAAGGCGAGGAAATCGGAAGAGAAATAACAAGAAGGCACAGGCTGACCGAAAGACTGCTTGCCGACGTTCTTGAATTTGACAAAACGGCAATAGATGAAATAGCATGCGATTTGGAACATAACATATCAACGGAATTGGCCGATTCAATATGCACATTGCTCGGACATCCGACGGAATGTCCGCACGGAGCGCCGATACCGAGCGGAAAATGTTGTCAAAAATCTGAAAATAAAATAAAATCTATAGTGTTCCCTTTATCGCAGCTTGATCCCGGGGAAGAAGTAAAACTTGCTTATATTGTAACGACAAATCACGGTTATTTGCATAAATTGCTGTCTCTGGGATTAATTCCCGGCGTTAAAATTATATTGCACCAAAAATTTCCGAGTTTTATAATAAAAGTAAACGAAACTCAGATAGCCGTTGACGAAGAAGTGGCAAATTTAATTTACGTGAGAAAATAATTTTAGAAGATTGGATGCTTAGAAGTTTAGAGGCTCGGTAACTAATCGTTTGCTCTGTTTCCAAATCTCCAAGTTTCTAGGTTTCTGATTACAAAGAGGACATCATCGTGTTTAACAAAAAACAAAAAATTCATTTTGTCGGTATCGGCGGTTCGGGAATGTCGGGAATAGCGGAAGTGCTTTTAAATCTCGGGCATCATGTATCCGGCTCTGACATAAAAAAAACAGACGTCACTCAGAGATTAAAACATCTGGGCGCAAAGATATACATAGGGCACAACGCTAAAAACGTAAAAAAAGTAGACGTTGTCGTAACTTCAACGGCGATACCCAAAGACAATCCCGAAGTCATACAGGCGGTAAAAAATAAAATAATAATAATTCCCAGGGTTGAAATGCTCATTGAGCTTGCAAGGCTTAAATACACTATTACGATTGCCGGCACTCACGGCAAAACCACAACAACGTCAATGGCTTCAATGGTTCTGGGCGGACTTGATCCGACAATAGTAATAGGCGGAAAATTAAAACATTTAAAAAGCGGAGCGAAACTCGGAAAAGGGGATTATCTTATCGCCGAAGCAGACGAATCGGACGGTTCTTTTTTAAAACTTTCTCCCGTAACAACCATCGTCACCAATATAGATAACGACCATCTTGACTATTACGGCAATATGGAAAATTTAAAAGAGGCGTTTGTCCGCCATATCAACAGCGTGCCGTTTTACGGATGCGCTATTATATGCACTGATAACCCTTTAATAAGGGAAATTATACCCAAACTTACAAGAAAATATGTAACTTACGGATTAACCGGAAAACCGGATTTAACCGCCGGTGATATAAAAATCATAAACGGCAACACGGAATTTAATCTTATTTCCAAAGGTAAAAAAATCGGAAGAATGATTTTAAAAGTGCCGGGACGCCATAATATATTAAACGCCCTTGCTTCAATTTCAGCCGGACTTCAATACAATATTCCTTTTGCAAAAATAAAGGAAGCTTTATTTAATTACGGCGGAGTCGGCAGAAGATTAGAACTTAAAGGCAAAAAAAACGGCGTAACCGTTATAGACGATTACGGACATCATCCTACCGAAATAGACGCGACTTTATCGGCGATAAAACATAACTGGAAAAACAAACGGCTTACAGTAATATTCCAGCCTCACAGATATACGAGAACGCAGAATTTGTATAAGGAATTCGGCAAAGCTTTAAAAAAGGCCGACGCCGTTTATGTTATGGATATTTATCCCGCAAGCGAAAAACCGATTAAAGGCGTAACATCGAATCTTATTATCAAAAGCGCCCGAGAAAATAAATGCAATGTTTATAAATTTAAAAATATAAAAGCCGTAGCGGATACTCTTAAAAAAAACGATATTTTACTGACGATAGGCGCGGGTAACGTATGGCAAAAAGGAGAGGAACTATTAACTCTGATATAGCAAACCAACTTAGAGAGTATGCTTTAGATTTTATTGAAAACGAACCTTTGTCGGAACACACTACGCTGTGTCTCGGCGGAAACGCGGATTTTTTCGTAAAAGTAAAGACGTATGAAGAACTTAAAAATCTGCTTGCCGTAATAAAACGCAATAACGCCCCCTATTTCATAATAGGAGGAGGTTCAAATTTGCTGTTTGGCGATGAAGGATTCAGAGGCATTGTTTTAAAATTAAACGGCGAATTTGAAAAAATTTCAATATTCGGAAATATCGTAACGGTAGGCGCGGCCGCAAACCTCGGCAGCGTTATTAAGCAATCAGCGGAACAGTCTCTGCACGGATTTGAACATTTTATAGGAATACCGGGAACTATCGGCGGAGCTGTTTTCGGAAATGCAGGCCTTGAAAACAGCTGGATAGGATCTTTTGTTGATACTGTTGAAACGATGGATTTTAACGGCAACATTCAAAAATACGCCGCAAACGACATTAACTTTTCATACAGGTCATGCGGACTAAAAAACTGCGTCATAACAAAAGCGGTATTTATCTTGAAAAACGGCGATAAAAATGATATTTTGAAAACTGTGTCGGCCGATATTGAAAAAAGAATCTTCTCGCAGCCTCTGGGGACTAAAAACGCAGGATGCGTTTTTAAAAATCCTGAAGGACAAAACGCGGGCTACCTTATTGATATTTTAGGATTTAAAGGATTCGGCATAGGCGGAATAAAAGTTTCTGAAATACACGCAAATTTTCTTATAAATACGGGAAGCGGGACAGCTTCCGAAATGATTGAACTTATAGAAACTATAAAAGAAAAGGTCAGAGAAAAATTTAAACTGGAACTTGAAACGGAAATAAAAATAATAAAATGAAAAACTTAAAAAATAAAAAAATAGGCGTATTATGCGGCGGAACTTCTTCCGAAAGGGAGATTTCGCTTAAATCCGGAAAAGCGGTTTTTAACGCAATTAAAAAACTCGGGTTAAAAGCAGTTTTCATAGACGTTGATAAAAACATAGCGCAAAAACTTTCAAAAGAAAAAATAGACATAGCCTACGTGACTCTTCACGGTCCGATGGGAGAAGACGGAACGATACAGGGAATGCTTGAAATCATGAAAATACCTTATACCGGATGCGGAGTTTTTTCAAGTTCGGCAAGCATGGATAAAATTATTTCAAAAAAAATGTTTGAATACGCAAATATACCTACACCAAAATGGCTTGCGGTTGATAAAAAAACAAAAAACAAAATGGCTTTATCATATCCGGTCGTCGTAAAACCTGCGACACAGGGTTCGGCAATAGGCATTTCAATAGCTAAAAATAAAAATGAATATGAAAAAGCGCTGAAACTCGCTTTTAAATACGATGACAGAGTTTTGGTTGAAAAATACGTAAAAGGAACCGAAATTACCGTAAGCGTTTTAAACGGCAAAGCACTTCCGGTAATTGAAATAGTGCCCGACGGCAAATTCTACGATTTTAAATCAAAATATACGGTAGGAAAATCTAAACATCTGATTCCTCCGAGGCTTCCTAAAAATATAATACTGCAAACTCAAAAAATAGGCGAAAAAGTATTTTCGGAATTTTTATGCAAAGGCACTTGCAGAGTTGATATGATAGCCGATAAAAACGGCAAAATATGGGTTCTTGAAACAAACACTCTTCCGGGAATGACAGAAACGTCTCTTTTTCCGGATGCGGCTCGGGCGGTCGGAATGAGTTTTGAAAAACTAGTTTTGGAAATTTTAAAATCCGTTTAAACAAATATGAGAAATTTAAAAAAAAGAAAAAGCATCTTTAATAAAAATATATCGTTTTCAAATAGAAACAGCAGCGTAAACTATAAAAAAATTATACGGTTGATTTTAATACTTGTTATAATAATTTTTTTGGCCGTTCTGTTTAATAAGTGCAAAAATTATGTATACAGCTGCGACAAATTTGAAATTGAAACGATAGAAATAACGGGCGGCAAAAACGTAACGCAGGTTGAAATAATAGAGCTTGTTCCGTTTAAAACCGGTGACAATCTGTTTAGAGTTGATCTTTCCGACGCCGAAGAAAAAATTAAAGTTTTAAAACCGGAATTAAAAGATATAACAATGCTGCGCAGATGGAAAAAAGTTTTAATAAAACTAAAAGAAAGGCAGCCTGAAGTTTTTATACCTCAGGGAGAGACTCTTGTAGGATTGGATTTTGACAACATTTCATTCGGACTCAGAGGGCATATGTTTGAAATGAAAATTCCGATTTTAAGATGTTCTTCAAAGGAAGAAAGACTTGCTCTTTTGGAATTTGTAAAGCTTTTAAAACCGCATATAAAAGATTTCATTCACAGAATAACCGAAATAAAATACGGCGAAGTGAACGACATTATTTTCAGTATAGACGGAAAAACAACGGTTTACTGGGGCGATTTTTATAAAAATGAAATAAAAAACAAAGCAAAAAGAATGCTTATCGTTTTTGAAGACGCATCGCAAAAATACACAAATATAGAATACATTGATTTAAGATTTTTAGAAAAAGATAAAGTTATCGTAAAACCCGCGGCGCCTGACGCCGGAGTTATACCTGAAGGGAGTGTGTGATGGCAAAAAAAGATTTGATACTAATTCTTGATATCGGCAGTTCTTCGGTGCACGGAATCATAGCCGCTTTTAACGCCGACGAAAAAAAGATGGAAATTCTGGACGCGCGGACAGAACCGTGTCCTGACGGCATAAAAGACGGCGCCGTAGTGGGAATAAGGGAATCGGCAAGAGCTATAGAAACTCTTATCCGCAACCTTGAAGAAAACCAGAATTCACAGGCAAACGGAATAATCGTTTCGGTAAGAGGCTCTCTTATAGAAGCGCACAATACTACCGGAAACTTAAGAATATCCGAAACGGGATCTCAGAAAATAAACGATGACAATATGAGCGCCGTAACCGAAGCGGTAAAAAACGCGACAATGCTTGATTACCGCCATGAAATAATACAGATAATACCAAAAGAATATATAGTTGACAATCTGCCCGGCATACAGGATCCGATAGGTTTGGAATGTTCGCACCTGCAGATGAAAGCGCTTGTCATAGTCGCTTCAAAAAGCAATATGGAAAACATTAAAAACGCGGTAAATATTGAAGGTCTGCAGCTTTCTTACGGATATAACGCGCTCGGCGACACTTTGGTTGAAACATCCGATAAAGAACTCGGCTGCATTTTGGTTGACATCGGCGGAATGACGACGGGCATTGCGGTTTATATAAATAAAATCATACAGGATATTTTTGAACTTCCGGTCGGTTCGGATCTTCTTACCAAAGATATCACAAAAAAATTCAGAACAACGCAGGCCGAATCAAAAAGAATCAAAGAAACCTACGGAGCGGTTTTGGAAGAAGTTCTTGCAAATCCCGAAGAAGAATTTGAATTTATAGTCAATTCAAAAACAAAAAAAGCGACCAGACAGGAACTTGTTGACGTAATAAAACCGGCGATTGACAAACAGCTTGAATTCATTTTGTATAATCTTGAAAAAAGAAACATTGACATATCGGCTCTTTCAGGCGGCGTAATTCTTACCGGAGCGGGAACAAAAATATCGGGAATGCTTGAAGCGTTTGAAAAAGCTTTTGACTGCGGCGTAAAAATAGCAAACGTCAATACAGATAAAATAATAGTGCCGCAAAACATACTTGAAACCCAGATTTATACGACGGCAATCACAACTTTATACAGCGAATACAAGGATCACCTTGTAATGCAGGAAAATAATTATACAAAAGTCGTCCGCGGCAAAAAACCGCAGCTTACCGACAGCGTAACATCTTGGTTTAAACAAATATTTGAAAAAGTAGTCTGACAGCAGAAGGATAAAAATGACAGTAACAATAAAACTCCCTGCAAACGGGAATAATAATATGACTCCCAGAAAAGCCGTAATAAAAGTTATCGGAGTGGGCGGAGGCGGCAATAACGCGGTTGACAGAATGATAGCCGCAAACATTACCGACGTTCAGTTTACCGTCGTTAATACTGATGCTTCCGTATTAAGGCGTTCTGTTGCGGAAGATAAAATACAAATAGGCATAGACGGGCTTGGCGTAGGCGGAGATCCGCAGAAAGGCGAAACGGCGGCTCTTGAAAGCGAAGAAATTTTAAAAGACACCATAATGGGCGCCAATATGGTTTTTGTAACTACCGGAATGGGCGGAGGAACGGGAACGGGCGCGGCTCCCGTAATTGCAAAAATAGCACGAGAACTCGGAATATTAACCGTAGGCGTTGTTACAAAACCTTTTACGCTTGAAGGTAAAAAAAGAATTGAAAACGCAAACACCGGCATAGAAAAAATAAAAGAATATACCGACGCTTTAATAGTAATCCCGAACGATAAAATATTCGCCGTCGTAGATTTAAAAACTCCGATTGAAGAAATGTATAAAAGAGTGGACGACGTTTTAAGAATTTCAATACAGTCTATAACCGACACAATAACAAAAACCGGTCTTATCAACATAGACTTTGCCGACGTTCAGGCAATACTGGGAAATGCCAGCAACGCGATTATAGGCCTTGGAGAAGGCGAAACGATTGAAGAGGCGTTCACAAGAGCGATGACAAACGTATTTGTTGAAGGTCCGAATATAAAAATAGCAAACAGAATGTTAATCAACATATCAAGCTCGCGGACAAATCCTTTTACCGTAGGCGACGAAAAATGGATAGACGATTTTGTAAAAAAAGAATTTAAACAATGCGACGAACTTAAAAAAGGACATATCGTCGGCGACGTTCTTGACACAAAAATCAAAGTTTCAATAATAGCCTCTTTTAACAAAACCGCAAAAACGACGCGTTCGGCAGGCGTCAGTATTTCAAAAGTAAAAAAACAGACAGAGCCTTCGCAGGAAGGGGAAGACTGGGACTGGAATTCGGCGGCATACGAGACATGGAAGACGAAGAGACTTTAAGATATTTTTTTTAAAAAAGATTTCTTTAAAATAAAAAAATACAGGTGGTTGACCTGTTGCAAGTTACTTTTTATCACGAGTCTAAAAAGTTCAGGACAGGCTAACAGATATAAAGCAATTGTGTTAGCTGTCAAAACAGATGATGTGCAAAGCAGAGTGACGAAGTAATAGCGAGTCTATTACGAGGAAGTCTAACGAAGCAGAGCGCTGTTTGGGCGCTAACCCTTCGGGCTGCGTTACTTTTTGATAAATTTGTATATTTTGTTTGTAAAGTAGTGAAAACTACTCTCCTGCACAAAATATACAAATTGATTTTCAAAAATTTTAGCAGCACAAATGTTTTATATCTATTAGACTGTCCTCAAAAAAGACCCGCCACTGGGTCGCACATTCGTTTGTGTTTTTTACTGCACAACTCACAACTTGAAAAATCCTTACTGCATAATGAAACGGATTTTTCTTCAAACAAGTGAGTTTAAAAACTTATCTGTTTTAAGTTTTTACAGTAAAAAACACCGCACTCATAGACGTGCTAAACGTGGCAAAACGACAATGCTTTTAGGCGAAACTACTAGATGCAAAACGACGAAACAACAACAGAAAGGAAAGGCTTAACAATGTTAGTGAATTTGAAAGAGATTTCATATATTAAAGAAAATATGTTGAAAATTCCGCATTTAACAACCGTTAAATCGTGCGGAAATATGAAAGACGAACAGCAGCGTATTAAATTCTGCCAAGCTAACAATATAAATCACAAAGAGATAGTATTTGCCCAACAGGTGCACGGAACGTTCGTAAAAAAAGTTTCAAAACAAGATTGCGGAACTTTTATTGCCGAATGCGACGGCCTCATCACAAACGAAAAAAATATCACGCTTGCCGTATTTACGGCAGACTGTATGCCCGTCTTTATGACATCGCGCGATTATTCCGTTATAGCGCTTGTACACGCCGGCTGGAGAGGTTTGGCAGGGGGAATACTTGAAAGCGCTCTGACTTCTTTTAAAAAAGATTTCGGGATACTTCCTCAGGATGTTTTTACCTATATCGGTCCTCATATATCAAAATGCTGTTATGAAGTAGGTTCTGACGTTAAAAAGGCGTTTGACGTACCGGAATCTGAAAAATATCTTTCGCTTTCAGAACAGGCGGAGAAGCAGCTTAGGTCGTTTGGAGTTAAGAGGGTTTATGTGAATGGCAATTGCACTTGTCATGAGGATCAGTTCTTTTTTTCTTATCGGAGAGAGCCGACGGAGTCGAGAATGCTTTCTCTCATTAGTTCTTTATAACGGCTTTACATTTCAGGCTACAGCATTGTAATTTCAAGTCTTATGTACCGCCCGCTCCGCTTGACTTACGTACACCGCAACTTGAAATTACTTCACTTCGCTCTGAACTCTAAAGCCTAACTACAAAAAAACAAAGAACTTTAAGTATAAAAACAAATTAAAACGGATACTCCTCTTCCTTTACATCTTTATTTTCTATTGGAGTTTCTACTTTAATTTTTCCCGTTAATAAATTAATTAAAAAATCTATTTTCATTAATAGTTCATCAAATGTTATTATGTTTATATTACTTAAGCTATTTCTAAAATCTTCAAAAACATCTTTCTGGTTTGTGTCAAGCTTGTTCATTGTTCCTATAACAATAAAACATTTTGGAGATAATACTTTAAAATTTTGTCCAGATTTTGTTGATATTGAATAATAGTCTTTTGTTATAGAATTTTTATAACTAAGTATTTGGTTAATAGAACCACTTAAATCTACAGACAATGAATATACTTGTCTATATTTACTTCCTATTATATTAGTTGTTGGTGTTTTTATTTCAATTAACGAGATATTATCCGATAAGTTATTTTTAAAAATAAAATCACACAAATTTCCTCCACAATTACTTATATCTTTTCCTCCAACATATCCTTTATTTGCAAAAATTGTCATTGGAGTACTTGCTACTTGTGATATCACCCATTGATTATTTGTAAATAATTTTTGCCAAAATTCTTCATCAGAATTATTCATATTACTAGATATTTCTTTCTGAATATTTAATAAATTTGTAATATCAACAGCATTTTTGATTTGTTCAATATTAACACTATCTCTTTGAAGTAATTGAAGTCCACTTATAAGATTTTTTTGAGAATTTTCCTTTGTGAGTGCTTCCAAAAATAATTTTATAGCTTCTAGATTATTTTTATCTCCTATAAAATTAGAATTTTCTTTTAGTCTTTTAATGAGTGGTTCTAATGATTTATCTAATTTAACAAAAGTATTGCTACCATAGGGGATCTGTTTAATTTCTTTATATAATTCATAACGTTCTTTTAACCCTTCAAAAAGATAATAAGTCTCACTAGTACTAAGAGGTATACTCATATATTCACCTGTTTTCAATGAGCCTCTGGTAACAGTAGAACTGGGGAAATTTGCATCTTTTTTTCTTTTTCTTTCATAAACTAATTTGCCACTAACAGATTTTTTCCCATCTTTAGAATTATTGATTATTTCAGATTCAAACTTCAATAAAATCATGTCTGTTTGATTTAAAATAATTGAATCTGTTTTTGCTGTATTTTTAGATGTAGCAGTTAGTGTTATTTTTTCTTCTTCAATATTTGCCATGATTATTAACTCCACAATTTATCAAATTTTATTAATGTAAGAATGTAATCCTGTACATAATTTTCTAATGATATTAAGTAGTTTAATCACTTCATTTGGTTTAATTATCAATCGTTGTCCTAATATATAATTTGTATCCCCTGATTTGAGTATATATCTATCATCTACAATGCCACCATTGTGTTCCAATATATGCCTTCGTTGAAATTGTAAATTCATATAATTAATTTCATTATCATTTAACCATTGTGAGTAATCATATCCTATTGACTCTTTAAATAATAAACTTCCTTTCTCAAGAATTTGAAAATCATTAGCATTTATATTTATTTTTTTACTAGTATGTTTGTATTGTTCCGCCATATATTTTTGAAATGTTGATACTAATTCATTTAGAGAACTTTCTATTAATTTTTGAATCATTGACTCTGATATTTCTACTCCGTATAAATTACTATATAATTTTTTAAGTTCATCTATTGAATTTAGTTTGCGTTCAATTAAATTCAAAGCATCAGTTAACATATATTCAATTGAATTATGTCCACATAAAGGACAAAAAAATGCACTTCCTATAACACTATATCTTGTATTACATTTTTCACAAATTATTTCTAAACTCCATTCAGGCCTTTGTTCAATTGGCTTGTTTTCAATATATGAGATAGGAGATTTTTTATATGTTATTGTAACATTTTTAGTGTTATTTACAATTTTGCCAAAAGTTTGATCTAATATATTTGAAATATATTGTTTAGCATATTGTTGTGCAATTTTATTGATTTCCCTGACCTGTTCATGGGTATACCATCTATCTGAGGTATCTTTATAACCGCAACGCGGACAATAAACAAAATCATCTATAATTTTATTTTTCCAATCTTCAATCATCACTTTAAAAACAAATTCACATTCTTTATTCGGACATTGTCTATCAAAATATCCTTTATTATCAGATTTAAGAGTAATATTAAATGATTTATCCATCAATTCCCTTCAACAATTTTTATTTCTTCGGCGGTTAGTCCGTAAAGTTCATATACAAGAGTATCAATTTGTTTGTCTATGATATCGGCTTTCTTTTGGTAGAATTGTTTATCGGATTCGGTTTTTGCGGAATGTAATTGTTTTTGAATTTCTAACATCTGGGATACAAGTTCAACAATCTTATCATGTTGTTTTTTATCTACATCATTAGATAAATTCATCTTTTTTATAGGTATTTGAGATGTATATATTTTTTTAAATTGCAAATAATTGCCACCAACATGAGCCTCTTCAAACATAATTCTAAAGTAAAATGACAGTATTTTAGAATTTAATATCCCTAATAAAAAAAGATATGAATATTTAACGTTCGGAAATAATTGAATTGAATATAATTTATTTAGTGTATAATATTTCTCATCATCAAAAACACATTCAATATTAAAAGCTATCTCTCTCATTAATATTTTTGGATTTTCAAAATATTTTTCGTTACACAGATTAGCATATTCTTTATTAGCTTTATTAATTAATGATTTATCATATTTAATATATCGTCCCATCCACTTTAAATTATATCTATGTACATCTTTACCAGCTAAAAGTTTTTTACATAATTTATTTTCATAATTATCAGTTATCAACTTCTCTCTTATATTTCCTGTATGAATTGTTTCCTTTATTGTAGCAATATCTCCTAATTTATCTGATATTTTTTCTATTTTAGCAAAGAATTGAGGAATTTCTTTGATTATAAAATTTTTATTTATATCAGCCATGAAACAATCTTGCTCCATATATTTAAATTCTTTGTTTAGTAAATCTAAAGAGTTATTAATTTTTTTATATTTTATAACATGATTTGTGCTATTTTTATTTTTTTCAAGCAAAAATATATACGGATATGTTGAAGCTTTTGCAAAAACATTTATATTAGATACATCTACAATTTGACTAATTTTACACTGTTCTAGTATAAACTCCCTCAATTTTTTGCCATAACCTGCAATTGTAAATTTATTTGATGTTATAAAACCTAAAATATTTTTATTACCTAAAATATTTACAGATTTTTCATAAAACAATTGATACAAATCATATTGTCCATTTGTAGATACATAAATATTTTCAAAATATTTTTTTTGTTCAATATCTAAATCTCTATTTCTAACATAGGGGGGATTGCCGATGACACAATCAAAACCGCCGGTTTTGAATATTTCAGGAAATTCTTTGTCCCAGTCAAAAGCGTTGATTTTGTTATAATCGTCTTTTTCAAACAATTCCATATTTATAGTTTTATAATAATCTGTACCAATTAAACTGTTTCCGCATTTTATATTGTCGGATAAATTAGGTAATATTTTAATAGTATTATATACTAAGCCTTCTTGCTGAAAATCACCTTGATACCCTATTTCGCCGGATGATAAAATTCTTGTTTCTATCTCTCTGCTTTCAGATTCCATTAGTTTTAATAACAACGAGAACTTTGCAACTTCTACTGCCTGTTGGTCTATATCAACACCGAAAATATTATTTGTAAGTATTCGTTGTTTTTCCTGTATAGATAAAATATAGCCGTCTTTTGTTTCTCTTATAAGTTTATCTTTTTTGGATTTTTGCAGATGTTTTTCTTGAGTGTAATAATCTATATGATAATCAATTAAATACTGGTAAGCGCCAATAAGAAAGCTACCGCTTCCGCAGGCTGGGTCAAGTATTTTAATTTTTTCTATTTCTTTCGGCGTTAAATCTTTTATTTTTTCACCTACTGTATTTTTTACGATATAGTTTACTATGTATTCAGGAGTATAATATACTCCGCCTGCTTTTTTAACTTCGGGTTTTTCTTCTATCTTTACATGTCCGCCGTCTGTAATTCTTATTGTTTTGCCTAAAAACTGCTCATACATACTGCCAAGTATTGATACAGGTATCTGAGAAAATTCATAAATACATTCAGGCGTATATAAATTAACAATGATTTCTTTTAAGATTTTATCGTCAATTACAAGTCCGTCAATATCTTTAAAATATTTAAACAGTTCGGAATTGTATCTTCTGTCAGCTTCTTTAAATATTTTTTTAAGATTATCGTATATATACGGCTGATTTGTTATATTAAATAAAGTTTTATATGGTTCAACTTCTTTATCTTCGGCTATTCTTAAAAAGAAAAGCCTGTCTATAATTTTAATGACCGCTTTATTAAGTGTGGGAACATCTATATCTTCATTATTTTTAACTATATTTTTTGCAAGAATTTCTCTGAAAGCATCTACTAAATCTAAAATGCCTTCGTCTATACTCTCGTTGCCTTTTCTGTGTTTATCGTCTTTTTCAAACTGTTCAAAACTGCCCTGTTTTATTGCAGACTTTGAAAATAAATTATATATCTCGTCAAACTTTTCTATATAGTCGGTATATTTATAATAAAATATTCTGTCTTTTGTGGGTTTATCTTTTTTATTAGGTTTTTTTCTTGTGTCATATACGGATAATTCTTCAAAATCAGTTAATATTGAAAGACAAAGCCCTGCGCTGTGTCCGTATCTTTTCAACTGAAAGGCAGGTTCAAAAGCGTCTTTAATATCAATGGAAGGTTTTTTAGCCTCAACAAAAAACTTTTTTGTTCCGCCTATTCTGAAAGTATAATCGGGTGCTTTTTTATTATCAGAACCGTAAACATTTATACGCTCTTCCACTACTACATCTTTATAGTTTATATGGCTGTTTTCTTCGTTGCGGACATCCCAGTCCAAAAGTTCAAAAAAAGGATTCAAAAATTCCAGTCTTAAATCTGATTCGTTATATGAAGGTTTTTTATAGTCGTTAATAAATTTAGTAAATTTATCAACGAGGCGGGTAAGTTTTTCTATTTTCTGTTCTCTGGTCTGCATTGCAATATTATACCAAAATAAATTTTATATAAAACAAAGTTAACCGTGGGGAAATGTTTTGCAAATTTCAAATATTCAATTTGGAATATTTTTTTACAATTTTTGAAACAGCTGTCTCAAAAGACTGTTTTCCCTGTAAACAACTTTTAATGCGTTTTTTATCGGCACTTGTGATAGGCATATCAGCCATGCTCATAGTTGCATTTACATTTTTGATAATTCTGTCTATACGTGTCATTTTTATCTCTTTATTTTTTCAAACCTCTAAAAACATTTGTTGCATTTGTGTTTATCGGCATAACAATATTTTTTGAATGAGATTCTGTTATGGTGCCTTCTTTTATGTAGTACTGTTTCCTATTTGTTTTTGCAAATGCAATAACGGTTTGAGCCGTTTCATTAAAGAAATTTTTATAATCTTTATATTCGCTTACTTGAGAATTGTAATTCAGTCTGCCAAAAATAATTTTATCTACAAAGTCTAATTTTTTTAAGATATCGTTCATATCTTGCTTTATTATATTAGGTGTTGGATAAGGTTCTATACTAACCCAAGTTTTAATTCCTTTTTTGTGTAAATTATAAAGACTTTTTATTCTATCTTTCATAGGCGATGCAAAAGGTTCAAAATTCTGACGATAATTATCATCAATAGTTATTAAAGTTATACCAAATTCATTATTTTTATTTAAGCCTGCAAGTTGTATCGGTAAGATTCCTTTTGTAAGAGCTGTACATTTAATGTCATCTTCGTTTAATCTTTTTATTATTTTATAACTCATTTCCGATATTTCAGGATAATTATACATGAAAGGGTCGGTAGTAAAAGATAACTGAACGAATTTAATTTTATCTTTATATTTGGGGATTTCTTTTTCTAATAGCTCTAAAGAGTTCTCAACTATTTTAGGCTGTATCCATTCTTTATAAGTTTTAACTTTGCCAAATCTTTTTGCCATTAAAAAAGCATAACACGGATACAAACAACCATGAGCACAACCTTCCACATGGTTAATTGTATAATCGCCGTATTCAACAGCCGTTTTGTACAAAAGAGATTTCCTATTCATACAATTCATTATTTTTTCTCCGTATTTGGCATAATACAAATTCTTTCTTCTTGTTTATTAAAATTATCATAAGTTGTATAAAAACAACCGGGTCTTCTCTTTTTAGTACCAATTGATTGTACCAAAATTCTATTACTTATTTCTAAATTATCTAATATTTTCTGTTGTCTTGACGAAGAAAAACCCAACCGAATACCAATTTTATATATCTGACAATTTGTTAATTTATTGGAATTCATAATATATTTAATTAGAATGTCATCTATGTCGCTGATTATTCCACTGACAAAAAACAAATCCGGATTATCTTTTTCTATTCTATCAATGGTTTCAATAAATTTGTCTGCTCCGTATATATGTTTTGAAATAAAAAACAGATGGTATGTGCTATTGTATATTTCATTTCTTATTTGTTTTTTATATACAAAAGCTGATTCTGTTTTAATACTTATACATTTTCTTATTTCTTCTGCAAACTCCGTATCACTTTTGGCTTTTTTTGCAATGTTTTTATCAATATCAAAGTACGATAAGAAATCAGCTATCGGTTTATAGTTAGGATCCGCATCGTCCCCATTTAAAAAACGATATATAAAATAAGTTGGAATAAAAATTAATATGTCTACATTGCGAGCATTAAATAATTTTGTATAAGTATCCTTGCTTATTTGTGTATATCCGAACGGGTCTATAAAAAAGAAACGATGAGTTTTATAATTTGTTTTATTTAATATGCCATCAATAAAATCATTAGCCGGTTTATTTGATATTTCTATCGGTAAACTACCGGGATTTATATTTTTATTTAAATCTTCATAATTATCTTTGTCATTTAAATACAATTTTATTTTATTAAAATTTTTATCCGAACTAAAATTTAAAAGAACTTCTTTTGCCAAAACGGCACTTCCTTTGTTGCCGTCAGATGCGATACCTTTTCCTGCAAACGGTTCAATTATGGCAATGTTATCATATGGACTATTTAACATTACTGAAAGGTATCTTTCTAAATATTTTTTATAAACTTCCAACTTCTCCTTGCTGTGATAATTAATTTTATTGTTCTTATCCATTTTTTGATTATACCATACAAATGTATATTTTGTCAATATGTTTTTTAATTACACATAAAGCATTATACCAAAATAAATTTCATATTGAATAAAAGATTTATTTTTTTTGTATAATCCTTATATGCAGATTATTATGGGGGAGAAAATGTTAAAAATTTTAAGTCTTTTTGCTGTTATAGGTTTATTCTTAAGCGCCTGTACAACTGTTCCGATGACGGGCAGAAAACAAGTATCTTTAATTTCAAATTCAGAGTTAACTTCGCTAAGCGATCAGGAATACAAACAGATTATCAGTACATCCCAAATTGAAAAAGGCACGAAAAATGCACAGATGGTAACTG
Source organism: Candidatus Proruminimicrobium quisquiliarum (assembly GCA_018433245.1). GTDB lineage: Bacteria > Elusimicrobiota > Endomicrobiia > Endomicrobiales > Endomicrobiaceae > Proruminimicrobium > Proruminimicrobium quisquiliarum. Next base: position 124,700 of record JAHDRN010000007.1, read on the forward strand.
AAGTAGGGCAAAAAATAGCAAAAGCCGTTGAAGAATTTTTTACGGAAACAAATCAAGCGGATAAAATATCTGAATTTGCATGGGAATTTAATCTGATAAAAGACGATAAAACTGTAAACGCTTTTTGTATGCCGGGCGGCAAAATAGTAGTTTATACGGGTATTCTTCCTGTTACTAAAAACAAAGAAGGGCTTGCCGTAGTTATGGGACACGAAGTTGCCCATGCTATTGCAAACCACGGTGCGGAACGAATGAGCCAGCAGATGCTTGCAGGAGCAGGACAAACGGCTCTCGGATATGCCACTCAGGAACAATCTGAACAAACAAAAATGCTTATCAATACAGCTTACGGCGTAGGCGCACAGGTAGGGCTTTTACTCCCTTATTCAAGACTGCATGAATCGGAAGCAGACCACATAGGGCTTATTCTTATGGCAAAGGCAGGTTATGACCCAAAATATGCCGTAACTTTTTGGACCGATATGAGTAAACTGAGTGCCGGAAATAAACCTATGGCTCTTTTATCAACTCATCCATCTGATGACAAAAGAATAGAAGATATCAAAAAACTTTTGCCGGACGCTTTAAAATACTACAAAAAATAAACTAATACAATTGTCTGCTGCACTGATTTTTTTGATTTGACTTTTTTATTTCATTGTTCTATAATTCCAGAACAATAGAATTATAAAGGAGTTAAAAAGCATGAACGAAAATCAGATAACAGCCGTTTTTGACGCCCTGTCGCAAACAACAAGGCTTAAAGTGTTTAAACTTCTTATAGATAACAGCATAGAAGGCATTTGCCCCTGCAACATTGCCGAAAAACTAAAAATACCGAGAAATACCCTTTCCTTTCATTTGTCTTTATTGACAAAGGTCGGTCTATGCGAATATAAAAAAACAGGAAAAACGCTGATATACAAACCCAAATGCGAAGTTATAAAACAAATATCATGTTATTTGTTGCAAAATTGCTGTTCAAAATAAGGAGCATTTTTTATGTTTAAAGTATTTACATATTTTGCCGACTGGTGTATTTTAAAAATGGGGCTTGATATAAACTCGCATCTTGGAGCATCAGTTCATTTTTTTATTGAAGACATAACAAAAATATTTTTACTTATATATATATTGATATTTATAATATCGCTGTTCCGCTCGCAGATATCGCCCGAAAAAGCAAGAGAGTATCTGTCCGGAAAAAAAAGATGGTACGGTTATTTTTTGGCTGTATTTCTCGGAATTATAACGCCTTTCTGTTCATGTTCGTCAATTCCGTTGTTTATAGGATTTCTTTCGGCCGGAATTCCGTTCGGCATAACAATGGCTTTTTTAATAAGTTCGCCTTTGGTAAGCGAAATAGCGACCGTTCTGCTTATAGGAATGCAGGGCGCAGGTCCCAAAATAGCGGCGATATATGTTATTATCGGTTCCGTTATAGCTTTAACAGGAGGCTTTCTTGCAGATTTTTTCCGTTTGGAAAGATTATCGTCATATAAGCCTGCCGTAATCAAAATCAACGAATATGAACGATCTTCAACAAAAGAAAAAATTATAGAATTAATAAAATACGCGCATTCTTTCGCATTTGACACAATAAAAAATATAGGATTATACGTTATTATTGGTCTTCTTGCCGGAGCAATAATACACGGGTACATACCGCAGGAATTTTTACTTAAATATTTAGGCAGAGAAAACATTTTCGCCGTTCCTTTTGCAGCCGTAGTCGGGATACCGATGTACGCAAACCACGTAAGTGTAATTCCCGTTATACAGGCGCTGCTTCTTAAAGGCGTGCCGGTCGGCACGGCATTGGTTTTATTAATGAGCATTACGGCTATTTCGCTTCCCGAAATGATAATGCTTAAAAAAGTATTAACATGGAAAATGATAGGCTTGTTTGCAGCATATCTTTTGGTTTCGTTTATAATTGTCGGCTATGTTTTAAATTTTATAATTTAAAGGGGAAAAACTATGAATATTAAAATTTTAGGCGCGTGCTGCAGCAGATGTGAAACGTTAAAAAATTTAACGGAAAGCGCTTTAAAAGATTTGGAAATTGAAACAAAAGTTGAAAAGATTACCGATATTGAACAGATAGCTGCTTACAATATTTTAAGTCTGCCGGCGCTTGTAATTGACGAAAAAGTCATAATTGCGGGAAAAGTTCCGAAACTTGACGAAATTAAAGAAATTTTGAAAAAACACAATGAAACAAAAAAGTAATTTTAAAAATTTAACAAAACAAAAAAAGGTTACATATTCAATGACCAAGAATTTGTTTTCAAAAAAACTGAAAGTTAAATCTTTTAAAGAAACAAAGAAAAAATAATTTATTTTTCTTCCTTAACTCCAAGAAGCAGGTTTATCATTTTTTTATTGCCTTTCTCAACGGCAATATTTAAAGGTGTTTCGTGGTAAGCGTCCGTAACATTCAGATTGGCACCCTTACTGATTAACATTTTAGCCATCTCAACATTATCGTCCGATACTGCAAAAAATATGGCAGTTTTTTTTTCACTGCCGCCGACAGCATTAACATCTGCACCGTTTTCAATCAACATTTTAGCAATTTCAATATTGTTTTTTTTAACTGCCGAAATTAATGGAGTAACCCCGTGTTTTGGATTACTGTTTATATCAGCAACTGATTTACATTGAGATTTATTGTCTTCCGCAAAACTTAGAGTTACAAAACCAAACATCAAACAGGCAAAAACAATTAAAAGACTTTTCTTAACCATTTTTTATCTCCTATATTTTTATTGCTTCAATTATAATACCGATAAATATTTTTTGTTCATTTTTCACAGGATTAATTTCAATTTTCAGATTTTCAGATTTAAAATAAACTTTTTCCTGTTTTTCCAAAACAGCTGAAATATGTTTTATTATGTCGGCATTATTTACTGCGTTAAAAACATGGGTGTTTATATTTTTATCTCCGAAGAGAATACTGTTTTTGTCCGCACAATAAATTATTTTTGCATTACTGTCCAAAATTGCGAAAACATCGTATTGAATATGCATATAATGTTGCGCAACATAGGCAAGCAGTTGTTTGCTTAAATTTGAATTATCATTAATTGTATTTAAATCATTGCTGAGATTATTAACGTCAACCATAACCATATCAACTAATTGCGAATATATTGTTTTTGGCATTTTATCTTTCATAGACAGCGCTTTTTTTGTTTTATTAAACGGAACTAAAAAGAAAAATTTTGACAGATAATACATTAAGAATGAAAATATTAACGACAATACAAAAGAGAATACGTATAATTTTATTTTCCATCCGTTTAACTTAGTCAAAATATTTTGGGCTGAAATAACGGCAAATAAAGTATTCGTATCGTCAATGTAAATTGAATATAAAAAACCTGCTGAGTTTGAAAGGGGGGTAATACCTGATTGTTCTGAAACAGCGTTTTGATATATCGGTTCGCTGTATTTCTTGTTCCATTTGGAAGAATCGTTATGAATAACAACCGTTAAATCTTTATTAAGTATAAAACTTTCAGTAATATTATTTAATTTTGATAATTTATTTATTGAATACAACAATCCTATATCATCTGATTTTGAAAATGATGTTTTAATCTCCGGAGCTATTGAATTAACTACAGATACGGAATAATCTTTAAGATAATTCATAGATTCTTTTAAATTATGTCTGTAAAGAATCTCAATGACAAAATATGATATCCCTGCCGTTATAAAAAAAACTATTAACGATAAAAAAATAATATTTCTTTTCATTTTCACTCCATGATTTTAGTATAAAATTTGTCTTTATGCCACTTTTATCACGTTTTTTGCATCTAGTAGTTTCGCCTAAAAGCACGAATGCTTTTGTTTTTATACCACGTTAGCATATCTAGTTGTTTGCCTTTAATTCGTTTCGTCTTAATGCCACTTTCAGCGTGTCTATGAGCGCAGTGTTTTTTACTGTAAAAACTTAAAACAGATAAGTTTTTAAACTCACTTGTCCGAAGAAAAATCCGTTTCAATATGCTGTAAGGATTTTTCAAGTTGTGAGTTGTACTGTAAAAAACACAAGCGAATACGCTGCTTGTGGCAGATTTTTTGGTTACTTTTTCATCTACTGGAAAAAGTAACTTTAACTTTTGCTAAAGAAAAAAGTATGTTGCCGTGAGTCAACCACTCACACTTTTTTGTCTCGAGACAAAAAGTAACATCTATTATTTAAAAGAACTTAACTGTTTAAAGAGATAGGAATAAAACTATCTCCACGGATAAAATTCCGTTTCAGATTCCCTTGTTCCGTCCTTTTTCAGAAATGTCGGAACATTTGTTTTTAATTCAAATCTGAAAAACAGACTCCAGTAATCTTCTCTTAAACGGAATACAGAACCTAAATTGAAACAGTGCATATCTCTGTAAAGTTTAAATTCGTGATCGTTGCCGCTCCATATCATATCCTTATATTTGCAGCTGTTTCTTATGCTGTAGTCAACTCTCCATTTTGAATTGATCCAAAAACCTATGCCTGTAACCATATCAATGTCATCGGGACGGTAATCGTAATAAAAACCGGCAAGCGTAAAATAAAATTTTTCAAGCTGCCCGAATTTTGTATCAAGCTGTAAAGAGTTTAATTTGCACGGTTCCAGATCCTGCTGCTGTCTCATATACACGGTAATTTTTGAACTTGGCGCATAGGTAAGTTCGTTAATAAGCGGATACCAGTGTTTATAACTTGAAGAATTAATGTTTCTGAAATCATAACCGGTATAATTTCTCAAAACCATGCTTGAAGTCAAATACATATAATTATTAAACAGCAGAGTATTTGACTCAAAACCGCCGTCATCAACCCGGCTTGAAGAATCATGAACAAACGAAGCGTCCATAGTCTGAAGTCTGTATTTGAGATTATAAGCAAGGTTCCAGTCCATCCATCCGGTCAGCCTGTATCTTGCGTTCAACGACCCGTACAATCTTGTTAAATCGGTTATAGTGTCATCATCCGGATTTTTGTTTGAATAAACATCCTCTTTAACGCCAAGCGCAGGCTTTAAAGTAAATCTTTTTGTTATTCTGTAATCTTTTGTAAGGTTATAGTCAAAACCTGCAAACTGGTAATTAAAATCTGTTGTGCTTGTGGAATAAACAAATTCATATCTGGTTCTGTTTTCAAAATTAAACGTAAAATTATTTGTAACGCCGTACGCTTTTTTAGGATATATTGAATAGTATATCTGAGGAAGCAAAAAATATGAAGACGACGTAATTTTATCCTGAATATTATAAACCTGGTATAATTCCGTTAAAACTCTTAAATTTGAAGCCGGACTCTGTCTGGTCGCGGAAAAATATGACCTTCTCTGGTTTGATACTCTGTTCCAGTTATCCTGCTGGTAAATATTATTAAAATATGAATCGCTCTGGAATTCGGCATGAGCCTGTATAGTCCACAAATCGTTAATATTTTGACGGTATGAAGGCTGCAGCATCCATCTTTGCGAATTATTTTTCTTGTCAAAGATGCTGTATGAATATACCGAAGCCATTATTTTGTCTTTTATGTTATATGAAAGTTCAAGCCCTATTCCTTCGCCGAAACTGCCCAGATAATCAAGAGAAAGTTTTGAGTCAAATTCTTTTGTAAATCTGTATTTCAGGGCAAGTTTAAGAGCCGCTCCGCCCTCATTGCTGTATCCCGGTTCTATTTCATATCTGAAAGGATCGTCGTCGTTTAGTTTTCTGGTATATTTCGGAAAATAAAATACGGGAACTCCACCCACATAATATACAGCTTTTGAAATAGTTATTTTTTTATCAACGACAAATAATCCGTTTTTTGCGTAAGCGTAATGGTGCGGGTTGTCAAGGTCGCAGTTTGAAATCGTAACATTTTCTATTTTATAAGTGTCGGATGAAATTTTGTACATCTTTTCGGCTCTGAAAAAGATGGGGGAAGAACAGCCGAAAGTGTTTGTCATTTCACCCTGCTGTTTATCCATATCGTATCGGACTTTATCGGTAAAAATAGTATTGCTTGATTCGGCTATGGACACATTTCCCTGCGCGTCCAATTGTTTTACCTGTATTTTGATTTCTATATTGTCCGCTTTTAAAACCTTGCCGAGCCAGTCAAGCTGAACGTTGCCCGACGCGGTAACCAAGCCGCTTTCCTGCTGGTAGGTAACGGTATCGGCTTTCATCTCAACTTCATAACAGTACAGATTGGCGGCAGAAATAAAAAATAAAATAACACCGCAAATAAATGAATGTAATAATTTTTTTTGAATTGTCGGCATCTGTTAATTTTTGGCAAGCATCGCGGCTCCGGCGACTCCGAGTTTGTTCGTATATTTTGATACGACAATCTTACAGGAATCAACGGCGCTTTTAAACGCTCTTTTTTTTATTTTTTTATAAACCGGTTTATAAAATTCATTGCACGCTTTGCTTATTCCGCCGCACAATATTATATGATCCGGATTTATAAAATTAATTATGCCGGCAAGAAGAATGGCAAGTTTTTCGCCGGCTTCCGCCCACACGATTTTAGCGACTTTATCGCCTTTTGAAGCCGCAAGAGATAAAATCTTAGGCGTTATTTTAAACTCGTCGTTATCGGCAAGTTTAAGTATATTGTATGATTTGTGTTCTTTCATAAGCTGCAAAGCTCTTCTTACAAGATATTTTGCGCCTATGTAAGTTTCAGCGCAGCCTCTGTTTCCGCAATTGCATCTGTTGCCTTCCGGCTCAACTGTCATATGCCCTATTTCTCCGGCCGTGCCGCTTGTTCCGGTATATAGTTTTTTATTTAAAATCATTCCTCCGCCGACTCCCGTTCCCAAAGTAACGCATACTATATTAGTTGCTTTGCCGTCTAAATCAAGCCAAAAAGCGCCGAGGCTTGCGGTATTTGCGTCATTATCAACAAAAACTTTTTTGCCGGTCAATTTTTCCATTTCTTTTTTTAGCATTACGTTTTTCCAGTTAGGCAGGTTGGGGGAAAATCTTAAAACGCCTTTTTTTGAATCAACGTCGCCGGCAATGCCTATCCCTATGGTTTTAACTTTTTTATAATGTTTCATATTCTTCAGTGAAGAAACGATATCTTTTATAATCTTTGACGGTTTTGCCTGAATATCCGTATCTAAAACGATTTCTTCAATAATGACAGCTTTGTCATTGACGACGGCAATTTTAATCTGGGTTCCGCCCAAATCTATACCTAAGTAAAATTTAGCCATTTTTGTCCTCTGTAAATTTTAATATTGCGCCTGCCAGATAAAACGAACCGACGGCAACGGCAACATCGTTATCTTTAAATTTTTTAAAACATTCTTTGACGCTTTTAAACTTTAATATCTTTGCGCCGTCAATATATTTTGCAAATTCTTTTTCAAGCGTTTTTGTATCAACAGCTCTTTCGCTGCCTATGTCGGGCAGATATACTTCTACGGCGATTTGCGATATTTTTTTTACGATATTTTTATAATCTTTCTCTCGCATTACAGCAAAAATAATTTTTCTTTTCTCTTTTGCAAACGGACTTTTTTTATACGACTCCAAAAAATTAGAAACAGCCTGCAAATTATGAGCGCCGTCTATCAAAAGTTTTATCTTTTTACCGTATCTGTTTACGGTTTTTATGTCAAATCTTGCTGTCCATTTTATATTTTTTAAAACGCTTTTAAGTCGGTTAAATTTTATATCATAGCCTTTTCGTTTAAGCAGTTCGCAGACGCATAAAGCAACAGCCGAATTGTAAACCTGCGCATTACCCAAAAGCCCCAGAGTAAAATAAAATTTAGCGCCCGGTCCGTTATATTTTATTTTCTGGCAAATTTTCCGCCAGTCATAAGATATTTCTTCGGCCGAAAAATCCGAGCCGAACGAATAAAGCTCGGCTTGTTTCCGTTTTGCAACGGATAAAATTTTATTTAACGCCTCTTTCGGCATAAAACCGCAGACGACCGGAACGTTGTTTTTTATAATTCCGGCTTTTTCAAACGCTATATCAGACAAAGAACTTCCCAGAATTTCCGTGTGGTCAAGCCCTACGCTTGTTATAACGCTTACTTCGGGCGTTATTACATTTGTGGCGTCAAAACGTCCGCCGAGACCCGTTTCCAAAACGGCTATATCAACTTTTTTCAGCGTAAAATATATTAACGCTAACGCCGTAATATGCTCAAAAAAAGTCAGTCCGCATTCTTTTGAAAGCTTTTCGTATTTCTTATCTATATTTTTTAAATCAGTATCTTTTATATATTGAGAATTTATCCGTATTCTTTCGTTTATTTTTACAATATGGGGAGATATATATAATCCCGTTTTATATCCTGACGCAGTTAATATTTCAGATAATAACTTTGCCGTTGAGCCTTTGCCGTTTGTTCCGGCTATATGAATATATTTTAATTTTTTATATTCAATTCCGGATTTGAACAGAAAATCTTCAATCCTTTCAAGTCCGGGTTTCATGGTCTTATATTCGTTTACTTTTTGAAAAATCATTTTTTTGAAACAAAAAACTTCAATATATTGGTCAATGTGTCTTTTAAATGTTTTCTTTCAACGACAATATCAACCATACCGTGTTTCATTAGAAATTCCGATAACTGAAACCCTTTGGGCAGCTGCTGTCTTATAGTCTGTTCAATAACTCTGGGACCGGCAAACCCGACCAGAGCGGCCGGCTCGGCTATTATAACGTCGCCTAGCATAGCAAACGAAGCGGCGACTCCGCCTGTTGTCGGATCAGCCAAAAGCGATATATACGGAAGTCCTTTTTCTGAAAGTTTGGCAAGCGCGGCCGAAGTTTTAGCCATCTGCATAAGAGACATTATGCCTTCCTGCATTCTTGCTCCGCCGGAAGAAGAAACTATAATGACCGGCAATTTCTTTTCTATGGCCTTTTCTATCATTCTTACGATTTTTTCGCCTACGACAGAACCCATGCTGCCGCCCATATATTCAAAATCCATAACGGCTATCATTACGCGAAATCCGTTTATTTTTGCCTCACCGGTAACAACAGCGTCTTTTGTTTTGTAAGAATCTTTTTTCTCGGCATATCCGGGAAAACCCAAAAAATCAATAGGTTTTAAACTTGAATCAGTTTCTTTAAAAGAATCTTTATCTGTCAATAAAGCTATTCTTTCCTGCGAATTCAGCCTTACGTAATACCCGCATTTCGGGCATACCATATAATTTTCAACAAAATCTTTTTGAAATATAATCTGTTCGCATTTCTTACACTTTGTCCAAAGCCCCTCGGGCAAATCTTTCTTATTTGAAACCACGGCATTAGCCATCATATAACAGACCCCCAAAAACACATATATCTGTAAAATTAAAAGACGTACAAATTATACAAGATTATTAATAACAATTCAAAATAAGAAGTCTTTGCCTGCAATTGTATTTATTTATTTTTTAAATCACTTGTACAGTTCGGACATTTGACGGCGTTTATGTTTATAACCGAATAACAAAACGGACATTCTTTTGTGGTTGCCGGAGCCGGTGCTTCCTGTTTCGGCTCTTCTTTCAGTTTATTTATCACTTTCAGCAAAGCAAAAATCGCAAAAGCCACAATCGTAAAAGTTATTATGCTGTTAATAAAAAAACCTACGTTAAGAGTATTTGCTCCGGCCGCTTTGGCTGCTTCAATTGAAACATAAGGGCCTGCATCGGCGGCTCCTTTTTTTAAAACTATAAACCAATTGCTGAAATCAATATTGCCCAGAATAATACCTAACGGCGGCATTATGATGTCGGCCACAAGCGAATTTACTATTTTTGTAAAAGCGCCTCCTATTATGATACCGACAGCCATGTCAAGAACGTTTCCGCGCGATATAAATTTTTTAAACTCTTCTATAAAACTTTTCATTTAAAGCCTCCTCTTTTTATATTTCCGTATATTTTAGCAAAAATAAAGCTAAATAAAGCATAAAAAACATTGACACAAAAAAGTATATTTTATAGACTTACTAATCCTTATTTTTTATTATTATAAAAAAAATGAAAATACAGACACCTTATTATTTAATTGACGAAAAAAAATTACTGGAAAACCTGAAAAAAATAAAATACGTCCGCGAAAAATCCGGAGCAAAATCCGTGTTGGCGTTAAAATGTTTTTCAACGTGGTCCGTTTTTAAATTAATGTCAAAATATATGGACGGAACGACCAGCAGTTCTCTTTACGAAGCAAAACTCGGTTATGAAACTTTCGGCAAAGAAGTTCATGCTTACAGCGTGGCCTATCCCGAAAATGAAATAAAAGAATTAAAAAAAATATCAACGAAAATAATTTTCAATTCCGTTTCACAGTTAAACAAATATTATAAAGATGTTAAAAATAAAAATCTGGGATTGAGGGCAAATCCGCAGATAAGCTACAGTCATTTTGATTTGGCAAATCCGGCAAGAAAAAATTCGCGGCTCGGAGTGATAAACAAAAACGATATTTTAAAAAACATAAATAAAATAAAAGGATTAATGTTTCATTTTAATTGTGAAAACGACGACGCAAAAAATCTTGAAAAATCTTTTAACTATATCGGCGCCAAATACGGCGAAATATTAAAAAAATTGGAATGGGTAAGTTTCGGCGGCGGAATTTATTTCACAAAAAAAGGATATGATCTGAAAAAATTCATTTCACTGTTAAAAAATTTTTCCGGCAGATACGGCGTGCAGATATATTTGGAACCCGGCGAATCTTCAATAACAAATTCCGCGCAGCTTCACACTACCGTTTTGGATGTTATCAAAAACGGTAAAAACATCGCGATAATTGACGCGTCAACAGAAGCGCATATGCTTGATTTGCTTATATATAATACTCCGGCAAAAATTAACACTGACAAAAAAAACAAATACGAATATATCGTGGCCGGAAGAAGCTGTCTTGCGGGAGACGTATTCGGAACTTATAAATTTAAAAAACCTTTAAAAATCGGTGATAATATTGTAATATCTGATGTTGCCGGTTATACAATGGTAAAGAAAAACTGGTTTAACGGGCTTCCGATGCCTGCGATAGCCGTAAAAAGATTAAACGGAAAAACTGAAATTATAAGACGGTTTGACTATACCGATTTTAAGAAAAATTTATCATAGATAAAGGGGGCACCGATAGAAATGAAAAAAAATGTTCTTGTTATAGGCGCAGGCGCCGTAGCCCATGTAGCTTGTCATAAACTGGCAATGAATAACGATTCTTTCGGAAAAATTTACATCGCTTCAAGAACATTGAAAAACTGCGAAGAAATACTTGAAAGCATTAAAAGAAAGAAAAATTATAAAGTCCCTTCAAATAAAATAACCGCAAAACAAATAGACGTTTTTAACATTGAAGAAACAATTAAATTAATAAAAGAATTAGATATATCAATAGTACTAAATCTCGCGAGCGCTTTCTGCAATATGTCAATACTTGAAGCCTGCATTGAAACAGGAGCGGCTTATTTAGATACAGCAATACATGAAGATCCTGCAAAAGTCTGCGAAGATCCGCCATGGTATGCAAACTACGAATGGAAAAGAAAACCGAGATGCGAAGAAAAAAAAGTTACCGCGATTTTAGGAATCGGATTTGATCCGGGAGTTGTAAACGCTTACTGCGCGCTTGCATTGAAACATCATTTTGATAAAATTGCAACAATAGACATAATGGACGTAAACGCCGGCAGCCACGGCAAATATTTTGCAACAAATTTTGATCCCGAAATAAATTTCAGAGAATTTAGCAAAGTATGGACGTGGATTGACAAACAGTGGGTTTCAAAACCGGTACACGCCGATAAACTTATATATGATTTCCCGGTAGTAGGGGAGTTTCCCGTTTATCTTACGGGACATGACGAACTTCATTCTCTTTCAAAAAATATTCCGGCTAAATCAATAAGATTCTGGATGGGATTCGGAGACCATTACATAAATGTGTTTTCTGTATTAAAAAATCTGGGACTGCTCTCGGTACATCCGGTAAGAACAGCCGAAGGCATTGAAGTCGTTCCGTTAAAAGTAGTAAAGGCTTGTCTGCCAAATCCGAAATCTCTGGCTCCAAATTATACGGGCAAAACCTGCATAGGATGCCTTATAAAAGGCAAGCAGGGCGGAAAGAACAAAGAACTTTTTATTTACAACATCTGCGACCACAAAGAATGTTACAACGAAGTTGAATCGCAGGCAATAAGCTATACTGCGGGAGTTCCGCCTGTAGTAGCCGCGCTTTTAATAGCAAACGGAACATGGGACGTCAAAAAAATGGTCAACATTGAAGAACTTGATCCAGATCCTTTTTTGGATTTGCTTGAGAAAAACGGATTAAAAACGGAAATTTCAATAAACAGACAGTCAAATAAATTTATTTAAGGTAAATTTAAAATGAATAATAAACAGCAGTTGAAAACGCCGTTATTTGATACTCTTTTGGAACATGCAAAAAGAAACGTCGTTTCTTTTCATACTCCCGGACATAAAAACGGAAGAGGTATTGACAAAAAACTGAAAGATTTTACGGGTCCTGATATTTACGGGCTTGACGTAACCGTTTTTGACGAAGTTGATTCCCTTCACGATCCGGTAGGTCCGATAAAAAAAGCTCAGGAATTAATGGCTAAAGCCTACGGCGTTGAACATTCTTTATTTCTTGTAAACGGAACATCCGTCGGAAATATAGCGATGTTTTTATCCGCATGCGATCCGGGCGATTCAATAATAATTTCAAGAAGTTCTCACAAATCAATAATGGCGGGCGTTATTCTTTCGGGAGTATGGCCTATATGGATACAGCCTAAAATAGAACAGAATCTTGATATAATATTTAATTCAACCTATGATCAGGTAAAAAACGCTCTTGATACATATCCTGAATCCAGAGCCGTTTTTGTAACGTGTCCTACTTATAACGGCGTAGTTACCGAAATAAAAAAAATCGCCGAACTTTGTCACAGAAGAGGCAAAATTCTTCTTGTTGACGAAGCGCACGGGCCGCATCTGAAGTTCCATAAAGATTTGCCTATGTCGGCAGTGGATGCCGGAGCGGATTTAGTAGTACAGTCCACCCACAAAATACTTTCGGCGTTATCTCAGGGTTCGGTGCTGCATTTTAATTCAAAACTTGTTGATGTTAACAGAGTCAAAAAAATAGTATCAATGCTTCAAACCACAAGCCCTAGTTATTTTACTCTGGCAAGCCTTGATGTTGCAAGGAAACAGGCTGTATCTCAGGGAAGCGCAATGCTTTCAAAAGTAATGGCCGCAGCTGAATGGGCAAGAAAAGAAATTAACCACAACATACCTAATATGAAATGTTTTACCAGAGCCGAAATGAACCAGATGGGTTTTGACCTTGACGTAACAAAAGTTACAATAAACGTTACAAAAACCGGATTATCCGGATACGAAGTTGATGCCATTCTTGCAAAGGAATACAATATACAGGTTGACTGTTCGGATACGTTTAATTTAATAGCTATAATGGGAATAGGTTCTGATAAATCCGACGTTGTTGCGCTTGTAAACGCATTAAAAGACATAAGTAAAAAATATAAAGGAACGCAAAAAAACTGGATATTAAAAATTCCTTCTCTTTCAACCGAAATGGTTATGACACCAAGAGAAGTTTTTTTATCACACGATATAAAGAAAATTCCTTTAAATAAAGCCGTCGGACATGTTTCCGCACAGACATTGACGCCTTATCCTCCGGGGATACCGGTTGTCATCCCGGGAGAAAGAATAACGCAGGAAATATGCAAATACCTGCTTGATATGGCGGCAAAAGGAATCAGAATAAGCGGGCAGGAAGGCGAAAAATTAAAAATGGTAAAAGTTTTTGCCAATTAAAATAAAAAGGCAGCCAAATAAAATAAGCAAAATTTCCGGGGGAGTCAAAATGGGAAAAATGACTAAAAAAGCCTCAAAGAAAAAAACTGTAAAAAAAGTTTTAACAAAAAAAACAGTTAAAAAAAACGTCGTTGCAAAAAAAACGGCTGTAAAGAAAATTATAAAAAAGAAAACGTTAAAAAAAGCTGCAAATAAAAAAATCGTTAAAAAAAACGTCGTTGCAAAAAAAGCGGCTGCAAAGAAAATTATAAAAAAGAAAACGTTAAAAAAAGCTGCAAATAAAAAAATCGTTAAAAAAACGGCCAAAAATAAATTAAACCAAAAAGATTTGTTAAAGCTGAAAAAAATTCTTCTTGAAAAAAAAGTTTCTATAATGAATAAATTAAATTCTAGAAAACTGGCCGAAACGGACACCGAAATCGGAGACGAAGCCGATACTGCCACGCAAAATAACGAAAGAGAAATCCAGTTTGAACTTGACGAAATAAGCGCGATAGCAATAAAAGATATTGATAACGCCCTTGCAAAATTTAACGTAGGCACTTTCGGACTCTGCGAATGCTGCGGTTCGCCGATATCGGTTAAAAGATTACATGCAATGCCGTGGGGAAGATACTGCATTGAATGCCAGACTGAAGCAGAAAAAAACGCAAGCAAGCAGCAATAATTACACCGGCAAATTAGACTTTGGAGATAAAAAAATGAAGTTTGTATTAAGTTCAAAAATTTTTAAGGCAACTGTAACGGAAGCAAATTTGGAATATACCGGAAGCATAACGATTGATTCCGAATTAATAGACAAAGCCGGACTTTGGGTAGGGGAAAAAGTTCTCGTGGTAAGCAATACTTCAGGCACAAGACTTGAAACATACGTTATAGCAGGCCAGCCCGGTTCAGGAGTTATATGCATGAACGGAGCGGCGGCGCATCTTATAAAGAAAGGCGAAGTAATTATTATTATGGGATTCCAACTTTCGGATAAACCTATAAATCCAAAATATGTGTTTGTTGACGAATATAATAAATGTACAAAAGTACTTTAATTACGGGGAGTTTTTACTATGGTAATTGATCCGTTGCATTCATATTTTGAAGAACTCAAAACTATAAAGCCGGCAAACCAAAAAGAATACGAGGACCTTTGGAAAAAAGCGAAAAAAGGCGATAAAAAAGCTTTTAACAGGCTGATTGAGTTAAATTACTGTCTTGTAATTCCGATAGCAAAAAGATTTTCAAAAAAAGGCGTTGATTTTATGGACCTTATTTCCGACGGGAATATGGGTCTTGTCAGAGCCGTTGAAAAATTTGATACAAAAAAAAATACGAAATTTTCAACATACGCGACATATTGGATAGAACAGTTTATAAGAAAATCCATTGAAGACAATTCAAAAACCATAAGAATTCCTTCTTATATGTTTGACATTATCAATAAGTGGAAAAAAATCAGAAACCAGCTTCTTGGCAATTTAGGCAGAGAACCTTCCATAAAAGAAATAGCCCATAAAATGAAAATATCAATAGATCAGGCAAATGAAATCAATAAAACGATTTTTTCTGTTGACAATATTGATTCTTTGGATTCAACTATTAATGAAGACAGCGAATCATCAAAAAAAGACACTCTTAAAGACACGATTTTAAAAACTCCCGAAGCAATAACCGAGATTATAAGAAATTCAAATAACGTCCAGAAAGCTTTGGATTTTCTGCCGGAAAGAGAAGCCGAAATTATAAAACTCAGATTCGGACTGGGCGGAATTGCCCACTGCTCTCTTGACGAGGTAGGTAAAAAATTCAAACTTTCAAGAGAAAGAGTAAGGCAGATTGAATTAAAAGCTTTTCAGAGACTAAAAGGTATTTTCATTAAATTAAAACTTGCCGAAAAATCAGATGTTGACAAACTTATTCTTGATCAGAGAGAATCAAGGTTTGCCGATATTCAAAAAGACAGGAGAATATAATGCAGAATTTAATAGAAAAATTAAATAAAACTATGCGCGATGTTGTTGATTTTCCGTCAAAGGGCATTATTTTTAAAGATATTACACCCATTCTTGCGGATATAAATCTCTATAACGAAATAATTGATATTTTGGCATCACAATATAAAAATAAAAATATTTCAAAAGTTGTAGGGCTTGAATCAAGAGGTTTTATATTCGGCATTTCTATTGCTCAAAAATTAAATCTTCCGTTCATTCCTATAAGAAAAAAAGGAAAACTTCCTTATAAAACTATTTCAACAAGCTATGCTCTTGAATACGGAACTGCCTCTATTGAAATTCATACCGATGCAATAAATGAAGGGGAAAACATTCTTATAGTTGACGATTTGCTTGCAACAGGCGGAACGGCTTCCGCGGCGGTTGAATTGATAAAACAATTAAAAGGCAATGTAACTGCTTGCGTTTTTCTTACGGAATTGTTATTTTTAAACGGTAAATCTAAGTTAAAAGATATTGAAGTTTTCTCAATTTTGAAGTACTAATCGCAAAATGCCCTGGTAGCTCAACTGGATAGAGCAGATCCGTCCTAAGGATAAGGTTGGAGGTTCAACTCCTCTCTGGGGCGTTTTGAGTTCTTTTGAATTTATGCTGCGTTAAAAATTTGTTCGGATACCTCGGAGCTCCGCTCCTTTACAGTATACTCTCACAAATTTTTGCCTTGTCTAAATTCAAAATTACCTCAAAACTGCGTATATTTTGAACTTTTTAAAATTACTTCGGTTCGTCTCAAACTGATAAATCTCTAACGGCAACTACAAAAAAACAAATTTTTGCCTTGTCTAAATTCAAAATAAACTTCGTTTTGCTATGCAAATCCGCCCAAAATCACAAAACTGCGTACCTGCTTCTGCAGACTCGTTCAAAAGAAAATCAAAAATATTCAAATATACTTGAAAAATCGGATATATTTATGTATTCTTTCCTAAATTATCATATATGAATAAAAAAACATTAAACTTAATCCAAGCGGTTATTCTTTTGCCTTTCATGGTTATTTGTGTTATTCCGGCACTTATTCTCTTATTTACAAAATTTCGAATTATAGATGTATCTATAATGTTTTTTGTTGCTTTAGTACTATTTCTTATAGGCATTTTCTTTGCTGTTTGGACAGTTTATCTGTTTTGGTCAAAAGGCAACGGAACTCCCGGGCCTTGGGCTCCGCCAATAAATCTGGTTATAGAAGGACCATACAAATATACTAGAAACCCTATGATCACAAGCGTTCTGTTTATGTTACTTGCCCTGTCAATCTTTTTCTTATCTTTTGGCATCTTTATTTGGTTTATAATCTTTTTAGCTGTTAATATCATATATTTGCGCCTAGTTGAAGAGAAAAAATTAAAAATCCGTTTTGGTGAAGAATATATAAAATATAATAAATCAGTCCCGATGTGGATTCCAAGTCTAAAACCATATAAAAAACAGTAATACTTATTTCACTATTTTTTATAATAATACCATAAAAAGTATAATTTATTCATGCATGTTTAAAAAATAATGTGAGATACGATAAAATTATATTATATAAGATATTAAAAAAACCGGCACATGTAAATGTACCGGTTTTTTAATTTAAAGCAGATTTTCTTTATTAAAAATCAAATCCGTAATAGAAATTAACACTTAAAATACTTATATTTTGATCTCTTATTGAATCAGGCTCATTACCGTCAATTCCGGAAGAAGTATATCTCAATTCTCCGCCGGTAATATTGCCTGTTTTAGTTCTCCAGTTTGCGCCTATACCGATTACGTAACAACCGCCGCTTCCTGAAGCATCTGCACTTTCGCCATTAACTTTTACAGTATATGACGCGCTTCCAAATCCTATTCCGACAGGCACATAAAATCTTGTCTCCTCTTTCGGACCGTTTAAATATATGTGAGTTAAAAGCAGAAAATTTGCAAAAATAGTAGACTGGTTTACTTCAATATTGGTGCTTGTGTCTGTCTTCGGCAAAATAACCAATCCAAATTATGATCTATTACAAAATTTAATAACAATTTCTCAATTTTTTTTTATAAATTTAAATTTTACTACACAACAATGTGAATGCTAATGTATAACTATTAAAATAAAATATCAATTGTATTGAAATTTATATTTATAATTAAGAATAATCTAGCTGTATTTAATAAATCACTTTAATGTTAACCATTTTCAAAAACACCCTATGAACTTAACATAATATATCTTATCGGAACTATATTTTTTGCGTTTTTTTGAGTTTTTGGCAATTTTTTTTGAATTTTATTTTTTAGAAAATAACAATTAGGAAAAAATGAAATTAAAAAACAAATTTTAAAATGGTCAAAATAAAATGGAATGTGTTGATTTTTAATATACCACAAAAGGTATAATTAATTTTTAAGAAAAAATTAAATTTTTGAATTTTTGAAAAAATAAAAAATCAGGAAAGAAGAAAAATTAAAGTATGGAAAAAACCTGTAAAAAGCCAATAAAAATAAAAAAATCCCCCAGAAAAGTTTTTTTAAAAAAAACCGGAGGATCTTTTATTTTTGTAAGAAATTTAAAATATCGGAAGGTTGGGAAGCTATAAAAGACGGAGAATTTGCTTCTATTTTAGCTCTGGCAGAATAGCCGTATAAAACCGCAATTGTTGAAATACCGGCCGATTTACCGCATAAAATATCATTTATCCCGTCTCCGACCATAACAGTATGGTCTTTTTTTACTTTAAGTTCTTTTATTATTGAATTTATGGGCAGACAACTCGGTTTTTTTTCAGGAAAAGTATCCCCTCCGCATATTTTTATAAAATATTCGGCTAATCCGAGTTTTTCTATTATTTTTTTAGTATATACTTCTGTTTTATTGGAAAGAACCGCTTTTTTTATGCCTGGCAGCGCATTAAGCATATCAAAAATACCCGAATATACGTAAGTCGTATCCAAAAGATGCTCTGAATAATACTCATTAAAAATTAAAAAAGCGTTTTGCTTATCTTCTTTTGATAATTCATTAGGCAAAACGGAATCTATAAGCCTGCGTATTCCGTTTCCAAGATATGAGGCTACTTCTGCCGAATTTATATCAGAAAGGGTATATTTTCTTCTTATAAAGTTTACAGCTGCCGTCAGATCGTCCTTTGAATCAACCAAAGTCCCGTCCAAATCAAATATCATCAGCTCGATTGTTTTCATAAATCTGATATTAAAACCATTTAATTAAACCGGGAATATACTCAATTACTCCCATATATTGCGGAACAACCCTTACTATATACCCGCAATGTCCCACTTTATTTGTTTCTATTTCAATTTCGTATATATACGATCCGTCATTTTCTTTTGATATCATTTTCATGTTATTGTATTCTTCATCGCTCATAACATGTTTGGAATCTAAATAACCCAGACACAACTGGACAAAAACGTCTTCATTATCTATCTGGCCCAAGAACACTTTTGCCTTTATTTTCATTTTATTTTTCATTTTAATGTTGTATCCGTTCATATCGTCCGACATATTTACAATTGAAACTTTAGGCCAGTTGGTTTCAATTTTGTCCTGCCAGACTGTTTTCTTTTTTGCGATTTCAAAATTATTTTCCTGCATTTTTATCGTATCAACCATTGAAGGAATATAGAAATTTTTAGTATATTCTTCTATCATTCTGTTTGTGTTAAATTTAGGACCGATCGTCTGCATGCAGTTTTTCATTTTCTGTATCCAGCCTCTCGGCAAATTATCCTGTCCTCTTTTATAAAACAACGGTATTATTTCTTTTTCAAGCATTTCATACATAGATCTGCTTTCAACTTCATTCTGATACTCTAAATCAGGATAAGTTTCGGTTGAGCCTATAATCCAGCCGTTGTCTCCGTTATATCCTTCGCACCACCAGCCGTCTAAAACGCTGAAATTCAATACTCCGTTTACAGCCGCTTTCATGCCGCTGGTTCCCGAAGCTTCTTCCGGTCTTAAAGGGTTATTAAGCCATACATCCACGCCCTGCACAAGATAATGAGCTACGTTCATGTCATAATCTTCCAAAAATACAATTTTAAACCTAAGTTCGGGGTCTGCCGCAAGTTTTATTATACTTTTAATAATTTCTTTTCCTTTATCGTCTTTAGGATGAGCTTTACCGGCAATTATAATCTGGACCGGCATTTCCTTATTTAAAAGAATCTTTTTTATTCTGTACAAATCTCTGAATATCAAATTGCCGCGTTTATACGTGGCAAATCTTCTTGCAAAACCTATAGTTAAAGCTTCCGGATCAAGTATTTCATCGGCATATTTTACGGCCTGTACCGATACTCCTCTTCTTTCCAACTGAAGTTTAAGTCTGTGTCTTGCGAACGAAACCAGTCTTTCTTTTCTTCTCTCGTGGCTTCTCCAAAGTTCGGCATCAGGAATATTTGCCACGCGCTGCCATAAAGTCTGGTCTGCCGGCTCATCTTTCCAGTCGCTGCCCATATATCTGTCAAACAGACCGGCAAATTCATAAGACAGCCAAGAATTTGTATGAATTCCGTTTGTAATATGACTAATAGGAATTTCTTTTCTAGGCAATTCAGGCCAAATATTCTGCCATATCTGCCTTGATACCGTCGCATGCAGCCTGCTTACGCCGTTTGCTTTTCCGCATGCTTTTAACGCAAGTATTGTCATTGAAAAATCTTTTTCATACGTTTCTGTTTTAAAATCGCGTCCCAAACTTAAAAACTGCTCTTTGTTTAAGCCTAAATGCCTATAAAGAGGCTCAAAATAAGTGGCTACCAAATTCGGAGAAAAAACTTCATTGCCGGCCGGAACAGGAGTATGCGTCGTAAACACGCAAGTTGCTTTTACAACTTTCTGAGCTTCTTTAAAAGACAGCTTTTTGTCATCCATTAAAATTCTTATTTTTTCCAAAAGCAAAAATGCAGAATGCCCTTCGTTTATATGAACAACCGAAGGCTCTATATTCAAAGCTTTAAGAACCTGCACTCCGCCGACTCCCAAAAGTTTTTCCTGCTTTATTCTCATTTCTTTGTCGCCGCCGTACAATTCACCGGTAATCAGTCTGTCTTCCGGCAAATTTTCCTGACAATCCGTATCCAGAAGATACAAAGAGACTCTTCCGACTTTTATTTCCCAGACTCTGGCATAAACTTTCGGAGATGACGGCAAAGAAATAGTTATTAACAAAGGAAAACCGTCTTCTTTTGTCAATAAACGCATTGGCATTCTGTAAAAATGGTTTATGGCATATTCTTCCATTTGCCATCCGTCGTTAGTTAAATACTGTTTAAAATAGCCGTTTCGGTAAAGCAAACCTATTCCTACCAGAGGAAGCCCCATATCGCTTGCCGATTTCAAGTGGTCTCCGGAAAGAACACCCAAACCGCCGGAATATATCGGAAGGCTTTCATGTATTGCGAATTCCGTGGAAAAATAGGCTATTTTTTTATCTTTATATTCAGGAAATGTTTCATCAAACCATGTCGGCATAGTGAGATATTTATCCAAATTTTCTTTTACTCTTTTCATATGCGATATAAAACTGTCGTCTTCCGACAATTCTTCAAAACGAGACTGGCTTACTCTGCCAAGCATAGCCTTCGGATTATGATAAACGTCTTCCCATACGTCTCTGTCCAGTCTTCTGAATAATTCTATGGCGTCGCTGGTCCAGCACCACCATAAATTTTCGGTTATTTCAAGAAGCTCTTTTAATTTTTCAGGAACTTTGGGAATTACCACAAAACCTTTGGCTTTTGTAGACACAAAAGTTTCTTGATTTTCATTAAATAAATCTTTATTTATCATTTTTGTCTCCGTTAGGGGCAGTATGTTTTAAGACCCTATCTATCGTATAAACTTATATACATTTTGTCAAGAAATTTGCATACGGTAAAACATAAAAAATACAATACGACGGCGCTTATAATTTCTATAAATTAATTCGCCGTTGGCTGTTTGCCTGCCTTACTTAACAGCTATACTTTACAAATTAAATAAAAAAGAGTAGATTATATATGCAAGCAGTAAAAATGTAAGCATATTTTGCGGAGGTTCACAATGGCAGAAGCAAGATGCATGAAGTGTAAAAAACAGGTAGAAGTAAAAAACGCCGAAGAAACTATTATGAAAAACGGTATGAAAGCCGTTAAAGGCGTTTGCCCGGATTGCGGAACAAAAGTTTTCAAAATTCTCGGGAAAAGCAAATAAATTAGATGGAGCTAACCATATATAAGTTTTAATTTTATATTGTTAGCTCCTTTTCTATTTACAATTTAAAAAAAGGATTTACTTTCACATGAGCGCTCAATCAATCATTAATTGGATATCAAACGACTTAACCATAAATCCGGCGCAGGTTTCGGCTACGGCCGCAATGCTCGGCGACGGGGATACGGTTCCTTTCATTTCAAGATACAGAAAAGAACGCACCGGAAATCTTACGGAAACAGAAGTCAGAAACATCGCCGACAAACTTCAATATTACATAGAACTTGAAACAAGAAAAGAAACTATTTTAAAAAGCATAGAAGACCAAAAAAAATTAACTCCGGAACTGAAGGTTCAAATAGAGGAATGTAAAGAAAAACAAAAACTTGAAGACATTTATCTGCCTTTTAAACCGAAAAAAACCACAAAAGCGACAATCGCAAAGGAAAAAGGACTTGAACCGCTTGCAAACGAAATTCTCGCGCAGAATATTCTCGTAGGCAAAGGAAACCGGGATGAAATTGTTTCTAAATATTTAAACAAAGAAAAAGGAATTGAAACGGCAAAACAGGCGTTAGACGGAGCGATAGATATAATTGCCGAACAAATATCCGATACGGCGTTAATACGAGGTTTAATAAGAAATCTTATATTAAATACCGGCGTTATAAAATCAAAAGTTAAAAAAGGGCTTGAAGACCAGAAAACAAAATTTGAAATGTATTATAATTATTCGGAACCCGTTAAATCAATCGTATCTCACAGAATTCTGGCAATACGCCGCGGAGCAAAAGAAGAAATTTTATCATGGAAAATAGAAATAGATAACGAAGACGCCATAAATATAATTTCATCAAAAATCGTAAAAACAAACATGGCTTTATTTTACCCTGAAATTTTTACTGCCATGAAAACGGCTTTTGAAAAATATCTTTATCCGTCGCTGCAGGTTGAAGTATTTTTAACCAAAATGGAAGAAGCGGATAAAGAAGCTATTAATGTTTTTGCCACAAACGCAAAAAACTTGCTCCTTGCTTCCCCTGCCGGGCATAAAACGATAATGGGAGTTGATCCGGGTTTTAGAACAGGATGTAAAGTCGTCGTAATAGACAGAATAGGAACTTTCAGAGAATATAAAGCAATATTTCCTCATGAACCTATGTGCAGGTTCCAGGAATCGCAGGATACTATAGTTGCAATGATAAAAAAATACGGAGTTGAACTTATAGCGATAGGAAACGGCACAGCCTCAAAAGAAACAAACCAGTTCATAAGCAAAGTTTTGAAAAATAACAATCTTACTGCAAAAGCCGTTATTGTAAGCGAAGCGGGAGCTTCCGTTTATTCGGCTTCCCCCCTTGCGGTAAGCGAATTTCCGGATTTAGACGTAACGGTAAGAGGAGCCATAAGCATAGCGCGCAGACTTCAGGATCCGCTTGCGGAACTTGTAAAAATAGATCCTAAATCAATAGGCGTCGGACAATACCAGCATGACGTCAATCAAACCCATCTGAAAAAAATTCTGGATGATACGGTTGAATCCTGCGTAAACTACGTAGGAGTTAATCTTAATTCATCCTCTGCGGAACTTTTAAGCTACGTTGCCGGAATAGGTAAACTTGCGGCAAAAAATATTGTACAATACAGAACAAAAGTCGGATTGTTCAATAATAAAAACGAACTTTTGGATGTTTCGGGGCTGGGACAAAAAACTTTTACGCAATGCGCCGGTTTTTTGAGAATTCCGAAAGGAGACCACCCTCTTGACAATTCGGCGATACATCCTGAAAATTACGTTATAGTTGAAAAAATGGCGAAAGATCTGTCGGTTCCTTCTGAAGAATTGGTGGGAAATCAGACGCTTGTTGCAAAAATAAACATAAAAGATTACGTAACCGATACTGTAGGAACGCTTACATTAAATGATATAATTGCAGAACTTAAAAAACCCGGTGTTGATCCGAGAAAAGATTTTTCTTCAACCGAATTCAGCGCCGAGATAAATTCTATTGAAGATTTAAAAGAAGATATGGTTCTTGACGGAACAGTAACAAACGTAACGAATTTCGGAGCTTTTGTGGATATAGGCGTCCATCAGGACGGGCTTGTTCATATATCAAAACTCAGCAGTAAGTTTGTTTCAAATCCTCACGACGTAATATCTGTAGGAGAAACGGTAAAAGTAAGAGTAATAAAAATTGACACCGAACTTTCCAGAATAAGTTTGGAAAGAATTTAGGAGGTTTTAAGATGGCATCAACATTTTCATTTGACGTGGTATCGGAAGTAAATTTTATGGAAGTTGAAAACGCAATCAACCAAGCTCAAAAAGAATTGGCCCAAAGATTTGACTTTAAAGGCTCAAAATCTTCAATTGATTACAACAAAACCGACAAAAAAATAACTCTCATAGGCGATGATGATTTTAAACTAAAAGCTCTCATAGACATTGTAGACGGTAAATTTGCCAAAAGAGGAGTATCTCTTAAAACATTGAATTATAAGCCGAAAGAGCAGGCGTTTGAAGGGACGGTAAGACAGGTTATAGAACTTATAAGCGGGCTTCCTTCCGATAAAGCGAAAGAACTTTCAAAACTCATAAAGGATTCAAAAATAAAAGTTAATACACAGATAGAAGGTTCAAAAGTAAAAGTTTCATCCGCAAAAAAAGATGATTTACAGGCAGTAATCGCATATTTAAAAACCGCAAATTTCTCGCTTCCGCTTCAGTTTACTAATTACAGATAAAATTTATTCATTAAAAAATAAAAAAAGCCTCTCTGAAAACAGAGAGGCTTTTTTGATATGTAAAAAATTAACGTTTTGAGAATTGGAATCTTTTTCTTGCTTTCGGTCTTCCCGATTTTTTTCTTTCAACCATTCTTGAATCTCTTGTAAGCAACCCTTCTTTTTTAAGGGTATCTTTCAATGCGGGATCCAATTCAAGTATTGTTCTGGCTATGCTGTGGCTTACAGCTCCGGCTTGTCCCGAAACACCGCCGCCGTAAACATTTATGTAATAATCGTAACTCTTCATACTAGGCCAAAATTCAAAAGGTTTTAAAGCGATTTTTTTATGTCTTTCCAAACCGCCGAAATATTCATCAATGCTTTTATCATTTATAACAATTTTACCGCTGCCCTTAGATGTTAAAACTCTTGCTACAGCATTTTTTCTTCTTCCTGCCGTCAAATAACCCGCATTACTCATCTTTTTATATCTCCTAATTTAACTATTTTTCAATTTGCGCCTGGTGCGTATGTTCCGCGCCTTTAAATAATTTCATGCGCGTCATTTGTTTATCAGCCAACTTATTTTTCGGCAACATCCCTTTTACGGCAAGACGAAACGCTTTATCCGGATTTTCAGCCATCAATTTTGAATAAGGAACCAACTTTCCGCCTCCGGGATATCCCGAGTAAGAAAAAGCCGTTTTCTGTTCAAGTTTTTTTCCGGTTAAAACCATTTTTGAAACATTTGTAAGCACCACAAAATCTCCGCAGTCAACGCTTGACGCATAAATCGCTTTTCTTTTGCCGGTCAATAACGTCGCAACTCTTACAGCCAATCTGCCTAAAACCTGACCTTCAGCATCTATAAAATGCCATTTTCTGTTTATTTCTTCCGCTTTCGGAAGATAACTCTTACCGTTCTTCATTTTATGAAAACCACCTTTAATATATTGAGTTTATGATTATATATTTATTTATTAAATAAGTCAAACGTATTTTACGTGCCTTCCTGCCAAGACGATAAATATTTTTTTTGTTCCGGCGTTAAAGTATCTATTTTTACTCCCATCGCCGTTAATTTTAATTTTGCTATTTCCGTATCTATTTTTTCGGGAACGCAATATACTTTCTTTTCCAATTTTTCGGCGTTTTTAAGCATATACTCTGCCGATAACGCCTGATTGGCAAACGACATATCCATAACGCTTGCCGGATGTCCTTCGGCCGATGCCAGATTTACAAGTCTTCCTTCCGCTAAAATATGAATTTTTCTGTTATTTGCTTTTAAAACATACTCTTCAACGAAAGGTCTTACGGTTCTTACCGATTTTGATAATTTTTTAATTGCCGGAATATTTATTTCGGAATTAAAATGTCCGCTGTTGCAAACAATTGCTCCGTCTTTCATAACTTTAAAATGTTTTTCGTCTATAACGTTCAAATCTCCCGTAACGGTAACAAAAATATCGCCTTTTCTGCTTGCGTCAATCATAGGCATTACTTCAAATCCGTCCATTTTTGCTTCCAAAGCTTTTAAATGGTCAACTTCCGTAACTATTACGTGCGCCCCCATTCCTTTGGCTTTAGTCGCAAGTCCTCTTCCGCACCAGCCGTATCCGGCAACAACAAAAACTTTACCTGCTATAAGGATATTTGTTGCTCTTATAATTCCGTCTAAAGTTGATTGCCCTGTTCCGTACCTGTTGTCAAAAAAATGTTTTGTCATAGCGTCGTTAACCGCAATAATCGGATATGCCAAAACGCCGTCTTTTTCCATTGCTCTTAGTCTTATAACGCCGGTAGTCGTCTCTTCGGTTCCGCCTATTATATTCTTTAATAAGTCTTTTCTTTTTGAAAAAACAGTTGAAACAAGATCCGCTCCGTCATCCATCGTCATCTGGGGTTTTGTATCCAAAACGGCATTGATATGTTTATAATATGTTTTATTATCTTCGCCTTTTATTGCAAAAGTCGGGATTGCGTAATCCTTAACAAGAGAAGCCGCAACGTCATCCTGCGTTGACAGAGGATTTGATGCGCACAAATAAACTTCGGCGCCTCCGGCTTTTAACGTTATCATTAAATTTGCCGTTTCGGTTGTCGCATGCAGGCAGCATCCAAGCCTTATTCCCTTCAACGGTTTTTCTTTTGAAAATCTTTCTTTGATTTGCCTTAAAACAGGCATTTCTCTTTCGGCCCATTCAATTCTTTTTTTGCCTTCGGAAGCCGTTTTAATGTTTTTTATGTCGTATTTCATTTTTTATCCTTTTTTTAATTTTGATATCTCTTTTTTAAGTTCTGCGACCTTGTTTAATTTTTCCCATTTAAATTCGTTTCGGCCGAAATGTCCGTATGCCGCAGTTTTTGCAAATATAGGTTTTCTTAAATCCAAATATTTTATTATTCCCTGAGGAGTTAAAGGAAATATTTTTCTTACTACCGGCACCAGTAAATCTCCCGGAATTTTACCCGAATGATGAGTGTCAACCATTACTGAAACAGGCTCCGCTATTCCTATTGCATAAGCAAGCTGAACCGTACATTTATCCGCAATGCCGGATGCAACTATATTTTTTGCGATATGTCTTGCCATGTAACATGCGCTTCTGTCAACTTTTGTTGAATCCTTACCTGAAAACGCTCCGCCTCCGTGCGCAGCCATTCCGCCGTATGTATCAACGATTATTTTTCTGCCCGTAAGCCCGGTATCTCCCAAAGGACCGCCGACTACGAATTTTCCCGTCGGATTAATATGAATTTTTGTGTTTTTATCTATCCATTTGCCAACCACGGGTTTGATAATTTTATCAAAAATTTCCTTCTTTGATTTTTCGGTTATATGTTTTCCCGTTTTATCCAGAATTTCATCGGTATGCTGGGATGATATAACGACGGCCTCAACCCTGTAAGGCTTCCAATTTTTGTATTCTACGGTAACCTGTGATTTCCCGTCAGGCCCCAAATATTTTAAAATTCTTTTTTTTCTGACATCCGTAAGTTTCATCGCAAGTTTGTGAGCAAGCATTATCGGAAGCGGCATCAATTCCGGCGTTTCCTTGCAGGCAAATCCTATCATTAATCCCTGATCGCCGGCTCCGCCGGTATCAACGCCCTGCGCAATATCGGGAGACTGAGTATTTATAACATCCATTATTTTGCATGTATTAATGTCAAAACCGTATTTTGGATTTGTATATCCTATTCCCTTTACCGCGTTTTTTATGACTTTCATTTTATCTATTTCGGCAGTTGTCGTGATCTCGCCGCCCACTATCAAAAGCCCGTTGGATGCAAAAGTTTCGCATGCCACTCTGGCTTTGGGATCTTTTGCAACTATCGCATCAAGTATACTGTCTGAAACTACATCGCATAATTTATCCGGATGGCCTTCAGTAACCGATTCCGATGTAAATAACCATCCGCCTGTGTTTTTTGCCATAATTCTCCCCTTTTTACTGCATATTAAATAATAAACCGTTATATACGGATAATTTATCAGGAACGTCAGTTCCTATTACGCTTGAATACAATTTAACTTCTTTTCCGACTTTTACATTTGACCATATAATTGAATTTTTAATTATTGACCCGTCATTAATTTGAATATTATCGCCGATAACGGTGCCGTCTTCAATTATAACATTTTTGCCGATAAAACAATTTGCGCCTATTACGGATTTTCCTATAAATCTAACTGTTGCATCAATTTTGCAGTTTTCTCCGGATAGGACATTTGTATTTTTTATTTTTGAACCGTCTATATTTATTTTGACAATTCCTTTTAACGCGTCGCAGGTTCCCTGTTTGTATTCACCGATATTTCCTATATCCGTCCAATATCCGTTCATCAGATAGGCGTATATCGGTTTTTTAAGTTTTAAAAGTTTCGGCCATAAGTCTTTGCCGAAATCATAAACTCCGTCCGGAATATATTTAAATATCTCAGGCTCAAATATATAAATGCCTGTGTTTACCGTATCAGAAAATACGGAACTCCAGCTTGGTTTTTCAACAAAATCGACAATCCTGTTTTTTCTGTCTGTTATCGTAACTCCGTATTCAAATTTTGAATCTATTTTTTTTAAAACCATTGTCGCCAACGCCTTTTTCTTCTTATGAAACTCAACTGCAGAAGTAATATCAATATCCGACAAACCGTCTCCGGACATAACAATAAAAGTCGAATCAAAAAAATCCTTGCATTTTTTTAATCCGCCTGCGGTTCCCAATAAATTTTCTTCTTTTGAATATGAAATATTGACGTTAAATTTTTCGCCGTTTCCGAAATAATCCGCAATCATTTCGGGCATAAAATAAAGATTCATCATGATATTTGAAATATTATGTCTTTTCAGATTATCAATGGTATGGGCCATAACCGGTTTGTTTACCAAAGGTATCATCGGTTTGGGGAGTTCAAAAGTTAAAGGCCTGAGTCTTGTTCCTACTCCGGCTGCCAAAATAAAAGCTTTCAATGTAAAATTCCCGTTAAATAAATTATTAAGTATTATATAATTATTTAACCTTTTTTTTCAACACAATCAACAAAAAACAAAATTAAAAAATTATTGACGTTTTGACATAAAAATTTTTATTTTATAGATTAATGCAGATAGTTCAAAATAAAATTAGCTCATACAAATAATATATGCTTCTAATGAATTACAAATATTTAATCAGAAAGAGAATTTAATATGTTCAAATCTTTATTCCTGTTTTTTGCTACGACATTATCGTTATCATTATTATTTTGCCAAACATCAGAAGCCGAAAATATCAACAACCGCGATTTTGGAAAAATTTTGGTCGTTTACTACTCTCTTTCAGGAAATACTAGAACAATTGCTTTAACAATTAAAGAAAAAACTAATGCAGATATATACGAAATCAAGACAGAAAATGAATATCCCGGTTCTCCGATGATATATATTACAGCAAAAAAACAAATGAATCCGAAAAATTATCCGAAATTAAAAAATGATAATATCCCCGATATTAACAAGTATGATTTAATTTTTATCGGCGGTCCTGTTTGGTGGTATACGGTTCCCGCTCCCATTCTTTCCTTTTTATCGCAAACTGATTTCAAAGGTAAAACGGTAGTTCCTTTTGCAACGCACGGCGGAAATTACGGTAAGTTTTTTGAAGACTTTGAATCTAAAATAAAAAATGCAAAAGTTATAAGAGGACAAGAATTTAAAAAAGTTTTAAAAACGGATAAAAATCTTCTTGATAAAAAAATATCGGACTGGCTTGCGACCTTCAATGAAAAAGAACTATAATTAAAAATTGAAATGTTAAAAAATTTAAACATCAATTGATATTATGCCGCATTTAATATTTTTTTTATTTTACCCGTTATATTTATAAAAAAAACATTGATATAATTCTTTTTTTGTGTTAAAATTTATTGCGTTTATGAAGAAATATTTCAGATCTATCATCGCTGAATTAAAAAGAAAAACAACTGTAATTTTTATTCATCACGGAAAAATCAAACCTATCAAATTAAACTTCTCTCTTTTGTTTATATTGATATTCGGGTTTTCGTGGACTTTGCTGACTTTATGGGCGGGTTTTATTTCCGGCCGGCATATAGATTACGTAAAAATTAAAGCCGATAACGAAATAATGAAAGTCCGCATGCTGTTTTTCTCGGATGAAATAAAAAAATCAAAAGAAATGCTTGCCCAAATCAAACAAAACGACGAACAGATAAGATCTCTTCTGGCAATGAATTCAAAAAAAGCAATCATTGAAGAAGGATTAGGATACGGCGGCCCGACTCCGATAGAATCAAGCGCATTATCAACAATATTATCAGGAAACTTCAATAAATTTTCATATCAGGATATAATAAACCAGTCTCTCGGCTTATTTGAAGAATACAAATTTACGTTAAAAAGTTATTCGGAAGTGATGATGCACATAAACGCTCAAAGAATAAAATTCCGATATACTCCTTCAATGTGGCCTTGCGAAGGAGTTATTTCATCACCTTACGGTTTCAGAACTCATCCGATTTTCGGATACAGGTTCTTTCACTCGGGAATAGATATAGCAAACATGAAAGGCACTCCTATTTATTCAACCGCTGACGGCACCGTAATTCTTGCGGGAAGAAAAACAGGATACGGAAATGTTATAGTCGTTCAGCACAGCAATTTATACAGAACGGTATACGCTCATCTTTCCAAGATTCTTGTTATAAAAGGCGAGTCCTTAACAAAAGGACAAATGATAGCAAAAATGGGAAGCACAGGCAGATCTACGGACAACCACCTTCATTATGAAGTCCATTTCCGAAAAAAACCTGTAAATCCGATAAAATTTTTAAGCAGTTATTTAAAATAAACAAAACAGGACCAAATATAAAGATGACCAAAAAAAATAAATTTGATACAATTGAAACGTTTATAGGACAAAATACGGTATTAAACGGCAATATTTCAACCGAAAAAACAATAAGAATTGACGGAAAAATGACGGGCAATATTGAAAATTCGGCAGGCGTGATTATAGGAGACGCCGCGTCGTTAAAAGGCGATATCAATTCAAATTATGTTCTTGTAAGCGGCACTGTTGAAGGCAATATCACTGCTACGGAATATGTTGAATTGTTTAATAAATCTAAAATTATCGGAAATATTCAAACAAAAATGATATCAATAAGCGAAGGTGCCGTATTTGAAGGAAGAAGCTTAATGCTCAATAACGGCGAAAATTCAACTGTTAATACTGAAAAAGAGGCTGACTAAAATGATAAATTTCTTAATAAAACACAAAATTAAAATTTTTTTAATAACAATTCTCGGTTTTTTTGCCGGAACTTTCGTAGGATTCGGCAGTTATTTATTCGGAGAAAAAAATTATTTTGATACGGTTGCGGTAGTCAACGGGTATAAAATTCCCTACAAAATATATTATGCTTTGTATAATAATACGATTGATGTCGTAAGAAAATCAAATCCCGATGTTACTGACGATACGGCAAAAGAAATACAGTCAAATATCATAAATACGCTGGTTCTGGACGAAATATTATGGCAGCAGACAAAAGATTACGGTATTATTGTTTCCGAAGAAGAACTTGCAATGGATATACGCAGCCATAAATATTTTCTTAATGAAGAAGGAATCTTTGACCCGAGATACTATTTTAATGTTCTTAATAATTTAAGACTGACGCCGAAAGAATTTGAAAATATGAGAAAAAAACAGATTGCGGCACATAAAATGAAAATTTTAATAGCTTCCGCAGTTTCCGACATAAGCGAATCCGAATTTTCAGGTCTGAAAAATGAAAATCCGAAAATTACAAAAGATTATGTTTTGCAGACGAGAAACAATGAAATCTTAAATGACTGGTTTGATAAAATAAGAAAAGAAACTTCGGTAAAAATAACTATGGACAATAAAATTTAAACGTCTGTTATTTAATATTTATTGAAAATCTTTTCAGTTCTTTCCGCAGTTTAACATAAGGAAGCCCGACGACCGTAAAATAATCTCCGCATATTTTTTCAACAAAATTATCGTTTTTATCCTGTACCGCATAAGCGCCGGCTTTATCCATATGTTTTCCCGCAAGAGTTTTAAGTTTTTCTTTGCCGAGTTTTTTCATTTTGACTTTCGCAGCATCATAAAACACTATTGATTTTTCGGGACTTAAAATCGCAACGCCGGTATAAACCTTATGTATGCTTCCGTTTAATTTTTTTAAAATTTCATCCGAATGTCCGCAGTTTTTCGGCTTGCCTATTATTTTTCCGCCTAAAACGACAATCGTATCGGCAGATATTATAACGCTGTTTTTAAATGCTCTGCGGACATTTTCAGCTTTTTGCAAAGCAAGATCTTTTACAATAGCCGAAGGTCTTTTACAATTTGAAACTTCTTTGATTCTGCTGGGGTGTATTTTAAATTTTAGTCCCCATTTTTTTAACAATTGAATACGCCTCTCCGATGCCGATGCAAGTATGATTTTATTTGTCATATATTTTCCTGAATATAAAAGCGGATAAGATGACTCCGACCAAAGACATTACGTTTAATTTCAGCATACAGCCGAACGTAATTTGAACTATTCTTAAATCAAACGTGGACGGCATAAGACCTGCGGACAAATCTTTTATAAATAAATCCTTCATTGCTCCTGACGGCAAAACTATTGAAATCAATTCTCCCAAAAAAGACCCCAGTAAAGCTCCTACGACTAACACGATTATTAACATTATCGGGTTTTTTAACATATACTTATCTCCTTGAATCTGTTATATTTGCTATCCACTTTAAATATTCGCAATTGCCGTCCGATATATCAAACGATACAATTTCGGGAACTTCATACGGATGATTTTTTTTCACGACATTTATTATTTTTTTAAATTTATTTTTAACGCTTTTGCATATTAGCAATTGTTCGTCGGACTTACAAATTTTCCCCTTCCACCAATAAGAAGATTTAACAGAAGAAATTATACTCACGCATGAAACAAGCTTATTAACAAGCAGTTGTTCCGCAATAACTTTTGATACTTTTTTACCCGGAGTCGTAATAAATATCGTTATATACTTCATTTTAGAATGATTATACAATAATATTTTTAATATTTATACTTTCGGCGGTTGACTTATATATTGCAAATTTGCTTAAATGTTTTCAGTTCTTCGGGGAAGGTGAAATTCCTTACCGGTAGTAAGCCGGATTTTCCGGCAAGCCTACGACTCCGTTTTGATAAAAACGGATTGAATCTGTGAAAATCAGATGCCGACGGTAAAGTCCGGATGATAGAAGAAACAATATACGGCAGTCTTATTTATACCCCGAAGTTATTTTATAACTTTGAGGTTTTTTATTTTGAAAGCGTTAAATGAAAAAGATTTAATCAAATTGACTTTTAAACTCGCAAAAAAAGGATTGGGTCAAGTTTATCCTAATCCTCTTGTAGGCGCTGTTCTTGTAAAAAACGGCAGAATAATATCAACCGGCAACCATAATTTTTTCGGAGGACATCATGCGGAAGACGAAGCCATAAGCGCGGCCGGGAAAAATGCCGAAGGGTCAGTTTTATACGTAAATCTTGAACCTTGCAACAACTGGGGCAAACGTCCGCCATGCAGCGATCTGATAATAAAATCAAAAATAAAAAAAGTTGTTTGTTCAATGCCCGATCCGAATCCTAAGACATGCGGACTGAGTTTAAAAAAACTGCGCGCAAACGGAATTGAAGTCATCTGCGGAATTCTTGAAAAAGAAGCAAAAAAACTGAACAAGCAATATATAGAACACATAAAAAAAACAAAACCGCATATAACTATAAAATACGCAATGTCGGCTGACGGAAAAATCGCTTCAAAAACGGGCGACTCCAAATGGATAACCTCTGAAAAATCCAGAGATTTTGTCCACAAATTAAGAACAAAATACGATGCGATCATCGTAGGAACAAATACCGTTATAAAAGACAATCCCGTTCTGTCAAGCAGAAACAAAGGCAAAAATCCGGTAAGAGTGTTATTTGATAAAAATCTTTCCATACCGGAATATTACAACGTTATAGACGGAAACATCCCTACAATAATATTCCATGACTTATCCGCGGATAAAATACCGTCTTATTTCATTAAACCGCGCGTTAAGCTTATTCCTGCGGATTTTAAACTCATTGAAAATGATTTTAACTGCGTAATAACAAAACTCAACGATTTATCATTAAAAAGGATTTTAATTGAAGGAGGCGGAACTCTTAACGCATCCGTTCTTGCAACAGGCAAAGTAAGCGATATGTATATTTTTACGGCTCCGGTAATTATAGGCGGAAAAGACGCCGTAACTCCCGTTGAAGGAAACGGAGTCTCAAAAGTATGCGAAGGCCTGAAGTTTAAAAAAATGAATTTTAGAAAAATAGGAACCGATATTTTAATACGGGGTACATTCTGATGTTTACCGGAATAATAGAAGATATAGGAAAAGTAAAAAAATTTTCTGATTCCCGACTGACGATTGAAACGTCTCTTGACGACATAAAAACCGGCGACAGCATAGCCGTTAACGGCGTATGCCTTACCGTGACTTCTATTGAAGGGAATTTTTTATCTTTTGATTACAGCCCGACAACGGCCGACATAACCAATATTTCCATTCTAAAAAAAGATTCTCCGGTAAATCTTGAAAGAGCTTTAAAATTAAATTCAAGAATGGGCGGGCATATAGTATCCGGACACATAGATACGACTGCGCAAATAACGGATATAAAAAATTCCGGAAGATTTTATATTATATCCTTTGATTCAAATGAGCTTATAAGAAAGTACGCCGTAATCAAGGGATTTATAGCAATTGACGGCATAAGCCTTACAATATCTGAAATTAACGACAATTCTTTTTCGGTTACAATGATTCCCGAAACATTTAAAAGAACGGTTTTTAATTCAAAAAAAATTAAAGATACCGTAAATATTGAAATTGACGTGCTTGCAAAATATACAGAAAAGATGCTTTTGAACAAAAACAAACAAAACAAGGATATAACCGTAGATTTATTGAAAGAAAACGGATTTATTTAAAGGCGGATAATTATGAAAACAACGGAAAAATTTAAATTTGCGACAATTGAAGCGGCGGTAAAAGACATTAAAAAAGGCAAAATGATTATAGTAGTTGATGATCCCAACAGAGAAAATGAGGGAGATTTGGTATGTTCGGCCAAAAAAGTCACTCCTCAGATAATAAATTTTATGACTAAATTCGGCAGAGGGCTTGTCTGCGTTCCGGTAAAGGGAGACAGACTTGATAATCTTGAAATTAAAACGGTTGAAAAAAAACACGGAGTAATATCGCATGATAAAATAAGCTGTGCGTTTACCGAATCGGTTGATTATAAAAACGGGACTTCAACAGGAATTTCGGCTTACGACAGGGCAAAAACAATAAGAGCCATTGCCGACGGCGCAAGCAAACCTTCCGATTTTGAAAGACCGGGACATATTTTCCCTTTGAGATACAAAGAAGGCGGCGTTTTGGTAAGAGCGGGACATACAGAGGCTTCGGTGGATCTTGCGCTTCTTGCCGGGCTTGACGGTTCGGCGGTAATATGCGAAATAATGAATGACGACGGCACGATGGCAAGACTTCCGGATCTTTTGATATTCGCAAAAAAACATAAACTGAAAATCATAACAGTTGAAGAACTGATTAAATACAGAAGAACAACCGAAAAACTGGTAAAAGAAGCAGTAACCGTGAACTTCCCCACTAAATACGGCAATTTTACGCTTTCTCTTTTTGAAGACAAAATAAAAAAAGAAACGCATCTTGCAATAATAAAAGGAAACGTCAGAAACAAAAAAAACGTTCTTGTAAGAGTTCATTCTTCATGTGAAACAGGCGACATTTTTCACTCTTTAAAATGCGACTGCGGCCAGCAGCTTGAACAAGCCTTAACAATGATAGAAAAAGAAGGGCTCGGCGTAGTTTTGTACATGCATCAGGAAGGAAGAGGAATAGGACTTACAAATAAATTAAAAGCTTATAAACTTCAGGAAGAAGGAATGGATACCGTTGAAGCAAACGTAGCTCTCGGTTTTGCCCCTGATTTAAGAGACTACGGAGTCGGCGCCCAGATTTTATGCGAACTCGGCATATCAAGCATACGCCTTATGACAAACAATCCGAGAAAAATAATAGGTTTAAACGGATACGGATTAAAAGTTACGGGCAGAGTTCCGATAGAAATACCGTCAAATAAAATTAACAGACGCTATCTTAAAACAAAAAAAATTAAAATGGGTCATTTTTTTAATGAATTTTAAAAGGAGAAAACTAAAATGAAAACAATTAACGGTCAGTTAAACTCATCGGGCAAAAAATTCGCGCTTGTCGTATCAAGATTCAACGAATTTATCACAAACAAACTCGTTTCCGGATGTATCGACATGCTTGTAAGACACGGAGCAAAAGAAGAAGACATTACGGCAGTATGGGTGCCGGGCGCTTTTGAAATTCCGGCTGTTGCAAAAAAACTTGCCGAATCTTCAAAATATGACGCTATAATATGTTTAGGCTGCGTTATAAGAGGCTCAACTCCTCATTTTGATTACGTTTCAGCCGAAGTATCAAAAGGCGTAGCTTCGGCAGGTATATCAAGCAAAGTTCCGGTTGTTTTCGGAGTTCTAACCACTGACAGCATTGAACAGGCGATAGAAAGAGCGGGAACAAAATCGGGCAATAAAGGAAGCGATGCGGCTTTAACAGCTATAGAAATGGTAAGTTTGTATTCACAGATTTAATCATTTGCCATAAAGATATTTTTGAAGAAAAATTACAAATGCGATGGTATATAAGCATCAATCTGCCGAAATACCATCCATCTGTTCAAGAGCCTTGATTCTGTCAGCAACGGGCGGATGTGTAGAAAATAATCCGTGAAGCGAATCAAAAATATTAATCCCCTCTTTTAAAGGGCTTTCAATGCACATTGCAGACATTATTTCTTTCCCGTCAAATGACTCAACTCTCGGGTTAGAGCTTATTTTTTTTAAGGCAGAAATCAACCCTTGCGGATTTCTGGTAATTAGAGCAGCACCTGCATCAGCCTGATATTCTCTTCTTCTTGATACTGCAAGTCTGATTATCGGAGCAATTAATGTCCCATAAATATATAAAATAAGCCCGGCAATAAGAAATATTAAAGCTCCTTTATTTTTTCCTCCTCTGCCTCTAACTGAAACTCTCATTAATAAACTGCCTGCAAGCGTAAAAAAACCAATGACTAAAATTATAATCATCATAAGTTTCGTATCGCTATTTCCTATATGAGACATTTCATGGGCGATAACACCTTCAAGTTCAGATTTTTCTAACTTTTCAATAATACCTGTTGTTAATACTACATAAGCATTTTCCGGGTTTCGTCCTGTGGCAAAAGCATTTAATGCAGGCGTATCCATAATATAAACCTGTGGCATTGGAAGTCCGGCGGTTATCGCTATATTTTCAACTAATCTTATAATTTCTTTATCTGTTGTCTGATCGGCTTGCCTTGAATTTACCAATGATAATATAAAATTATGACCTGAATAAAAGGAAATCAAAGTCCATATTGATGACAATACAATAATAACTGCAAAAATATATAAAAAATAAATATTTATATTCTGTAAGACCGAAACAACAGATATCTGATTTTGTGATTGGCCGGTACTGCCGTTAATATATAAAAAAACAAACAAAGAAGCATAAGTCATAACGGCAAGACTTAAAGGAAACAATGCTATTAAAAAGATTGTTTTTCTTTTGTTACTGTCTATAAAATCGTATGTTGTTTTCATTTTTTAAAACGATACTTTAACAGGATTTTTGGCAGCCTGTTCGTTTTCGTCAAGTTCAAAAAATTTCTGTTTTTCAAAATTAAACATATTTGCGACTATATTGCTCGGGAAAAGTTCAATTTTTGTATTCAACGACAATACGTTTGCATTATAAAATCTTCTTGACGCCTGAATTTTATTTTCAGTATCCACAAGCTCTCTTTGTAATTCCAAAAAATTAACGTTTGCTTTTAAGTCCGGATAATTTTCACTTAATGCAAACAATGATTTTAACGTACCGCTTAATATATTTTCCGACTTTGCCTGTTCTTCTATTGAGGCTTTATTGGCAGCCATTGCCATATTTCTTGCCTGAATAACGGCTTCAAGAGTATTTTTTTCATGCGCGGCATATCCTTTTACGGTTTCAACAAGATTAGGAATCAAATCATATCTTCTTTTTAACAAAACTTCTATATCACTCCATGCTTCCTGCACTCTGTTTCTTAATACTATAAATCTGTTGTATGTAGACCACAAAAATAAACCGATAATAACTAAGAGCGCAACTATTACTAATAATGTAATCATTTTCCCCCCTATTATTCTGTTTCTTATTTCAGAATTCCGTTAACACCGTAATTATAGCAAATCGCTCGGGTCCAATTCCAAACTAATATATGTTTCTGTCGGTATTTTCAAATCTGCAATTTGTTCTAAAATTTCTTTTATTTCGTGCTTTTTGCCTTTTAAAATTATCTGCCATCTGTATGTTCCGTTTTGTTTTGCAATATATGCCTGAGACGGGCCCAACAATGTTATCTTATAACCTGACTTATCTATTTTTTCCTGCAAATAAACGTATACTTCTTTGATAAAATCCAATGTTTTTTTATCGTCTTTATTTCTTACCGTCACTTTTGCAATATCGCAAAAAGGCGGATATTTTAATTCTTTTCTGAATTCTATTTCTTGTCCGTAAAATTGTTTATAATTGTATTCTTTTGCATTTACCAATGCATAGTTATCAAGATATTTTGTCTGTACTAAAACTTTGCCTTTAATATCCGCCCTTCCGCATCTTCCGGCAACCTGTGTAATTAATTGAAAAGTTTTTTCAGACGAACGAAAATCCGGCAGATATAAAGATGTGTCGGCATCAACAACGCAAACCAGAGATATTCTTGAAAAATCAAAACCTTTGGCAACCATTTGAGTCCCGAGTAAAATATCATACTCTTCGTTTTTTATGCCTTCATAAACTTTAGAATATACTTCTTTGCTTGTGGCAGTATCGGCATCTAATCTGAATATTTTTGAATGAGGAAGAATTCGTTTTAATTCTTCTTCAACTCTTTGTGTACCCACTCCGAAAACTGTAAATTCTTTCCCTCCGCATTTATTACATTTTATCGGAAATTTTATTTCAGACCCGCAGTAATGGCATTTTAATATTTCGGGTCTTTTATGATATACCATTGAAACGGAACAATTTTGACACTGGTAAACCGTATCACATTTTTTACACATCAAAGTCGGAGAGAAACCTCTTCTGTTTAAAAAAACTATGATTTGCTCACGTCTTGCCAAAGCCTGTTTGATGGCTGAAATCAATTTATTTGAAAATACGGATCCTTTGTTTTTTATATCCTTCAAAGATATCATTTCTATTACAGGCATTTGTTTATTATCTATTCTTTTTGGAAGTTCTAATAGTTTTAAATGTCCGTCAATACTTTTTTTGTATGTTTCTATGGCAGGCGTAGCTGAACCTAAAACACATACGGCATTATTGTATTTTGCGCGCCATAATGCAATCTCTTTTGCATCATAACACGGTTTATTGTCTTGTTTATATGTTGATTCATGTTCTTCATCTATTACTATTAAGCCTAAATTTGTAAAAGGTAAAAAAATTGCAGACCTGGCGCCTATTACAATCTTTGTATCTCCTGTTCTGACCGAATCAAATATTTTATACTTTTGTATCATTGATACGCCGCTGTGCCACAATGCAACAATATCTCCGAATCTTTTCTTAATAATACTTATAAACTGGGGCGTCAGGGCAATTTCGGGAAGTAAAAAAATAGCCGTTTTGTTATTGTCCAGTGTTTTTTGAATAGCTCTTAAATAAATTTCAGTTTTACCGGAACCGGTTACTCCGTGCAGCAAAAAATTTATATTTTTATTTACGGATATCGCATCATATATTTTATCCAACGATTCTTTTTGATATTCGGTAACTTTAAAGTTCGGATTCTCTATTTTTGTTTTTTTACTGTTTTTTTTTGATATTTTTCTTTTCGGAATTTTCATTGATACAGGAACTATCGTTGAAAGAGCTTCCCCGAGTGAACAAAGATATGTTTTTGACAGCCAACCTGCCATTTCCTTCATTTCTTTTGAAATAACCGGTTCGCTGTCCAACACTTCGGTAATATCTTTTAATTTTAATTTATTGTCATTTATTTCCTTTATATCAATTGCATATCCTGTGAGAATTCTGTTCCCAAAAGAAATCTTTATTCTTCTGTCTATTATTTTTTCGGAATTCAAATCAGACGCAAACGTATAATAAAATGATTTATTTAAAGGAATGGGAATAACGACTTCAACAACTTTCATATTATCTCTGTTTTAAATAGGCCAGAACTTCTTTCATATCCTGCCATGTATCTTTTTTTAAATTTGGATTTCTAAGCAATGCGGCAGGATGAAATGTCGGCATTAATTTTATGCCGTTATATATCTTAAATTTGCCTCTTAAATTACTTATGGTTTCTTCTGTATTCAACAAACATCTTGTAGAAGATGAGCCTAACGTTATTATAACTTTAGGAGTAATTAGTTCAATTTGTTTATCAAGATAAGGCTTACATGTTTCCATTTCTTCCTGCGTAGGAGGTCTGTCATTATTTGTTAACTCGGGATTTGAAGGATCTTTCATCGGATGACATTTAACTATATTTGCAATATATATAGACTGCCTTGTATATCCCATAGCTTCAATAATTTTATCAAGCAATGCCCCTGCGCGCCCTATAAAAGGTTCGCCTTTATGATCTTCTTTAAAACCGGGGCCTTCGCCGACA
The DNA here is from genome assembly GCA_018433245.1 of Candidatus Proruminimicrobium quisquiliarum. Taxonomy (GTDB): domain Bacteria; phylum Elusimicrobiota; class Endomicrobiia; order Endomicrobiales; family Endomicrobiaceae; genus Proruminimicrobium; species Proruminimicrobium quisquiliarum. Next base: position 165,892 of record JAHDRN010000007.1, read on the forward strand.
AACATAATTTCCGCATTCGGGTTTCCTACACCGAATACAAAATTCAACCTCGTTTTACCGAGAGAACATTTTTTGCAATCGCATATTTTTTTTCTGAATATTTCCAATAATTCACCGGCAGACTGTACACGTTTTTGTTCTTTTAGTTTTCCCATGTCAGGCTTAGAAATTTCTTTATCTGCAAAAATTTCATTTTCTCCCCAATTTTTATGTTCATTAATTGCCGTTTTAGCAAGTTTTATAAGATTCAATTTTGATGATTTCATTAATAATCTCTTTTGCTACGTATTGTTTTGTGCCGCGTCCAAGTTTCTTTTCTCTTCCGTCCGCAAACAACAAAACGGGATTTGATTTGTCTGACGATATTGTTTCCGGTCCGTTAGCGACAATCATATCAAGTTTTTTTTCTTTCAGTTTTTTCGCCGCATATTTAATAACATTATCGGATTCCAGAGCAAATCCGGCTACGGTTTTAAAACCCTTATGTTCCGCGACGTATTTTATTATATCCTGATTTTTTTTAAGTTTTAAATTTAATATATTTTGATTTTTCTTTATTTTTACTTTAGAAAATGAAACCGGCTTATAATCGGCAACTGCCGCGACACCGATAAAAATATCTGCAAATTTCAGATTTTCCTTTACCGCTTTAAACATTTCTTCTGCGCTTACAATATTTATTACTCTGCATTTTTTTGATGTTTTTATTTTTGACTCGGAGGGGCCCTTAACAACAATCACGTTAAAACCTTTTTTTAACGCCGTTTCAGTTATTGCCTTTCCCATTTTACCGGAAGAGGCGTTTGAAATAAATCTGACGGGATCTATATATTCTCTGGTAGGTCCTGATGTTATAAGAATCGTTTTTGTCATAGATTTTTAATCTCAGGCAATTTCTTCAATTATTGTTTCTGCTATGGTTTCAACTGATGCTAAGTTACCGTTGCCTATAATTCCGCAGGCAAGTTTTCCGGTTTTAGGTTCCACAAATTTATAACCGTAATCTTTCAGCATCATTATGTTTTTCTGAGTAGCCTGATGTTCAAACATATTGGTATTCATCGCTGGACAAACAAGAACTTTAGCTTTAGTAGCAAGAACCGTGGCACAGACAAGATTGTCGGCAAAACCGTGCGCGAGTTTTGCTATAGTATTTGCCGTAGCCGGAACGACAACAACAATATCCGCTTTCTGCGCAAGCGAAACATGTTCAATATCCCATGATGATGTATCAAACATATCGTGATAAACTTTATTGTTTGACAAAGTCTGAAACGTAAGAGGAGAAACAAACTTTTTTGCATTTTCGGTCATAACGCAGAAAACTGCGGCATCCATTGCAGTGAGCTTTCTGACCAAATCGCACACTTTATATACGGCAATGCCGCCGCAAACAGCCAATATTACGTTTTTACCTTTAAGGGTTGCCATTACTATTTTTCTTCCTGCTTAACCGTCTTTACTATTTTTTTCTTTTTCAAATCTTCAATTTCAGCCATTACTTCCTTAGTGTTTCTTGTAAGCACGTCTCTCACGGCTTTATCCAGAAGCTGAGTCTGGGAAAGATTTTTATATCCTTCCTCGTCTTTTTTTAATTTTAGCCATTCAATTGCGAGTTTTACAATTTCATATTTTCCCATTTTTGACTCAAAAAACACCTCATCTAAAGCTCTTTCAACTGCACTCATTACCCGCTCCTTAAAATATTATTTTATTTCTTTTTATTGATAATCTTTCGGCTTTAACAACCGCTTTTACATTACTGATGCTTTCTTTGAGTTTGTCATTAATTATCAAATAATCGTATTTATGAACGTATTTTATTTCTTTTCTCGCGTTTTCAATTCTTGTTTTGATTGTTTTAACAGAATCCTTATTCCTTTTTATAAGTCTGTTTTTCAATTCTTTCAAAGTAGGAGTCATTATAAACAGCATTAACGCATTTTTGTATTGTTTTTTTATATTCAAAGCGCCTTGCACGTCTATATCAAGAAGAACATCTCTCCCCTTTGACAAGGCTCCGCGCAATATTTTTTTGCTTGTTCCGTAATAATTGTCATGTACTTTTGCCCACTCAATAAATTTCCCGGACTTAATATCCCGTTTAAAAGTTTTTTCATCAACGAAAAAATATTCTCTTCCGTTTTTTTCTCCGGCTCTGGGAACTCTTGTCGTAGTGGAAACCGAATAAACTATATTCTTGTCATCTTTTATTATGGCGTCGCAGATGCTGGTTTTCCCGGCGCCTGACGGAGCCGACACAATAATAATCATACCGTATTTTTTATTCATTATACGCTGAATTTTTCCATATCTTCTTTGGAAATATCAAAATTGGCAAAAACATTTTTTACGTCGTCGTATTCTTCAAGTTCATCCATAAGTTTTATCATATGTTCCGCGTCTTCACCCGTAAGTTTTACGTATGTCTGCGGAATCATTGAAACTTCAGAATTTGAAATCGGTATATTTTTTGCGGCAAGAGCATTTTTTACAGCTTCAGTTTGTTCGGGTTTTGTATAAATTTCATAAATTTCGTCTTCAACCGAAAAATCTTCCGCACCGTTTTCAAGAGCAAGCGTCATAATCGTATCTTCATCGGAACTTGATTTGTCTACCGATATGTATCCCTTTCTTGAAAACATCCAGCCCACGCATCCTGATTCACCGAGATTTCCGGAATGTTTTGAAAATATTTTTCTCATTTCCGCGGATGTTCTGTTTTTGTTATCAGTTGTCGTTTCAACGATTAACGCAACACCTGCAGGCCCGTATCCTTCGTATGTTATTTCTTCATACATAACGCCCGGAATTTCACCGGTTCCGCGCTGTATGGCTTTTTTTATGTTATCCTGAGGCATATTGGCTTCTCTTGCATCGCTTATTGCCTTTCTTAATCTGGCATTGTTCTCGGGATTACCTCCGCTTTCTTTTGCAGAAACAACGATTTCCCTGATAATTTTTGTAAATACCTTACCTCTTTTTGAATCTGTTGCAGCTTTTTTATGCTTAATACTGGCCCACTTATTATGACCTGACATAATCAAACACCCCTTAATATCTTATTTTAAAAATTTGTTTTCCCGTTCCGTCAAACGCCGTTCTTGAAATTCGTCTGCCGTTGCTGTAGACATCTATATACAACGGAATTTCAGAATTATTGTTGCTGTATATTTTTGTTTCGCCGTCTAATTTTCCGTCTTTATATTTTTCTATTTTATTAATAGCGCCATCTTCATAATATATTCTTGTTTCGCCGGCAAGTTTGGCGTTAGCGTAATTGTATTCTTTCATCAATATACCGTTTGAAAAATATTCTTTGCTGTATCCTTCTTTTTTGCCGTTATAATATTCGGTTTCGGTTTTGACAGTTCCCGTAACAAAAAACTCCTTGTAAAAACCGTCCAATACGCCGTTATAATACTGCGCGGAAGTTAAAAGAGTTCCGGTAGGAGAATATTTTCTTAATTTCCCGTTTAAAAGATTATTTTTATAAACCGCTTCGCTTTTTTTGTTTCCGTTATCGTAATATTCCAAAACCTGGCCTTCAAGCACTCCGTTTTTGTAATTTTTTACGTATTCTAAATTCCCGTTTGGATAATATTTTTTATTGACGCCTTCAAGTTTTCCGGCATTGTAATTAATTTCCGCCACAAGTTTTTTGTCCATGTCATATTGCTTTACCAAACCTTTCGGCGTTTCGCCCTCAAATAAAATAACTTTTCCGTTTTTATCCAATTTTTCTTTGGCAACGACTTTATCATTAACTACATATTCATATTCTCTTGGAATGCCGTTTGTCACAAGAACAAGTCTTTTTTCGGTATAAAAAGGATCTTCCGATGCAATCTGATCGCCGGGTTCTGTTACGGATATAGGAAAGGATTCTTCTTTAGGTTTTTGGGTTGAAGAACATGAAAATAAAGCAAATAAAGAAAAAAATGCAGTAAACAATAACAGTAAACTTCTCATTATTTAGCACCTCTGTTTCTGTTTTTTATTTTATTTTTATCAAACATTTTAAGTTCCAAAATCGCTTTCTGCAAATTATGCTCGTTTATTGCCGAATTTAAAATATCTTTTTTCTTGAGCTGCTCTTCCGCATATTTTTGAGCCTGAATTATCTTCTGTTCATCCAATTCTTCGGATCTTACGGCAAAATCGGATATTATGCTTGCGACATTGCCCGATATCTCAAGAAAACCGCCCATTATGGAAATAAACTTCTTTTTCCCTTCGCTTTCTATCTCTACCTGCCCTCCCGATAATTTTGTTATTAAATCGGAATGTTCAGGAAGAATTGTTATTATACCACTTTCAGTTGGCAATGTCATCTGTGATACTTCGCCGCTGAAAACAGTACCTTCGGGAGACAGTATATCTAATTTAAACAGTTTTGTCATTGGATTTTACCTGTTATTTCTTTATATTTGCTTTTGATACAACTTCTTCTATCGTACCTGCCATATAGAAATTTTGTTCCGATATGCCGTCATGTTTGCCCTCAATAATTTCCTTGAAACCTTTTATGGTATCTTTAAGTTTAACATATTTTCCGTCAAGTCCGGTAAAAGTTTCGGCGACAAACATAGGCTGAGTTAAAAATTTCTGTATTTTTCTGGCTCTTGCGACCGTAAGTTTGTCTTCATCCGATAATTCGTCAATGCCCAATATGGCTATTATATCCTGCAAATCTTTATATCTCTGAAGTATTTTTTTGACGTTCATAGCGACTTCATAATGTTCCTGACCTACTACATTAGGATCTACAAGTCTTGAGGATGAAGTAAGAGGATTTACCGCCGGATATAATCCCTGCTCAACGATTGCCCTGTCAAGAGTAATTGTTGCGTCAAGATGCGAAAAGATGGTTACCGGAGCGGGATCGGTATAATCATCGGCAGGAACGTAAATAGCCTGAACCGAAGTTACCGAGCCTTTATTGGTTGAAGCAATTCTTTCCTGAAGTTCCCCCATATCCTGAGCAAGATTAGGCTGGTATCCTACTGCGGATGACATTCTTCCCAGCAATGCCGATACCTCGCTGCCTGCCTGCGCAAATCTATAAATATTATCAATAAAAAGCAGAACATCCTCGCCTTTTTCATCTCTGAAATATTCCGCCATCGTAAGTCCTGTCAAAGCGACTCTCATTCTGCTTCCGGGAGGTTCGTTCATCTGCCCGAAAACAAGAACGGTTTTATCAAGAACATTTGACTCTTTCATTTCAATCCACAAATCCGTTCCCTCTCTTGATCTTTCGCCGACTCCGGCAAAAACAGAGTGTCCTTCATGTTCCATTGCTATATTTCTTATAAGTTCTTTGACGACAACAGTTTTGCCTACGCCGGCTCCGCCGAATATTCCTATTTTGCCTCCCTTTGTAAAAGGAGCTATTAAATCTATGACTTTTATGCCGGTTTCAAGCACTTCGGGAACCGTCTTTTGGTCTGAAAGTTTAGGAGCCTGTTTATGTATAGGTGCAAATTTTGAAACTTTAGGGTCTATTTTTTCAAGACCGTCTATAGAGTCTCCGAGTACATTAAAAATCCTTCCCAGTGTTTTTTCTCCGACCGGGACAGATATAGGAGCGTTTGTTCTTGCTACCTTTGTCCCTCTCTTTAATCCGTCGGTAGAACCAAGCGCGATCGCTCTTATTTCAAAATTGTCAAGCTGAAACATCGTTTCCAAAACAAGTTTTGTTCCGTTTGCGTTTTCAATGTGAAGAGCCTCGTAAACATCCGGCGTTTCATTCTGAAACTTTACGTCAACTACCGGGCCCTGAATTCTGATAACAAAACCTTCATTTTTTCTGATATTATTTTCCATTACGGTATCCTCGCTGCTTTATAATCTTTTAACTTATAAGACCGTTTGCCAAATCAAGAATTTCATTAGTAATTCTTTCCTGCCTTGATTTATTATAAACTGTCGTCAAAAAACCCGAAATTTCATTCGCGTTTTCTTTTGAATTGCTCATTGCCTGCATTCTGGCCGCCTGTTCGGACGCATAAGCGTTCATGATCATATCATAAAACTCAACTTTAAAATAATACGGCAAAAGACTTTCAAAAACTTCTTTCGGAGAAGGTTCAAATATATGAATACCTTTATCTACAAAAGTTTTATCTATTGATATTGGAGCAAGAATTTCGGTTAAGGGATTTTGCACTATACGGTTTTTAAAATTAGTATAAACAACTTCAACCGAGTCTATTTTATTTTGTGAATGGTAAGTTTCTATCAATTTCAGCATATGCGCAAATTCGGAATATTTAGGAAAAGTTGTACCCATATTGAAAGACGCTATAACGTTAAATCCTCGTTTAACGCAAAACATCTGGGCCTTCTTTCCTACTGTAACGACATAATCTTGCTTAGAAACTTTTGAAACAAATTCGGAAAATAAATTCGCAAGAAGCCCTCCGCATAAACCTTTGTCAGGCGAGAGTATATAAACTAGTTTTTTACCTGTTGCCGATTCTTTTTTAAAAAAAGAATTTTCTATTTCGTTGCCGTGTTTTGTCAAAAGTTTTTGCACAACTGTTTTTACTCTCTGCGCATACGGTCTGTTTTTTTCAACGGCCGTTTGGGCTTTTTTTATTTTGGATGCGGCTATCATTTCCATAGCCTTTGAAATCTGCGCTATATTATCAGCCGTTTTTATTCTTTTTTTTATCTGCTGCAAACTTTCAGCCATTTTGTCCTCAAAAAACAATTTTTAAATAACGGTTTTTTTGCACTCTTCTATTCTTTTTTTAAGTTCCGAAAGAGTAGTCTCGTCAAGTTTTTTATTTCCCGATATTTTTGTCACAAGTTCTTTGTAATTAGTTTTTATAAAATCAATTATTTTTCCTTCTATTTCCAAAACTCTCTCTATCGGAACGTCATCCATGCAGCCCGAAGTAGCCGAATATATCGCTATTACTTCCGAAACTTCGTCATAAGGCTGATATTGAGGCTGTTTTAAAATTTCCGTCAAAACTTTTCCCCTGAGGAGTTTTTTTAACGTATCGTCGTCAAGATCGGAACCGAACTGCGCAAAGCTCTGCAGTTCTCTGAATTGCGACAGTTCAAGCCTTACGGGCCCTGCAAGCTGCTTCATAGGCTTAGTTTGAGCTGCTCCTCCTACTCTTGAAACAGATAATCCCACATTTAAAGCCGGCCTTATTCCTGCGTTAAACAAATCGGCTTCAAGATATATCTGCCCGTCGGTAATTGATATGACGTTTGTAGGAATATAAGCGGACATATCGTTTCCCTGCGTTTCTATAATAGGAAGGGCGGTTAAAGTGCCGCCTCCGTTTTTATCCGAAAGTCTTACGGCTCTTTCCAAAAGTCTTGAATGCAGATAAAAAATATCTCCGGGATATGCTTCTCTTCCGGCAGGTTTTCTCAATAAAAGAGACAATTGTCTGTAAGCCCAGGCGTGCTTTGTCAAATCATCATAAACTACAAGAACGTCCTCTCCTTTATCTGCAAAGTATTCTCCGATCGCACATGCGGCAAAAGGAGCTATATACTGCAAAGAGGCCGTATCCGACGCCGTAGCCGAAACGATTATAGTATAATCAAGCGCCCCTTCTTCTTTGAGTTTTGCGACTATTCTGGCCACATTTGATCTTTTCTGACCTATGGCGCAGTAAACGCATATTACTTTCTTAAGTCCTAGGTCCAGCTTTTTCTGGTTTATTATAGTATCTATGGCAATGGCGGTTTTTCCCGTATTTCTGTCGCCTATAATAAGCTCTCTCTGTCCTCTTCCTATCGGGATCATCGCATCAATAGCTTTTATTCCTGTTTTTATAGGTCTGTCAACCGGGCTTCTTTCTATTATACCGGCCGCTATTTTTTCAAAAGGATACAATTTGCCGTCGTCTATTTTCAATTCTTTTTCGTCAAGCGGAAGTCCTAAAGGGTCTATTACTCGTCCTATCAGTTTCTCGGAAACTTTTATACCGAGAATTGTTCCTGTTGTAGTAACTTTCATTCCTCTTGTAACTTCAATATCGGACAAAAGCACTATATAAACGGCATCCTCGTCTAAATTTAACACAAGTCCTTTCGCCTTATTTTCAAATTCAACTTCTTCGCCGTATCCTACGCCGGAAAGGCCCGTAGCCCTTACAATCCCGTCTCCTACGGTATCAACCGTTCCGTAATTGACAAGCTCCGGACTGATGTCGGCGGAATTAAGTTTTTCTTCAATTTGTTTTATAAGTTCTTCTGGTTTCATAAGTTCTCTCTTATATCTTTCATTATTTTTTCAATCATGCCGGATACAGTATAATCAAGTGAATAATCGCCGAAATTTATTTTTATTCCGGCGCCAATCTCTTCATCACGTCTGACAAAAACAATTCTTTTGCCGGGAAATTTACCGTAAATTTTATTTTTTGCGGCTTCGGTTAACTCTCCTGCATGTTTTACGACTACGGTCTTTTGTCTTTCGGCATTATTTATATATCTTAAAAAAAGTTTCATGTCCGATTTTGACATATTGTCAAAAATCCATTTTACTGCATCATCGGACACGTCTCCGCTTTCAACTATTAAGTCAGCCAGTTTTTTAATTTGTTTCTTCATCATAATCGGTCTTCTCTATTTTTTCAACGGCCTTTGATAAAATCGCCGATTTTTCCTGCTCGGTAAAAATTTCAGAAAGCACTTTTGAAACTATCTTATGGGAAATATCAACAGACATTTTTCCTATTTTTCTGCTTGTTCTTTCAAATTCTTCAAGCGCCTGTTTTTTAGCTTCGTCAACTATAACCGAAGACTGTTTTTTTGCATCTTCAACGCTTTTGTCTTTAAGAATCTGGGCGGTATTTTTTGTATTTTCCAAAATCTTGTCGGCATCGGTTTTGGCGGCTCTCAAAATTTCATTTTTCTTTTTATCAGCTTCGTTTAAAGTTTTTTTGGCTTTTTCCGCATCTTCAAGACCCTGCCTGATTATTCTGTTTCTCTCGTCAAGCATAGCCATTACCGGCTTATATAAAAAAAACTTCAAAAGAAAAAAGACTATAAGGAAATTTAGAATCTGCCCTATAAACAAATCAGTTTCTAATCCGAATAAATTTAATATATCCATAATTTTTTACTTTAAAACAAACGCAGAAACCAAAGCGTATATCGCGATTGATTCCGCAAACGCCATAGCTATAAGCATGTTTGTCAAAATTTTACCGGTAGCTTCCGGATTTCTTCCTATCGCTTCAACCGCTTTTGCGCCTATCAAACCTATTGCTATTCCCGGGCCGATTCCGCCGACTGCTACTACCATTGCGCCTGCTAATGTAACTGTCATTTTTTCCTCCTGAAAATATATCTTCAAACTAATGTTGTTTATCTGTCATCATACTCATAAAAACCATCGTAAGCATTGCAAAAACTATAGCCTGTATAAGAGAGACCAACGTCTCCAAAAGCATAAAAGGAACTTTTGCAAGAGCCTGCGCCAAAATTATAAAAAAAGACGGCATCGGAAGCGAACCTATAATTGAAGTAACGGTTCCGAAAACCACTTCTCCGGCCCATATGTTTCCGAACAATCTGAATGAAAAAGAAAGAATTTTTGTAAACTCACCTACAAATTCCAAAATCCCGACAAATAAAAATATAGGCAGCATCTGAAAAGATATGAATCTGCCGATATAAGATTTAACGCCGGTATATTTTATTGAATATATATGCGTTACCGATAAAGAAATAACCGCAAGAGCAAGCGTAAGATTTAAATCGCTTGTTGCCGTTCTTAAAAAAGCATAACCTTCCTGTTCGGAACCTGCGGCGTGAAATCTTATCGTTTCAACGCCCGGAACCAAACCCATAAAGTTTGATATGAATATTAAAATAAAAAAGGTCGTAACCCACGGATAAATATATTCGGCTCTTGCCCCCGCGACGTCTTTTGTATTTTTATAAAAATATTCAACAACCATTTCACAAATATTCTGAAATTTACCCGGATACAAAGAAACCGAAAATCTGAATGCAAAAATTACGGCTATTATAATTATGTCGGTAACAACAGTCATCAGAACGGTATTTGTAACCGGTATTCCAAAAACTGTCGTTAAAACATTTGGCGCTATCGTCATTCTATATATTCCTTATATATGCTAATTCCCAGCTACTGCCGACAAACAATTTGCGATTTTACTATTATGGCAAATTCTTGTCAATAATATGATTTTTTGTGTTCGGTATTTTTATAACTTGGCGGTTTTTTATTGTAATCCGAAAAACAATGAAAAAACAATAAAACATCAGTAATACCATACTTCATTGTATTGTAAACCGACTTATCTCATTTGAGATTCTACTATTATAAAAAACCGTTGTCAATAATCAGAATACACTTTCATAAGACAAAAAAAACGCCAAAATAAATAATAATTTTATTCTTCGCCGTATTGCAGACTTGTAGACTGTTCTCCCAATAAATTTTCAAGTTCTTTTAAACAATCGTCGCTGTATTTTACATTATATTCGGTTTCAATTAAATAATCTCCGTTCTGATAATCTTTAATATCCAAAAAAACTTTTGATTTGCCGGGATATTTTTTAAGTATTTCTATTATTTTTTCGGATAATTCGTCATCCAATAAAATATCTGAAACATGTACATGAAGAGAACCCAAATTAGGAGTATATTTCTTTTTTGCTTCATCAATCGTATACATTTCCTCAACAACTATCTGTCTTTTTCCCTGTTTATTAAGCAATTTTCCTTTTATAACAGTTATATTTTTTTCGTTCAGATACTTGCCGAGTCTTTCAAATGTTTTCGGAAACATAACGCATTCAATGTCTCCATATAAATCAGCGGCCACGAAACTGGCAAATTTCTTTTTTTCTTCTTTTGTCACTAACATCCTTACTGATGTAATCATACCTGCAATACGTATGATTTTCGCGGTAGCCAAGCTGTTATTTTCAGGCGGCATCGGTATTCTGTCAAATCTATACTGTGAAAAAGCGATTAAATCTCTTTTGTATTTATCAAGCGGATGCCCTGAAACATAAAAATCCAAAACTTCCTTTTCATATTCAAGAGACAGCGATTCTTCCAAAGGTTCTGTTTTTTTAAACGCCGATGAATTTTTTTTACTTAAAGTTTCTTCCGGTTCAAATAAAAAACCCTGGTCGGAATCGGCATTTTTCTTATTTTTTGCCGCTGCTGAAAGCGCTTCTTCCATGCTTTCAAGTATATCTGCCCTGACCTGAAGCTTATTCTTGCCGAAACCGTCAAACGCTCCCGCTTTGGCAAGCGATTCTATTGTTTTTTTATTAACCGTAGTTAAATCAACTTTTTCAAGAAAATCTTCAAAAGAAGAAAATTTTCCGTGTTTTTTTCTTGCTTCGGCGATTGCGTCCGCAGGCGTTTCGCCGACATTTTTTACGCCGACCAGCCCGTATCTTATATTTTTGCCTTCAACCGAAAATTTTCCTTCCGAAAACTGTACGTCCGGAGGCAAAACTTTTATGCCGAATGTTTTGGCGTCTTCTATATATGAAACTAACTTTTTTTCTTCCCCTTCTTTCGCTTTTGACGATCCTACTTCCGAATTCATCATGGCAGTCATAAATTCAAGCGGATAATGAGTTTTCAAAAAAGCAGTCTGATAAGCGACATAGCCGTATGCCGCAGAATGTGATTTATTAAATCCGTATCCGCCGAATTTTTCCATATTATCGTAAATTTTGTTTGCAATTTGTTCGTCTATTTTTTTATTTTTGGCGCCTTCTATGAACTTCGCTCTCTGCTTTTGTATTTCTTCCGGTTTTTTCTTCCCCATGGCTTTTCTGAGCCCGTCTGCTTCTCCGGGAGTAAAACCTCCTACAGCCATAGCCATCTGCATAACCTGTTCCTGATAAACTATACAGCCGTAAGTGTTTTTTAATATCGGTTCCTGCAAAGGATGATCATAAGATATATTTTTTCTCCCGTGCTTGCAGTCAACAAAAATTTCCGGCATGTGAGCATCCATAGGACCCGGTCTGTACAGGGCTATTAAAGCAATAATATCGTCTATATTTGTAGGTTTTAATCTTTTCGTTAGATTTCTTATTCCGTCAGATTCAAGCTGAAATACACCGTAAGTCTTGCCTTCCTGCAATAATTTGTAAGTTTTCTTATCTTCCAAATCTATTTTATTTACGTCAAAATTTTTATCTTTTAATCTTATAAGTTTTACCGCTTCGTCTATGATGGACAAAGTTTTAAGACCCAAAAAATCAACTTTCAACAATCCGAGATTCGGCAAAGTATTTCCGTCATACTGGGTTGTGACTATGTCTTTTGATCCTTTTGCAAGAGGAGAATAACGCCTTATGTCCTCAGGTGCTATAACCATACCTGCGGCATGAACTCCTGTATGTCTTTTGATGCCTTCAAGTTTAGCCGATATTTTTATAAGTTCGGCTATTTTTTCGTCGCTTTTGATAATTTTTTGCAGCTCTTCGGAATTTGTCTTTGCCGCGCCGATAGATAATCCGTTGGGAATCGCGTTTGCGATTTTTTGGCCTTCCGAAGGAGAAAATCCCATCGCTCTGGCAACGTCTTTAACAACCATTTTTGCTTTCATTGATCCGTATGTTATTATCTGCGCGCAGTTATTGTGTCCGTATTTATTGCGAACATATTCAATAACCTTATCCCTGCCGAAATCTGCAAAATCAATATCAAGATCAGGCATTGTTCTTCTGTCCGGATTTAAAAATCTTTCAAAAAGCAGATCATATCTCAAAGGACAGATATCGGTTATGCCCAAAGTGTAGGCAACTATTGAACCGGCGCCGGACCCTCTTCCTGGTCCTACCGGTATGCCGTTGTCTTTTGCATATTTTATAAAATCCCAAACAATTAAAAAGTATGAATCAAAACCCATCTTTTTAATGATATTTAATTCGTGTTCTAATCTGTCTACATGCTCTTTTTTTACTTCAGAATATCTCTTTTTCAATCCTTCCCTGCATAATTTTTCCAGATATGTATCGGGAGTAAATCCTTCGGGAACGGTATAATTAGGAAGCAAAAATTGGTCTTTCTTAATGAGTAAATCCGTTTTATCCGCGATTATAAGCGTATTCTTTACCGCTTCGGGAATATATGAAAAAGTTTCAATCATTTCCTCCGGAGGTCTGTAATAAAACAAATCTGAACCGAATCTCATTCTGTCAGGATCGGTCACAAGTTTATTCGTATTTATGCATAACAATACGTCATGATAATAAGCGTCCTCTTTTTTCAGGTAATGGCAGTCGTTTGTAGCAACAAGAGGAATCATCGTTTTTTTTGAAAGTTCAATTAAAGGAGCTATTATTTTTTTTTGATCTTCAAGCCCGTTATCCTGAATTTCAAGATAAAAATTATCGGTTCCGAATATATCTTTATAAAAATTAGCGGTTTCGACGGCTTCTTTTGTATTGCCGTCCAGCAGTAAACTTGAAACTTCTCCGGCTATACAGCCGGAAAGACAGACGAGTCCTTTTGAATATTTAGCCAGCAGTTCTTTGTCTACTCTTGGTTTTGAATAAAACCCTTCTGTAAACCCGAGACTTACCAGCATCATAAGGTTGTGGTATCCTTCCATGTCTTTTGCAAGAAGAACAAGATGATGATATCCGCCGGTTTCTTTTGTTTTGTCATGTCTTGATTTTTTTGCTACATAAACTTCGCAGCCTATGATCGGTTTAATTCCGTACTCTTGACATCCCCAATAAAATTCCATAACCCCGTACATATTGCCGTGATCTGTAATGGCAAGAGCCGGCATTTTATATTCTTTTATAAGCTGAAATAATTCTCCGGGTTTGCCGTCTTTAGTCAAACGGACGGAGCCGTCCAAAAGAGAATATTCGGTATGATTGTGTAAATGAACAAATTCAGACGCCATTTTTTCCTTTATGGTATGCCGATTTTATTTTGAATGCGCTGCATTTAAAATTAAAAGCGGCGTTATTTATTATATTTTTGCTTTGCTTCTATAGATTTTCTTTTTAGAAATTTTACTTTTAAGCGTTTTCTTTTTCGTAGCGAATTTTTTTATTGCAGTCTTTTTAACTTTTGCTTCTTTAGTCCGGCTGCCGTAAGCGTTCCAAATTTTTTCAAGATTGTACTTTGCTCTGACGTCAGGATGCATAACGTGAACCAAAAGTCCGCCGAAATCAATAACTTTCCATGTCTGTGACGAACAGCCTTCTCTTCTTACCGGCATAACGCCGAAATCATATTTTAGAGATTTTTCTATTTCATTTGTTATGGCATTAATCTGAGGAACGGAAGAAGCGGTAACTATGACAAAATAATTAGCAATGGCTGTCTGACCGGTTACGTCAATAATAATAACGTTTTCGCCTTTCTTGTCTTCCGCAATTTTTTGAGCCTGTTTTGCCAATTTCAAAAAATCAATTTTTACCATAACTGTCTCCTATTTTTAGTTTATTTTATCAAGTTTGTCATATAAAATACAATCATTGCCCAGCAAAACCGTCATATCGGCAAAAGGTTTCGGATTTGCACTTACCAATATCTCTCCGCATCCCAGCAGATTAACTATCTCATTTGATTTTTCCGGATTATTTATCATATCTAAAACAACCGTAAATTTATTTTTGCGCGATTCGTTTCCCCAATAAAAAACGTCAAATGAATTCTTTCTCAAAAGATTTACCGCTTTTTCCGCCAGCCTGTTTTTATTTGAAGAATTCAAAACTTGAAGATTTATTTTTTCGGCTTCATTATCCGGATAAGTTCCGTTAAGCATCTCAATTACTCTGTCAAAAGCTTCTTGGTCTATTTCAGTTCTGTTTCTTCTTATCACGGTCGGCATGTCAATAAACATAATATCTTTTCTCGTGTTGATGTTTTTTATTATTCGGTAAATCTGTACTAAATCAACCGGTTTAAAATCGGTCTGAATAATAATATTTTTATTTTTTAAAAATTTTATTATCTCGGGGATCAAACTTCTGTTAATATTTGACACTGTGTATTTAATTATTTTGATACTCGTTATTACGCCGTTTAAATGATTTCTGGAATTCAAAGCGATATAAAAACAGCTGTTGCCTAATTTCTTTTTCATTTCGCATTCATTTAATAATTTCAGAAAAGCATTCAGCGAGTCGGTATCGGAATAAACGTAATAATCTATCTCAACCATGCCCTTAAAAAGATTTGCAACCTCCCGTTTAATAAAATCAATCCTGTTTGGGTTGCTTTGTCTGAAAAATAATTCTTTTAGAGTTCTTGTTTTTAATTTTTTACGTAAAATCGCAGTATTTTCGTTTATAAATAAAATTTGAACGCGTTTTTTAAGCGGATTATATTGGCACAAAGCGATCTTCAATGTGCCCGGATATGTTTTAACGCTGCCTTCAACAAAGATTAAAACGTTAATCGTTTTTCCGGCATATATATATTTTGACACATCTGAAACATAATAAATCAGAGATGAAACCGCAATTAATAAAAAAACAAAAAACAGAATAATTTTTTTAAGCATTTATTTATTTATTATAATAATTCCATATACTTACGATATCTGGGTGCAGCACTTTATATTTTGAAACAACATACTGAATTTTATTTTGCATAACAAATTTAAAAGTCCGGTTCAAATCTCCGTATAAGATATCGTGTTCCATATTAAATTTTAATTTCCTGTCCGGAGACAAAGCATCGGCTATAAAAATTATTTTTTCCGCATTGCTCATATTGATTCTTCCTACCGTATGGTATTTAACGGCATTGAGTATTTCCGTGTTTTTTACGCCGAATTTCTTTTTTGCTATATCTTCCGATATATACGCATGCAGTATCTGAGGCGCATATTTTAATATAAACGGATAATATTTTATTTTAACCTTATTAACGCTTATATAATTTTTTGATTCGTCGGCCGTCATCCATTTTCCGCAGTCATGCAAAAGAGCCGCTATTTGTATGTTATAAACATCTTCATTATAATTTGCCGCTAATTTTGAAGCCAATTCATAAACCTGTAACGTATGCTCGTATCTTTCGGTTTTCAAATGTTTATACAAATAATCAAAAATTTCATTTTCCATATAATTTTTTTTCCTTAATATATTTTAAAACTTCTTGCGGAACCAGTTTTTCAATATCAGCCGCATTATTTTTAATCATATCTCTGATTTGCGTTGATGAAATGTTCTTCATGAAAAATTCCGAAAAAACGGCATATTTACGGTATTTACTGTTCAAGTCAATTATGACATCCGGCCTTTTCATCACTAAAAAACCGTATTTTTCGGCTATATATTCAGGTTTTTCCCATTCGTCCAATTGATTAAAAGTATCGGAACCTATAATTAATTTTAAGATATCTTTATAATATTTTTTCTGTAAATAATCCAACGTTTCAAATGAATAAACAATTCGTCTGTTTTGAATTTCAAAAGCATCAATTAAAAATTTACAGTTATTTTTTACCGCCAATGAAAGCATGTTAAGCCTGTCTTGCGATGAAGCTTGCAGTCTTAATTTATGCGGCGGCAAATATGAAGGAATGAAAATAACAAAATCCAATCCGAATTGGGCAACGGCTTGCTGAGCGGCCTCAATATGAGCGTTATGAACGGGGTCAAATGAACCTCCGAATATTCCTATTTTACGCATTTATATTATCTCCAACGAATTCTTGTCCATCCAACCGCTGAATCCGTCCAACATAAGCTTCACGTTAACCCATTTACCTAATTCAGACAAAATAACGACCTTTCTGCCGGCATAAACTTCAAAAGCCGTTTCTTCGGTTTTAACAGGCTTGTTTCTTACAGGTGCATCCGTAAGAATTACGGCTTCCCGCATTATGCACTCTTGGTTAAATTTAACATAAAACAAAGCTCCGCTCAATGCAAATAACGCCGAAAATAAAATTATGCCTTTAAAAAATATTTTTTCTTTTTTCAAACAATATAGTCCGAAACAAAGACACAGAAACATAAACAATACGGATGTTATTACGGTTATTTCATTTAAAGAAACCAATAAAGACATTTCCTGAATTATAAATTCAGCCGTATTAGGTTCAGGTTCTTTTGCCAGTTCGGCCAAAAGTTTTCTGTTATAACGTATATCTTTATCTCTGGGAGCAAGGCGCAAAGCTCTTTCCTCGTTCAGAGAAGCTCTTCCGATATCGCCTGTTTTATAATAAGCATTCGCTAAATTGTGATATATATAAGGATTACAAAGTCCCTGCATAATCATAATCTCATACTCTTTTATAGATTCATTATAATTACCCTGGCTGTAAAAAGACATCGCTTTATTTATCCGGTCATTATTTGTCTCAGCCGCGCAAACGGGCAAAACGCACAATAACAATAAAAAAAATATCAGTATTTTATTCATATTATTTTTTTTCTTTTATAATGTATTTTGTCTTATAATATATCTTATTCATTTCCAAAATATCAGCTTTGACCGATTTGAATTTATAAATTTCGCATTCTTTTAAAACATCGGATATGTTTTTAATAAATTCCGGTTCATCACCGGCCTTTTTAAGATTTATTTCTATTTCATTTTTTGACATATTTAAATATTCTATGTTAGTTTTTGACCTTAAAAACATTTTAACCGCATACTCCAAACACGTATAAAAATTTATTTGTTCTTCTTTTCGTAAATAGTCATACGAATTTTTAAGATAATATTCCGCTTTTTTGTACGCCTTTATTTTTTGAATCTTTTCATAATCTCTTTGCATATAGATTATAACAATTCTGTATACGAAAGAAGATACGGCAAATAATAAAAACAAACTCAGAAGCGACATAAAAAACTTGTTTTTAACAAGATATTTTTTGTATTGTTTGGCATAAACAACGTCTTTTACCGGTTTTAAATTTTTTTGTATAACGAATTCCTCTCCGGTTTGCTCATCCTGCCGCGCAGCGGCGTCGTATGTCTCGCTGTTTACGTCAAAAAATATCGCTGAAGATTTAATAACGACATAATTTTTCAGATCGGGATCAAAATAAGAAAAAGTAATTTCCGGAATATTTTTTTGTCCGCTCATTAACGGAATAAGAACACACTGGAATTTTTTAGAACTTATGACGGGATCATTTTCAACTTTAACAAAAGTGGCGTATTTTTTTATATCGCTTGATAATTCAAAAACGGGTTCGGCTATGGAATTAATATTGCCGTTGCCTTTTATATTTATTGACAAATTAACGGGTTCGTTGATTTTTACGCTCTTTTTATTAACGGAAGATGATATATAATATTTACCGACCGCACCGGTAAAGTTTTCCGGAATATTTTTTTGCGGGAGAGGGAAAATTTTTATTTTTATCGGATTGGTTTTGAAAGAGTATTTATTGCTGCCGTTTAAGTATTTTACATCAACAACCGAAGGATCAATTATTATAATGCCGTCTCTCATAGGATAGAGACGCGTTGTTACGGTAAATGTGAAATAATTTTCGCCATTTATAAGTTCATATCCGCTTTTTATATCCGATTTGGTTTTCCAAAAATCTCTAAACATCGGAAGAAGATAATTCGGATTTGAAGCTAAATTATACCTTGTTGCGAATTCAAGAGTATAATATACCTGCTGGTTCACATATGCGGCATTTGTATCAGTGTATGCTTTAACAAAAGTGTTTACATCGCTGGCTGTATAGACTGCCTGTGATACTTTAGTTTTATTGACTTTTATTTCTATCGGATTTGAAACAATTTCATTTTTATCAGAATCATAAACAGTTATTGCGGGTATTGTAAAAAAACCGTATGTTTTAGGAGTTATTACGTATTCATAAACATATTTTTTACCGTTTTTTATGTAATCTTTTCTTGATAAAATTAAAAAATCTTCTATTTTAGGCAGTTTAAAATTATCAGAATTTTTAACATTCTGCGCTATTTCAACAACCAACTTAATGTTTTCGCCTTCAAAAATCTCTCTTTTATCAAGCGAAACATCCAAAATATCATTGCCAAAAACAAAAGCCGGTATTAATAAAACAAATAATAAAATAAATTTTTTCAGCATTTACCAGTCTCTCTGATTCGCATCAATTTCCTGTCCTTTTATTTTTTTATCATTTTGAGGCTTATCCATATCGCCGTAAAAATTCAAAACACGGTTTAAATCCTGATTACCTATTTTCTGTCCTTTCACATCTTTATTTTCATCGGCGACGGGTTCATTCTGTTCCGAATCAAAATCCGCGTCCAAATCCGACATTTCAGCCATTGATTTTGAAAAATCATCGGAAAGTCTGTTTTTTTCAGTTTTTAACTCTTCTTCGGATTTTCTTAATTTGTTAAGTTTGGCGTCGGCTTCGGCAACCTTATTTCCGTATTCCCGAGATTCTTGTTCCATATTTTTATGTTTCGCCTTAATTTCATTAATTTCGTTTGAATTCAATGTTCGTCCGGCTTGAAGTCTCTGATCCATTGTTTTGATCAATTCTCTTTCGGCATTTTTCATTTTTTCTTTTATATTTTCATTTTTATTTTCACTGTATTGTCTTTTTAATCTTTCCATTTCTCTTTCAAGTTCCGCCTGCTTTTTTAAAATCCGGTCTAATTTTTCCTTCTCGCTTTTTAATTTTTCTTGTTGTTTCTTTAATTCGGCGCTTAAAATATCTTTCTCGCTGTTTGCCCATTTTTGTCCGTGCTCGGCTTTCTGTCTGTTTTTTTCGGTCTCCATCTGTTCTTCTTTATTTTTATCAAGCTGTTTATTTATATCTTTTATATTTCTCTGTATGTTCTGCATTTGTTTCTTTAATGCCGCCGCTCTTTTGGCATTTTCGCTATCCTGAATTTTATTCTCGGGTTTTTCTTCCTGAATTTCATTTTTTATTTTTAGATTTTGTTTAAGATTTTTTATGTTTTCTTCCAGCATTTTTTGCTGCTGCAGTAATTTATTGTTTAATTTTCTTGTTTCTTCCTGCTGTTTTTTCAACTTGTTTGCCGCGGCTTCCAACTGCTCCTGCTTGATTTTATTGTCTTCCGGATTAACGCCGGATTTATTCTGATTGCGCCACATCTCATTCATTATGCTTTCTTTAGATTTGGCATTAAGCATATTTATCTTTTGTTCATTTATCTCTTTTATTTTATTTTTGTTTTCATTTATCGCATCCTGAATAAATTTCTGCTCTTTTTCCAACCTTTCAAACTTTTTAATGCTTTCTTCTTTTCTGTTTTCGTTTAACTCGGTTATTTTATTTTCTTCATTTTCTATTGATTTTTTTATTTCATTCAACCGTTTTGCTTTTTGCCTTAAATTTTCAAGTTTTTTTTGAGCCTGTACTTTTTCTTTTAAACTTCTGTTTGTCGATTCAAGCTGCGTAAGAAGTTCTTTTTGTTCCCGGTTAATTTGAATTTGTTCAGTTTCCAATGCGTTTTTTTCTTTTTCAAGTTCATTCATATTCTTTCTGATGTCAAAATCACTCGTTTTGTCAATTTTATATTCATTTAAGTCCGCGCGTTTGTCATTATTTATCATATTTTCAAAAGAACGTTTTTTTTGATTTTCAAGAATATTTTGAAAATCATCTTTCGCATCTTCAAAATCCGTTGTTGCTTGTTTCTCCAAATTTTCCGTATTTTCCTGCAAATACTGTTTATTTTTTATTAAATCTTCTTTAATTTTATTGTCTTTTTCTTTTATTATTGCGTCTTCCAGCAATTGCATCTGCCGCTTATTGTTTTCAATTTGTTTTTCAATAAGCCTTTTTTCCTCATTTTTAGCTTTTGCAAGTTTCATATCAATATTTTCATTGAATTTTTTTTCGGCAAGATTTTGTTTGTCAGATATTTTTTTCAAATCTTCCTGATTAGCGTCTTTGTTTAAAATCGTTTTTTCAAGTTCATATTTATTGTCTTGAACCTGCTCCGATTTTTTTTCATCGGTTTTTTGCTGTAAAATATTTTCCAACTCTTTCGTTTTTTGCTGCAATTTTTCATTCAACTCATTCTGACGCCGCAAACTTTCCGTATTACGGTTATATTCTTTCGCCATTTCGTCTTTGAAATCTTTCATACCTTTCTTAATCTTTTGAATAAGTTCATGCCTTTGCGATTCTATATTATATTTATCTTTTTCAATGGATTTTTCCTGGATTATTAATTCATTGATTTTTTCATTCTTACTCTGTTCGTCAGGCATTTTTTCAATAGACTTCCTTTGAGAATTCAATTTCATTTGCTTATTCAAAACTTCATCATAAGCTGCTTCCAACTCTTTTTTTTGTCCGCTCAAAGAAACGGATTCCTGTTGTTTTTTTAATATATTATCTATTTGAGAGTCAATTTGCCGCCTGTATTTTTCAATCTCGTTTTTTTGTATTAAATTTTGTTTTTCAAGGAGGGACAATACATCGTTCTCTATTTTAACTTTTGATTTCTCATCCAATAATTCGCGGAATTTTTCAACATTTTCTTTTTGTTTTTCGTTTAGTTGATTCTGCATATCAAGTTTATTTTTTTCGCCGGATAATATTTCATCGTACTCTTGCATTGTTTTATCTCCGGCTATATTATCCAATTCGACTGCATTATTTTTTAAAACTTCCAATTGTTTGTTATAATTTTTATTCAGCAGTTGTTTTTTATCCGCTGCCATTTTCTGTATCAATGCGTTATTGTCAATCTGTTGTTCGTATCTGAGCATTTGAGGAATATTTTTATTGATATTTTCATAATTTTTCTGCTTTAAAATATCGTCGTGCTTTATATATGTATCATTTAATTCTTTCGAAGCGTCTTCCATTTTTTTTGCAGTTTCCAGTCGGTGGGTTACAAAATTTTCCTTTATATCAAGTATATTTTTTTCAAATTCGTTTTTTATATTTATACGCTGTTTCTGCAGCGACTCTATATTATTTTCAAGTCTGTCGATTTCCTGTTGTTTTAAAAGTTTTTTATTTAACATATCGTTTAATTCGTTTTGCAGATTGTTTTTTGCCGCAATCTCCTGAACAGAATTAATTTTATTTTCAATATCAGTTTTCTCAGCATCCATTTGGTTAAGAGAATTTACCGCTTCCTGCCTTTGCCGCATAAGCTGTTTTTCGTCATTAATATTTTTTTGCAAAATATTTTTATTAATCTCGGATATTTCCTTTAAAATATCGGATTGTTCATTGCTTGAATTTTCAAGTATTTTTTGCTTCTGTAAATTTATCTGTTCAAAGGCATTACGGACATACGAATTGTTTTTTTGCTGATTCTGATATTCAATAATATCTTCATGTTCATACACATATTTTGATTTTTTATTAATGTCTCCCTCTAAAGGAGGCATATTATAAACTATCTGTTTCTTTTCCTCTTTTTTTTCTATATCGGCATAATCAATCTGGTTTAAATTGCGGTATATTACCTCTTTTTCTTCTTCTATTAAAAATTTTTTATCATCGGCATAACTCGGAGCGAAATATCCCTCAATAATTTTTTTCGGATTTATTACTTTTTCGGGTCTTACGACTTCCTGAAACAAATCGTCTTCCAGTTTTTCAAGCATATTAACTTTATTATTTGATTTTTTTAAATTTTCTTTAAGTTTCATTTCCAGATTTTTTTTCTGTTCTTGAAGTTTTAAATTTTCGGATGCTTTTTCTTCGCTTAAACCGCTGCCGGAAGTTTGTTCCTGCATGCCGGAAATTGCCTTTTCCAAATCATTTTTTTGAGATAAAAGAGTTTGCCGTTCCTGCAATAAATAATCCAAATCGTTTTTTATATATTCGACGTTAATTTTATTTTTTTCTTCGGTATCCTTATCTATTTTTTGAAACTGTTCGTTTTTAATCTGTTTTTGTATTTTTGTTTCTTTTAAAACATCGTCAACTTTCAATTCTTCGCCGTTTATTTTATTTTTATGTTCTGTTAAATCTTTCTTAAAAGCTTCTGTCATTTTTTCTATTTCTTCATTTTTTCTAATTAAATTTAAAATATACTCGGTATTATATATTGCATCCGTATCTTTGGGATTAAGAAACAACGAATGTTTATAATATTCCAGCGCTTTATCATAATCATCATAAATAAAATAAATATTGCCTATGTTGTAATATATCTCGGATTTTACCGTGTTATTTATCTCGTATTCCCTCAACATTTTTTCATATATATCCAATGATTCTTCATAATCAGAATTTTTATATTTCAAATTGCCGTAATTAAATTTCAATATATAATTATCCTTGTTTTTTTTAAGTAATTTTTCAAACTCGGTTTCGGAATCTTTAAAATTCCCTCTTTTTAATTCATCCGCAATTCTGTTGTTTATCTTTTTTATGCTTATAAAATAATTATACGCCCCTATCATAAAAACCGTTGACAGAATAAATATAAATATTTTTAATTTATTCATTTTTCCCCTCTCTTCTGAAAATCGATAAATAAAAAGAAACACAAAACAGAATAAAAGCTAAAAACAAAAATATCTGGTATTGTTCTTCTCTTTTTACTTCTTTGCTGATTTCATCTTTTGATTTATCAAGAGAATCGGCGATCTGCAATATCTTGTAAATACTGTCACGGGTTTCCGATAGATTTATGTATTTCCCGCCGGTTGCATCGGAAATATACTGTAATGTTTCTTCGTCGAGCCTGGTTATTACGATATTGCCGTCTTTATCCTTCATAAATTCGCCGTTATTTAAAGGAATTTTGCTTCCTTCTGCATTTCCTATTCCGATTGTGTATATTTTTGTTCTGTATTTTTTTGCTTTTTCTATCAACACATGCAAACCGCTGTCATCATCCTCTCCGTCCGTAACCAAAAGAACCGCTTTTGCTCCTTCCGGAATGTCGGCCGTGCTGTCCAAAGCCAAATCCAAAGCTTTTGATATTTTTGTCCCCGGCAACGGAACATCGTCAACGCTTACGGTGTTTAAAAAATTATTTGCCGCTGCTATGTCTGCCGTAATCGGACATTTCCAAAAAGCGGAACCGGCAAATACTATTATTCCTATTTTATTTCCTTTAAAACCTGCCGTTAAATTTGACAGCGAGATTTTTGCAATTTCAAGCCTGCTTGGTTTTAAATCTTCGGCAAGCATGCTTTTTGAAACATCCATAACTATCACTATTGTCGCGGCTTTTTTTGAAATGACGGTGGTTTTTACTCCAAATTGAGGATTTGCAAGCGCAATTATTACAAAAAACAGGCTTATCAGCATGAGAATATTTTTTAATTTATATATGTTAATATTTATTCCCGCAGTTTCGTTAAACATTTTAAAAGTCATAAACTTTAAAATATCTTTTTTTCTTTTATGAAAAAAATAGAACATAAAAAATGCCGTTAAAGGAATCAGCAGTAATAAAATCAAATATTCTTTATCCGTAAACATTTTATGTTAATTTCCTCAAATAAATATTTTCCAAAAATATTTTTAAAAACATCAATAAAAGCAATAAAACTATAAATTTATTATAAATATCGTTGTATAAATTAAATTTCAATGATTTAAGTTCTGTTTTTTCCATTTTGTCTATAACGGCAATAATATCTTTAAGCATTTTTGTGTTATCGGCTCTAAAATAATGTCCGTCGGTAATTGACGCTATTTCTTTAAGAGTATTTTCATCAAGATTCTGCTCTTCCATTTTTACAAACATCATGCCTTTAACAGGGTCCATAACCTGATAATAAGCCCCCTGCGGATCTCCGGCTCCTATGGCGTATATCTTTATATTAAATTGTTTTGCAATCTCGGCAGCCGTTATAGGGTCTATTTCTCCGATATTGTTTGATCCGTCGGTTATAAGAATGATGACTTTGCTTTTGGCTTCGCTGTCTTTCAGTCTGTTGCAGGCGGTCGCTATTGCCGAACCTATCGCCGTTCCGTCTATTGAACTCATTCCGATTTTTGCCGACATCAGCATATTGGCAACAGAAACAATATCATTAGTAAGAGGCGCCTGAGTAAAAGCAAGTCCGGCAAATAAAACTATTCCAACTCTGTCGTATTTTCTTGTCCTTACAAAATCAACCGCTATTTTCTTGGCCGCTTCCAGTCTGTTTATAGGTTTAAAATCCAAAGCATCCATGCTTGAAGATATATCAAGAGCAATTATTATGTCTGTCCCCTGATTTAAAACTTCATCCGTTTTTTCGCCTATTTGAGGTCTTGCCAAAGCAACAATAAAAAGAATTATTATAAGATAATTAACTATTGCCAACAGTCTAGAGTATATCTTTATTTTATACGACAATCTTGTTTGTTTAACTATATCGTATCTTGAAAAATTTATTAATTTTTTATTTTTTTGCCTGTTTTTAAAATGATTGTAAATTCCGACTGCAATCATCAAAGGAAACAGCATTAAAAATAGAGGCGAGGCAAAATGCAATCTGTTACTCCGTTAAATCTGAATTTTTTCTATCAAATCTCTTGTCCGTATAAAATTTTCAAAAAATTCTCTGCCGTCAGAATCCGTTTTACCGGTATATTTTATACTATCGTATTTTTCAAACAACGGCAAAATTTCATCAGCGTATTTATTAAATTTATTGTTTTCATTTTTTATCAAATTCAATAATTCACCGTCAGGAACTTCCTTTCCAATCTCAAGAGAATCGGAAATAAAATTATTTAAAATACCGCTTAATTCAAAATAATATTCCCTGATTGGCGCGTCCGCCGCAAGATACTTCATATATAATTTGTTCATATTTTTTACGGCTTTTTCTCTGTTTGAAAACGAATACCTGATTTTTATATATTTTTCGGTCTTATAAATTATGACGTTTCTATAAATAAAAAATATTATAAACAATCCGTATAATAAGGCAACATAATAATAAACCGAGGGAATATTCATTTTTTTAGCCTGTTTAATATCTCTTATTTCCGAAAAATCGCTGTCTTTAAATATATTTTTTACGCTTACCGGCAGGGAATTACTGAAAAAATAAAAAACTTTGCGTTCAATTCCTGCCGCATCGTCTTTATTAACATACGAAAATCTTACAGGCGGTATTTCTTTAATTCTTCCGTCAAAAGTGGTTATTTTAAGTTTAACTTTGTATTTCCCTTCCTCAGTTAAATCTTTTCTTATTATTAATTCCTGTATATCCCATCCGGGAATTGAAACATAATCATCTGTCTGCAGCAAGTTAACAAAATCAGGAACAAAAAGCTCAATATCGGCTTGTATTGATTCTCCCGTGGTTATTTCTGTTTTGTCGGATGTTAATACAGCTTCCGGAAACGTTACAAAAGCAAATACGCCCTCGGCTGACAAAAACAGAAAACTTAATAAAATTATTATTTTATATTTATTCAATTTATCAACCCAAAACCGTTTTTCTCTGTCTGTTTGCAAAAAATTTTGTAAGCTGAGGCATATAAACAGAACCTGTCATTATATTTATTACATCAACGGAACTCTTTGAAAACATTTTTTTTCTCTGTTGGTCAATATACTGTATTTTACCGTAATAATCCGTTATCATTCTTTTATCGGAAGAATCTATTGTAAAAACTTTACCTTTTTCAGGATCATAAAAATCTATAAGCCCTATTTTAGGTATTCCCTTTTCTTTCGGATCAGAAATATTTACGCATATTAAATCATGTCTTTGCGCTGTTAATTTTAAATCTTTTTCATACCCGCTGTCCTGAAAATCAGAAACTAAAAAGACGACGGCTTTTCTCTGCCATATTTCATTTATCGCTTTCAGTCCCACTGATATTGACGTCTTCGTTCCCTGCGGTTTGAAATATAAAAGTTCCCTTATCATTCTCAGAATGTTATTTTTCCCTTTTTTAGGTCTTAAAACTTGTTCAATTTTATCGGTAAACGACAACATTCCGACTCTGTCGTTATTTTTGATTGCGGAAAAAGCAAGGACAGACACAATTTCTGCGGCAAGCGACATTTTTGTCTGGTCTATGCTTCCGAAAGATAAAGACGCCGACATATCTATCAGGAATATAACCGTCATTTCTCTTTCTTCGGTAAAAACTTTAATATAAGGTTTCTGGTGTTTTGCGGTAACGTTCCAGTCTATATTTCGTATATCATCGCCGTACTGGTATTCTCTGACCGAGTCAAATTCCATACCTCTGCCTTTAAATGTACTGTGATATTTTCCGGCAAGACCGCTGTTGACAAGACGGTTTGATTTTATTTCTATCTGCTTTATCTTTTTTTTAAGAATATCTTTTTTGTCCATTTGATATATATCCGTTAAAGTTTATGGTATTGGAATTTCAGAAAATATCTGTTTTATGATATCATCGGATTTTAATGATTCTGCTTCTGCCTCATAAGTTATAATTATTCTGTGCCTTAAAACGTCCATCCCTATTGTTTTTATATCTTCCGGTATAACAAAACTTCTGCCCTGCAAGAATGCATACGCTTTAGACGCCAGAGTCAAATTTATGGTTGCTCTTGGAGAAGAACCTATAGAAATAAGCGGTTTTATATTATCTAAACCGTATTTTTCAGGCTGTCTTGTAGCAAAAACAATATCAACTATGTAATCTTTAACTTTTTGGTCAATATAGACTTCATGAACGAGATCTTTGGCTTTTTGAATATCATCCAACGTTAAAACGGGTTTTGTTTTTATTTTTTCTTTTGACGTCATTCTGTCCAAAATAATTTTTTCGTCTTCTATGCCGGGATACACTATTTGAAGTTTAAGCATAAATCTGTCAAGCTGGGCTTCCGGTAAAGCATAAGTTCCTTCCTGTTCTATGGGATTTTGTGTCGCCATAACAAGAAACGGAGACGGAAGCTGATACGTAGTATCTCCTATCGTTACCTGTTTTTCCGCCATGGCTTCAAGTAAAGCGCTCTGCACCTTTGCGGGCGCTCTGTTAATTTCGTCGGCAAGAATAATATTCGTAAAAACCGGTCCCTTTTTTACGTTAAAATCCGATTTCTGCGGATTATATATCATCGTTCCTATAAGATCGGCAGGCAGCAAATCCGGCGTAAATTGTATTCTTTTAAAACCGGCCTGAATAGCATTAGCCAAAGAATTTACGGATAATGTTTTGGCAAGACCGGGAACGCCTTCCAATAAAATATGCCCGTCGGCCAATAAACCGATAAGCATTCTTTCTATTACATATTTTTGGCCGACTACTACATTTGAAATTTCGTCCGCAATTTTTTTTATTTGAAGGCCTTCTTTATGTATCCTTTCATCAAGTTCTTCAACATTGATTTTCTCTTCCATTTAATTTCCTCCAAATTTAATTTCTTATATGTCCTTTACCTCTTACTATAAACTTTGTAGTCGTTAATTCTCTGGCTCCCATAGCCCCTCTGGCGTGCAATTTGTTTGTAGCAATGCCTATTTCAGCGCCGATTCCGAAAACTCCGCCGTCATGAAGTCTTGTTGAAACGTTATGGAATACGGCGGCGCTGTCAACTTCTTTTATAAATTTTTCAGCCCTTTCTTTATTTTCCGTAATTATTGAATCGGAATGTTTAGAACCGTATCTGTTTATATGAGCTATAGCTTCTTCAAGAGAATTGACAACCTTAATTGATATTATCAAACAATGGTATTCCGTGCTCCAGTCTTCTTCCTTTGCGTTAACAACAGTCGGAACTATTGCTTTTGTCAAGGGGCATCCTCTTATTTCCGTGCCTAATTCACCGTATTTAGAGCAGAGTTCAGGCAATATTTTATCGGCGATATCCCTGTGTACCAGCAATGTTTCCGTAGCGTTGCAGACTCCGGGTCTCTGGCATTTTGCATTGACCGCAACCTTCACTGCCATTTTTATATCCGCTTCTTTATCTACATAGGTATGGCATAATCCTTTTCCGTGCGACAATACGGGAATTGTAGAGTGCTTTTTTATAAAATTGATAAATTCTTCTCCGCCTCTGGGGATTAATAAATCTATCAATTTATCAAGTACTATCAATTCGGAAATAGCCGTTCTGTCCGTGATATCAATAAAAGCAATCGCGCCGGCCGGCATTCCGGCTGCCTCCGCTGCTCCGGAAATTATTTTTGAAAGTATTTTATTGGAATTAATCGCCTCAGACCCGCCTCTTAAAATAACCGCATTGCCCGATTTAATGCATAACGCCGCAGCGTCAACGGTTACGTTCGGTCTTGATTCATATATCATCGCTATTGTACCCAAAGGAACTCTTATCTTTTGTATATTCAAACCGTCATTTAATGTTCTTTCTTCAATTATTTCGCCTACGGGATCTTTTTGGTTAACGATATCCCTGATGCCTTTTACCATCTCTTTTACTCTTTTTTCGTTAAGCGTAAGCCTGTCTGTCAAAGCATTGTCAAATCCCTGCGATTTTGCTACGTCTACGTCAATTTTATTATGAAAAATAATATCTTCGGAGTTTTTTTCAAGAGCTTGCGCCATAGCCAGCAAAACGGCGTTTTTCTGCTCGGAGCTTAATAAACCGAGTTTTTGCGAAGCAATTTTGGCCGCGGAAACTTTTTGCAAAACCAAATTTCTGATTTCGGCATTTTCCATTTTATTTTATCCCCTCTTTTATCCAGTTTAACAAACCGCCGGCAAAAATAATTTCTTTCTGTCTGTCGGTAAAATTGTAATTAAGCTTTATATTTTTGCCGTCAATTTTTATTATTAACTCTTTATTATTTTTAATAATATTTTTTATATCCGAAAATTCTATTTTGTCTCCCAATTTTACTTTATCGTAATCAAGCGGATCGGCAAAAGTAAGAGGTATTATTCCGAAATTTATAAGATTTGCAAGATGAATTCTGGCAAAAGATTTTACAAGAACGGCTTTTATCCCCAAATATCTCGGAGCAAGCGCGGCATGTTCTCTGGAAGAACCCTGTCCGTAATTGTCGGCTCCGATTATAACGCCGTTTGAGGATAATTTTGCCCTTGAAACAAAATCCTTATCAACGCTTGCAAACGTATATTCCGATATTGCCGGGAGATTTGATCTCAAAGGAAGAATTTTTGCGCCGGCAGGCAGAATATGATCCGTGGAAATATTATCTCCGACTTTTAAAACAACGTCAGCTTTTATGGTATCATTCAATTTTTCAAATATCGGAAGAGGTTTTATGTTCGGACCTCTGACAATTTCAACTTTTAAAGAATCTTTTGCAGGCATCTGAAAATGTCCGTCGTTAACGTAAAATTTCTCCGGCAGTTTTATTTCAGGTTTCTGCTGAAAATATACGCACGGATCTGTTATTTCGCCGGTCAAAGCCGCGGCAAGCGCGACTTCCGGAGAACAAAGGTAAACCTGGGCGTCTTTTGTTCCGCTTCTGCCTTCAAAATTCCTGTTAAAAGTTCTAAGAGAAACAGCTTTTGTTTTAGGAGCCTGACCCATACCTATGCACGGGCCGCATGCGCATTCAAGAATTCTTGCACCGGCGTCTATTATGTCAAACAAGTCGCCTGAAGCCGCAAGCATTGACATAACCTGCCTTGAACCAGGCGAAATTACAAGACTTGTATCCTTACTTATTTTTTTCCCTTTTAAAACTTTTGCGCAAAGCATCATATCCGCAAGAGAAGAATTTGTGCATGAACCTATTCCGACCTGATCAACTTTTGTTCCTTTGAGTTCTTTTACTTTCTTTACGTTATCAGGACTGTGAGGCATTGCGATTAACGGATCTAACGTATTTAAATCTATGTTTATTTCTTCGTCATATTGAGCGTCTTTATCAGCCGCCAGTTCAATCCATACCGTTTCTCTTGATTGTTTTTTCAGAAAATCTTTCGTTATTTCATCAGACGGAAATATTGTAGTGGTGGCGCCGAGTTCCGTTCCCATATTCGTTATGGTCGCTCTTTCCGGAACAGATAAAGTTTTTACGCCTTCTCCGGCGAATTCAAATATTTTTCCTCTTCCGCCTTTAACCGATAATAATCTCAGCAGTTCCAGTATAATATCTTTTGCGCTGACCCACGGTCTTAATTTCCCGGTAAGATTTACTTTTACTATTTTAGGCATTGTTATATAAAAAGGCTGGCCGGCCATCGCGCAGGCAACGTCTAAGCCGCCGGCTCCGAATGAAAGCATTCCTATTCCTCCGCCTGTGGGAGTATGAGAGTCTGATCCTATAAGAGTTTTTCCGGGTATCCCAAATCTTTCAAGATGAACCTGATGGCATATTCCGGTTCCGGCAGGAGAAAATATGATTCCGTATTTTGCGGCTATAGTCTGTAAAAATTTGTGATCGTCGGCATTTTCAAAACCCGACTGAAGAGTATTATGGTCTATATAACTGACGGAAAGTTCTGTTTTTACATTCGGAACGCCCATCGCCTCAAACTGCAGATATGCCATTGTTCCAGTAGCGTCCTGCGTCAACGTCTGGTCTATTTTTAAACCTATTTCCTGCCCGACTTCCATTACGCCCGAAACCAAATGCCGTTTAATAATTTTTTTTGATAAATTCATATTTCGATCCTTGTAAAATATTTTTGATATTTTACCAAATTTAAACATTTTTTTCATCATAATAAACCGCTTTTAAAATTACATCCGGAAGTTTGACACTTATGTGTTAAAAAGATAAAATTTTAAGATAAAAAATTACAAAAAAGGAAGATTTTATGTACACAGGATTAATAGTAAAGTATAAGAAATATTTGCCGGTCAGCGAAAAAACTCCGGTAATTACTCTGCATGAAGGAAATACTCCGCTTATTCCGGCAAGGAATTTATCGGAAAAGATAGGCTTTCCGGGAACTATATATTTTAAATATGAAGGATTAAACCCGACAGGTTCTTTTAAAGACAGAGGCATGACCATGGCCGTCTCAAAAGCCGTTGAAGAAGGCAGCAAAGCCGTTATATGCGCTTCAACCGGAAACACCTCCGCTTCGGCGGCTGCTTATGCGGCAAGAGCCGGTATAAAATGCGTAGTTTTGATACCGGAAGGTAAAATTGCCCTCGGGAAACTTTCACAGGCCGTAATGCACGGAGCAACAGTTCTTGCAATAGACGGAAATTTTGACGTAGCGCTTGAGCTTGTAAAAGATTTGAGCAAGAATTATCCTCTTACTCTCGTCAATTCCGTTAACCCTTACAGAATTGAAGGACAAAAAACCGGTTCATTTGAAATTTGCGAGGCGCTTGAACAGGCTCCGGATTATCAGTTTATGCCTGTAGGCAACGCAGGAAATATAACTGCTTACTGGAAAGGATATAAAGAATATAATTCATTGTTTCCCGAAAAATATAAACTGCCTAAAATAATGGGATTTCAGGCTGAAGGTTCGGCTCCCATAGTAAAAGGACATCCTATAGAAAAACCTGAAACGCTTGCTACGGCTATCAGAATAGGAAATCCAGCTTCATGGAAAACGGCAGTTGAAGCCAGAGACGAATCAAAAGGAGTAATAGACATTGTAAGTGACGAAGATATAATTGAAGCTTATAAAATGATTGCTTCAAACGAAGGCGTTTTTGCCGAACCGGCTTCTGCCGCCTCTTTTGCGGGACTGTTAAAATATACAAGAAAAGGATATTTTAATAATCAAAAAAATATAAAAGCCGTATGTATTTTGACGGGACACGGATTAAAAGATCCGGACAGAGCTGTCATCTGCTCGCAAAAACCTCATCAGGTCAAAGCAAACATGCAGGATATAATAAAAGCAATAGGATTATAGGAGATTTTATGGCTGAAGAATTGAAAAAACAGGAAATAAAAATTGAAATAGACGAGCAAACGGCAAACGGAACTTATTCAAATTCGGCATTGATAGCTCATTCTGAAACAGAGTTTATTATAGATTTTATCTTTGTCCAACCTCAAAATGCCAAGGCAAAAGTAAGAAGCAGAATCCTTTTATCGCCTCTGCACGCAAAAAGACTGTCGGAAGCTCTTAAAGAAAATATTATGAAATATGAAATGAGATTTGGGCAGGTAAAAAATCCGGTTGTATCGCAGGAAAAATCGGAATTTTACAATTAGGGTTAAAATGAAAATTGAACTTATATGTACCGGTTCTGAGTTATTAACCGGCAAATTAAACACAAACGCGTCGTTTATAGGTCAAAAACTGGCCTTACTCGGTTTGGATTTGTCGCTGATAACAACAGTGTCCGACAGAAAACAGGAATTATCGGAAGTATTAAAACTGGCAAAAGAAAGAAGTTCGGTAATAATAATAACAGGCGGTCTCGGTCCGACATTTGACGACATAACCGTAGAAACGGTAGCCGATATTCTGAAATTGAAAACGTACAAGGACGATAATGTCATTAAATCAATAGCTCTGTATTTTGAAAAACGCGGAATTATTCCCTCGCAAAACAACGAAAGACAGTCTTACGTAATAAAAAATGCAAAAGTTTTGGAAAACAGATTCGGCACGGCTCCGGGAGAAATGCTGCATTTTGAATATTTAAAAGAAGACGGTAAAAAAATAAGAAAAACAATATTTTTGCTGCCGGGGCCTCCGAGAGAAATGCAGCCTATGTTTGACGAGAATCTGATGCCTTTTTTTAAAAGCTACCAAACAGTTATGAAAAAAACTTTCGTTCTTCATGTATGCGATATGCCGGAATCTTTGGTGGATGAAAAAATAAAACCCGTTCTTAATATTTACCGTGACAATAAAGACGTTGAATTTGCAATACTCGCCCATCAGTTTATTATTACGGTAAAAGCATTTGTTAAAGGCGAGGACGAGATGCTTATTGACGAAACAATAACAAACATAAAAGGCGAATTCATTAATATTCTCGGCGAAAATATTTTTGGTTACGATAATGAAACGATCGAAAGTTCAGTGCATAAACTGTTAATTGAAAATAAAAAAACTCTTTCAACCGCCGAATCGTGTACCGGCGGACTAATAGCAAGCAAATTAATATCAATACCCGGCAGTTCAATATGCATAAAAGAAGGATTAATTACATATTCAAACGAATCAAAAATAAGTTTACTCGGAGTTAAAAAAGAAACTATTGACGAATTCGGCGCAGTAAGCGAACAAGTCGCAAAAGAAATGCTTGAAGGCGTGCTGAATTTATCAAAATCAGACTGCGGTATCTCTATAACCGGCATTGCAGGTCCTTCCGGAGCAACCGGGACAAAACCGGTAGGACTGGTTTATATAGGAACCGGCTGCGGAGGCGAATCTGAAATTTCAAAATATATTTTTACCGGAACAAGAACCGATATTATAGAAAAAGCCTCAAACGTAGCGTTGAATTTACTTAGAGTCAAATTATTAAATTTAAAAAATAAAACAAAAAAGAAAAAGGACAAATAATGGGCAGAATACTGGGCATAGATTACGGTAAAAAAAGAATAGGACTTGCCTTATCCGACATAATGGGTATAGTCGCGCAGCCTTTTAACGTCATTGAAAGCAAAGGGATTAAAAATGACGTTTTGTCCGTTTTGCAAATATCAAAAGAAAATAATGTTTCCTGCATAGTTATAGGCCTGCCGGTAAGGCTTGACACAAGCGAAGGAGAAATGACGGAATTCACAAAAGAATTTATAGAAGAACTTAAAAAACAGGCGAACGGCATAAAAATAGATTCAATAGACGAAAGGCTGTCAACTCTTCAGGCTGAACGAATGCTGACCGAAGAAGCAAACGTATCAAGAGAAAAAAGAAAAAATATAAGAGATAAAATAGCCGCAACTTTTATTTTGCAGACATACTTGGATATAAACACGGCTTGCTAAATTGTATGGAATACATAATTGACGGGTACAATGTTATAAAAAATGATAAATATGCTCATTTGTTTGAGACAACAACTCTGGAAAAATCCAGAAATAATTTATTAAATTTTATTTATTCAAACCGGCCTCAGGGCGAAAATCCCGTAACAATAGTATTTGACTGCAGAAACAAAAATCCGTATGAATTCGACGGATATAATATCTCAAATATAATAGGAATGCGGATAATTTTCAGTGACGGCCAAATGCGCGCTGACGATGTGATAGTAGAACTTGTTGAAAATTCAAAAAATCCGGCCGATATAACTGTGGTTACAAATGACAAAGGCATAAAAAGAAGAATAGGCGGAAGTTGCGCAAAAATAAGCTCGGTTGAAGATTTTATAATTAAAGGGTTAAAAAAAAACATAAAAAAACCGGATAATACCGCCAAAATGGCGGAAAAAGACACTAATGACCGGATAAATAAAGAGTTTGCGGAAAAATGGTTAAACAAAAAATAACTTCATTTATTATAATGTTTGCACTATCATTAAATTTGTTTTCATGTTCAAACGAAAACGAAACCATTGAAATATTTTTTCAGAAAGGAATATCTCCGAAATCAATGGCAGTCAAATTGAAAGAAGCCGATTTGATACAATCAACGGGGGTATTTGTCGCAATAGTAAAATTATTCGGATGGTCAAAAGAACTTAAAGCCGGAAGATACGAATTTAATAAAAAAGACGGTATTTTAAAAATATTAAAAAAAATAAAAAACGGTCAGAGCTTAAACGTAAAAATAACAATTCCCGAAGGATTCGACATTGACAAAATAGGCAAATTACTGGAAGATAAATATATAGGCAGCCGCATTGTTTTTGTCGAAACGGCAAAAAAGCAAAATATGGAAGGTTTTCTTCTTCCTGAAACTTACTTCATAGATCCTGCGGCGACGGAAAAAGACATCATTAAAATAATGAATGATGAATTTAACAAATTCTGGACAAAAAAATTAGAAATAAGAGCAGAAGAACTTAATATGACAAAAAAAGATATAATAACTTTGGCGTCGATTGTTGAAAAAGAAGCCGTATCCGCAAACGAAAGACCGGTAATAGCAGGTATTTTTTACAACAGACTTGCAAAAAAAATGAGACTTGAATCATGTTCAACCGTTTTATATGCTATGGGAATAAATAAAGAACGTCTTACGTTTGACGATTTGAAATTTAATTCGCCGTATAATACGTATAAACATGCCGGACTTCCTCCGGGCCCTATATGCAATCCGGGAAAAGAAACGATTATGTCGGTATTGTTTCCGAAAAAAACGTCTTATTTGTATTTTGTTTCAAAGGGAGACGGAACACATTTGTTCGCGACTACTTTAAATGAGCACGTTAGTCAAAAAAATGATACAAAAAAAATGATAAAGAAGGCAAAAAATGAAAAAAAGAAAAGTTTATCTTGATAACAGCGCAACAACTTATACGAGAAAAGAAGCCGTAGATGCGATGATGCCTTATTTTTACG
The DNA here is from genome assembly GCA_018433245.1 of Candidatus Proruminimicrobium quisquiliarum. Classification (GTDB taxonomy): domain Bacteria; phylum Elusimicrobiota; class Endomicrobiia; order Endomicrobiales; family Endomicrobiaceae; genus Proruminimicrobium; species Proruminimicrobium quisquiliarum. The sequence goes on from JAHDRN010000007.1 coordinate 202,071, forward strand.
ATATTTACGGCAATGCTTCTTCGGTTCATAAATTCGGTCAGGATGCTAAAAACGCTCTCACTGACGCACGAATTAAATTCGCCGAACTTATAAATGCACAGTATCCCGATGAAATAATTTTTACAAGCTGCGGAACCGAATCGGACAACATGGCCATCATGGGTGTTTTAAAATCATCCGAAGGAAAACATATTATAATAAGTTCTATAGAACATCACGCCGTTCTTCATACATGCGGATATCTTGAAAAAAACGGTTATAAGGTAGATTATATTCCTGTTGATTCATCAGGAAAAGTCATGCTTAACGTATTAAAAGAAAAAATAACGGATGAAACCGCCGTTATAAGCATAATGCACGCAAACAACGAAATAGGAGTTATTGAACCTATAGAAGAAATTTCGCAAATAGTATCAGAATGCAATAAAAACAGAAAATTTCCCGTAATTTTTCATACGGACGCAGTACAAACAGCCGGCAAAATAAAACTAGACGTTCAAAAACTCGGAGTTGATTTGCTGTCCGTATCGGCACATAAATTTTACGGTCCCAAAGGAATAGGTATTTTATACGTAAAAAAAGGAACAAAAATATCTCCTATTCTTCACGGCGGCCATCATGAACACGGATTAAAACCCGGCACGGAAAACATTGCAAGCATCATAGGCATGACAAAAGCTCTTGAACTTGCAAACGGAGAAATTGAAAAGGAAAATCAAAAATACAATAAACTAAGAGAAAAATTAAAAAACGGAATTATTGCAAAGATTCCCCAATCAATAATAAATACCGATTTTTCAAATTCAGTGCCGAATGTGCTCAATGTAAGTTTTAAGTCGATAGAGGGTGAATCTCTTCTTTTAATGCTTGATATGGAAGGAATAGCCGTGTCAACCGGTTCGGCATGTGCATCAGGTTCAACAGAACCGTCTCATGTTTTGCAGGCGATAGGACTTGATCCTGTTACCGCTCAGGGCGCGATAAGATTTTCTCTCGGCAAACAAAATACCGAAGAAGATATTGACTACGTTCTTGAAGTTCTTCCTAAAATGGTTGAAAAAGTAAGAAAAATGTCTCCGGTATGGAATAACAGGCAGGATTGACGATGAAAGTTACGGTTGCTATGTCCGGAGGAGTAGATTCCTCGGTATGCGCTTACATTCTTAAAGAACAGGGTTTTGACGTTTCCGGAATAACATTAAATCTTTATAAACCAAATTCCCCTTCATGCGGATCTTTACAAAACATAAAAGACGCGAAAAATGTCTGCGATATGTTGGGGATTAAACACGAAGTCATTGACATGCAGAATGATTTTGCAAAAGAAATAATAGATAACTTTACCGGCTCTTATATGTCGGCAAAAACTCCAAATCCCTGCATACTCTGCAATGAAAAAATAAAACTCGGATTGTTGCTGGAACACACGAAAAAAAACGGCATAGATTATCTGGCAACCGGACATTATGCGGCTATAGAGAAAACCGCAGGCGAATTTAAATTAAAAATTCCTAAAGACAAATCCAAAGACCAGACTTATTTTTTATACAGGCTGTCGCAGAAAAAACTCTCACAACTGCTTTTCCCCCTCGGAGATTACACTAAGAATGAAATAAGAAACATTGCGGCAAAGGCAAAACTTGAAGTCGCAAAAAAACCGGACAGTCAGGAAATATGTTTTATAAATACGACATACGGGGATTTTCTTGAAAAAAACATAAAAGATTTTCAAAAAAGAGTGCTGCCGGGTTTAATAGTCGACAGTAAAGGCAAAAAACTCGGACGTCATAAAGGACTTATTTATTATACAATAGGGCAAAGAAGCGGCTTGGGAATAACAACTCCCGAACCGGTATATGTTTTAAGGCTTGACGTTGCTACCAATACGGTTGTAGTCGGGCCAAAAAAAGAAATTTATTCAAGAACCGCGCAGATAACAGACATTAATTTTATATCGGATAAACACAGCAAAGAATTCAGGGCATACGTAAAAATAAGAAGAATGCACGAACCCGCTCTTGCAACCGTAAATAATGATATAATACTGTTTGACCAGCCGCAGGCTTCCATAACGCCCGGGCAGTCGGCTGTTTTTTATGACGGAGATTATGTTCTCGGCGGAGGATTTATAGAATGATGAAATATTTTAAGATAAGATATTCTGTTCCGGCTATAGCAGTTTTATTTCTGTTATTTAACGGCATCGCATTAAAGATATATTCAAACTACAAAGAAAAATGCCATCTTATTTCAAAAATACAGTCGCTTAAACAGGAAAATGAAAAATATAAAAAAAGCCTGTATTATTTAGAAACGAAAAACTCTTATTTGGAAATAATGGTAAAATCTGAATTAGGAGTTATCGCCGAAGGTGAAATCGAATACAGATTCATAAAATCATAAAATTAAGGGTTCAATAAATGAAATTGAAATTTTTATTGTTTTTTATTTGTTTTTGCGTAATTTTTCCGGTAAACTCTTTTGCCGGAGTTCATAAGAAACTAAAAGTTTCAGTCACCACCTCCCACCTGTCAAGCCTTATACGCGAAATATGCGGAGATAAAATAGACGTTATAACGATACTTGAGCCGACTGCATGCCCGAGCAATAACGACATTGATGCAAAAAAAATGAAAGACATATCCCAAAGCAATATAGTTTTATACCACAGCTGGCAGCCGTGGGTAAAAGATCTTAAATACAAAATAGCCAGACTCGAAATATTGTATAAGGAATTCAAAACCGAAGGAAATTTAATGATTCCTTACATAAACATAAGAGGGGCCGAAGAGATAAAAGAAATGTTTTGTATTCTGGATTCCGACAATAAAAAATTTTATGAGAAAAACTTTGTAAAATACGTTTTTAAAATAAACAGACTTTCCGAAGAAATAGAGAGAACCGGCCAAAGATATCATAATAAAAAAATAGTATGTAACAACATGATAGCAGATTTTATGAAATGGCTCGGTTTTGACGTAGTAGCCGTATATCCGAAACCCGAAAAAATATCAACAGCCGACATGTCGGCTTTAATCAAAAAAGCAAAAAGAGAAAAAGCCGTATGCGTTGTAGATAATTTACAGCTGGGAACGGACGTAGGCAGAATGTTAAATAAAGATTTAAATTTGAAATACACGGCTATAAGCAATTTTCCTCTGGCAGACTCATACGTGTATACGCTTAAGGATAACGTGGCTAAAATTGACAAGGTTGTAAACTGATGACAAATATTGTTTCAGTTAAAAATCTGACCGCAATAAAAAATAAACGCGCCGTATTAAAAGAGATAAACGTTGAAATAGAACACGGAGACTGCGTTGCCGTAATAGGTCCTAACGGCGCAGGCAAAACTACTTTTATAAAAACGATAAACGGATTAACTGCGTATTCGCAGGGGTCCGTCAATATATTCGGAAACGCACTAAACCAAGAAATAAAAAGAAAAATAGGATACATACCGCAAAATAATAATTTTGACGCTTTAATGCCTATTTCGGTAAGAGAAGTAATATCAATAGGGTTTACGTCTCAATTTGGAATATTCAAAAAATTTACAGACTTTGATAAAAAAACGGTTGAAGATATTTCAAAAGGACTGAATATCTTCAATCTTATAGATAAACCGGTCGGACAACTTTCCGGAGGAGAAAGCCAGAAAGTTTCCATAGCAAGAGTCCTTGCGCAGAATCCGAAATTAATACTTATGGACGAACCTCTTTCAAATCTGGATAAAAAAACACAAACTGACATTTTAAATTTAATAGATTTTATATACCACGAGCAAAACATAACTATGCTTATAGTGGTTCATAATCTTTCGCAGATGCCTAAATGCTGCAATAAGGTAATTCTGATGGCAGACGGCAAAATAATTGATTACGGTAAAAAAGAATCTGTTTTTGCAAATAAAGAATTCAGGAATTTTTATAATTTATGACGGAATTTTTAGATTTTTTTAATTTTTCATTTTTTAACAGAGCCCTTATAATGTCGGTTCTCGGCGGAATTTCATGCGGCGTAATAGGCGTTTGGATTCTGCTTCTTAACATTCCGTTTATCGGCGTGACAATGGCTCATTCGGCATTTGCCGGAGCAATAGTCGGAATCGCTTTCGGAATAAATCCTCTTTTGGCGGGTTTTATATTTTGCATATTATCCGCTTTCATAATAGGCCCTCTTTCGGATAAAACCAAACTGAATAACAATATGAGCATAAGCCTTTTATTTTCTTTTACTCTGGGCGTAGCTTTTTTGTTTATAGGGCTGCAACAAAATTCAAACTCGGAAATTCTGTCTTTCATATGGGGCAATATTCTGATGACCTCGTGGCTGGACATAAAACTCTCGGCTACAATGATAGTTTTTCTTCTGGCATTTGCGTTTTTATTTCACAGAGGGATAGTAGCGGTTTTGTTTAACAGAGAAATTGCACGCTCATGCGGCATATCAGAAAAATATATTTTTTACGCGCTTTTAATATTTTCGTCAATTACTGTAAGCCTTAATCTGCATGCAATAGGAGGCCTTTTAATTTACAGCTTAATAGCCCTTCCTTCTTCAACCGCTTACCAGATTACTCATAAAATAAAAACAATGTATATCCTGTCGTCTCTGTTTGCCGTAGGGGCGTGCGTTTCGGGGCTTTTCGCTTCAAGCATTTTTCACCTGCCTGTCGGAGCTACGATAATAATAATATCTTGCGTAATATTCGGCGTTTCAATGTTGTTTTCAAAAAAATATGTTGCCAAATAAATAAGATATAAATATAATATCTGCTGATATAAAATTAAAATCGGGAGGAGTAAAAGGATGTATAAGATTGTTTTAATACGACACGGCGAAAGCACATGGAACAAAGAAAACAGATTTACCGGATGGACCGACGTTGATTTATCCGAAAAAGGAGTACAGGAAGCAATAACTGCCGGACAACAATTGAAAAAAGACGGTTTTGATTTTGATTTGGCGTATACTTCTGTTTTAAAGAGAGCCATTAAAACTTTAAATAATGTTTTAGAACAAATGGATCTTTTATGGATACCCGTAAAAAAATCATGGACTCTTAATGAAAGACACTACGGTATATTGCAGGGGCTAAATAAATCAGAAATGGCAAAGCAATACGGTGAAGAAAAAGTAAAAATGTGGAGAAGAAGTTACGATATTCCTCCGGAACCGCTTGCAGAATCCGATCCGAGATACGCCGGAAACGATAAAAGATACAAAGATTTGGATAAAAAAGACATCCCCCTTACGGAATGTCTCAAAGACACCGTCGCCAGAGTTCTTCCTTTTTGGAATTCGGAAATTGTGCCCAACATAAAAGCAGGCAAAAAAATAATTATAGCAGCTCACGGCAACAGCCTTAGAGCATTGATAAAATATCTTGACAATATAAGCGATGGCGATATCGTAAATCTTAATCTTCCTACGGCGATGCCTTTGGTTTACGAATTGGATGAAAATCTTAAACCTGTAAAAAGTTATTATGTAGGCGATCCTGAAGCCGTAAAAAAAGCTATGGATGCTGTCGCAAACCAGGGAAAAGCAAAATAATTTCAAAATAAAAACACATAAAAGACACTTGACCGCGCAAAGGCAAGTGTCTTTTATATTTTAAGAACATTAAAAATTAATTTATTTTTTAGCAAGAGATTTTACGTATTTATCCGCTTGTATAAGCGCCGAATTAAGATTCAAGCATATATTTTCTCTTCCTATGTCGTTTATAAAATTATATTTTGTAAGTAATTTTAACGGTTGCTTTTCAATACCGCAGAGAATAAGCCTGGTGTTTGTTTTTTTGCATCTTTTATGTATTTTATATAAAGCGTTGTATCCGGTGGCATCCATAACCGGAACCTTTCTCATTCTTATTATTATAACCTTGCATTGCTTTATATTCTCCATATATTCAACAAAAGTGCTTGCCGCGCCGAAAAAAAACGCGCCTGTGATTTCATGAACGACCACGTCTTTAACAAATATTTTTTTGTCTATCTCTCCGCCTGCCTCTTCTATTTCGTCTTCAAGTTCGTTTTCCTGGTCAATAGCCGTTATATTTGTTATATCGGACATTCTCTTCATAAAAAGAACCGAAGCAAGAATAACTCCGATTTCTATGGCATAAACAAGATTTACAAAAACCGTTAAAAGGAAAGTAGTTATTAAAACAATTGAATCGCTCAACGGAGCTTTGTTTATTTCTGAAAACGCCCTGAAATCAACCATTCTGTACGCCACGTTAAAAAGAATAACAGCCAAAACAACCATCGGAATAAGCTGAACGTATTTCATAAACAAAATCATAGCTATAAAAATAAAAAAAGCGTTTGCAATTCCGGCAACCGGAGTTTTTGCGCCGTTTGTTATTCCGGCGGAAGTTCTGGCGATAGCGCCCGTAGCGGGAATTCCTCCAAAAATTGAAGAAGCAACATTTGCCATGCCCTGTGCTATAACTTCCGTGTTTGACCTGTGTTTTTTTTCAATCATACCGTCTGCGACAACAGCCGAAAGCAGCGATTCTATGGCAGCCAGAAAAGCTATTATAAGCGCCGAAGGCAGCAGTGCCAAGAACATATCAACCGTAACAGAAGGAATTTTGGGAGCAAATGAAATATTTTTAGATATATCTCCGAAATGAGTATATATGGTATCAACGTTAAAATTAAAAACTTTTACTGCAATAGTAGTTATTATTATAACGGCAAGACTTGCCGGTAAAAACTTAAATTTTTTGGGATAAAAAGCAATAAACAGGAGCGAGCCTATTCCTAAGGCGATGGTTTGAAAATTTATATTCGTTATATTTTCAAAATAAAGTTTCCACTGCGGTATAAATTCGCTTGGAATATTTCTGAGATTTAATCCTAAAAAATCGTTTATCTGCGTAGAAAACAATACAACCGCTATGCCGCTTGTAAAACCTATAACCAAAGGATCCGGAATATATTTTAAAACGCTGCCGAATTTTAAAAATCCCATAACTACAAGAATTATTCCTGCCATCGCGGTAGCGACTATAAGCCCGTCCACGCCGAATTTTTGAACTATTCCGTACACAATTACCACAAAAGCGCCGGTAGGTCCGGCAATCTGCACGCGGCTTCCTCCGAAAACAGAAACTATGATGCCGGCGACAACGCCGGTTATCAATCCTTTTTCAATGCTTACTCCCGAAGCGATTGCAAGAGCGATAGACAAAGGAATGGAAATAAAAGATATTATAAGACCGACCATAATCTCTCTCATTATATTTTGAATTTTAAATTCTTCCGGTCTGTTTTTCAACAACGTAAATAACTTAGGTCTGAACATGATTTGTGATTTATCCTTTTTTGATTTGTTATGATTTATTGTTTTTTTGGAACAACATTGAGAAAAGAAAAAGAAATACTCCTATAAAAACGCATGAATCGGCCACGTTAAATGCCGGCCACCTGTAAACAGTTTTATATCCGACGTCTATAAAATCTACCACGGCGCCTCTGAAAATTCTGTCAATTAAATTGCCTATTCCTCCTGAAATTATAAGAACCATCGCATGAATCTGCAATTTAGTCAATTCATTTTTATATTTTGATATAAACAATAACACGCCGGCCACAACCGATGCTGTAATTACCGTGAAAACAAAATTCGCCCCCTGAAACATGCTGAAAGCGACTCCGGTATTTGTTATATGAATTATATTCAAATAATCAAATGTGCGCACTCCCGAACCAAGTGGAATGTTGGTCACAATCAGAAATTTTGTTATCTGATCGGCAAAAACATAAATAAACGTTAAAATTAAATATATCATTTGTCTTCCGCTATTTAATAGAGCCGTTGATTTTCAAAAAATCATGAAAACCAACGGCATTATAATATATCATTTAAAATCCGAAATTACTTCAAAACTGCTGCGCATCTTTTGCAAAGCCCGTCTGAAACGTCGTCAATATGTCTCCAGCATCTTTCGCATTTTGAAAAATCCGATTTTTTTGAAATTATTTCCAAAACATTTTCATCGCCGGATTTTTCAAATTTTATATCCCAGCTGCCCATAACGACTTTTACAAGATTTTCGTTTTCCAAAGCAGATTCATACTTTTTGCCGTATTTAACCGTCAGGCCGGCTTCAAGATTTGAACCTATTATTTTCTGTTGTCTCAACTTTTCGTTTTCAGCCAAAACTTTTTGTTTTATTAAAACAAGATTTTCCCATTTTGCAAGTTTTTCGCCGTCAAGCTTATACAAAGGGTTTTCTTTGGGATATTCGGATAATATTACAAATTCCGGAAGCCCTTTGTTTATTTTTATTATTTCATTCCATGATTCCTGCATAGTAAACGACAATACCGGCGCCAAAAGTTCGGTCAAAACTGTCACGATTTCAAGCATCGCCGTCTGGGCGCTTCTTCTGTCTTTGCTGTTAAGCTTGTCGCAGTACATTATGTCTTTTAAAGCGTCAAGATAAAAACCGCTTAAAAATACGGTGCAGAAATTATTTACGGCGTTTACTGTTTTATGAAATTCATAATTCTCAAAACCAAGCGTCGCCTGTTTGATAACGTCATTTAAACAATGCAGGGCATATTTATCTATCTCGTTTAAATCTTTATAATCAAGTTTGTCGCAATAAGACATATCGCCTATATTGCCAAGCAAAAATCTTATAGTATTTCTTATTTTTCTGTAAGCGTCTATATGTCCTTTTAATATTTCTTCGGAAACTCTTACGTCTTCTCGGTAGTCGCAGCTTGCTACCCAAAGCCTTAAAACGTCGGCGCCGTATTTGTTTATTATCTGTTCGGGTTCCATTCCGTTCTTTAAGGATTTTGACATCTTTTTACCTTGTCCGTCAACCAAAAAACCGTGCGTCAAAACTGTTTTATACGGAGCTTTTCCTTTTAATGCCACAGCCGGAAGAAGAGAAGTCTGAAACCAGCCTCTGTGCTGGTCGCTTCCTTCAAGATACATATCTGCGGGAAATTGCAAATCTTCATAATTGCCGCTTGATAAAACAGCCTCTGATGAAACGCCTGAATCAAACCATACGTCAAGTATATCTTCTTCTTTTTTGAATTCTTTTTTACCGCATGAAGGGCATTTTACGTCAAAACCTTCCAAAAGTTCTTCGGCTGTTTTTTCAAACCATATCGTTGCGCCGTGCTGCTCAAATAATTGCGCGACTTTATCTATAATTTTTTTATCAACTATCGCTTCTCCGCACTCTTTGCAGTAAAATACAGGAAGAGGAACGCCCCACAGCCTTTGCCTGCTTAAACACCAGTCAGGTCTTGTTTCTATCATTGAAGTGATTCTGTTTTCGCCGTATTTCGGTATCCAGCTTACATTTTTTATTTCCGATAAAAGATTTTTTCTTAAATCATTATGTTCAACGCTCATAAACCACTGCGGCGTCGCTCTGAATATGACCGGTTTTTTGCATCTCCAGCAGTGCGGGTACGAATGGTCTATTTTCAAACTTGCAAGAACTTTCCCCTCTTTTTGCAGTTTTTCTATTATTAGAGGATTTGCTTTAAAAACGTTTATTCCCTCAAATTCAGGAACCTGGTTTGTAAACTGGCCTCTGTCGTTTAAAGGAGAAACTATTTCAAGATTATAAGCTATTCCGGCCTGATAATCTTCCTGTCCGTGTCCCGGAGCTATGTGGACTATTCCCGTGCCGTCTTCCATACTTACGAAATCGGCCAAAATACCGGTTGACAATCTGTCAACTACCGGATTTTTGCATTTTATATATTCAAGGGTTATCCCTGAAAACTCATCATTGATTTTATATGAGTCTGCGTTTATTTTATTTTTTACGTTTTCTATAAGATCTTTAGCCACTATCAGTTTTTCCGTTTTATCGCCCGTTTTAAACTCGGCTGAAACATAAACGGCATTAGGAGAAAACGCCAATGCAACGTTTGAGGGAAGCGTCCAAGGAGTTGTAGTCCATATTAAAACAGAATAATCTGATAAATTCTTGCCTTTTAAACCGGCGTTTAATTCAATTATTTGGAATTTTACAAATATTGAATCGGAACTATGGTCTGCATATTCAACTTCGGCGTCGGCAAGAGCAGTTTCGCATGAAGCGCACCAGTAAACGGGTTTTTTCTTTCTGAAAAGGAAACCTTTCTCTGCAAGCTCTCCAAACACTTTCACTATGGAAGCCTCATATTTATGATCAAGCGTAAGATACGGTTTTTCCCAATCTGCAAAAACACCCAGTCGTATAAAACCGTCTCTTTGTATATTTACAAATCTTTTCGCAAAATCAGAAGCCTGTTTTCTGAATATTTTTTTATCAACGTTATTTTTATCGGTTTTTAATTCTTTCAGACACTGCGTTTCTATCGGAAGCCCGTGGCAGTCCCACCCGGGTGTAAAAGGAGTGTCAAAACCTTTCATATTTTTATATTTTACTACGAGATCTTTTAAAACCTTGTTCAGAGCATGCCCCAAATGAAGGTTGCCGTTGGCGTAAGGCGGACCGTCATGCAAAATAAATTTTTCTTTTCCTTTATTTTTTGCTCTCATTTTTTGATAAATTTTTGCGTCCTGCCATTTTTTTATAAACTCAGGTTCACGCTGAGGCAGATTTGCCTTCATGGCAAAATCCGTTTTAGGCAGATTTACAGTTTTAGAATAATCTTTTTTATCGTTGTTTTCCATTTTTATTTAACCTTCTCCCCGAATCCGATTATATATCCGTTGCAATCTTCAATATGAAATTCTTTCATACGGTATATCGTATTTTCAATATCTTTTACTATTTTTACTTCTTTTTCAAAAAAATCGTTTCTTAGTTCTTCAACTCCGCCGTCAATATCACAATACAAAGTTCCGGATAAACCTTTTTTAACGTTTTTTAAAGCTTTTATATCTTTTTTATAAGTCTTTCCGTGCATAAACATTACAAAAACTTCATCACGCGCAACCATCGCGTAAGTATACTTTTTATTGTTTTCAATAACAATATCGGCAGTTTTTCCGTTATCGTCAACAAGCATTTTCAATTTAAAGCCGAGTTTTTCAGTATAAAATTTAACCGTTTCGGCAACGTCAGATACCATCAAATCAGGAGTAAGTTTTTCAAACTTAATTTCTTTCCTCATTTAATCTTTTTTAAAGTTGAAATTTTGTTTGGTTTAAAAACGCCTTTTTCAGTTATTATCATAGTAATATTTGATGCCGGCGTTACGTCAAATCCCGGGTGTCTTACAGTTGTGCCTTTCGGAGCTATTTCTTTGCCGTTTATTTTTAAAACTTCATCGGCCGATCTTTCTTCTATTACTATTTTTGAACCGTACGTCGTATTAAAATCTATTGTTGACACCGGAGCAACTACATAAAACGGTATCTTATGATATTTTGCAAGAATGGATAAAGAATATGTCCCTATCTTATTTGCAACGTCTCCGTTTAAAGCAATTCTGTCGGCTCCCACTATAACGGCGTCTATCCTGTTTGTTTTCATAATATATCCGGCCATATTGTCAGTTATAAGGGTATACGGTATTTTTTCCTGCTGCAACTCCCACGCCGTAAGCCTTGCTCCCTGCAAATAAGGCCTTGTTTCATCCACAAAGACATTTTTTATTTTTCCGTCTTTATAAGCGGTTCTTATAACTCCAAGCGCCGTTCCGTAACCGGCAGTTGCCAGAGCTCCGGCGTTACAATGAGTAAGAACAACGGAATCTTTTTTCAGAAGCCTTGCACCCAACTCGCCCATTTTTTTATTTACGGCAATATCCTCGTCATATATTTCAAAAGCGGCATCAGTTAAAACATTTATATAATTCTGAGGATTAAGATTAACCGATTTTTCGGCTACTTTTACCATTCTTTCAACAGCCCACTTAAGATTAACCGCCGTAGGTCTTGAAGAAATCAAAAGTATTGACGCTTTTTTTATATAGGAAAGTTTTTCAAGCGGAGAAAATCTTGACGCTTTTATTCCGGCAAGAACTATGCCAAAAGCACCGGCAACGCCTATCGCCGGAGCGCCTCTTATTATCATATTTTTTATAGCCTCGGAAACATCTTTATAGGTTTTACACTTTTTATATAAAACTTTTCCGGGCAAAACAAGCTGATCAAGTAAATAAAGAGTATTTGCCTGCCAAAATAAGGTTTTAGCTATATTTTTTTGCATTTAAGTTTCTCTGAATTTAAGTTTACGGGATTGTACCCAACACTTCTTCAAGTTCTTCTTCTGTTCTGCCTGTAATTTCTATAGTTTTTTCTCTGCCGCGTTCGCCTTTTCTAAGTAAAACATTAGACCTTCCTACATCAAAAAAATCCGATAAATAATCACATAACTCTTCATTTGCTTTACCTTCAACGGCAGGAGCTGCTATTTTAACTCTCAGAATTGACCCTATTCTGCTTACAACGTCATTTCTTTTTGAATTAGGAATAACTCTAACTTTAATGATCATTTTTGGCACCTCTTTTTTAATACTAGAATATATCTAAAGTTCTTCTGCTCTTGTTTTAGCTTTTTCCACAGCCGAGAGAACGATTTGTTTAAAGTTATTTTTTTCGAAATCTTCTATTGCTTTTTCCGTAGTTCCGCCCGGAGACGTAACATGTTTTCTTAATACGGTGTCATCCAATCCGCTTTCTATAAGCATTTTCCCGGCGCCGTATATAGTCTGATATACCAGATGTTTGGCGACATCTGCCGGAATATCAAATTGTTCTGCGGCATTACGCATCATTTCCGACAGATAAAAAACATAAGCAGGGCCTGAACCTGAAACGGCGGTTATGGCATTCATTATTTTTTCTTCCACGCATTCAACTCTGCCTATAACTGAAAAAATATCGGCTATATCCTGTATATTTTCTTTGTCTGCATTTTTTCCGCCGCAAACCGCTATGGCGCCTTTACCGACTAATGCCGGAGTATTAGGCATAGCTCTGACAATAATATTGTCGGGCAAAAATTTTTCAATAAAAGCCGTTGTTATACCGGCCGCTACTGACACTATTATTTTTGCCTTTTTCAATTCACTTGCATGTTCTTTTAAAATATTGTTAAACTGCTGAGGTTTAGTTGAAAGAAAAACAATTTCCGCATTTTCAAGCGCCTGAGATTTATCCTGCTGGATTGAAACCGCATATTTATGAGCAAGAATATTTAATCTCTCTTCAGAGATATCATTGCATACGATATTAGAACTTTTTACTATATCATTTTTTATAAACCCGGAAATTATTGCTTCAGCCATATTACCGGACCCTATAAAAACAACTTTTTTATCATAAAATTTTTTATTTATCATATATTCTTTCTCCAAATAAAGCTGAACCTATTCTGACCATATTTGACCCTTCCTGCACGGCTACCTCAAAATCATCTGACATTCCCATTGATAAAATTAAAAAATCTTTATTATCAAATTGATTCTTTAAATCCGTAAAAATGTTATAAGCCGCTTTAAAATACGGTCTGACCTTTTCCTTATTATCAAAATAAGGCGCAATCGTCATAATTCCGCAAATTTTTATATTTTTACACTTTTCAATACAATAAATATATAAATCTTCTATATATTCTTTAGAAACGCCGTGTTTTGTTACTTCCTGAGAAATCTTTAATTCAAGCAAACAATCCTGAATTTTATCTATATTTTCAGCATGTCTGTTAATGTTTTCCGCCAATTCCTTACTGTCTAAAGATTGTATTAAATCAAAATTCAATACGGCTTTTTTAGCTTTATTAGACTGCAGATGCCCTATAAAATGCTTTTTGATATTTTTAAAAATTCCTTTATTAGAAAGAACATCAAATTTAGGCAAAGCTTCCTGAATCTTGCTTTCTCCTATGTCATTTATACCGCATAACAATGCAGATTCTATACAATCTGCTCCAAAAGTTTTAGTAACAGCAACTATAGAAACATTCTTACCGTTTGATGTTTCTTTTATTTTGTTGCGGATTTGTTCTATATTTTTGCTTATATCTGCCACTGTTTTATTATTATAGCATATTTTGGATGGTTTTTTAAATACATTTGTATGTATCTAAACGACTTCTGCCGTTTTATTGATTTGTTCGTTAATATTTTTTGACATAGGCAATGTTATTAAAAAGGTAGTGCCTTGCCTGTATTTTGAATTAAAAACAATTTTACCCTTATGATTTTCTTCTATCATCCTTTTTGTTACATATGCTCCTATGCCTGAACCCGACTTGCTTGACGGTTTTGTAGTAAAAAAAGCCGAAAAAATCTTGGCTTCGTTTTCTTTTTTTATGCCGATTCCGTTGTCTTTTATTGCTATATTTACAAATCCGTCAATAAATTGCAAACTTACGTTTATTTCCGGTTTAAAATCAGTATCAATATTTTCCAATTTGTTTAACTGCTGTTTTTCAAGAACCGCTTCATAGGCATTATCCAAACAATTATAGACTACTTCCTGTATCTGGGACCTGACTCCGTAAATTTTATCTTCTTTGGGGATTGATAATGTTATGGGAATATTATCGGCTCTATGTTTTACTTTCATTAAATCAACCGACTGTTCAACTATTTCTTTAAATACAAAATATCCGAAATATGTATCTTTTTCTGTTGTTTTGGCAAAATTCAATATGCCTTTTACTATAGTATCGGTTTTTTTAACGTTTTCTTCCATTTTAGAAATAGTAGATTTTATTTCTTGAAGCATATTTTTTATCTGCGGTTTTGTATCAATAAGCTCTTTATTTGCTTCTTCAAAATCTTTTATTTCAAAATCTATATTTGTGTGTCCCATTAAAAAAACATTTAATCTGTTTTTTATCTGATGCGCCATACCGTCAGCCATTCCTCCGATTGAAGCCAATTTTTCTGCATCATAAAGCCTTTTTTGCTGTTTTTGAGTTTCAGCCAAAAAATTACAATTTTCTATTGCAAGCCCCGCCTGATTAGACAAGGTTTTAAAAACTTCTATATCCTGCGATGAATAAACGGTTTTGTTAGTTTTTTCTCCAAGCACTAAAAAAGCTATCAGTTTGTCTCTTAACATTGAAGGAACTATTAAATTTATATCTTTTGCTATATTTGAAAATGAATCTTTCAAACTTTTTCTTAAATTAAAAAATAAAAACGGATCTTTTACAGACTTCATATACTCGCAGATTTTGCTGTCTTCCGAAAAATTTATATCCAAATTTTTATTTACTTCACCTCTTGCGCCTAAACATACGTATTTATTTTTTTCATGGTCTAATATAAATAAATACACAAAATTAACTTTCACAGATCTTTTAATAATTCTAACCGTCAGTTGTGCCAATTTAGGCAACTGTTGTTGTTCAATCATGCCTTTTGATGCCTGAACCAATAACTGCTGATATGCATTTTGCTCGGCTAATAGTATTCTTTCTGCTTTTCTTTGCAGATATTTTAAAACCATAGGACCTATTGTAGATAAAGCAAATAACATTAATGAAGCAAGAAACCATTCCCCGGTTCCCAATCCTATATAAAACGGTATACCTAAAACCATAGCATACAAAACAACTAAAATTCCTGTTTGAGTCAAAGCTAATTTTATATCCATCAAATTAGTCTTAATTATACTTAATGCAATAATACCACTAAAAAATATGACTACGATATATGCAAAAGGATAAAAATTAATAAACGGATACTTTATAATATAGTCGCCTGAACCCAGAACGGCTATAGAAAAAGCAACTGCTAAATACTTTGTTTGTTGCTGTTTTATTGCGCTAAATTTAGGATTATTTAAATTTCCAAAAAGCATATAAGCACATGTAGAAAATGTCAGTGTAAATTGTATAAGAGGTATAAAATATAAAATACCTGCTATCGGATAATAACCCCAGAAATTATTACTTAATCCTCTATAAATTAAATGAGAAGTAAAATTTATAATTATAACCGGTATTGTTGAAATGTAAATATAGGGTATATACTTTTTATATGGGCTGTTTAAAAATTCTAAAATAAAATGCAGTGCGCAAACTGGAGTTAAAATAACACCTACAAAACCGATTTTTGCAAAAATATAAGCAATATTGTAATATCCTGCAAACCAATACATCAAAGAAAAATCCATAAGCCACAAAAATAATGCAAATGACAAAAAAGAATAAGTAATACTTAATATATTCCTTCTATTTTTATAAAGCACAAAAAAACCCATCAGTGCAATTAATACTGCTGTTATAGATGGGAATAAAGCATAGTAATTCATTTTTATTATTCTCTTGTAAGACTTATGCCTTGTAAATGAGTTGTTTTTTCAACAAGATAGCTGGCCTCACCAAAAGGACCGCCTGTTTTACCCACCCCGCCCTGGCCTGGCAAATATAAAGAATATGCAACATGTTTTGAATTTATTCTTAACAATGCGCTATTGTCTATATATTTCATGAATTGTCTTGTATAATAAGCTGATTTAACCCATACGGATGCTCTAAGCCCATATTCATTGATTTCTGCAATTTTTAACATATTTGCAAAAATTTCTTCATCAGCTTCTTTTTTTTCTTTTTTCTTTGATGTAACTTTAATAATTGGTATTACCGGGAAAAAATTTTCTTCCTTAACAATTTTCATATTAAATATTTCAGTATTATCAGTATTTATTTCTACTAAAGTTGGTTGAAAATACAAGCCTCTGTCATTTTCAACACCATTATAATCAACTCTTTTACCACCACATAGTAATTTCGCTCCTTTCAATAAAGCATCCTGTAAAAATTCTTGACATTCTTTCATCTTAACAACAGGAGTAAAATAAGTTTCTTTATTGGACGGTAATCCGAATTTCAGTTTATAAACTTTTTCTAACAATTTATCTCTAAATTTATCATAAATTTTTTCATGCACTATTAAATTTTTTGGCAACATACATATTTGCGTTGACCCTAAAAAACAATCTACGGCAGATGTTGCCGCTCCCTCCACATCACACCCATCCCATACAAATAAATTATCATTACCTGAAAGTTCAAGAATCGCTTTTTTTCCATTAATATATGCTTGTCTGCCTATCTCTAAACCATTTTCACTTTCTCCAAAGAAAAATATATCATTAACTTTAGGATTTTTTAACCATTCATCCATAATAATTTTTGAATTACCAACAACTATATTCATTAAACCGTCAGGTGCATTATTTTCTTTTAATGCTTTTCCAACTACATTTTTCCAAATAAAAAGAGTAGCTATTGGAGCTTTCAATGGAGCTTTTATTATTAGAGAATCTCCACCTAAAAAAACATACGCTGCTGATAGAGAATTACTTGCTGAAGCATTTTTTGGCGGTACAAGAACTACAACGCCATCAGGTTTTCTAACAAGATAAACTTTTTCATTTCCGATCGTTCCTTTTTCTTCCCAAACCCCGTCTTTAAAAAGATCTAAAGTAGTTTTACAAAAAGC
This sequence comes from Candidatus Proruminimicrobium quisquiliarum, assembly GCA_018433245.1. Taxonomy (GTDB): domain Bacteria; phylum Elusimicrobiota; class Endomicrobiia; order Endomicrobiales; family Endomicrobiaceae; genus Proruminimicrobium; species Proruminimicrobium quisquiliarum. The sequence goes on from JAHDRN010000007.1 coordinate 219,482, forward strand.
ATTATCCATTGCATAAAATTCCCATTCTGCAAGTTTTAATGGGTGCCCTTCTATAGCCAATAATTTTATAATTGTATCCTTATTTGCTATTAAATATTTATGTACATCATATAGCATTTTCTTCCTTTTAGCGACCGGTATATTTTTCATAATTTTACTTGCTCTATATGCAGCTTCTATCGCCTGCTTATTAAGTTCATTATCGCCTACACAATATCTCGCATAAATATATTTATCAACATCTTCGGGAATTTCGCCTTTTTTTAATTTTGTGATAGTCTGGTAAGTTTTTTTAAAATCAAGAATAACCTGGTCAGCATAAGGGAAATATTCATACTTACCTGTGTCGACATCTTTGCCGTCAACAAATAATGTAAACTCTCTCATTTGCTTTCCTCTTTTTTATAATTATTTTTTCTGCATTAATTTCCAGTTTAAATATTCGTTTATAAAATCATCAATATCTCCGTCCATAACTTTTGCAACCTGAGAAGTTTCGTACTCTGTACGGTGATCTTTAACAAGCTGATAGGGCATAAAAACATAAGAACGGATTTGACTGCCCCATGCAATCAATCCTTTTTCGTCATAATGTTTTTCATAAGCCTGTCTGTTTTTTTCCTGTTCATATTCATATAACTTGGCCTTTAACAGCCTCATCGCAGTAACTCTGTTTTTTATCTGGGATCTTTCCGTCTGGGACTGCGCCACAATATTAGTAGGTAAATGCGTAATTCTGACGGCTGAATCCGTCTTATTGACATATTGTCCTCCGGCTCCGCCGGCTCTGTATGTATCAATTCTTATATCTTTCTCATCAATTACTATATCTATTTCATCTTCTACTTCCGGTATAACATCAACCGAACAAAAAGATGTATGTCTTCTTTTATTAGCGTCAAACGGCGAGATTCTTACAAGTCTGTGAACTCCTATTTCAGATTGTAAAAGGCCGTAAGCATACTCGCCTTTAACGATAAAAGTTATATTTTTTATTCCGGCTTCGTCTCCGCTCAGCATATCAACCGTATTTAAAGCAAACCCTTTGTCTTCAGCCCACATCGTGTACATTCTGAAAACCATTGAAACCCAATCGCATGATTCTGTTCCGCCGGCGCCGGCATTTATTGAAACAATCGCATTATTTTTGTCATGCTGTCCGGATAATTTTGTTTTTATATCTAGTTTTTTTATTTCTGTTTCTAATTTTTTAGTATCCTTTTGCAATTGTTCGCTCAATTCTTCGTCAGTCTCTGTTTCTAAAAGCTGTTCTATTTCAGATAATTCGTTTGCTTTTTCATTTAAATTCTGCCACTGGAAAACCAAATTTTTCAATCCGTCCAACTTTGACATAATCGTTTTAGCATTATTCTGGTCAGACCAAAAATCCTGCGCCGAAATAACCTTATCCAAATCAGAAATCTCTTTTATTTTACGGTCTATATCAAAGAGACCCCCTTAACGTATTTATTTTTTCTTTAAATTCTTTAAGCATTATTTGGCCCCTTTATATTATAAAAATTATTACTAAAATAAATAATGTGACAGATATGCACATAACTGCAAAAAAATCGCCGAATTTTGTGTATATTGTAATGTAATCATTTTGATATACTGACCCTGAAACATTAATGCTTTGATTTATTTGCGTTTTCAAAACGGTGTTCCCGCTTGAATCTATAATTCCCGATAATCCGGAATTCGCCGATATTATTATGTTCTTTCTGTTTTCTACCGCCCTGAAAATGTTCATTACAAAATGCTGATACGGGGCAAAAGTGTCAAAAAACCACGCGTCATTCGTATGATTTGTTAAAATTTTAGCGCCGTTTAAAACTAGATTTCTTGATAATGACGGAAAGAAATTTTCAGAACATATAGTAGGACCGACAACTATTTTACCGCAGCTGTAAACCTGCATTACGCTGCCTTTTGAAAAATCGCCGAGCGAATTTAAAACGCCGAAAAATTTAGACAATAATTTTTTAAACGGTATATATTCGCCGAAAACAACCAAATGATTTTTATCGTGTATATTTATGACTTCTTTACTGCTGACCGCAAACACGGAATTGTATATTTTATTTTTTGTCAGACTCGGCGCGCCTATTAAACTGATATTTTGCGAATTTGAAATATTTTTTATCATATTTTGTATATCAGTTTCGTCATTATTTTGCAAAAATCCCGGCAATGCCGTTTCGGGATAAACTATTATATCTCGTTCTTTGTCTTCAAAAAATTTTGCGCTTTCTTCCAATGTCTTTATTATTTCAATTTTATAATCATTGTTCCATTTTTTATACTGGTCAATATTAGGTTGAACAATCCCTGCATTTAATTTTTCACCGTACGAAGAATTGAATCTGCTCATACGTATTAAGCCGTAACCTATTAAAACGGTAATGATAAGCGCCGATATCAATAAATATCTTCGTCTGTTGGCTTTTGAATATAACCAATAATACAGCAGCATATTAACGCAAATTATTGCAAATGATATTCCGTATGAACCTAAAACATCGGCTATCTGAATTATTTGAAGAAAAGGACTCTGCGTATATCCCAACAAATTCCAAGGAAAACCTGTTAAAAAATATGTTCTTAAAAATTCAAGAGCAATCCATGAGCATGCGGCAAAAATTATTGATAAAAAAGGATACAAATGCCTTCTTGTAAAACTTAAAAAACCTGACCATAAAGAAAAATACAACGCCAAATATGACCATAATAAAACCGATACGATTATTGACTGGCTTATTGAATCGGTGTTGTACAGCATAAACGGAAATATCCAATATAATGCCGCCGCATTACAGACAAATCCCGCTAAAAAACCATATATTAATGAATTTTTTACGCAATTTCTGAGAGCAGAATATATAAGAGGCACAAATGCAATCCAAGTTAAATAAAAAGCATTTAGTTTTGGGAATGACAACGCTACAAGGAATCCTGTTAATATAGACAACAAAAAGTATTTTAACCTAAATTGTCTCACAGCCCACCTTTGTATAGTTTATTTTTTACTTAAACTTATCTAACATTCGCTCCGCAACATTTTTTATATTTTTTGCCGCTTCCGCACGGACACGGATCGTTCCTGCCTATTTTTTTTATATCTTTAGCGCTTATTTTGCCGCCGTTGCCTGCATTGTTTTTTTCTTTTCCTGAATCAGCAGCCGTATCATTTTTTTCTTCAACCATTTTTTGTTGATTAAAAACAGGTTTGGGAGCAATATTAACCTGTACTTTAAAAACATACTCTATTGTTGCTTCTCTGATTCTTTTCATCATATTATCAAATAAAATAAACGATTCTTTTTGATATTCTATTTTCGGATCTTTCTGGGCGTAAGCTCTGAACCCTATGCCTTTTTTCAGCTGATCCAATTCATAAAGATTATCTTTCCATGCCGTATCTATCATCTGCAAAAGAACCATTCTCTCTATATGTCCCAAAAGTTCAGGAGTAAGCTGCTCTTTTCTTTTTTCATATGCTTCTTTTATTTTTTCAATAAGTATTTCTTTTAAAACTTCCTTATTTAAAACGTTTAAATCTTCTGAATTCGGCATTTCAAAATTAATTGAAAATGATCTTGCCATCCAAGCTTTAAAATTTGACCATTCCCATTGTTCAGGGTACGCTTTTTCAGGCGCCCACATATCAACTTTTTCTTCAATCGATTCAAGAAGCATATCCTGTATAGTCGCAGAAACATCTTCCCCTTCCAATATTTCGTTTCTCAAATTGTAAATAGCTTCTCTTTGCTTGTTCATTACGTTGTCAAAATCAATAAGCTGCTTTCTAACATCAAAATTCATAGCTTCAACTTTTTTCTGCGCATTTTCAACCGCTTTTGAAATCCAAGGATGCTGAATATCTTCTCCTTCTTTTAATCCGAGTTTCTGCATTAACGAAGACATTCTGTCCGAACCGAAAAGCCTCATGAGTTCATCCTGCATTGAAAGATAAAAACGCGAAGCTCCGGGATCTCCCTGACGTCCGGATCTTCCTCTTAACTGATTATCAATTCTTCTTGACTCATGTCTTTCCGTACCGATTATATATAAACCGCCCAATTCTTTAACTATAGTATTCTGCCCTTCAACTCCGGCGCCGAGAACGATATCGGTTCCTCTTCCCGCCATGTTAGTGGCGATAGTAACGGCGTTTTTTGCGCCGGCCTGAGCTATTATTTGCGCTTCAAGTTCGTGAAATTTAGCGTTCAATACATTGTGCGGTATTCCTTTTTTTCTTAAAATTTCAGAAACTTTTTCCGATTTTTCAATAGAACGCGTACCGACAAGAACTGGCTGTCCCGCTTTCCAGCATTTTTCAATATCGTCAACTATGGCATTGTATTTTTCTCTTTCGGTTCTGTATATAACATCCGGATAATCTTTTCTTATCATAGGATTGTTTGTCGGAACTTCAACTACTTCAAGTTTATAAATTTCCCAAAATTCGGCCGCTTCGGTAAGGGCGGTACCTGTCATACCGGCAATTTTTTTATACATTCTGAAAAAATTTTGGAATGTTATCGTCGCCATAGTCTGGTTTTCTTCAGCTATCTGCATGTTTTCCTTGGCTTCAACGGCCTGATGAAGTCCGTCGGACCATCTTCTTCCCGGCATCAGTCTTCCGGTAAATTCATCAACAATAATTACTTCGCCGTCTTTGACAACATAATGAACGTCTCTCTTGTAAAGATTGTGAGCTCTTACGGCCTGAGTTAAATGATGAACCCATTCAGACTGCATATCATCATAAATATTTTTCAGTCCCAAAACTTTCTCGGCTTTCTGTACGCCTTGTTCCGTCAAAACTACGGTATGATTTTTTTCGTCTACAAGATAATCATAACCTTTCGCCAAATCAACGCCGTCGTATTTTGCTTTTACTTCCTCCGCTTCCGTTATAAATCTGCCGTTTAACATCGGAACTATTCTGTTTGCTACGTAATATTTATCTGTTGACTGTTCTCCTGCACCGGAAATTATAAGAGGCGTTCTGGCCTCGTCAATCAAAATTGAGTCAACTTCGTCTATAATCGCATAATTTAACGGCCTTAAAACTCTCTGTTCTTTTGAAACGACCATATTGTCTCTCAAATAATCAAATCCGAGTTCATTATTGGTAACATAAGTAATATCGCATAAATAAGCCTGTTTTCTTTCTTCATTTGAAACGTCATGACAAACATTCCCGACAGTCATCCCGAGAGCATTGTATATAGGTTCCATCCATTCTTTATCTCTTTTTGCAAGATAATCATTAACCGTAACTACGTGAACCCCTTTTCCTTCAAGCGCGTTTAAATATACCGCAAGAGTTGCGACAAGCGTTTTTCCCTCTCCGGTTCTCATTTCTGCGATTTTACCGCTGTGCAGAATACATCCTCCTATCATCTGAACGTCAAAATGTCTCAGCCCGATTGTTCTTTTTGAAGCTTCTCTTACGCAAGCAAACGCTTCCGGCAAGATACCGTCTAAAGTCTCTCCGTCGGCAAGTCTCTTTTTAAACTCCTGCGTTTTTGATTTCAATTCTTCGTTGGAAAGTTTTTCTATCTGAGATTCAAACGAATTTATTTTATCCGCTACCGGTTTGATTTTTTTTATATCTCTTTCGTTTTGCGAACCGAATATCGCGCCCATCAATGCCTTAATCATTATATCTCCTCATATTAAATACTGATTTGTGAATAAGATTTTACATTTTTTATATATAAAATTCAATCATTTTTGGTTATTTTTATGATATGTTTTTTATCGGAACAATAAAAAACTTTAAGGTTTGAAAAATATCAGTTGTTTCTGTGCCGGTATATACTTTAAATATAAACGCATCCGATATTATTTTTAAAAATTTATTCTGCGGAAAAATTTTCATAAATCACAAATTTGCGCCGGCTTTTGCAAGTTTGTCGGCAATATCATTCTTTATGTTGCCGGTATGACTGTCTATTTTCCGCCATAAAATATCAATACCGGAAGCAACAACAGTTTTCACGTATTCTACTGCAATAATATTTTTAGGTTTCCATTTTCCAGTTACAAAATATTCTATTCCTAGATAGTCATAATTTATTCTTATTTTTTTTATATTATTTTCTTTACACCAGTTTATAACTTCTATAACAGCGCACAATTCTCCTCCGAACTGTCTTGCGGAAGTATCTGCAATATTTTTTGATATTTCTTTTATTTTTTTATCTCCCAAAAATATAACGGCTCCGCAGCCCGTTTTTCCGTTTATGAAAGAGCCGTCTGCAAACGCTTCATAAATGCCGGTTTCTTCTTTATGAACTTCAAAACCGTTTATTTGTTCCCACGATTTATTTATAATTTTCACGGCGGTTTCATCTTTTACGTTAAGATTTACAAGAGAATAAGATTTTTTTGACGGTTTATAGTAAATGTTTATTTTCCCGAGTTTTACAAGAGAATTTTTAAATGATATCTGAACCATATAATCTCTGAAAGAATCCGAACCATAAGAAGCATCCAATCCTTTTTCTTTAATAATTTCTATAAATTTTGAGGCGAAAACCGAAAGTTCATTTTTAAATAATGTCATTTATTTTATATCCCATATTTTATGCATCTGCGGCAAAATTCTTACGTCTTTTATTTTGGCAGATGCAGCGGCGTAAAATTCCACAATCTTAAAGTACTCTTTTATATTATTTGAATCCGGCTGTAAAACCAGTTTTATATTTTTTGAAACAGAGTCAATCATATTTACGGCCTTTATAAATTCTTTTTTTTCGGTATTTTTTGATATGACTATTTTTACAAAAATCTTTTTATACGCTGTTTTTAAGAATTGCTTATGCCGGCGCAAAAAATTTCTTCCGCAAGCCGATTTTAATTTTATGTCCATTGAAATAACGTCGCACAATTTATATATTTCTTTAAGTTCTTCCGGTAAAGTGCCGTTAGTTTCAAGATAAACATTTATTTGTTTTTCTTTAATGCGTTTCAGAAAATCTTTCAGAAAGCCTGAATGTATTAGGGGTTCGCCTCCGGTAACAGAAACCGAAGGTATAAATCCGAAAAAATTTTTTTTATTTTTATTAATTATTTCAATGACCGCGGTGCACAATTCACCAGGCGAGTAATCGCCGTTTTTATTGTTTACGGTTAAAGAATATTTTGTATCACAGTAAGAACATCTTATATTGCATCCCTCAAACCTTACAAATACCTGCGGGATACCGGCATAAATGCCTTCTCCCTGGTAAGAAAAAAATATTTCATTTACGGGAGCTTTTTTTTGCGATTGCCGGATCATCTATTCCAACCTCTTCAAAACCTTTTGCGCGCAGTTTGCAGGAATCGCATGTTCCGCACGGTATTTTTTTTCCGTTATAACAACTCCATGTATATTGATAAGGAACTTTTAGTCTTAAACCGAGTTTTATTATCCCGTTTTTTGACATTTTTTCTATCGGAGCTATTATTTTAATATTGTTTTTCAAAGCTTTTAAAACGCCGTCCATGGCATTCAAATAAGACGGGGTACAATCGGGATATGAAGAAAAATCAACGGCATTTACGCCGAGAAAAATTGCCCGCGCTTTAATTGTTTCGGCATAAGATACGGCGTATGAAAGAAATATTGTATTTCTGCCGGGCACATAAGTCGTCGGAACATACCCCTCTTTTATTATTTTATGTTCGGGAATTTTGACCGACTTGTCTACAAGAGAACTTTTGCACCAAGGTATCGTTATTTTGATTATATTGTAATCAAGATTCAATCTTTTTGCGATTTTAGAGGCCGTTTTTATTTCTTTTTTATGTTTTTGTCCGTAATCAAAAATTAGACAGTGAACTTCGTATCCTTTTGACAACGCGTAATATAAAACAGTCGTTGAATCTAAACCCCCGGAAAATAGAACTACCGCTTTTTTTTTCATTTGCTTACAATTGCCGATGACGTTTCGCTTTCCCATACTTCAACCTCGTAAACTTTTATGTCATCCGTCTCCGATTCTTTCATTTGTTCAAAAACAAAAGCCGCTATATTTTCGGCTGTAGGATTTATTTTATCAAAAGGCGGCGTTTCATTTAAACATTTATGATCAAGCGCCGACATTACTGCGGACAAATGTTTTTTTATGTCCGTAAAATCAATAAGCATTCCGGCAGAATCAAGTTTGCAGCCTGACAGACATACTCTTACTTTCCAATTGTGACCGTGAAGATTTTCACACTTTCCTTTATACTCTCTCAGAAAATGAGCAGACGAAAAACTGCCTAAAACAGAAAGTTTATATTGCATTTATTTCTCCAACTCAACTTTTTTTACATTTTTTATCTTTTTACCGAAAAAAATACTGCCAAGTTTTTCAAATTTTTCCGGGCAGTCGCTTACGTAAAAAACATGTCTGCCTTGTTTCGCGTCATTTTCAATATTTTTGTCATGTAAAAGATTTTTAACTTCGTTCGCTATAGCTATCGCAGAGTCAATTATTTCAACGTTTCCGCCGATTACTTTCTGTATTGATTTTTTTAAAAGAGGATAATGCGTGCATCCCAGGATTATAGTATCTGTTTTTTTCTTTAAAATTTCCGTCAAATATTCCTTTATTATATCTTTTGTTATTTTAGCGTCAAACCAGCCCTCCTCAACAAGAGGAACAAACAGCGGACAGGCTTGCGAAAAAACTTTTACTGACTTATTCTGTTTTTTTATTTCTTTTAAATATGCTCCGCTTTTTATCGTTCCTTCGGTTCCTATAACGGCAACACGTTTATTCTTTGTATTTTTAACGGCCATTGCCGAACCCGCCGTTATAACGCCTATTACAGGAACTTTTATTTTCTTTTTCAAATCTGCAAGGCTGAACGCGGACGCAGTATTACAAGCCACAATTATAAGTTTAACATCATGTTTTACAAGAAATTTTGATATTGCAAGCGCAAAACCCGTAACAACTTTGTTTGACTTTGAGCCATAGGGAACATGAGCGGTATCCCCGAAATAAATTATATTTTCTTTCGGAAGCAATTTAGTAACGGCTGACATTACCGTAAGTCCGCCCAACCCTGAGTCAAAAATTCCTATTGCAGATTTTCTGTTCATCGTATTTCCTTTTGTTATTATACTATGTTTTTATACGCGATAAAAGATAAAATCCTATAATACAAAATATCACATTCGGAAGCCATGCCGCCAATCCCGTGCTTAAAACCTGATGTTCGCCCAAAGTCAACGCAAATCCCTGAAGAGTCCAATATATAAATGAAAATATTAACGCAAAAGTGAAACTGATTATTTTTCCGAATCTTTTGCCGAGTCCCAATGCAAAAGGAATTCCTATCATCATAACTATTATATGGCTGAATACGCTGGCAAAACGCATATCATATTTTATCTGATCCTTTAAAGTATTTTTCCCTAACATTTGTTTTTTCTGTATATACTCTCTGAAAGCTTTCAGATTCATTTGTTCATATCTTGTATCTTTGTCGATAAAATCGCCGGGTTTAATATCAATAGTAAAAATTTTATTTTGAAAATAGTTTTCCCGCCAGCTATTTGAACTGTCAAAAATGCGTTCAACTCCGTTTTTTAGCAGCCATCCGCGATTTTTATAAAACGCTTCTCCGACTACTATATTCTTTTTAAGATAGAAATTACTGTAATATTCGTCTATTATTACATTTTTCATATATCCGTCGGCCACATTCAAATATCCGACAGACATTCTTGTATTGTCTTTAAGAGCAACTATTATATTTTTATATTCTCCTGTTAAATTTTCATCAATATCATTTTTTTCAATTTTGACGTTTCTGACATACGATGCGGCCGCTACCGTTTTAGGTATTATAAACTCTCTTGCAGCAAAATCTATTATCCCCAAACAAAAACCCAAAAAAACAAAAAGAGCGATTAAATTCCATATATTTATTCCTGAAGCCTTTAAAACCGTTATTTCATTTCTTTTTGCCAAATCACCCAGAGAAAAAAGCAGCGCAAGCAAAACTGACAGCGCAAAAACATCAATAGTCCACCAAGGCAAATTAAAAAGCAAATATTCAACAATGGTAATAAACGGAGTTTTCTTTTCCATATAAAAATTCATTTCCCTGAATAACTCCGAAATTAAAACAATAAATCCGAATGCGAAAGTTATGTAAAACAACGGTTTTAAAAACTGTTTTGATATATAAACGTAAATTTTCATTTTTTACTCATTTTATTAAATAATATTATTCCGACAGCCAATGTGGCGATATTGGGCAGCCACAATATAATTGCCGAGGGAATATACCCTTTTTCTCCGATATTTAAAGCTACAATCAAAAGCATGTAAAATACAAAAAGAATACAAAGGCTAAGTCCGAATCCTGCCGCCTTTCCACCTTTTCCTGCCATCATGCCTATCGGTATGGCGACTATGGCTATAAATATCGGAGCCGCGGCTAAAACCCACCTTGTCCAATATTCATTTTTATATTTATAAATCTGGTTATCATCTTTGTTAAATGTTTTTATTTTTTTATTAATCTTTGAAGAGGTAAGCTCTTTTAACGTCATATCCGCCGAATTTATATTGTTCATTACCGATATTTCAAACTGATAAGAAGCAAAATGAATGTGCAGCATATTTTCAGGCACTTTCGGATCGGTTTTCTGCCAATATCCGTTGAATAATTTAAATTTAACGATTCCTTTTTCAACGCGTACGGTAGCCGAAGACGATGCGATTCTCCAAGGAATTATATCCTGATTTGCATCATTATTTGAATATTTATATATATTAACGCCGGTTAACACGTTATTATCAGGATTTACTTTATGGGCGTATATTTTATATTCTCCGAGCTGCGTAATTGTTTTTTCATTGAATTTTGCCAAAGGCGTCTCAACCAAAATCTGTTTATAAAGGGTTCTGAAATATTTGAAGGTTGACGGCGAAAACGAATGATTAAAATAAACAAGCCCGCAGCTTATAATTATCACAAAAATTATAATCGGCATTGACAGGGTTTTGTAATCCGCTCCGGTTGAACGCATTATCGTAATTTCATTATCCTCCGAAAACCTTCCGTAGGAAAGCAAAACTCCGAATAAAATAGCCATCGGAATCGTCAGAGATAAAATATTGGGAATAACCAGCAAAAAAAGTTTAAAAACTATCCAAAAGGAAACGCCTTTTGACAAAAACAAATCAATGAGCATAATGACCTGTTCCAGTAAAATTGTCACTGAAAAAACAATAAGTCCGAAAATGAACGAACTCAAAAATTCTTTAACGATATATTTATGCAGTATTTTTATCATTTTTTATAAATTGGATTATATCAAAATGGATATTATAAATAAATATATGAAAGAATTATTATTTAAAATTTCTATAGGTAAGTATCAAAAAAACCATATTGGCTGCATTGTTTGCCGCAATAATGACTAAAACTTCCGTTTTTCATTTCTTTTCTGTATTGCTGCATTATATTTCCATTCCAAAATTTCAATAAACTTGAATATGTATGGTCAAGTTTATTATTACAACAACAATGTCCTTTTATAGAACCATCAGAATCCAAATATAATGAAATCCATGGAACCCTGCATTTTTTTTTGTTACATTCAGATTTAATATTTTTATCACTAATATTAACATGTTCTGTTTTGTTTTTTATTCTTCTCGGTAAATCATATATAAGCATAACATTATTTTGTGCTGCAACATCAATAATATGCTCTTCATTTTCATAAAGTTTATCAATGATCGGATTAATATCAAGAATTTCCCTCGCACCAACAAAATATTTTTCACTATTTGGCAAATAAAATTCTCCATCATTAGCCAAACGTAAATAAAAAAGCTTATATTTGTTTGCCAGTATTATGAATTTTTCGATTTCAACATAATTTAATTGTGATATAACTACATTTAGAGTTAATTTATTTGATGTTCCATATTTCATTTTTATATTTTTCTGAAAGCTGCCATTTTGGGAATTGATTACAACAACACATAATACTCTGTAAATTACATTTATTTGTAAGTGTAACTTTTAATACTCTTGGTTTTGATTGTAAAATTATAGCACCTGTTGCAATTTCATATTCGTTGAGAAGAATGTTATAAAAACGTTTATCCTTGTATAATCAATCATCTTTATTCTTATTAAAAAATTTTATGACTTCACTTCTTGGTTTTGTTTTTAATTCTTTCAATAAATTCAACATTTCTGAATAATTCAAAAATATCTCCAACATATAAAATCTTTTATATATTATTAGAGTAATGCCGCATTGGCTCAACTATTTTAATTGAAGTTTTAGATAATCTCTCATCCAATCTTTTCAATCTGGATTCCCTAATATCATATGTATTTTGCATATCTTTTGAATTCCAATGATGAGCTTCATAATAATTCAAATCAACAGTATCAAAGAAACGTAATCTGGCAACATCATGAGTAATAGAACAAAAATTCATATAAATATCCAAAACGTAAGGCGAAATCCTTTCAAGAAAATTCATCGTATCATTCCAATCTTTCTCCGTTTCTCCTGGAAATCCAACTATCATGGTAATTACCGTATCTATACCCAAATCCGAAGCATTTTTCAATAAATTTTCTGCTTCTGCAGATTTAAACGGTTTTGACATTAACTTTAAAACATTATCAGAACCACTTTCTATCCCGAATCTTAAATGTGTAAAACCTGCTTTCTTAATTTTCTTTAAAAATTCATAATCCATATCTTGTGTAACTTTTGCATTTGCCTTAAAACTAATTTCATTCTTTGTTAAATTTAATGCAATTATTTTATCACATAAATCGGATAAAATTTGAGTATCTTGATTACATGCACAATCGTACAATTGGAATTTATATTCTTTTCTATAATATTGTTTAAGTCTCAGTAATATTTCTTCAAATATGTTATCTGCTGTTCTAGTTCTAAATTTATCCCAGTTATAAAAAACTGTACAAAATTTACATCTCCAACTACATCCTCTGCTAAATAATAAAGGTATTTCTTTAGAGGTATAATCAAATAAATTTAAATCAGATAAATCAGGGAAATTAATTTTATCAATATCCATTATTTCTTCACGCTGAAAATTATCTATAATTTCACCCTTATCATTGAAAGAAGTTGTTCCTTTTATATTACACATTGCTTTATTTCTGACTAAATTATCAAAAATTTCCAGTATCGTATTTTCACCTTCTCCCTTTACAATAATATCAACTGTATCTTTTGCCAATAATTTATGTAATTTAGGATCACCTGGACCGCCACATATAATGAAAACATCACGTTTTTTTTGTTTTATTAATTTTGACAATTTTTTAATTATATTTAAGTTTGACATCCATACAGTAAATCCTATAACATTGATATTATCTTTTATAATATAATCATCTATCCATTTTAAGAAATATTCAATATGATTATTATAAAATTCTAATTGATTTTCCTCATTATCCATATATTTCATATATTCTTCTTTCAAATTATTTGTTTTTTGGTTTAGATCTTCTATTTTAACTGAATAACCTTCTTTTTTTAATGTTGAAGATATATATGGTAATCCTATAGATGGCAATTCTATAGGCATAAAAGGTGCTACTACCAACAAACATTTTAATTTAGATTTGTCCATACTCTCTCCTATAGGTTATTGCTCCACCAAAATAAATTAGGGTTTATTATATTTTTTAAAGATTTACTGTGAGTTATTCCGGTGATGCAATTTTTAGCACATCTTGAATGGTAAGAATTATCTGATATTACTTTTCTGTATTCCTGCATAACTTTGCCATTCCAAACATCTGGAAGTTTATCTCTGTCTATATTGCCAGCAGATTTATTTCTGTCGCAAAAACATTCCGGATTTATTGTACCATCCGAATCTATAAAAATTTTCTGCCACGGGATATGGCATAAGAGACGATTTTCAGAAATATTTTCAATTTGAGAATTTTTTGTTTCATTTGCGCCGTTTGAAACGACATTATCCGAAACTGTTATGCATTCGCTTTCAGAGTTAAAACACGGCAGACAATCAAAAAGTTCTATTCCGAAATTCTTACATTTTGCGGCCAATTTTCCTTTTATATCAGTTATTTTTCTTTCAAATTCAATATTTTTATTATAATGAAATATATTTTCATCGGAAATAAAATCAGGGCCGAAGGCATTAACGCACAATTTCGTAAATCCATATTCCCTTGCAAATTCCGGAAAAAATTCTATTTGTTCAATATTTTTTTTCATAACCAAAACATTTAATCCCAAATTTGTAAAATTACCGAAAAATTCTGATCTTATCCGTTTTAAGATATTGAGATTATTAATAAGAGTTTCAAACTTTCCTCCTATTCTGACAGATTCGTAAATTTCTTTAGTAATTCCTTCTACGGATATATAAAGGTCAACATTATATTTAACAAGTTTAGTTATGATGTTTTCGTTTAAAAGAAGCCCATTCGTAACTATTTCCTGACAAACGTTGTTTCTTCCTGCATGGTCCATAAGTTCTTCAAAGCGTTTATAAAGAAATACTTCTCCGCCTTGCCATTTTACAGTTTCCAAATAAGGCATAAGTTCAACAATTTCATCAATTGCATGTTCCGGCAATTCCCATTGATTTTTTATTATCCTGCACATTATGCACTTAACATTACACAGAGTTGTCACAACACAATAGAGTACTCTTGCTTTTGATTTTAAGATTGTTTTTCTTTCTGCTATTTCAGATTCATTTAATAGAATATTGTCAAATCGCTTTTTTATCTCTAACGGTACTTCTATTGTCTTAACGTTATCAATTATACTAATAACTTTTTGGACATCACCTTCTATATTTCTTTTCTGTATATCTACAATTATTTTATTTATTAGTTTTTGCAAGGATTTTTCATAATCTTTAGCTGTTTTATATCCTTTTTCTAAATCACTCTTCAAATTCAAGTATTCATTATAATACACAATTAAACTCCGAAAATTTTATTCTCAAAATTCCCACCAAAATAAGTTTGTATTAATTACATCCTTTAAAACTTTAGACGGAATTCTTCCTTCAGTACAGTCGCTTTTACAAATTACATACTGATCACCATTTATTATTTTTTGTCTATATGCCTGCATATTATCATTATTCCATATTTCGTCAATTTTATTTTTTGAGATATTACCTATTGAATATTCTCTTTTACATAAACACTCAGGCATTATCGTACCATCTGAGTCTATAAAAATTTTTCTCCACGGAGCGTGACAAAGAAGTAATGTTTTTGTAACATTTTCAACTTCACCTTTTGTATCTTCTTTTTTTACACTCTCCTCTTTTTTGTCCGATGGAATTTCATTCATTATTCTATAACTAGGCAAACTATCAACAAGTTCTATATTCATATATTTACATTTTTCGAATAATTTTTCTTTTATATTCATTATTTTGTATTTAAATTTATCGCTTTTGTTATAGTGAAAAATATTTTCTTGAGAAACAAAATCAGGACCAAATGGATTTACACATAATCTTGTAAATCCATATTCAGCTGCAAATTCCGGAAAAAACTCTATTTGTTCTATATTGCTTTTCATTACCAGAACATTCAATCTCAAATGTGATTTTCTTAATCTATTGTTTAATTTAATTTTTTTTAGCAATTTTATATTATCAATTAATTTATCAAAATTTGCACCAACTCTTATGTATTCATATACATCTTTGGTAAGACCGTCAATAGAAATGCCCAAATCAACATTATACTCCACTAATTTATGAATATTTTTCTCATTTAACAATAATCCGTTTGTAACAATCTCTTGATTTACTTTATTTAAATTGGCTGAATCCATCAATTTTTCAAAATGTTTGTAAAAAAAAACCTCTCCGCCCTGCCACATTACATTTTCCAAATAAGGCATAAGTTCTATAATTTCTTCAATTGCCCGTTCCGGTAACTCCCACTTATGTTTTTCAATATCACACATTATACATTTAATATTACAAAAGCTTGTTACAGCACAATAAAGACGTCTGATTTTAGATTTTAAAACTGTTTTTCTTTCGGCTATTTCATATTCATTTAACAAAATATTATCAAAACGTTTTTGTATTCCGGAAGGGACCTTTATATTTTTAACATCATTAAATATTTCAATTACTCTTTTAGTGTCACTTTCAATATTTTTTTCTTGAATATCAATAATTATTTTGTTCACTAATTTTTGCAAATCTCTTTCATAATCATACGGATTTTTATATCCTTTCTCCAAATCTCTTTTTAAATTTATATACTCGTCATGATACATGTTAATATATTTCTCCTGTGTGAACCACAAAAAGTTCACATTTGTTCAACAATTTAATGATTTACATGATCCACACCATTTTTCTGCACAAGCTCCTATTAAATCTTTTCTTACATTCTGTATTTTTAAAGAATTCCATATTTTCAATATATCACAAGAATTTATATTACCCAAAAGTAATGGTTGCCCGCACGAAAAACTTGGCATTATCGAGCCGTTTTCTGTAATTGCTATATATTTCCACGGAGCCTGACAAAAAGTATTTTTAGGTTCAAGAACGTGATTGCAATAATCGTCTTTGAAACATGCACTATTAACAGTATTTTTTTTCTCTATTTTGGGCAAATAAGAGATAAATTTAATTTTTGTATTTATTAATTCTTTTGATAAACGTTCAACAGTCTGATTAATTTTTTTGATTCTATTGTTATATTCAACAAGTTCAATACCATTTTCTTTAAAAAATATATTTTCCTTATAAAAAAAATTATTATCTTTTAATTTTTTTAAAGGAGAAAGAACAACTTCATCTATTTTATTTTTAATTGCAAATTCAGGAATAATATGCATTTGATTGATATTAGCATTCATAACGGTTGTATACATTTTCAATCTATTCTGATTTGTTCTGTGTTTGTTAAACATAGACATAAATTCCTGCATCTTATCAAAACCGTTAACCCCTCTTATATACTCATATGTATCAGCGTCAAATCCGTCAGCTGAAACTGCTATATTCATATCGCCATGCATTACTTCTTTAAGCAAATTTTCGTCCCAATTTATCCCGTTTGTTATAATATGTTGGCTGACATTATATTTTCTCGCGATATTGACAAGCTCTCTGAATTTCTTATAAAATCGGACTTCTCCGCCCTGCCATGTAACACTGTCGGAATATTTTAATAGTTTCGCAATATTATTAAATCCTGTATCAGTTAATTCCCATTTTACATCCTTATTTATACTGCACATTTTACATTGAGAATTACATTCGTTTGTTAATAACACTTGAATAACTCTAGGTTTTGATTTTAAAGTTATTTTTTTTTCGGTCCATTCCATTTCATTTATTATAGAATTTTTTATATTAAAATTTTTTCTGTCTCTCTGTTGTTTTAAAATCTTAATATAAATATCATCTTTAATTTTATAATTTTTTTGTCTGGCTGAAACCAATATTTGAAGCAATAAAGAGTTTGTTTTTTTTATAAAATTAGGATCATTTTTTAAATATTTTATTTTAATAAGTTTAGAATAATATAAAAGCATTGAATCTATATCAAGCCCGTCAAAACTATCTATATTATCTGTATTTAACCTGATTAAATTATTCACAACATAATCTACAAGATTTCTTTTGTCTTTCAATTCTAACAAACTTATGTTTTTATATGCTTCTTTATATTTTTGTTGAAAAGTTAAAGAATCTATATACATTTTATTTATTTCCGAATTAAACGGATCCGACAAAATAATATTTTTTAAAAATTTTTCTTCTTTATTTAATTCATTTTGTTGTCTGTAGTGTAAACTTATATCTCTGGCTATATTAGTCTTTTCCTCTGTTTCCAATTCATTTATATTATCTATTACAATTTCAAACCATTCTTTCTTATCATTATCCGTTAATTTTTCATTAAAAATCTTATTATAAAATACTTCTTTCACAATCCATGTAATAGTTTTTTCTTTTTTATCTTTGTTTTTTAATATTGTTTTTATCAAATTCATTGTTCTTCTTAATTTAGTAGTTTTATTTAGAAAAATGAAACATTTGCAAAAACCAATCCATGCGTGAATATTGGAATTATCAATTTGCAATACTTTTTCAAAATATTCACTTGCCTCAATAAATTTACATTCTCCCGATAAAAGTTGGCCCATTTCTAAGATAACAGATATATTTTGTTTATATTTTTCATCAGAGAATATTTTAGATAACAATTGCTTTGACATTAAGAATTTGCCTTCTTTATTATATTGTCTTATAATTTCTAATTCTTTTTCTATTGTTATTATCATAAATATATTCTACAAAAATTTATTACATATTTTTTAAATAAAGATTTGATATTCTACCATTTTTACAATCCAAAGCGCATTTTTCATCAAATCCGTTATTAATTATATTTTTTCTTATTTGCACTATTTTATCATTATTCCAGATATCATCTATTTTTTCTTCATTTATATTACCTACTATCAAATTTTCGCAATTACAATTATTTCTTACAAATCCGCCTATATCAATCTGAAGACTCTGCCAAGGCATATAACAACAAAATTTTTGTTCTTTTCTTTCATTTCTATTTTGGTATTCGCAAATACCGGAAACATTTTCAAATTCAGGCAACCAAGCTTCATATGAAATATCCGCTTTTTTAAATTTTTCAGACAATATTTTTGAATTTTTTATCACATTTTTTAATATATCTGAATCATCATTATGATAAATAAAATTTTCTTCGCTTATAGAATCATGACCTAATGTATTAACATGGACATGATTAAAACCATATTTTATGACAAAATCATATAAATCACTTAACTGCCTGTAATTACTTTTCATGACTAAAAATTTTAAACCGTATTTAATATAAACGTTAGAACTTTTTTGAATATTTTTTATAATTTCCAAATTATTAATTAATTGTTTAAAGTTTCCGCCACAATGAATTAATTCATAAATCTGTTCTGTTAAACCATGAATCGAAATATTTAATTCCATACCGTTATTTATTACTTTCTTGATTCTTTCTTCATTTAGAAGAAGACCGTTGGTAGAAACAACTTGGTTAACGTTATATTTGCCCGCTTCTGCTATTAAATCATCTATCCCTTGGTAAAGGAAGGGTTCTCCGCCGTGCCAAATAACTTTTTGCAATGTTGGGAATAAATGATAAATTTCATGTAATTTATCATTTGGAAAATCCCAGTGATTTAAAGGTACTTTACACATTTTACATCTGATATTACATTTACTCGTCATTGAAATTATTAACACTCTTGGTTTGGATTTTAAGACAAACTCTTTATTTAAAATCTCTAATTCATTAGTAAGAATATTTTTTAATTTACAATCTTCTATACATTCTTTACATATTTCCAATATCTTTACTATTTTGTTTATGTTATATTGATCATCACTTTCTTTATATTTAAATAATTTTCTAAATAAAAAATTTATTAAATCAGACACATCATTTTTAAATTTTTCTTTATAAGAAATTATTTTTTTTGCATATAAACCAACCTCATCATAATCTTCAAGATTACATAAAACTCGCAACATTGCCCGTATGGCATATACATTATCTTCATCTATATCTAAAACTTTTTTAAACCATATTTTTGAATCACTGAAATTTTCACTGGCCAAATAAATTTGTCCCATTTCCAAAATAACCATTTTGTTTTCAGCATTTTCTTTATCTTTTATGATTATATTCATCATATTCAATGCTTTGTCCAAAGATTTATTTTTTATATGTTCTCTTACTTCTTCCACTTTTTTATTTAATTCATGCAATTCCATAAATATCCTTATAATAATTTAAGGTGAAACTCTGTTATTCTCCCTAATATACAATTTTCATTACACAAAGATTCGCATCTGTTATTTATTATAGTTGTTCTGTAAATTTGCATTTTTTCATTATTCCATAATTTTTCTATTGTTTCATTTCCAAGATGCCCTATATTTTTTTCTATAAAACACTGACAATCAGGTCTTACAGAACCGTCAAAATCAAAAGTTAAACTATACCACGGCAGATGACAAAGCATTTTAGAGAAATTTTCCGGCATATTCTCGTTGTTTTCTTTTATATTATTTTTTTCATTTTGTTTTTTTTCTTTCCCGTTCTCTTCAAAACCTTGAGATTCAACATTCAATTTCTGTTCCGAAAAATCTCCGTGTTTGTCGTATAACTTAATATCCTGTTCGGTAAGAGCCGTTGTCTTAATCCGGCTTTCAATTCTGATGCCGAATTGTTTTGCTTTCTTTTCTGCCAATAACATTTGAAAAGAAAGTTCTTTAATATCATCCGGGAAATTATTGGTAAAAATATCCTGTTCTTTTTTTATATTGTTTTCTTTCTCCGTAGGATTTTTAGGTATATAATCTATAGGCATAAAACAAATAAAATCAAATCTGTATTTATGGGCAAAATCAACAAACAATGACAAAGTTCTAAAATTTTCATTCATCACAACAACATTCATATTTAATATTACTTTATTTTTTATTTTGTCTCGGATTGCATTTAACATATTTATGTTATCCGTCAATCTTTCAAAACTTGCGCCTCTTCTTATTTTCTCATATATATTTTTTGATACTCCGTCTATTGAAACCGTTACTTCTATATTATTTTGAACTATTAATTCCATTGTTTCGTTATCGGCTAACTGCAAATTAGTTATCATACTCTGTCTCATATTAGGATATTGCAAAGCTTTTTTTAATATATCTTTGAAATACGGCAAAAACAAAACTTCTCCGCCCTGCCACATAATTCTTTCCAAATACGGGAACATTGAAATAATTTCTTCCAATCTTTCTTTCGGAAGCTCCCACTTGCTTTTACTTGTCAAACACATTATGCAGGAAATATTGCATTTATTTGACAAAACAACCATTAAATTTCTCGGTTTACTTTGTAAAACCGTTTTCTTGGATGCAATTTCATATTCATTTAAAAATTTATTTTTAAAAAAAAGATCATCTTTCATCTTATCTTTGTTTTGCAAATACAGATTGATTGTTTGGTCATACATACCGAGATAATTATAAACTTGGGCGAGAAAGGCTAAAACCTGTTTATTATCCGGATGACTATTTAAGGCATTTTTATAAATTGCGATTAAACGGCTGTAATCTCCGCCAAAATCATAATTTCCGGGGAACCGCTGGTATAATTCGGTATAGATATCTTTTAAGAGTTCATCAATATTGTTTAAACCCGACTGTTTTTTAAATTTATTTAACAGATTGATCGCTTTGTCATACTCTAGTAAAAATTTATATATTTTTACTAGGTATTCCAAGACAGCCATTAACAAAACTTCTTCACATTTTGATGATTTTAAAATTTTTTCGAGATACAAAGCTGCAGTTTGTTTTTGATTGGTAATTTCATATATTTTTGCAATTTCAAAATAAATTTCATTCTTATTATAAACTTCTTCAGAATTCACAATTTTCAAAAAATATTCAAGTGATTTTTCATAATCTCCCATGGAATAATAAACCTTACCTATTTCTCTATGTATATCAAATTTATTTTCTTCTGATAATAGCTGAAAAAGAAAATCTAAAGCTTCTTTATATTTTTTAGTTTGTATAAAAAAATTAATTTGTTCAAAAACTTTCATATCAATCCATGATAATAAATTATAATTCATAAAAATAAAATAATATTTTATTTTTAAAATTATTAATAACTGTATCTGAGTTTTTCTATTGGCAAGACATTTTCTTTACAACTTTCAGAACATTCTTTATAAGTATCCTTAATAAGCAAATTATGACGCAAATTAATCATATTATTACTATTCCATATATTCATCAGCGTTTCATTTGATACGTGTCCTACTGTAAGACTGTATGCACAATTGCAATTTACCTTAACATAACCGGTACATCCAACAAATAATTTCTGCCACGGAGAATAACAATATATTTTTTTTGCAGCAGCCTCTCTTTCATCTCTCTTAACCGGAAAGACTTCAGGCATAGTCGCCATAGCAAAAAAATTAAATTTAAATTTATTATTTTTTTTTAATTCTATATTGTTCATAATAACATTTTCAGGATATTTATCTCTTAAATTATCCATATGTTTTTGCGTTGGCATACAATTTTCAACCTCAATATTATATTTCTTTGCCCTATTTAAAACTTCTTTCATTTTTTCATCCAAATCTTTTCTCTTATAAAAAAATATATCCTTATCATAATAACCTTCATGTGGAGTAAATGTTATGTAATCAAATTCATATTTATGGGCAAAATCAATGAAATCTGGTATCTGTTCATAATTAGTTTCCATAATCACAACGCATAATCTCTTCTTCATATATTTGTTGACCCGATGTTTCACTTTATTAAGAAGATTAATTTTTGCTATAAGATTATCAAAGTTTGCGCCAAGTCTTATCTTCTCATAAATTTCTTTTGTCACACCGTCAACTGAAATGGATAATTCAACATTATAATCAACCAATTTTTTAATTATATTATCATTCAATAAAAGAGCGTTTGTTGAAATTATTTGTTTAACGTTATGTTTATTGGCGATATCAAATAATTCATCAAAATGTTTATATAAAAAAACTTCTCCGCCGAGCCAAAGTACTTGTTCCAAATACGGCATAAGTTCAATAATTTCATTTTTTGTATTTTCAGCCAATTCCCATGGAACAGATTTAATATTCTCGCACATAATACACTTTAAATTACATCTATTCGTAAGAGTTATTTCTAAAATTCTCGGTTTTGATTCTAAAAGTTCTTTTTTTTGCAAAATTTCTTTTTCATTAAGTAAAATATTATCGATCATTTGTTTCTTGTCAGGCAATTTCTTTATAATTTTTTGAGCCAATTCTTCAGCATAACTATAATTATCACTTAATATATACTTTTGCATTTCATCTATTAATTTGTTCGTAATACTGTTTTTAAAATAAGTATAGTTTCTTTTGACCGATTGATTCTTTTCTAACTTTATTACAACTTCTAAAGCAACCAATAAATCTATATGAATCTGCAAATTATTTAAATCCAATATTTGCTGTACTATATTTTCAGGATTATAAATATCCTGTTTAATCATCAGAATATCAAACAATTTATTCATTGCATTTTCTATATTTCCTATCCCTTCATAACATTTTGATAAATAAAAATACAATTTTGCATCTTCATAACAATAGGATAAATATTTAGATAATATTTTTTCAAATTTTTCGTATTTCTTTTCTTTTAAATATAAATCCGCAACCTCATGAACAATATTAATATCATCATATGTATTAAGCAATGTATCTGCGATATTTAATGCTTCTTGTGTTTGTTCTGATAGAAGATAAACCCTAAATAATTCAAGCAAATAATTTTTATTTTTATTATTCTTTATTCTTAGCAAAACTTTTTTTGCGTTGTTAATATCTTTATTTTCCAAATATAACTTGGCCAATAATACTGCAACATCAATGTTTTCATAATGATTTTTATTTACATAGTGTTCAAAATAAAATATTGCTCTTGTTCTGTCTATATTGATAAAAAATTTTGCAATCTCAAGATATATCTGAATTTCATTGGGAAATTGTTTGTCAATTATTTTAATAAGTTTATTAACATAATCAATGTCATTACCATTATAAATTTTAAAAAATAGATCAAAAACATAAACGTCTGTTATTACGCCAGTATTTATTATATTTTTTAAGATTTTAAGTGTTTCATTAATTTGGCCCAATTCAGAATATACTTTTGCCAATTCAAAGTTGACATAAAAATCGTTTTTATCATCTTTTGACACAATAATCAATAACTCCAATGCCTTTTTATAATTGGCGTTTTGAATATAATTCTTTGCCATATTAAACATTTCTTTATTTATCATTTAAATAATCCATAAATTTTAAATACAACAAATCGTAATCAGAGTTTTTAATATTTTCTAACAAATATTCTATTTTATACAGTGATTTATTTATTGGTTTTTCAAGAGTTTTAACGGCTTTTTCAATTTCCCCGTTGTTGGCATAAATTCTTGCTAAATCAATATAAACTTTTATATCCGTTAAATTCATATTTATTGCATTTAATAAAATTTTTTCGGCATGAGTAAAAAGATTGCACTCATAATATAAAACACCTGCAAATTCAAGATATATATCTGTATTCATAATATCAATTTCTAGGATTGATTGGTATATATTAACAGCTTCTTTTAACATTCTTTTTTTGATGCAGTATCTCGCTAAATTTAAAAATGAATCTTTATTTTCTTTCTTTAATCCTATTAAATATGCCACTAAATCTTCAACTCTAAAATCTTTTTTATTATCTTCAATATAATTAAATAATAAATCATCAGTTATACTCTTTTTATTTTTCATCATAATACAAATTTGTATAAAATGTTTTTTTATAATATTGTCATCATTACGGCTATTTTTTATAAAATAAAAAATATTAATTAAAATTTCTTGCCTTTTTTCTTTATTGTACAACAAGAGCAATCTTTTTATTATAGAATTATATGTCATTGTATTTCTGTCATAATATTGTTCTGAAAAATCAGAGAATTGCAAATCCAAATCTTTAACTTGCGTATCAAAATCAAATAATTTTTTATAATATATTTTTCTTTTTTCATAGCTATCAATATTGTTAATAAAAAATATAACTTTATTCAGTGCTTGATCATCTTTTACACTCAAATCCAAAAGCAAAGTTAATGTTTTTTCATGTCCATAGACAACTGAACATTCATCCGCTGTAACATTTACAAAATCAAAGTTTGAAATTGAAAATTTGCTCGATTTTTCAATTAACCTTACAAATCTGTCAAGTCTGTTTGATGCTATCAGATTACGGGCATATTGAAACAAAAATCTTTCATCCTGTATATTTAGGTCATACATACGATCAAAATAAAGATCTTTTTGGCTGTCGTTGCAAAAATTTTTAATAAAATACAAAATATCCAGCATTATATTTTTGGTATCCTTTGATTTTTGGGCATTCATTATCATATCATCTATACTGAAATAATTGTCGCATATCTTTCCGTCACGGCAATGTTCCTTGCATAAAGTTTTATATAAATCCTTTGTTATTATATCTCTATAAACAATCATTTCTTTTGAATTCCAAATATCTGTTAAAGAAATATTTTCCTTAAACTTAATAATATTATTATTTTTATCGCATCTGCACTGACAATCGGGCCAAAAAGTACCGTCATAATCAAGTATTAACTGCTGCCAAGGTATATGACACATTAAGTTATTAAAATTATATTTTTTTTGATCTATATCGCGGGCGCCGATCTGAGCCGGCCTGTGTTGACTTGGCATTTCAAGCATGTATTCTAATCTTGTTTTTTTATTCTTGGCTGTAATATTTTGTTTTTCAAAGCCAATCCATTCATTTATATCAACTTTTAGCGGAATATCTTTGACTAAAGCATCTTCCAGCAAAATCACTCTGTTTTCAACTTGTATATTATATTCCGCACTTCTCTTCTTAATTTCATTAATTTGTTTTGTAACTGAATTATTATCATATATTTCAGTCATTACTCCGTATCTCAACGGCATAATGCAAAAAAAATCGGCATTATATCTGCGGGCAATCTCAAATAATGACAATAACTGGTCATCATTGTGTTCGCAAACAACAAAATTAATACCCCATGTAAAATTTTTATTATTTTTATTTCTGACACCTGAAATATATTGCATATTTCGGACAAGTTTTTCAAAACTGGCGTTTTTTCTTATGGTTTCATATGTCTTTTTATTTACTCCGTCAACAGAAATAGTTAATTCTAAATTCATGTCAACCAATAAATCTATAATTTGTTCGTTAAGCAGCTGTCCGTTTGTAATTATCCCCTGCTGTATATTTGGATATTTTGCGGATTCCGCCAGTAAATCAAAAAAATATTCCAATGCAAAAACTTCGCCGCCCTGCCACATCATCTTTTCCAAATACGGAAAAAATTCTTTTATTTCATTTATTTTTTCTTTAGGATATTCCCATTTAAAATCTTTAACATAACACATTATGCATCTGAGATTGCATGCATTTGACAAATTAATTCCGAGTCTTAAAGGTTTCGACGTAAGTTCGGTTTTGCCTTGTGCCGTTTCTAAAAAATTTACAAGTTTATTCCTGAAAAATATTTCATTTTCCGGTATATTCTCTATTTTATCCGCAACAAGTTTAACTACTTCTTTATATTTTCTTGCAGTTAAATACAATTCCGCCAAATTAACTATGGCAGTCTGATTATTTTTATTGACATTTAAAGCTTCCGTATATTTTTTTTCAAGTCTTTCATATATTGCACTATCTAATTGTTTCGGAATTTTCTCATAAAATAAAAAATTTATGTCGTTTATTTCATTGTATAATTCATCTGAATTTTTTTCATCCGGCATACAAGTTTTAGCTTGTTCGCACATTGAAAGGGCTTTTCTGAAATAACCGGTTATTTTGTATATTTTTGCAAGAAATAAAAAAGCATAATACGCTATATGATTCTGTATATCCTTTTGCCGCAAATATAAATTAAAATATTTTTCAGAATCGTTATATTCATTTAAATAAAAATAATTTTTACCTATCTCAAAATAAATATAGAAATCATCTTTACATAGCAAAGCCTGATTATACAATTCATTAGATTTTATAAAATTGCCCGAATTTGATGTTTTTTTTGCTTCTTCAATTAATTCATCAAATCTATCCATTATTTTATTTATCCTCTACAGGTCTGCATAATTTATATCTTATCTGTCCTGAAATACACTCCGGCTGACATAAATCATGAAAATCATTTTCCGCCAGTTTTTTTCTGTATATTTGCATATTTTTGCTGTTCCATAATTCAGCTAAAGAGAAATGTTCCGTACTGCCAAGCCATTTAGTGCACATTGCATAAGGTCTTGTCTGCCCCATATTATCAAGCAACAGCCTCTGCCAAGGAGCATAACATATCATTCTGTTATTGGCTTTTTTATTTTTTTCTTCATTTTCATGTTTTTTTTCGGTTTTTTCCTGTTTCTGCACAGATGACTGAACACTTTCATTGCCTACAAAATCATCAACAAGCTCATGTTTAAAATTAATTTCTTTGCATCCGCAGTCTACCGGCATCCAGTTATTAAATCTTATTCCATATTCTTTTGCCTTTACTTCAGCTGAAGGAATTGTTTTTCTCATATATTCAAAAGCTTTCTCATCTATAGGCTGAAAAATGTTTTCTTCAGGGTATCCTCTTATGGGATTCAAAGTAATTGCCGTAAATTCATATTTTTTTGCAAATTCAACCATTTTTTCTATTTCCTTATAGTTAGTTCGGCATATAACAGGATTATAATAAGTGTTAATTTTTGCACCTGTTGATTTTCTTACTTCTTTTATCAATTCCAAAACTTTGCAAAGTTTTTCAAAACTGGCGCCTCTTCTTATGTATTCATAACTTTCTTTTGTCGCTCCGTCTATTGACAATACAAGTTCGACATTCCCTCTGGCAATGATTTCAAGATTTTTTTCATTCAGCAGCAATCCGTTTGTAAAGATTACCTGATTTAAATTTTTACATTTTACACCCTCAGACAGCATATCCTCAAATCCGTTCATCAAAAAAACTTCTCCGCCCTGCCAGCAGATATCTTCCATATAGGGAAGCAGTTCAACTATTTCTTTAAGTATTCTGTCAGGCTCCTGCCACTTGCCTTCTCTCCATATATCGCATATTCTGCAGCTTATGTTACATTTGTTCATTATCATGCCTATCATGGCTCTGGGCTTTGACTCTAAAATTTCTTTTCTCATTGAAATTTCATACTCATTAAGGGCTTTATTATGAAGATATTTGTCATTTTTTATTCTGCTGTCTCCAATCATTCTTTTGAATATATCTGCTGATTCCTTATCCCTGCCCGCTTCTCTGTATGCAATGCCAAGTTCAAAATTTGTCATTATATCGTCTTTTGCAAGCTGGTAAGCCTTATCAATATTCAATAAAGCCTGGTCTAAATCTCCCATAGCTTCGTGAAGCCTGCCTATTTCTTTAAATACTGAAACATCATTTTTTATTTTATCCGTAAATTTTCCGTAATATTCCATAGCAAGTTCGTTACGTCTTTGTCTGTGGTAAATTCTTGCCAGTTCCAAATCCGCTTCATGCATATTAGAATCGTTTACCAAAACTTTTTTATACATTTTTTCAGCTTCATGGTCATTGCCCTGTATTATTTTTATTTTGGCAAGTTCAAAAACAGCATACTTATCCTTTATGCTTTCAAGTATTTTTTCGGCTTCTTTTAATCTATTCTCGTTTATTAATTGTTTGGCCTCTTCTATTCTTTCACGTGTCATTAAATTCTCCTCATATTTTCGGGCACATTCCCTTTTGCGCATTCGGCACTGCATATATTAAGATTGCCACTTAAAATTTTATCGCGGTATTCCTGCATTTTTGGACTGTTCCATATATCAAGTATTGAATTTTCCATAACTGAACCGACTTTTGTCATACATAAACAGCCCGGCCTTACATCTCCGTCGGGATCAATATTTAACTGTTTCCATGGCAAATAACAAAATATATCTTTATTTTTTTCCTGTTTTTCATCTTCATTTGTGCGTTCACATTTTCTTTCGTCTAAACAGCCGGATTCCCGCATTTTTTCAGGTTCGTCCTTTTGAAGAGGCAGCGAATGCATAAATTTTATTCCGTATTCGGCGCTCTTATCAACAGTCTTTTGTAACTCGCCGGAGAAATTTTTTAAAATACAATTTTCGTTTTTTATAAAAATATTCTCCGGAATATCCTGTCCGCCGTATATAGGCATCATATAAACAGAATCAAATCCGTATTGTTTTGCAAAATCAATAAATTGCTCAAGATTTTTATAATTTGACCGCATAACAACCGTATGCATTTTCAGAATAAGTTTTGATTTTTTTTTCTTTCTCACTTCATTTAATTTTTCAAGATTTTTTATAAGAATATCAAATTTTGAACCGTATCTTATTTTTTCATATGTCTCTTTATCAAATCCGTCAACCGAAACCGTAAGCTCCATATTCGCTTCCGTAAGCAGATCAATCCATTTATCGTTTAAAAGCATTCCGTTTGTAACTATAGTCTGCATAAGATTTTTATTATTTAAAGATTCAATAAACAGTTTTTCAAAATAATCAAGAATTAAAACTTCGCCGCCTTGCCAGTTTACACTGGTCATAAAAGGAAGCAAAAATTTTATTTCATCAACGACTCTCAAAGGTATATCCCACGGTTTTTTAACAACTTCGCACATAATGCATCTGGAATTACACTTCGTAGACAAAGTAACAATCATTCTTTGCGGATAAGATTGTAAAACAATTTTTTTGTCTTTAATCTCTTGTGTGTTTAAATCTAAATTATTTTTAACTTTATTCATATTTTTATTATTTTATATGCAAACAAATTTTTTATGTTCATCAGAAACGGTATTATTTATACATTCTTTGCAACACCATGACTTATCTAAATTTATCAATTTTTTCCTATACTCCTGCATATTTTTATTATTCCAAATTTCCTCAAAATTTTCACATTCATAAGTTTTTTCAATATTTTCTAAACATAAGCATTCAGGTCTTATTTCTCTGTGCACTGTTGTGGCAAGCTGTCTCCAAGGGCGTAAACAGAAGGGAACTTTAAAATATTCAGTTTCACATTCTTTAATTTTTTCCGCATTGCAAGAATCGGTTTTATCGCAATTGTTATTATATGCAACATTATTATCGCATTTAACATTAAAACTATCCAATATAGGTGTTATATCCGGCAATAAATCAATAACTTTTATGTTGTTTTTTTTTGATTTCGTTAAAATTTGTATTTTTAATTCATTAATCTTTTTAAGGTCTTCCTCTGACTTATCATGAAAGTTATACTTTTTATGATTATGCTGTTCTATATCCAGTGGAGACAAAATAACGATATCAAATTTGTACTCTATCGCAAAATCCATAATTTTATCTAAATTATAAATATTTTCATCAGATATGGTTATTCTCATAGTTAAACTTATATTAGTTTTTTCTCTTTGTCTTTCTTCTCTTAAATATTTCAAATTTTCCAATAGAGTTTCAAATTTTGCCCCGCGTCTTATTTTTTCATATGATTCTTTTTCTATATTATCTATAGATATAGTAATGTCAAGATTCTTTGCTTTAAACAACAAATTTATCCAGTGTTCATTTAACAACAAGCCGTTTGTTATAATAATTTGTTTTAAATATTTATTCTTACTAGCTTCTAAAAACAACTCTTCAAAGCCTTTATATAAAAAAACTTCTCCGCCCTGCCAAGTTATAAGTTCTAAAGTCGGTAAATTTTTTAATATATATGTTTTAAAATTTTCTGATATATCCCAACAATTTGCCTGATCTCTTGTGGCACACATCGGGCAATTCAAATTACATCTATTTGTCAAAGCCACAAGCATAATGCGTGGGGTTGATTCCAATATTATTTTTTCTTGAGCTATTTCAAGCTCATTTAAGAATAAATTAAACAAAAATTTATCTTTTTGTACATTTTTATTTTTCATATATTCGCTACATATTTCTGCCGCTTTATTTTTTTGTCCCGTAAAATTATAAATCTGCGCAAGCTTGGAAGCAATATTAACATCCTCCTTTCTGAAATTCAAATATTTCGCATAGAATTTTGCTGCAGTTAAATAATTTTTTTCCAAATAATATTCATTTGCCAATTCCAGACAAAATTCAATATTTGTGTCATTTAATGAATTTTCTAAAACTTTCACAAACTCTTCTATCTTTCCGCTTTCTTTATATGACTTTGACAAAATATCCAAAACATTGTTGTTCTCCGGATATTTATTGCGTAAATCTTTAAGTATATTTATTGCCGGTTCATACATTTTTAAAAAATATAAAACTTTAGCGTATTCAAAAGAAACAGCCATATCTCCGTTAAGCAACGGAAAAAGCATATCAAGAGCCTCCTCATATCTTGCTGAAGCTATGTTTTGTTTTGCTTCTTCAATAATGTCTATTCTTGATTTTACCATCTTCCTGTGCACTCCGTTCTGCAACTGTCTTCAGTAAATTTTTTTTCTATCATTCTTTGTCTGTATTCCTGTGCAACTGTGCTATTCCATATTTCATCTATAGAATTATCATATATATTTCCTATACTTCTAACGCAAGACCCGGTTAAAATAACATTACCCTCATCACATATCATCATATAATTCCACGGCATTTTACAACATACTCTGTTTACCGGCACTATTACATCTTTAGGTTGCGCATTTATTGTTTTTTCCAGGCCTTTCTCCGCGATTTTGGTTTCACAAATATTTTCCGCAACTTGTTCATTTGTTTGAGATACAATTCCATCAAAACCTTCATCACTGCACGGTAATAACACATCCAATTCAATATTATATTCTTTTGCTTTATTTTTCAATATAGGAATAGATTTATAAACATAATTTAAAGCTTCCTGATCTTTTGTATCTCCATAAAAAATATTTTCATCAGGAGATTCTGCGAAATGCAGAGTTAAATATGACAGTTGATTAAAACCTTCTTTTTTTGCAAATTCCAACAAATCATATATTTGTTTATAATTTGTTTTCATTATTACGGCATTCATTCTTATGTCTTTTTTTACTCCATATTTTTTTTTAGTTTCCATTGTATATCTTACATTTTCAAGCAACCTTTCAAAATTTGAGCCTCTCCTAATTTCTTCATAAACTTCTTTTGTTGTTCCATCTATAGAAAATGTAAGTTCAGAATTTTCAGTTTTGATAATCTTTTCAATCCATTTTTTATTTAAAGCAACTCCGTTGGTAATTATCTGCTGTTTTAAATTACTCCATTTGCCGGCTTCATCAAACATTTCTTCAAAATGTTTATACAAAAAAACTTCGCCGCCAAGCCATACAAGTCTCTCCATATAAGGATAATTATTTATTATTTCTTTTGCGGTTTTATACGGTAAATCCCATGGATTACTCCATAATCCGCATGTTTTACATTTTATATTACATTTTGACGTAACCGTAACCCATAATCTTTTCATTTTTGATTTAAGTACAGTTTTTCTCTGCAATATTTCTATCTCATTTAAAATAACATCCTGATCAAATTTATTTTTAGGAGTTAATTCCAACGCTTTTTCTCCTGCCTTATCCGATTTATCATTTTTGCCCACCAAATAATAAAGTTCAACCAATTTTAAATATAAATATTTGTCATTTTTCTTAACAACTGCTTTTTCAAAATATTTTATTGCCTCTTCATACTGTCCTTGCAAAAAATATATTTCGGCTAATTCAATATAAACGCTTTCTTTATCATCCGTCTTTAGCAATATATCATTATAAATATTAATAGCTTTTGTTAAATATTCTTGAGTCCTATATAATTTTGCCTGCAAAAATTTTATTTCTATATTTTTTATATTTAAGTCAAGTGCTTTTTGTATATACAATTCAGCCGTTTTGATATCATTTTTAACAAACAAAAGATTAATATATTCAATAAAACACACTGTTTCCTTTGTCATTTCTGTCAATTCTCTCAATAATGGCTCTGCTTTATCAAATTTTTTTGACAAACAAGCTGTCTGAGCTAATTCTTTTATTGCTTCTTTATTTGTTTGATCATAGTTAATAAGTTCTGCAAAATAATCAATTGCTTTTATCGGATTATTGGACATTTTATAGTTTTTAGCAATTTCAAAAATTACAACCGGATAATATTTTTTATCCTCAAGTAGTTTTTGAAAGAGTTCAGTTGACTCACTAAATTGTTTATTATTCTGTAATTTATAGGCCTGTTCTAAAATATTTTCCATGTAAATCCTCTAAAATGAAATTTCCCAATCGTCCATCCATGTATTTAACCATCTGCTTTCTTCACCCGGTATCATACATCTCCAACAACGGCAATCTTTTATATCATAACATTTTTCTGCTTTTTCCAATAATTTAATTGTTTTATCAAATAAATTACCTAAATACGTATTCCCATCATATACACAACATCTATAAACATTTCCATTCGGATAAATCCTTGCATACATTCTTCCCATTTCACATAATTTAAATTTTTTATCCTTTTTATTTTCTATTTGTTTTATCTGCTTTGCAAGTTCATTTTCTTCAATTTGATATTTTTTTAATTTTATATCCTTGCTTTTTTCTCCTCTCTTATAGTTGCCCTTTCTTTCCGCACGCCATGTTAATTCGGTAATACTTTTATAATCCGTATTGTAAATAACATTTTTTTCATCTTCACTGTAAGATGCCGGATATTGTCTGTCATTATAAAATCCCGAATAAGGATGAATCAAAAACGGGATATTCATTTCGTCCTGTATAATTTTTTTTGCCATCGGAATGTTATTAATAAAATCAGGATATGCCACATATGAGACAACTATTTTATATCCGTATTTTTTTAAGTATTCCAATTTTTTTACAAAATCTTCCAATCCGGTATATTCGCAATGCAAACTTGCATCAACTCTTACACTCTTTGGATCGGCATTATCACAAAATTTTTGGACATCAAATGATAAATTTGTATTAAGTTGCAATCTGTGCATTTTTAACAATTCTTTTAATATAACATAAAAATCAGGATATACAGTCGGTTCGCCGCCGTCCAATCTTATTCTTGACATTCCGTAATTATCAAAGACAAATTTCCAACTGTCAATTAATTGTTGGGTCGCCGGATAAGAAGCCCTGTTATTTTTATTGTTATCAAAAGTGATATCATGAGGTTTCGGGGCATAACAATAAGTACAACTGTAGTTACATTTATAATGCATTCCCCATGTAAAAAAAACTCTGTACGGAGCTATAATCTGCCTTGATTTTTCAACTGATTCAATGTTTTTAACAAACATTTCACTTTCATTATTTTTTATTTTCTTTAGATTTTGTAAAGTTTCAAATGCCGATTGACCGTCAGGTATTAATCTTTGTTGAATAAATTTTTCAATTAATAAAGAAAAATTATATTTATTTTTTTCTGCAGCGATATTAATACAATCTACCGCTTTTGAATGTTCTCCTTTTCTATTATATAACTTAATCAATTCATTAACAGTACATATAATATCAAAATTACGGTCTTGAAGCAGTTTTTCAAATATTTCTACTGCTTTTTCAATTTTGTCAAGGCCAACATAAATATTTGCAAGTTCAAAATTAAGTTCCGGACTGTTCTGTAATAAATATTTATATTCATTGATTAATGCTTCCGCTTCTGAATACTTGCCGGAATGTCTGTATTTTTTCACAATTTCCAACAATGAAGTTACACTGTGTTTGTTCATTTTTTCATTAGACCTTAATTTATCTGCCATCAATATTTTAACCTCTGTTAAAATAGTCCTATTTTTGCCCTTTCTGTATATTCGCCGCAACCTCTGCATAAAGCATTGCAATTTGATAAATCATTATTAACTATTTTTTTCCTATATTCAACCATTTCAGAACAATTCCAAATTTCATTATATTTGTATTTCCTTATATCCATCCGGTTTGACACACACGTAATTCTAATGTATTTATTAAAATCCAAGTAAATTCTTCTCCATGGAGAGGCACAAAACAAATCATTGTTCTGTTGTTTTTCTATTTTATGATTTAATTTTTCATATACCTTATGGTTTTGAACATTATTGTTATTACTATCATCATCGGCATTTTGCACTGAAGTATTTTGTTCATCATATTTATTTTTTTCTTCACAATTACAATTAAGTTCAATATTTGTATTTATAAATATATTTTTGTATTTTTTTCTCAGAAAAATTATTTTTTTAGAAACTTCAGCCATTTGCTCCACAGATAACTTCAAATCATTTTTTTCATAGACAATATATTTTAGAAAAGATATTGATTCAAATTTATGTAATATTGCAAATTTAACTAAATCTTCCAATTTTTTAAAATTTTTTGATATTACTACACTTTCCATGCTATACCTGGTTGTATAATCTTCATGTCTATATTTTTTTAATAACTCTATTTTTTTTAATAAATTTTCAAATTTTGCCCCAACTCTGATTTCTTCATAAGTTGTTTTATCGGGTCCGTCTATTGAAACCTGAAGATTGATACGATACTTATTTATCATATTGATTAAATCTTTGTTTAATAATAATCCATTAGTAATTATACTTTGCCTAACATTATATTTATATGCCAAATCTGATAGATTTTTAAATTTATCATACAGAAAAACTTCACCGCCCTGCCATACAACTTCTTCTAAATAAGGCATATTTGTCACAACAAAATTATAAAATTTAGTATCCATAGTATAAAATTGATTTGCATTATGATCTATTACATTGCACATAATACATTTTAAATTACATCTCGTAGTAAGTGATGCCATAATCGCTCTTGGTTTTGACTTTAAAATAATTTTATTTTGCAATATTTCAATTTCATTTAAAAGTATATTTTTGTATTTTATATTGTTATTTTTTTTATGGTACTTTTTAAGAAGTTTTATAATGTTGTTTTTTTCATCAACACCTAACTTTTTTCCTCTTAAAATTAACACCAGTGTATTTGACAATTTCCAATCAAAACATTTATCACTATCTATAAATTCACATAAAATATTAACTTTTTCAATAACATCTTCCGTATCCGTGGATAATAATGTCTCTACTATTTTAAATCTGTTATAATCTGTAAAAATATCATTATTGTTTTTAAATATTTTCAACAAATGATAAATGTTTAAGTCTTTTGCTTTTAATTTCAATATGGTGTTAAATAAAGAAGATATATCATCCTTATCGCATCGAACAATACCCATTGCCTTGTCCATAAATTCTACTTTTGCCGTTTCTATATACAAATTTAAATAACATTTCAAAACTCTTTTTGCTATACTTTTCTTATTTATTAAATTAAAATTTTTAAATTTTTCAGTTACCGTCAATATTAAATGTTCACATTTTTCAATTTCTATTTTCTTTAGCATTTCATTTGATA
This sequence comes from Candidatus Proruminimicrobium quisquiliarum, assembly GCA_018433245.1. Classification (GTDB taxonomy): domain Bacteria; phylum Elusimicrobiota; class Endomicrobiia; order Endomicrobiales; family Endomicrobiaceae; genus Proruminimicrobium; species Proruminimicrobium quisquiliarum. The sequence goes on from JAHDRN010000007.1 coordinate 255,603, forward strand.
TACGATCAAATAGATTTTTTTTGTCTTTATTTTTATAATTATCAACATATTTGAATATGTTTTCTAAATTTTGTTTAAATCTCTTGTCATTTACATCAAGTAACATTAATACACCAAAAACTTCTTCTATTGCTTCCCTGTTGTTATCACAATTTATACTGCCCGCAATTTCTAGTGCTTTATTTAGTTTCCCGATATTCCTATAAAGTTTCATCAGTAATATTAATGCATCTTGATTGTTCCCGCCATTCGATTTATATATTTCCAAGTATTTTATTGACTCATCTGTATTTCTATTTAAATAACATTTTGCTATTTCAAGATATATATTTATTTCATTTTTATATTTCTCACATACATACATAGTTATCTCTTTTATATAAATATCGGAACAATCAGGATTGGCTTTCAAAAAATCTTCTATTTCATTTTTACTGAAATTGTCTGATTTTAATATCTTTTGAAATTCTGTTATACTGCAATGACCTATTAAATCTGCCATTTTCATTTTTCTTTTTATTCTCCTGTACTTTCTACAATAAAATAATGCTACAAAACTTATAAATCAAATTATAAATTACAAACCGATAAATCATTATTTAGTATAGACTGCCTGTATTTAACCAAGGCATTACAATTCCAAATTTCGTCATATTCACACTTTGAGACATCAATCGTAGTACAACCACAACCGAAATTAACATTTTTTCTCTCAAAGTTTAATGCCATTTTAAAAAATGGATTATAACAAAACCTCTTCAATGGCATAGTTTTCTTTTGTCTATCAAGACTTCTATTTGCAATATTATTATCCCTATTATATTGGACTTTTGAATCCACTAAATCTACTTCCAAATCATTTTTAACAAGTTTCTCAAAATAATTTATATTCAGTGTAGGATCTGTTAGTATTGCAATTTTATCTTTATATTGCTTTTTATATTTTTCTATTTTTTCAATAACTTCTTTTTTATTTATATTTTTTAATAGTAAATACGAATTTTTGCAATCAGAACATCCTTGAAAATAAACACTTTCAAAGTTATATAAGATGGCAAAATTTATAATTTCTTCAATTTGTTTGTAATTCACTGACATTACTACAACAATCATCTTGTATTTAAAAGATTTATTTTGGATATTATATTTTTTCAATATTTTTAAATTACTTATTAACCTATTGAAATCTGCTCCTTTTCTAATCTTCTCATAAGTTTTTTGATCAGCGGCATCTATTGAAATTACAAGTTCTGCCTTATGCTGTGATATTAATCTGACGTAATCATCTGCCAAAAACAACCCATTTGTTATTATTGTCTGACGTACATTATATTGACCGGCAAAGCTAATAAGTTCATTGAATTTATCATACAGAAAAACTTCCCCGCCTTTCCATACTATATTTTCCAAATAAGGCAATAATTTTTTAATATATTTATAAATTCTGTTATCAATTGTGTAATCCGATAACTCATGAATATCGCACATTATACAACGCAAATTACACCTTGTTGTCACCGTAACTTCCAGCTCTCTTGGCTTTGACTTCAAATGTGTTTTGTTATCTAAAATTTCAATCTCATTCAAAAAAATATTTTTTATTTTCATATCTGTATTTTCTCTATAGAATGATTTTAAAATTTTTATTATATTTTTCTTGTCTTTTTTTAGAAAATTGTTCTCTCTTAGAATGTATCCCAATTCATCCGTAATTTCTCTAGTGCCATTTATATTTATCATTTCACAAATATTTCTTATAACACCTATTTTATCATTTTGATTATCATAGTATTCTTTTAATCTCTTTACTATTTCATACAATCGATTTTTTCTTATATATTTTATGTTTTTTTCTATAAAATCAACCCATCTTTTACTGCCCATTTTGTTGGACATATCCTTATTAAATATTTTATTATCAAACATATTTATCAACATATCTTGTAATAATTTTTTATCATTAATAAAAATAATAAATTTGTTCCCGAAAATTTTATGCCCGGAGGCAATATACCTGTTAAAATAATATCTGCCTAATTTATTTTTTGTATTTTCTAATATTTCTTTCCCAAATTTTTTGAAATTTACACTCACAACATTTATCCATTTCTCGCTTCCTTGCATATTTTTCAAATTTGCATCAAGTATTTTGTTATCTATTATCTTGTTTAATATCTTATCTAAAATATAAATGCCATCTTCTGATTTTTTCTTATAAAAACTCTTGATTATTTTTATTATTTTAGACCTTGAATAATTTATTTTTTTATCAAACAAACAACTATCAAGCAATTCTTCTATTACTGATATGGGGGTTTCATTATTTACATCCATACTTCTTACTATATTTCTGAACTTTGATATAGATCCTTTTTGTCTATATAACTTTGCCAGCAAAAACAAGACTTCTATGTTATTTCCGCCTTTTTGTTTGTAAAGATTTAAATATTTTATAGCTTCATTTATATTTCTATTTAAATAATTTTTTGCCAACTCAATATATAATGCTGCATCATTTTCATATTTTACACAGATATATTCGGATATTTTATTTATATAATCATCAACACAACCAGGATTAACTTTTAAAAAATCCTCTATGTCTCTTCTGCTGAAAATACCGGAATATAACAATTTGCCGAATTCGTTTATATTTTGTTTGACTGCATCTGCAATATTCATTCTTATTATTCTCCGGATTTACCGTCTTTAACAATCCATTGTGATTCTATAGGACAATAATCTTTATCGCATTTTGTACATTCCTTCATAAGCATAAAATTTTCATCCATTATTTTTCCTACACTACCATTTTTATATTGACTGCATCTGTCCACACTTCCGTCAACCCTTATAACGGCATAATCTGCGCCTGATCTGCATAATTTGCCTTTTGGAGAAGTATTTTGGAGTTGATATTCAAGTTTTTCAGAACCCTGATACGGACTTAATTCTTTAATAATTTGTTTTTCTTCTTCCGAATTTAACATAAATCCGTCTCCCCTTAAAGGTAACGGAATTAATTTTATTCCTTCTTCTTTTAACATTTTGCTTCTGATCGGCATATCTTTAATCTGGTTTGGGAAACAAACATAATAAATCTGTCTGTCCGGCAAGTAATCTTTTGCCTTTACCGCTTTTCTAAAAAATTCATCAAAATCAGCAAATGACGGATGAAATGTAGGAGCAATTCTAAAGTTTTCAGGAGTAAATTTTGATATTAATTTGCTTACATCCCATGATAAATTTGTACAAATTTCAGGAAAGTGTTTTGAAGCAATAACTTCTATTATTTCGTAAAAATTAGGATAAACAGAAGGCTCCCCGCCTGAAACATATATATGACACTTTCCATACATATTATATATTCTATTCCAAATTTTACCCCATTCTTCTGCTGATAGGATAACATCTAATTCAGGATGATCCTGCCATACTCCGCAATATGGACAACGATAATTGCACCTGTGACATAAATCCCAACCAAAAAATTTCATTATATCTCCCACTTTAAAATTCTTTTGCCTTCAAAATTATCATAATTTGAATTTAAACAAACATTTGCACAATTAGTATAGTTATGTTCCAGTATTTTTTTTCTGTAAAAAATCATATTACTGCTGTTCCAGCTATTTAAAATACTATTATCTGTCATATTCTCTTCTTGTTTATTTTTTACAACATTTATATCACAACAACATAAAGGATTAGAATAATCTATGGCTTTAAACATTTGCCTAAACGGAGCATAACAAAATAATTGTTTTTCGTTTATTTTCTGATTAAAATTACTTTTAAAACTGGTATTTGGAACTTCATTTTTAATATTTTGTTTAAAATTTTGTTCAGTATAATATTTTATATTTTTGGGAATTCTATTCTCTAAATGAATTCCAAGTTTATTCGCTATTTGTTCAAAATAGTATCTTTTCACTGCCATTTTTTCAATACATTCATTGTCTAAGTCTTTTTCAAAAAAGTTTTCATCTATCCCTTTCACATTCCCTTCAACAGGAGCAAGAACAACGGCATCAAATCCATATTCTTTTGCAAAATATAACATATCTTCTATTTCATTATAATTTTTTCTCATTATAACCATATTAAGAGTAAGATATAGATTATATTTCTTTATTTTTCTAGCTTGATATATCTTTTTTAAATTTTCTTTTAATTTTTCAAATTTTCCACCAATTCTTATTGCCTCATATGTTTCTTTAAACGGTGAATCTATAGAAAAAACAATACCGCCTGCAACACGTAGTAATTTATCAATAATAAGATCATCTAATAACAGTCCATTTGTTATAACAGTCAGTTTTACATCATTTTTATACGCTTCATCCAGTATCCTGCCAGTTCTTTTATCATAAAAAACTTCTCCGCCTCTTAATGTTAAAAATTGCAAATAAGGCATTATTTCAATTAAATCATCTAATTCTTTATCAGAAATAAAAATATTTTCATGTTTATCATTACACATAATACAATTTAAATTACATTGCAATGTCATTACCAACTGAATATGCCTTGGAAATGATTTTAAATACACTATTCTTTGGGAAATTTCGTATTCATTTAACAAAATATTTTTGAGTTTTTTATTGGCTTTCGGAACATAATTATCTATATCCAAGTACAGTTGTCTTACATCGTCAAAACGACCATCATTATTTAATTTTTGGATCAATTCAACAACTACTCTTTTAGCATATCTTTCATAATAAGCACCACTTTGATCATATTGCGTTTCGTTCACAATATCATGAAACCCTTTTATCTTTTTACATATTTCTAATATTTGATTTAGGTATTCCATATTTTACTTATCCTGTTTTACTTATTTTTGCCAACCATCAAAAACGCCCATTCGTTGCATGGACAATGCTCTGAAGGACATTCCCTTGGGTTAGCCCATAATTTAAAATCCGGATCAAATATATTGCCGATAATAACCTGTTCTCCTTTCCAGCTTGCTCCGCCGCACGGCAATACTTCACCGTCCGGATGAATAAGGGCGTAAGTATGTCCGGCATTACATAATTTCCCCTTTGTAATCAAAGGTTCCGTTTGGAATTTTTCATCCCTTCTTTCTCCGATTGCTATTCCTATTATTTTTTTCTCTTCATCCGTATATGAATCGGGATACTGTTTCCCGTTATATTCGCCCCAGAAAGTAGATACTGAAAAATATATATCGTTATCTTTAAACAGTTGTTTATATTTGGGGATATCGGCAATCTGCGGCGGATACGACAAATATAAAACACCTATAGCCATTCCGTTTTGTCTTATTCTTTTTGCTTTTTCAAGAAATTCTTCAATCTTTCCGAACATAGGATGAAAAGTGCATCCCATTTTAAATCTCGTTTTAACTTTTTCTTCTTTGCTGTTTATGATTTTATCCAAATCACCTGATAAATTAGTCATAATTGAAACAGTATGATAATTTAAAACTTCAAGTATAAAATCCGAAAATTGCGGATATATTGACGGCTCGCCGCCTGCAATTTCCAAGTGGCATTCTCCGTATAAATCATATATTCTTTTCCATACGCTTATCAGTTTTTCAAGGCCGGGATATATGCTTCTTTTTCCGAATTCATCCCACTTGCCGTGCCACCAGCAGTACGGACATCTGTAATTGCAGTTCCAATGTAAATCCCATGAGAAACTTATTTTATTTTTCATTAACTATCCACCTGAATTCGCACGGACATTTGTCATGCCTGCATATCATGGGTTCCGCTCTCATTGAAAATTTTTCATCAAGAATATTACCCAACAGATAATTGCCGCCCGTTTCTTTAAAATCATGCGCGCACGGATAAACTGAACCGTCGCAGTCTACTCTTGCATATTGCTGGCCGGCTCTGCAGAGCTTATCTTTGCTGTCGGCCTGTTCAACCTGAATATCCGCCCATTTCTGGTCTATTTCGGCTATATTTTTTGTAACGCCGTATATAATTTCTTCTTCTTCTTTCGTAAAAGCGGCTGGATATTTTTTGCCTTTAAAAATTCCTCTAAAAGGTATCGGCGTAAATCTTATATCCTTTGACAAAAACAATTCTTTTGCCTTAGACATCAGGCTAAGCTGACTGGGATGAGTAACGTAATGAACCCTGCTGTTAACGTTATATTTTTTCAACACCATCATTTTTTCAAAAAAATCATTAAGTTCGGCAAATATCGGATGAAAACTTGCTCCTATAAAAATCTTTGAGCAGTCCAGTTCGCTGACAAGTTTTTCAAGTTTTTCTTTGCTGTAAGACAGATTTGTGTCAAAAGAAACTTCGGCGAATTTATTCAGTTCGACCAGCAATTCATGAAAGTGAGGAAAAATCATCGGTTCACCGCCGGTGATTATTATCTTTATATCTCCGTATTTTTTATGGAGTCTCTTCCATGCATCAACCCACTGCATATACGGGATTCTTACGTTCTTTTTTTCAACGTAATCCCAGTGTTCGGCAAAAAAACAGTAATAACATTTGTAATTGCATCTGTAATGTATAAGCCAGTCAAACTCTATCATATCTTTTCCTTTATTTTAAATGAGGCCTGACTTTAGGCGTCTGCCAGTGAAACAGCCAGTTTTCTTCTTCATTTGTTACCATTGCAACCCAGCACGGGCATTTATCATAAACACACGGCTGAGGCTCTTCATAAAATTTAAAAGTGCCGTCTATTAAATTACCCAAAAAGCCTTCTTCTTTTATAAGACAGCATCTGTAAGCGTTGCCGTTTGAATGTATCTTTGTGTACATCTGTCCCATTCTGCATAATTTACGGTAATGTTTGTTTGTATCGGCATAATGCGCGGTAGAATCATCAGACTGTTTTTTGAGTTCCGGCTGCTGCTGAATATTTTCAGTCTTTTTCTCTTCCTGCTGTTGGCCGGAATTTTCTTTTTTCTCTTCTTTTTTGCCGGCATAGGCTTCAAGCATTCTTGAGGCAGTATTTTTATCTGTGCTTTCTATAATTTGCTTTTCTTCATCGGTATATTCGTTAGGGTAAAGTTTACCGTTATATCTTCCTCTAAAAGGCATAACGTCTAAAGAGACGTGTATTTCGTCAAGTTTCTGCTTGTAATATTTCATTTTTTCAAGCTGAGTCGGATGAGCAACGTAATTTATGCCCAAATCATAACCTGCGTCTTTTAATTTTTTTATTTTTACAAGATGCTCTTCAAAATTTGAAAACTGGGGATGAAAAGACGCCGCAAATTTCACTCTTTCAGGGCCTATAAGCGACATAAATTTATCAACGTCCCACGACAAATTAGTATCAAACTCAACTGTAAAGTTTTTTATCAAATGCTGCGTAAGCTCAAAAATATCAGGATAACAGAAAGGTTCTCCGCCGGATATGTGAATATGTCCGCCACCGTATCTTTTATAAATATCATCCCATATCTGTTTCCATTTTTCAAGCCCGGGATATCTGTTTTTCTTTTTTTCTTCTTCCCAGCTGTCGCAGAAAAAACAGTAACTGCATCTGAAATTGCATTCGTAATGAATATCCCAAGTAAAAAAACATCTGTTTGGCGGTATTTCCGATCTGTGTTTTATATTTTCCGTCATATCTATTTTTTTCCTTTTAATATTTTTGCGTATTCTCTCATATACTCAAGTTTGTAAACGGGATGATCAAGCGCTTCCCACAAAGGCTCCCATTTATCTTCATCCTCTCCGACAAACATACCCTTAAAGCAGGGACAGTCTCTTGAAACAGAACAACTCTCAGCGTCATCATTTAAAAGAAAATTTTCATCCAACAAATTGCCTAATATTCCTGATTCTCTTCCGTGATAGCCCGCGCAACATCTTGTAACTTCTAAATCGGGATGAATTATCGCATACATTTGCCCCATTCTGCATAATTTCCCGAGTTTTATTTTACTTTCTTTCTTCTGTTGATTTTCTTCTTTTTCAACACGCCATTCAAGCCATTTTGAATTCATATCATTGAGATGCTGGTCTTTTGAATCTGTGGCAAAACCTTCCAAAAGTCTTTTTTCTCTCGCATCGTAACTTTCAGGATATTTTTTCCCGTTGTAATTTCCGATAAACGGAATTATTTTAAAATACATCTGCAAATCTTCAAGTCTCTTTTTATATTCCGGTATTTTTTCAAGATGCGGAGGATATCCCACATAAGACAGCGTAGACGGAAAACCGTGAAAATGTAAATATTTTAATTTTTCAAAAAAAGTTTCAAAATCAACAAATTCGGGATGAAAACTTGCCGATATTGAAAGTCCGCCCGGCTTTACTTTATCAATAAAATCATTTAAATCAAAACTTAAGTTTGTAGTTATGTCAACCGTATGTTTTTCAAGAAGCATTCCCAAGAATTTCAAAAAATTCGGATATATCGTCGGCTCGCCGCCCGAAAACCTTATATGCGTGCACCAGTAATTGTCAAATATTCTATTCCACACTTCTCTCCATTTATCTGTATCGGCTATCTGAGTATTAAATTCCTCGTCTCTTCTTACAACTTCGCAGTAAGAACATTTATAATTGCATTTAAACGAAATATCCCAGTTCCAGTGAACTTTATAAGGCGGATAAATTCTGGGGTGTTTCGGCAAAACTTTCATTTTTTGTTTTAATTCTTCAAGTTTCATTTTCGTTCCTTTACGCCTCAACGGCTTTAAGACACGGACATAAATCAACGTCACATGCCTGAGGTTTATTTAAAAGTTTAAAATTTTCATCAAAAATATTTCCCACTAGTATTCTTTCGCCTATCTGTCCGCATCTTGCCACTTTGCCGTCGGGGAAAATAAGAGCCGATTTCTGCCCTGCCGCGCAAAGAGTTCCCTTCCTTTTTACGTTTGATTCCCATACTTCATTTATTCCGAGAATCTTTTTTTCTTCCGTCGTATATGAGTCGGGATAATTTTTACCGTTATATTGCCCGCAAAAAGGAATTGCTTTTAGTGTAAATCCTTTTTCTTTAAAAAATTTAACATAATCCATAAGTTTTTCGACATACGGAGGATAACAGCACAAATTTATAAACTCGGCCAAAAAACCTTTTTCTCTGAGATATTCGGCTCTCTGTCTTACGGTTTCTACACTGTCAAACTCAGGATGAAAGCTGATAGACATTGAAACCTTTGAGTTATCGCACAATTTTACCATTTTCTGAAGATCACCGGAACCGTTGCTTGAAATATTTAAAGGATAATGTTTTTCGGATAACTTTGATATAAATTCAAAAAAATCCGGATAAACTGTAGGTTCGCCGCCCGTAAAAACTATTGAAGTTCTTCCGTACAAATCGTATATCCTGTCCCATATTTTTAAAAGCTCGTCAACTGTTTTAACAATTGTTCTCGGGCCGTATTCTTCCCATTTGCCTTCAAAAATACAATACGGGCATCTGTAATTGCAGCTGTAAATTATGTTCCACTCAAAAGAAATTCCGCTGCTGCCGGAAAACTTTTCCTTTTCTTTATCTGTTCCCTGTAAATAGAAACTGTCTTTTTCCATTTTTACCTTCATTTAAAATTATTTTAAATAATGTTTTTTTTTATTACGCACGATGTCTTCTCATTAATACAAATTTGACTACAAACTCTATCGTATTTGTTCATTATAATCGCCTTTCTATAATATAGCATATTCTCGCTGTTCCAATAGTTTATTAAAGATGTTTTTCTGTCTTTTAATATTGTTTGTGCTGATTTTGCACTACCGGCATCATCGTTACAAGGACAAAAACATGTAGGTACTATAGAATTATCAGCAAAATACGCCGCTTTCCAAGGCATAAAACAAAATAGTTTTTTTAAATGATACTTTTTATGTTGTTGTACTGATTTTAAAATATCAGCATCAAAAACACTTTTAGGATTTTTTGGAAAAAGTGATTTTATATTTTTATTCACAACATTTGAATAAAACTCAATCTTTGGAAGATAATTTTTAAGAATTATACCCATGTTGTTCATAATTTTAGTCCATTTTCGATTTTCATTATCTAAAAATTTTATTATTTTTTGGTCAAAAGCAACATCAAAAATATATTCATCATTTGAAATATTTTTTTCACTTTTTATAGGTATTAATATGACTTCATCAAAATTATATCTATAAGCAAAATCAAAGGCAGATTCTATTTCTTTATAATTACTTTTCATAACTACCATTTGCAATCTTATAGTTGCATTATTATTTATATTTTTTTTATATTCAGAAATGAATTGTAAATTATTTAACAAATGATCAAAATTGGCTCCAATTCTTATACTTTCATATGTTTTCTTACTGAATCCATCTATTGAAAAAGTTATTTCGCTGTTACTGTTGATTAATTGTCTAATTCTTGTTTCGTTTAATAATAACCCATTTGTAACAATTTCCAATGATACATTTGAATCGCATGCTTTTTGCAATATTTCATCAAATCTATTATATAAAAATACTTCTCCACCCTGTAAAATAAGTCTTTCCATATAAGGCATTAACTCTAAAAGTTCGTTACAATGCTTATCCGAAAGTTTGCGTTCTTTTGTATCAATCCCCTGATAACACATTTTACATTTTAAATTACATTTTGAAGTTAATTTAACTGCAACTATTCTTGGTTTTGACCTAAGAAAAATAATACCATTCGCAATCTCATATTCGTTCAATAAAATATTTTTAAATTTTTTTTGTTGCTTAGGTATTAATTTATAAATATCTTTAAATATTTTATTTATTTTACCGTACTTATCATGTTTATTTAAATTTTGGATATAAATAATTATATCTCTATATATCTGTTCTTTGCTAATTTTTGAATCTTCAGCTATTTTTATAGCCAATTTATGTTTTCTTAGCATTATCGCTGAATTGATTGCAAAATCGCTTTCTTCCAAAGTGGGAACAGCAACTTCCTTTATTTTATTATATGTTCTCAAGACTTTACTATGACAATTTGTCATCGCGTATATTTTTAATAATAAACTTATTGACATAGCAACAATATTTTTATCATTTACAATTTTTTTCAGTACCTTTTGAGCTTTATCATATTCTTTAATACCCATATAGCTTTTACCAAATTCCAAATAAATTTTCTCATGGGAACCGGTAATTTTAATTTTATTTAAAATTTTCAGAGCATCATTAAATTTTCTTTGTTTAATCAATTCTTTAGAATATTCAAATTCAGACATATATATCCACACCTCTACAAATTAAACGACACCAATACATTGATTTTTTGGTATAATTCCTGAATAACAAACAGGATTACACGAGATATGAAGATCATTGCATAAAATCATATTTCTGTAGGACTGCATATACTCAGAATTCCACAATGTAAAAATATTAAAATATCCATCAATCACTCCGACGTTAGCATCATCACGGCAAAAACAATGAGGTCTGATATACTCATCTATTCTGAGTCTTTGCCATGGAACTGTACATTTAATTCGTGTCATCCCAACTTTTGTATTACTTTTTTTATCATAAACTATTAATTTTTTTTCACTATTATCCATAGAACAAGTTTTATATTGAAAAGTCTTTTCATATAAATCATTATCTTGGACATTGTCAACTATTTTTTTGAATGCCTTCAACCCGGGTATGGCATTGACAATATTAATCCCGAATTTTTTAGCCATATCATTTATTGCTTTTTCATTTTTTGTAAAATATTTAATAATCTTTTTGTAGTTCTTTATAAATCTATCAATATCTGTTTTACATTTGAAATCAAAATTATTCAACATAAAAAAATATATCTCATGCATATCGTATTTGTGTGCAAAATTTATAAAGTCAAATACTTCCAGAAAATTATTTTCTGATATAATTACATTCATTCTTATTTTAATACTTGATTTTTCATATTTTTTTCTTCTATTTTTTAAACTTCTTAGCACAGCTTTTATATTTTCAAACCTAGCACCGGATCTGATTCTTTCATACAATTCTTTCTTTGTACTATCTATGGATAAGGTAAGTTGTATATTATTTTTTATAAATTTATCTATCATATTTTTATTTATCAATAATCCGTTTGTTATTATTTCCTGTTTCACATTATTTTTTACAGCACATTCAAACAAAGATTCAAAATCTTTATGCAGTAATACTTCGCCGCCATGCCAAGTTACATATTCCAAATAAGGCATTATCATTTTTACCTGTTCAACGGCTTGTTTAGGCAAATCCCAATTGTTTTTCCAAACTTGACACATACAGCATTTTAAATTACATCTATTTGTCAATACAACGGTTATTGCTCTCGGCATCGATTGTAAAATTATTTTTTTATTTTTGATTTCAAATTCATTCAATGCTATATTTCTAATTTTTAAATTTTTTTCTGGAATGTAGTTTAGCAGTTTTTCTGCACAATATTTATTGTTTTTCAGAAAGATTGCAAAATCGTATTGTATTTTTTTAAAAAATCCTGTTGTTTTCTCCTTTTGATTCTCTGCTATAAAATTAACTAATTTAAAGGCTTGTAAATATTTATTTTCTCTGCATAATTCTTCTGCAAATCTTAGAATTTCATCAACATAATATGATGATAAATGTTTATTCTTTAAAATAAATTCACCATATTTTTTTATACAACTATATTTTTTTAAGTGAATAGCAGATTTTATCAATATTCTATATGCAAAAATATCTTTTTTAAAATGGGATACCATTCTTTTTGACAATATATATGATTCTTTTAAATTTTTTATGTCATAAAAATAAATATTTAATAATTCCTTATATATTTCATAGGATTTTTTATTCATTTTTAAAGTCTGTTTTATAAAATAAACTGATTTGTTGATTTTCTTTGTTGTTTTATATATTTTTATAAGAAAATCTGATGCATAAATAAGAAGTTCTTTATTTTTTAATGTTTTTATTAGATATTTTTCAGATAAATTATAATTGCCAAGCAAAAAATATATTTTACCCAATTCAAATAAAATATATGGATCATTTGGGCTTGTTTTCAAAATTTTCAGTAATAATCTTGCCGCAATTGCATATTTATTTGCATTTATATAATATTTTGCTTTTGTTATAATCTTGTGTTTTTCCATATGTGTATTAAGTTTTATTTTGAATTCTCTCATATTTTTTTTTGACTATTTCGTTTTCGCCGTCAAGTTCAAGATATTTTTTAAAATATTCGCCTGCTTTGTCATACATTCCTTCATGGTCGTAATAGAATCCTAGATTAAAATACTCGTCCATTAAAACAGCCGTTTTTACTCCGCAGTCTACATTGACTCCGTTATCTTTGCACACTTCTTCAAATTTCTGACATCTTTTTAATCTTACGGGATAAGTATTTGAGCCGTCTTTAGTCTGCCAGTATAAATGATGGTTAAACGGCGTTTTTATGTTAAATTCCTCAGGATGATCAAATACATAACTGAATTCTTCCATCGCAAAATAAGTTCTTGAAGGATACACTCTTTCTATATATTTGCCTACCTCTTTTATAAATGAAAGAGTCTCGTTAAAATCATCTTCAGTTTCCCCGGGAAAACCGAACATAAAATTAGTTGTAACTTTTAGACCTACGTCATAAGCATCCTTGATTATTCTTTTTGCATCCTGCACTTTATATTTTTTAGACATTGAATCCAAAACTCTCTGAGAGCCGGATTCTATTCCGAAAATCAATTTTTTGCATCCTGATTCTTTTACAAGGGCAAGAATTTCTTTTGTCATAAGAGGATTTACTATCGCGTTTGCCAGCCAATACTGTTTGCTGCCGAAAGGAGGATATTTTATAAGAAGATTGCAGAAATCTCTGAGCCTGTTTACGTCGGCGTTAAATTCCAAATCCTGAAAATCTATATGCCCGGCCTGCGGATAATCTATTTTGTGATATGATATTTCCTGATGAATTCTTTCGGCAGACATCTGTCTGTATCCGTCCCAGAAAGAATGAGTGCTGCAAAACTTGCACGCCCATACGCATCCTCTTGAAGTCATAAGAGGCAGATGTTCGTTGTCGTCGTAATCATTGAGAGACATATCCGTAAAATCAAGAAAAGGAAGATTATCAAGGTTTTTGAGCATTTGTCTCGGTTTTGTAAAAACGACATGTCCGTCTTTTTTATAACAGATGCCGTCGCATAAATCGGGATTTGAAGAATTATAAACGGTTCTTACAAGTTCGCATACCGTTATATCGCCTTCTCCAAGAATTATAAAATCGACGCTTGTTTCGTTAAAACTTCTTTCAATATTTTTTTTATCATAGAAGAACTGTCCGCCGTAAAATATTTTAACGTCTTTATTTTTTTGTCTGATTAAATCGGTAACGTAAACAGTGGAATAAAAAGACGATGATTCAAGAGAAAAACCGACTACTTTCGGATCTTTTTCAAGAATTTGGTCAACATAAGCATCAAGCTGCTTTTTTATTGAATCAAAATATTCAAAAACGCGCTCTTTCTGATACCAAAAAGAAACCTGTTCCCAAGCCCATAAATTCACAAAACTCGTATCGCGGTTTTTATATAAAGCGTTATTAAGATCAAAAGATTTTACTTCTATGCCGACAGCTTTTAAATCGCCTGACAGCTGGGCAAGAGCCAGAGGAGGCTCTCTTGTACCCCATACGGGACATTTTACAAGCGATACTCTCATGTATGCTCCATAAATTTATCTATTTCTTCTTTGTTTTTGCCTCTTGTGATAAAATGCGAGGTAAAACTGTTAAGAGACGCCTGGTTTGCTCTTATGCAGAAATTTGAACAGGCGCTGTTTCCGTTAAGAAGTTTAGTTCTTATTTCTACAAAATATTTGCCGTTCCATACGTCCATAAAAGTTTTTTTATCCAAAATAGTTTCTCTTTTGTCTCCTGCTGCGTCACATGTTATAATGTCGCCCGACGGATTTATCATAAGCTGCGTCCATGCTTCTCTGCACATAGACTCACACGGATATTCTTTCTGGTTGTATTTCTGCGGAAGCTGCACGTTGATATTAAGTTTTCTGCCAAGCTCTCTTGCTTTGTCTATCATTTCGTTTGTCTTTTCTTTTGCAAAATAAGTAGAAAGATATTTTTGGTCTAATCTGTATACGAAATTATAATAAACGACTACGTTATCGGCTCCTTTCTGCGAAGCAAATTCAACGTATTCAGGAAGTTTGTCTATATTTTCGGTAGTAGCCACGAATATAAAATTTACTCTTAATTTATCAGTCTGTTTCTTGGCTTTCATTATATAATCCACATTCTGCATTACGGGGCCGTAAGTTTTTGATTTAGTCATTACTTTGTGCGTTATCGGATCGCAGCCGTGCATAGAAATGTGAATAAGATATCTGTTATTGCTTTCAATTATATGGTCTGCCATTTTTGGAGTAAGAGTCGATCCGTTTGTAGCAAACATTTTTTCGGCATAAATAAATTGGTTGAAATAGTCTAAATTTCTTTTTGCTTCAGGCAAAGATAAAAGTTCGCCGGACCCGGTTATATTTATTCTTTCAACTCTGTTTAATACAGGCAGCAGTTTCTCTTCATACTTTGCTTTAAAATCATCAAGATTAAAATAAGGATAGCTTTCAGGCCTTGAACAAAAAAGACAATCCTGATTGCATGGAGCGTCAATCTGCACAAAAATTGAAGTCGGATAAGACTCAAGCACGATTTTTTTTGCTTCATATTCCTGATGGTTTAAATTCCTGTTTTGTTCTACAAGATTCTGTCCGTTCATAATGTTATTTCCCTGTGATTGCTTGCGCCTATATGGTCGCATTTAGTGCATATATTTTCGTCGCCGCTCTTTATCTTATTGACTACATACTGCCTTGCTATTCTGTAATTTTTGCTGTTCCAGATCATAAAAAAAGGCTTCCACCATTTGAACATTTCAAAATCGTCTTTTTTGTCTTCAACAGAACAGCACGGAGAAATTGAACCGTCCGCATTTATCGTAATAGCGTCCCACAGCCAGTTACACAATTTTGATTCGGCATGTTTGAACACGACCGCTTTATCGTTGTCTCTGACTATGTAATTGTTGTATTCGTCTATCGTAGAAACCCAGTCTGGCGCGCAGAAAGGAGCTGTAAACCCTATATCGTTTACTCCCGATTCTACAGCCATTTTTCTTGCTTTTTCAATTTCGTGTTCGTTATGTCTAAAAACAAGAAACTGCCAGTGCATATGAGGCGTTTTTGAATTTAATTTTCTTTTTGCTTCGGCAAGAAGTTTTATATTATCCAAAACAAGGCTGAATTTACCGTTTTTTCTGTATATTTCATAACTTTCCTGACTTGCTCCGTCAAGAGATATCGTCATTCTGTCAAGACCGGATTTAACTATCTGCTCTGCGTATTCAGGCGTCATAGCAATATTTAAATTAGACGATAAAAATGTTCTTGCTCCGTATTTTTTTGCTGTTTTTATCATTTCGGCAGTATTTTTATTAAGAAGCGGCTCTCCCCAGTTGCAGAATTCCACATAAAGCAAATATCTTCCTATTTTTTTCATTATAGTTTTATATCTGTCCATCGGCATTATTTCTTTAGGCCTTGAGTTTTCTCTGTGCTGGCCTGTCGGGCAGAATCTGCATTCAAGATTACATACGTTTGTCGGATCGACTGTAAGCCAGTAAGGATATCCGAACAATACCGTTTTCTTCTTATTCTTCTGCCACTCTATAAGTTTGTAATTCCATTCTCTCAATTTTGCGTTTAAATTCATAAGTTATAATTCTACTCCGATATCTTCTTTTTTCAGATTGTATTTTTTGTTGTTTTCAAATATATATTTCAGAAGTTTCTGCTGTGTTTCAGGCCTGAAAGTTATATGAGACAACAGTTTATTTACGTTATTTTTATCATATTTTAAACAGTTTTTGCACCACGTATGTATATTGCCGGTAACGATTCCTTCTCTGAGCATGAAATAACCGCCGCTGTTCCATATATCTTCAAAAGAACTGTCGTTAAGATTTCCTATATGGTTCCCGGCAAGACAGCACGGATTAACGGAACCCTGCACTTCGGTATAAAAAAATTCCCAAGGATCGCGGCAGGCCACATTGTCAGACTTTTGGTATGTCTGAAATTTTAACGGAAGATTAACGCTGAATCCGTCTTTATATTTTTCGGCTTCCGAAAGAACCGCATTTGCTTTATCTTTCATCCAAAAAACAGACATATCAACATGAGAAGTTTCAAACATCGTTATGTAATTTGCGCTGACGCAGTCTGTTCCGAGTTCTTTTGAAAGTTTTATAAAACTGCATAAATCGTCTATATTATCCTGAGTTACCACAAATACCATATTGATGCTCAATTTTGACTGTTTTTGTTTTTTAAGCTCCACAAGTCTTTTTATATTTTTTAAAATATCGTCAAATTTTTTCGTTCTTGTAAGTTTTTCATGAAGCATTCCGTTTGACGCATGCAGAGATATCATAACGTCATATCTTCCGTCTGTAAGTTTTTGGCATATTTTTTCGTTAAGCATAATGCCGTTTGTAGTAAATGCCTTAGACTGATCCGGCAAGGTTGTATTTAAATAATCAAGAATATCGCATATCTCCGGATGAAGCAATATTTCGCCGAAACCGCAAAAACCTATATTAACTGCTTTTTCAAGAACATGTTTCAGCTTCGGTTCAAAAAAGTTTTTGTATTTTTCAAGAGTAAAAGACGGATAATCTCCGCCGAGACAGAAAACGCATGAAGCGTTGCAGTTGTAATGCGCTCCTATGGTTATATAGCTTGGAGTCGATTCAAGCCTGATTTTCTTCTGGGATATTTCAAGATCTCTGACTGAATTATTTAATTTTATCTTTTCGTTCATCAAAAAACTCTTTCATTAAATCGTTCTTTATATTTTTCATAAAAGCCATAATTTTTATTATCTTTTCTTCATCCGAAAGAATACTGCTGTTAAAGACACTTAAAATTAAAGCTAAATCATTTTCTTCGCCTGAACTTAAATCAAACATTTTAAACGAATTATATTTTTTATAGATATCGCCTATGATTATACCATTTTTAAAGTATAAATTTAACTCCATTATATTGAATAAAATTTCTAACAGTTGGCTTTTTATACTGTTAAAATCTTTTGATGTATCAATAATATTGATCTGAAAAGACATATCCGCCAAAGATTCCAGCAGTAATTTGTCCAACATTTCTTTACCGTGAATATGGTATTGGTTATCATTATTCAAAAAGAATATCCTCTTTTTGTACAAGTTGGAAAAATTACTTAATTTATATTCTTCCAAAGGCATATTTTTAAATCTGGCAAATAACAGCATCTGATACATTGGCTGCGTAAAAAATAATACAGGCGTATTGTCTAAAATTGCAAGTTTTGTCATAATTTCAAATATATCAGAAACATAATGTTTTTCATTATTAGCTGAATAATCGCCTTTAATGATTACTTTACATACTCCGGGAGCATCTATAATAACAGATAATATTTCATTTTTAAATTTATCCTGTATTAAATCAACAACAGCGTTTAAGTATTTATTATTAACATTATGATTCTTGCTTATTTTTTTGATTGAGACATTTGTATTGAAAACAATCAACTCGTTATTTATTTTTGCAAACTCGTTTATTTTATTAAAAACTAAATCAAAAATTTTATTTTTGTTTTTTACCGTAAGACGCATATTTTCTTCTAACAGGACTATCAAAGGCTCAAGAATTTCTTTTTCATCGCTCGGTATAACATCGGTATATTGTTTTAACCAGCCGATTCTTGAATCAATATCAGTATTACCGGGATTTATATTTTTTAAAATATCAATTGTCGCTTTTGCGAAACCTATATCATTTACAATACTTTTATTATTAAAATAATTAGCCGAAAAAAGTATATATGAATTAAGAATTTCTGATGCGGCGTCTATTCTATTTTTTATATGGTCATATTCTGACTGTTCATTTTTTTCTATTTTTTGTGATCCGTACAACATAGACGATTTATATATGTCCTTAACCCTGAGATCACCGTATTTAAGGTAAAATTTGAGTTCTGATTTATTCATTATTATATTTTCACCGTAAAGAGGAAATATATTTTTTAATCGTTTATATCTTTTATGAATTTTAAACAACAATTTAATTTCAGAACCGATGTCATTGTTATCATTTATAATTGTCAAAAAATCTATATCACTTGAACCGGCAATCCAATCTTTATTTAACATTCCCCTTCTTAAATATATTCCCATAATATTTTTATTTTTCATAAAAAACGAATACAGTTTTATTCCGGCAGAATAAAACTTTCCGTATATCTTTCCGAAACATTTGAAATTACGCGTCTTTATAACTAAAATTTGCATCTGAGAAAATAACACTGCAACTAAATTTTTGATCAAATCTGATTTATTTTTATGCAATGCAAATATATTATATTTTGAATCCCGCAAATTATTCCAACGTGAATTATTATTAACTATAACAGAAAATCCTTTTGAAACAATAGATTCATTTTTAACCTTAAACACGCAATTATTCGTTTGTATTTCAGAATAATGATTAAGTGAAAAACAGCTGTCGCAGGTGGTTTTCACCTCGCTCAAAAACAAATTAGCACAATCTCTGGACACATATTGAAAATCGGCAGAATTGCTTACAGATGATTTTTCAACAAACACTTCGGAATTCCCGCTCAATACAAACGAAGATGATGCAGACCGTATATTTGAATTATTAATATAAACTTTTGAATATTCATTTGAATCCATAAAGCAAAAAAAACCGTTTACATGCATATCCGAAATTAAAACATTTGATTTATTGGAACATGAGAAAAGATTAATGGTGTTGTTTATACTGTTGTTTATCTTAACATTATCAAAAACTGTTTCTGAGTTTCCTGTTGTAAGAATAAAAGGATAACCGGCAACCGTATTCAAATGAAAATTACTTTCAATATTAATTTTACCGTTATAAAAATTAATCTTTGAATTACCGTCAACAATTAGATTTTGAGCTAAAAATTTTGTTTCAAATTTAAATTTATTGATTATCAAATTTGAATTTGACACTTTTAAACTGTTACTAAATACATCAAGAGCAAAGTCAGAAATTGTAAATTTTAAAACATCATTACAAAACAAACCTTTGTTCCCGCTACAATATAAACCCGTTGCATCAACAGTAACATTGCCTATTGCAACTATTGCATATGTCGCATAAGACTTAAATTTACAATTTATAAAATTTACAAAAATATTACCGAATATACTTATACTTTCATCGGATGAAATCACATTTGTATCAGTTAAAATTAAATTTTCATTTCCATCTTTTATTATTCCTGTTTTATCACTGAGTATTTCAGATTTTACTATTTTTAATTTGCCCCGTCCTGTTATGTCTATTCCTTGATCAAGCTCTGCCCTGCTCTCTTTTAATAAAAGTTCTCCGTTTTCGCTTATACCTATTGTATTACCTGTTATTTCACTGTCGTTTATTCCTACCGCACTTAACCCGCGTACCGCTACCGAACCTATACTGCTGTTATTTATGCCGACATTTCCTATCCCTTTCGCCGTCATCCTTCCTTCTATATCACTGTCTATTATCTCTAGCTCTCCGCTTCCAACATCTATCGCTTCTTCCGCTTTTATCTTTATTCCTTCTATCCTTTCATAATTGTTACCGTCTATATTTAAACCCAATAAACCGCTCTCTATCTCTACTTCTTCTAACTCAGCTCGGCTTTCTCCCTTTATCAATATACCGTTCTGCCTGCTCTTTACTTTTACTCCTCTCAATACATTACAAATTCCTTCCTCTATCACTATCCCGCT
>JAHDRN010000024.1 GCA_018433245.1 Candidatus Proruminimicrobium quisquiliarum
ATACGGTGACGGTGGAATTTACGTATGAGGTGGAAGTAAAGTATACGGAAGAGATAGAAGTGAAGGAAAGGATAGCGGTAGAAGTGCCGGATGAAGACGATGCGGCGAAGAAGAAAGCTGCGGAAGAAGCGGCGAAGAAAGAGTGGGAAGAAAAGATAGCGAAGATGAAGCAGGAAGAATTTGAGAAGAAGATGCAGGAAGAGGCGGTAGCGGCAAGAGTAAAGGCAAGCACGGAAGAAGCAAAGACAAAAGAGGCCCAGGAAGCAAAAGAAAAAGAAATACAAGAGATGAGCGATAAGGATTTTCAAAAAGAAGTAGAGAACGGAACCATAAAAATAAAGAAAGTAGAAGTCACGGATGTAAGCGGTGAAGGAGTTGATGATACAACAAAGACTCAATTTATGAATTCAATCAATGCGGCATTAAATACCGCCGGAGCGGTATTTGACGGCAATTATGCAAGCCAGGTAGTAAACGCGATAACAAATGTTTCTGTAAATATAATGAACGGAGCAGTAGCAGCCGGGCAGGCATTAAAAGATCTTGCATTTAATATGCTGGGTCTTCAAACCGGTAAAGCCGGAGTAGTGATAGATCAAAACAAAGGAACGATGACTCAATATGGTACCGACGGTACAAAAACGGTAATAACAGTTGAAGACGGAACAGATTATAATAAATTACAGGAAAAGATAGATGAAAAAGGATTTTCTGCGGCCAGCGACTGGCTTAAGACTAACGGGCAATTTAAATCAGAAACCAAATATGATACCGCAGGGTCTGAAATATATACGGCTACAAATATAGGCTATGATAAAACAAATCATGCCATGGCGATACAATATGATTTTAAACAGGCTTATAATGACCAGATATATTTTACAAACGTACAAGCGGGAGATAAGAAAGTAGTAATTGAAAATTTTTATGACAGCGGAAACAGAGAAAATGCAATGGTATACAGTGTCGGTGACGGTGAAGGAACAAAACAAAAAACATCTTCCGGCATGGAGTTTACCGCGGATATACAAAATTTAGACAGAGTAACACAGTGGAGTACGCAAACAATTGACGGGAAGAATGTTACGGTTGCCAAATCCGTAGATTTTGTAGGCGGCAAAGACGGCAAAGCTTCAGCATTTGAAGAAGCGATAGTAGGGTCTGACGGCAGTATCAGCGTAACGAGATATGATTTAAATGACGCATACTATGATACAAAACATGATCCTGAAACAAGCAGCAGCGGCGGAAGCAGTACAACTCTGGTGGATCAGTTTAAGAGCGTGCTTAATTCCGCAAACAATATGAAGTTAAGCAATAATGATGATTTATATTCCGGCTATAAGTTTGTTGATAATTCCTGGATTAACATGAGTCAGATAAAAGTTTATTCATATAACAGCGCATCGCCGAACACTCTTACAACGCAAACTAAGGATGAATCCGGAAATGACGTTGTAATAACAGCCGAATTTGAAGGGGAAGATTGGAGATACAACAGAACAATAGTTGAAAATTCGGGATTAAACAGCGTAGCAATTACGGTTAATAACGCCGACGGAACAAAGAGCGTTATAACATATAGCGCCCAAGTAAAAATAGATCAGAATTTCGGATACAGTAATTTAAATAATTCAAATTTTATTAAATATAACTATGATAAACAGGGTAATTTAACGGGCGGAAGCGTATCATATAACGCAGGAACTGAGATATCAACGGTTTTTGGCGGCGGCTTGGACGGAGATACAATAATTCTTGACGGTAAATTGACTTTCTCATTTACCGTTGATAAAGATAATAAAATGCAGATGTTTGATTTAAACGGAAACAAATTAAACAGTCTGCCGATAAGCGGCACATATATAAACAGAGTAAACGGAGTAGAACAGGCAAGAGGAAGATTAGAAAACGGCAAGATAGAAGTTACCGAACAGGGAGTATTGGGAGTCAGCGGAAGAGTCGTTATAAATGAAGGAGATACATTTAATGTATTGAAAGGGACCAGTGATCCAAACGAAGAAAGTAAAGATTCGTCAATACCTGATGCAAGCGATACAAATGCCAAAGTTATTGAAGATGAGAACGGTTATATGGTAAGCGGCGGTACTATATCTTTGAGAGGCGGAAGTTTGGTTGTTATGGGAAACGGCGCAATATTTAAAACAAATTCCGATTTAATAGGTATTGGTAAAATTACAGAAGGCAGCTTGAAAATCATTTACAGTCAGGATGAAAACGGCGAAATGAAGGTTAGTTATGTAGCTGCGACTAAACAACAAGGCGGCACCGGCGAATGCAGAACCGAGTATACAGATCCCGACGGAAAAATAACAACGGCCATACGATATGACACGGAAGGAATAGTTCGAACTTTTGTAAAAAATAATGAAAACGGAGCCACTTTAACAACAACCTATAAAACATATAATGCCAAAACGCAAAAATGGGAACCGGTATTGGACGCTAACGGTAATCAGACAGCTCTGATTCAGTTAACGGCGTATGAAACAGGCGATACGGGATTAGGATATTATGTAGATAAAATGACAGGCAGTTCCATTACTTTAAGAATAGACGCAAACGGACAAGTTACTTTAAATGCCGGCGCGCATGTCAGCAGATTGATTTTATCAAACAGCGACGGGAATCAGATATTTATGGTATACAAGGGACTGAGCGACGGTTCGGGATACAGCGGATACGAACTTAGATCGCCCGACGGTACAAAAGTACAGCTTGCAGCTGCACAAGACGGTAATTATTACGGTTTTAAAGGCGATAAAATAATAGAAATTACGCTGACTCTGGATGCAGAAGGAAATCCTTTGACGGAAGGAACAAGTTTTACAATAAAAGATGCTGAAGGATTTGTTTATGATTCCGAAAAAGACGCTTATGTAAAACTTTATGCAACCGAAAATGACGAAACAAATATTATACTGGGAATAAACCAGCAGGGAAATATTTTTGCAGCTTCCGAACTGGTACGTTTTAATCTTAACGGAACATGGTATGACGCGGTTGACGTTGTGCAGCTTCCCGGCGGCGGAACGCTTGTAATGGGAAGAACCGAAAATTATCCTTTCTACTGCACGATAAATGAAGACGGTTCTTACAGACAGATAAAAAAAGGCGACAAAATAGGAGATTTTACTGTCGGCAAAGATGCGGGCGGATGGACGTTAACAACATCCAAATCATATAATATTCTCGGTGAAAGCGGATTAACGGGTTCATTAACGGGAACTTTCAGATTAACAAATAATGAAAACGGTTTTGTAATAAAAACAATAGGCAATTCTACAATCAATTATACAAATCCAAACGGAACAGTTGTAAAGAATGTTGTTTTGAAATCAGGGTCCGTAATACAATTCGGATTAAACGGCGTTTATGTCTTGGACGGTTTATTGTATCTTACAAGCAGTCAGAAAATACAAATTCCGCCGGCGCCGAAATCTGACGGAGATTCAACAGGTTCCGCGCAGGATATGCCGGATGCGACAGGTACGAATGCAAAAGTAGTTGAACAGGAAGACGGAGGCTATTCCGTAAGCAACGGAGATATAAAAATATCAGGCGGAAGTCTAGTCGTATACGGTAAAGGAGCGGTATTTAAGACAGGTTCTGTTATAGGCGGTCAAAAAGTAACGTCGGGATCAATAAAAATAGCGGATTTCAGAACTATAACAGTAAACGGTAAAGAACAGCTTGTTCCTGTATTTGTAGCCGCATACGGCACGGCTTCAACAAATATGGGCGGGCTAAAAATAAATTATAACACTGGCGGTATTTCCGGGAAAGTTCAGACTACAAGCCGGTCCGGCGGCAGAGTTAAAACAAATTCTGACGGTTCTCAATATCAGACAATAACCAAAACCACGGTAACTTACAATACTACGACTTTTACAGGCTCTGACGGTAAAGTTTATACCGTTTTTAAATATAACAGCGACGGTACGATAAATACGACACAAACAAAATCCTATTATAAAAATTGGATAAAAACGCCTGAACAGGCAAAACTTGAAAAATTGGCAAAACAGCTGGCTACATTGGAAACAATTTCTTCCATATACAATAAAATTAAAAATATTCCCGGAATAGGATCCATTATTTCATTCTTTCTTGCTCCGTTTGAAAAAATATTGAATGAACAAATAAAAGCCGTAAAAACAAAAATATACAATTCAGTAGTCGCGATAAATCCTAATATAGTTGCAAGCATAGATAAGATAGGATTGACACAGGAACAGGTTATAAACAATATTCAATTGAATAAAGACGGTAATGTGGTAATAAGAGGCATCGTTGAAAACAGCGTGGTAAGCAATATACTGTCAGCAAATCCGCAGATAAAGTCTCTTTACACCGGCGCGTATGATTTGGTAATAGGCAGCGACGGGACATTTTATGCTTCAGCTCCGGAATCAGCTTACGGTCTTTTTACATTGAATAATTTGGTTGTTGACGGACAGACGCTTGCAGCAACGGATTTTTCAGGATACATAACTAATATAGAGCTTGGGATTTCCGAAGAAAGCGGAGGATTTGTAGCAACCGGGAACTTTGATTTTGTAAATACAAAATCAGAAGCCGGATATACCGAATATACGCAGCCTAATCCAAATCCGCAAAGCGATAATAGCGGTGAAACTGTCACGGTCAATACATCGGGCTTAATAGACCAATCAGTAGCCGGACAGACAACTTTAACAAACGGATTAAACGGCGAGAATGCCGTTTTATCATTCAGAAACGGCGCGGCGGTTATAGTAGGAGAAGGAACAACGGCATTAGACGGTTCAAAATTGCAATCAGCGGCGGGTATTGTTACAACAACAGGCGGCAATTATACTTATACGGGCGGAAATTGGGTTGCAGGTGAAAACGCAGGATGGATATATAATTCGGAAGTTAAAACAAATCTTGAAACAAACGGTCATTTTACTATTGACAGTTTCGGAACGCATCAGTTTACAAACGGCGATATTATAAAAGGCAATATCGGGTTTGATTCAATGTCAATGCTGCAATCAATGTACATAAGCAAGGGAACGGATGCCCAATATGAATTTACTGCAAAAGACGGATGCTCCGTAAACGGAGTTGCTTTGGCATACGGAAGCAGATTTGCTATGCAGATAGAGTCAATAACTTCGTTTGAAGGCGCTGAACCGACTTCAGCTTTTGTAATGAGAGCAATAGGGGAAGTAAAAGGGTCAGGCAGCCTTGCCGAGGGATACTCGGTAGACGGATATAATTTTAATCAAAACACGCAATTTACATTCAGCGACGGACAGGCAATAACCGTCGCGCAGGGAATTAAAAATATTGCTGGCAGCGGCGTTATTATAACAAATAACGCTCCTATAACCAGACAGTACGGGTCATCTGCACAATCACTGACTTATAAAGAAGGCGATATTAAAATAACCGTTGACCAGTTCGGTAATTTTGAACTTGCAAATCAAATATACGGCGGAACATTTAACGATCAGGCTTTTTATATAGGAGTTGGTTCCAAAGTTGTTTTATCAAATGACGGATTAACCGTAACCGACGGTATTGCAATCGTTAACGAGATGATTCTTAATAAAGACAGCGGCGATGCCGGCGGAGATGAAGGAGAAGCGGGGAATGTAACGTATCAGGGTAGGGTAAACGATATTTATGACAGTGAAGGAAATATAACGGGATATAATGTAACTGGCGCATTCATGCATTATTCGGATGCTTTGGCTCTTGACGGTATTTTTTCTGCCGGTAATGTTTTAAAAGCAGGTTCAATAATAACGGGCGGCGTAATAAACGGTGAACTAATTACAAAAGGCGCGTTAAAATGCGTACAGTACACCGATGAGAACGGAGATGTACAGCTCGGTTTTGTAGCATATGACGGAACAGTATATAACGGACAGCAGTATTACGGTTATGCAAGTACGGTGCAAAATTTCCAGGGTGCAGATAAAGCAGCTCAATTACAGGACGGATATACAAATAATTTATACAGAACTTACGATACGAACGGAATAGCAACGGCCGTAGTCAAGCAAACATTTGCAAAAGGAAATACCTCTTCGCAGTATTTTAACGGCGGGGCGTATACCGGTTATGAAGTTACAAATTCGGACGCGCACGTAAATATGTATTTGAAAACAAAAAATGTTAGCGGTATTAATGTTTTGGCACTTGATGAAAACGGAAATTTTACGATTGATGAAACAAAAACAGAATATAACTTAAAGATGGAATTAAAGGCATCAGGAAGCGGATATACGATTGATTCTTCAATCAGCATAGTAGGTACGGGAGATCCCGCTGATTTTATGGAACAATCTTTGTCGCCTTTGATAACCGAAGATGGAACGGAGATTACAAATTATGTTACGCAGGTAGCCGAAGACGGCAGTTTAATAATTGCGTTTTCACAGGCCGGCATAACTGATTTGCTGAATATAAGAGGCAACAGCATAGTTACGGTTAACAGTATAAATACGGCTGCGGATGCCGACGGCAATTCTATCAAATTTCAAAGATATATTTACGTAGGCGGAGATAAAGACGGACAAACTTCTTCAATAAGAATGACAGGCAACGGCGAAAATGCAAGCACATTCTCAATAGATTTAAGAAATGACGGAATTTACAGAGTTGAGGGCGATGCTTCGTATGAACTTAAGGGTCAGGGATACGAAGGAGAAATGGTTGGCGGAAACAATCAATCCGGTTCAGGCACAAATATGACCGGCAATTACGCATTTGTTTTTGAAGATACAAATTTCGTAGTAAGCGGCCAGGCGACGGTATTTGATTTACTGTTTACTACGTCAGGCTATGAAAGAAATTCAGAAACCATAGCGGTATTTTCAAGCAAATTCGGCGGAGACATCGCAACAGTTTATGAACGAAAAGACGGGCAGATGACCGTGTCTATGTACGGTTTTGTTCCGGAACAAAAAACGGAAATGAAAGGCGGATTCATCGGAATAGGAGCGACTGAAACGATAGTGCAGGGTGAAAACTGGTCATGGCAGAAAGCGGCCGGAATAGTTGAAGATATTGACGGCAACCAGTATCTTGCTTTTGAAAGCGACAATAAAAACAGATTATTAATAGACGGATTATACAGAATATCCGGCGACGGTTCAACGGGCTTCAGAGTTGAAGGACTTGTTGAGAAAAACACCTATGTTGATAAAAATGACAGTAAGTATTCAACAGGACAGGTAACTCTTGTATTCTTACAAGATGCAAACGGTAACAGAATTACAGGTTTATTTACCGCCGGAAACGGCGTTGATTCAAAGAGTTTTGACGGTTTCGTTACAAGAGTTGACGCCAACGGACAAACAATTAAACTTCAGCCGATGTGGGATAAAGACAATAAACAATTAAAATTAACGGTTGAGAGCATCAATGAAATTACGGAAGTAATAGACCTTAGAGCGTATGCCGAACAAAAATACGGATGGTATTCCGATAATAATGCCGGATTAATATATGATTTGATGGATGATGCCGAAGCAAACGGTTATGAAATCAAAGATTATAATATGGTACCCGAGATATTTATAGACGGGCAATGGATAAAATATGATGAAAATAATCCGGAACATAAAAAAGCTTATGAAGACAGTTCATACAGCAACCTGAGATATGAAAAAATAGAAGTAACAAGAACAGAATCTATTTCCGATTTTGTATGGGCCGGAACCTTTAACGGCAACGGAGAAAGAAATTTCACGATAGACAGTATAGTTTTTGATACTTCGTCAATGGGTTTTGTCACGACTGTAGGTTTGATTTTGACGGACCAGGAATTCAGAACAAAAGGCACAACTGATATTCCTGTTGCACCTGACGGCGATAAATCTTCTTCATCTGAACCTCAGGAAGTTAATAAACCGGTATATGCGGTATCGGCCTATATTAACGGGAATGATTTAAGTTTAATAAAAACAGAAAATTCTGATTTGCCTTCAAAAGTTGCTTTAACGGTAAATACGGAACAGCTGTTATTAAATCAAACTATAACAGATTACAGTTTTTCACATTTTTACGCCGGCACGGAACTTACTTTCTTTAAGCCTTCAACTCTTGTATCAAATAATACAAATCAAAGAGATTTGAGCAATTCTTCGGTAGATGCAGGAGAAATAGTTAAACAAACTATAACGGCCAATGTAAGCGGCGGTTCTGTTTTGCTTAAAACAGATACTACTTTGGCGGATTTACCGTCTACTGTTATAAACAGCGGAGTAACAGACGGAACAATAGACGTTACAAATACAATTACCGTAAATAATAACGGAGTTTATCAGGTTATACAGATTACCGCAAGTATGGGAAGCCAGCAGACATGGGAAGATGTAAATAAACAATTTAAGACGGGCACAGATTTAAATAATCTTCAAGATCTTTCAAACGGAACTGAATTATTAGGCGGAATTTATAAAAACGGCAAAATTGAAATGGGCGGTCTTTTCAACTGGAACGGGACGATAGATTTCAACAAGAGCGTAAGCGAGATATCAATTGAAAAAGGCTGGCTTGCCAGAGGAGTTGAAGTTGTAGGAGGAGTAGTTGTAAGCATAGTAGGCGCAGTCTTTGAAGGGCTTCCTGCGTTGGCGGCTTCTATTGCCGGCTGGCTGACAGGAAACGGATTTAGCGAAACATGGGATTCATGTTTTGACAATAATCAATATTCTCTTTTAAAAACGGCGGCTTCGTTAATAAAAGATAAACAGTATAATGAAGTTACGTCAGGCGAGGCTGCGTCTGCTGCATTTGCCGGAGTAGCGGCAATAGCGGCAATAGCGACAACAGTTCTTACCGCAGGTGCAGCCGCGACTGTGTGGGCGGGGGTATTAACAGCCGTATCTGCGGCTATAACTGCGACTTACGCGGCGACTGCCGCTTTTGCAAGCTCGGAAGCGTTCCAACGAGACGGTTTCTGGAGCGCTGAAGGATGGCTGAATTTGGCGGCCTGCGCATTGGCGATAGCATTCCCTATGCATTTAGGATCTGCTGCAACAAAAGCCGGCGAGCAAGTCGTTACTAAGACATTCCGAGAAGTCGTCAAAGAAGCTGCGACAAAAGTAGGACGTATTTTTACAAAAGAATTCTGGAAAGAAGGTTTCACTTCCATAACAAAAGGAATAGCCAACATATTCTCAAAACAATCATGGAGCGGGTTTAAGTATGCATTCGGCAACGGAGTAAAAACTTCATTAAATAAAATAGCAACTCTTTTCGGAAGACAGGGGTTAACGAAAGGCGGAACTTTTGCAAGTTTCTTCGCAAAAGGAGAAGGATTAGTCGGAACGATTTCTTCGTTAAGGCAAATCTCACAACATATGTATGCTATGTGGGGCTTGCAGATGGGAATGACTGCAACGGCAAATATATTGAATCCTGTTGTAGATAAGGGAGCTCTGTTCGGTTTATATGATTGGGCGATAAGACCTATGGGCGGAGATATCATAGCTCTTGATAAGTCAACCAGTATGGGATTTGCCGTAGTTATGTATGCCGCAATGCCGATATTCCAGGGTATGTTTACCGGATTCGGAAATGTTGTCGCCGGAAGATCTGCCGAAGCTGCGGCAAAATTTGCCGCTGAAAAAATGGCGGAACAGACTACAAGGACTGTAATAAGTTTCGGTTCGGACAGTGCGACAACCGTCGGCGCCAAAGCATTGAATGGTTTTTCAAGGTTATATAACGGATATCTTAGAACGGGAGTTAACAGACTTATAAGCGGTATTTTAGAAGAAGGAATTGTTGAAAATGCGATACAAATGGCGGTAACTCCTCTCGTAGGCAGTAATATGGCTCAGTATGTTTCCGAGTTTTTATCGGCTGACGGAGATGCGAGTTTTAATACGAATAACGTAATGCAGCAGTACGGCAATTCAATAAATACTTCTTCAAGAAGTGCGTCTACTGCCTTAAGCACCATGAATACAATGATACAAGAAGCGGGTTTATCTGCTAATTTTACCGTAACGATGACGCCTGTCTCCGGAAGAGCAACTGTTTTTAATATAGGCGGAACAACAATAACTACGCATAATACATCTGAAGTAAAATCGCTTATGATATCACTCGGATCGGTTGTACAGCAAATAAAAAATAATCCTGCTATGACTTCGGAAGATGCGATGAATATGATACAGGCAAATTACAATTTTGCGCAAAACAGCAAAAACTTAAAAGCAAAAGCCGGAGATATATGGTATGCCGTTAATACGGGCAACGCCGTAAGAGCCATCGGCGATTCTTCAAGAATTAATTTTATAGCTTCAGTGTCAAATTATATTACTCCGGCCGGACAGCTTGATTTCGGCAAAATTTCGCAGGCTATAAGCGAAATAGACGTCAATGACGCAAAAGCCGTAAACGATATTTATAATCTAATAAGTAATTTGGCTGTTGTAAATGCTTCTGCGGTAGGCAGAAATTTGTCTGCTCAGACAGCAGAGTCTATTCCTAGTTTAATCAGGGCTCTTTCGGCAAACGATACCCTCAGAAACGGAAATGTCGTTAAAAATATTGAATTGGCTGCGGCGATTTCACAAAGCAATCTCTCAAATAAAGACGCAATGATAAAAGAATTATTGGAAGGGTTGCAGATAACGGATAAAATGAATATAAAAATGGATTTTGTTTCTTCAACAAGAATATTGAATATTTTAAAATATCTGCAGCAGACAACTTCGGTTGATTTAAGCAAGCTGTATAATGATTTTAAAGCGCAAAATGATATTGTTTCCGCACAAGTCAGAGCAATTCAGACGGCAATTGACGGCATTATATCGTCAAGCGGAACCGGGGATAAATTGCAATTAGCAAAAGATATAACAGATGATCTGATAGAAAAAGGGAAAATAGAAATAACAGTTCCGGAAGCGGTTGCATTTATCCAACAAGTCATATACAGCGGATTAACAAATGAAATTCCAAGTGAATTTATAGCAAGTTCAATAGCACAGGCAAATACGCTGTCCGAATCATTCTATGAAATGGCTCAAACAATGACCACTCCGGTTCCAAAAGAACTTACTCCGGCAAATGTGGAGTCGGTAAGAAAATGGTTCAGTAGCCATAATAGTGATATGAAGACATCTGAAAGACTTGTTGAGATAGCTAAAAAATATCAGTCCGGAGAAACGCTTACTACTGAAGAAGTATCGCTTTTGAGCAAAGCGTTTGTTATTCAAGAAACACTGGAATGGGCAAGAAACAGAATGAAATATGACGAATTTAAGGCAGGTCAGTTTGAAGCCATGTATGATATTTCATTAAGATATTTAAATGCAAAAGACAGCAAAGAACAGTTTAAAGTTATTGAAGAGTTAAGAACAGGAGGCGGAAAGACTATTATTTCGCAATATGCTGCCGCTTTGATGTCTGCTTTAAATCCCGGCGGTTTTGTTACTGCACTTACAAATACTGACGACAACGCAAGGGAACTTGCAAAAGAATATAAACAATTCTTCGGAGACAGGTTAGAAATAAAACTTATTACCGCCGAAGACTATGAAAAACACAGAAGCGCCGGAACTTTGCAGCAGCTTAGAGCCGAAATATCAAAAGCTCAGGTTGTAATTACGACTTACAGCGGATGGTCTGGAATAATCGCTTCGGATTTTGCCGGATTGGTTGCAAATGAAAACAATAAACAGCTTTCTGAAAAAATACGCAAATTATTATCTGATAATCATATTGAATTGTCTGAAAATACAAGCACCGGTAAGATTGAATTTGTTAATTCTTCCGATGCTTCCAAAACAGTCAAACTTTTGCTTGAACTTTCACAGCTTGCCGGAAATGAAGATATCAGACAGGCTATAAATGATATGACTATAGATATTAGCAAGATTACGGACGTAATTGCGGATGAAGTTGACTATGCTTTGACGATTCCAAGCCAGGCTTTGTCTTCAAGCAGAGGTAAATATTATACAGCGGGTTCAGTGGCGGATTATTATACGGAACTGGTTCAATTGCAGAACGCTATTGAAAAAATGAATGAAAAAGACGGACAACAGGCGATAGATAAATTCATTGCAAAATATACGGATCTCGGCATTGATTACAGCCGTATGAATCAGGAATTGCAGGATGTAAGAAAGAACAGCACAAAAATAGTCGCTTTGTATGCAGAAATTGCAAATCAGATTAAAAAAGGCGAAACGGATGCTCACACAATTTTCAAATCTTTACAGTCTAAAGACTTGTTTGACTCTGTTGTAATGAGCCAGAACAGAATTATGAGCGATATAAGCCAATTTATAGAACATGCTGCAACGGTAAGATATTTTGCGGAGTTGGCAGACATTACCGGAGAACTTAATGATTCATTCGGTAAAAAATTGTCTTCTCTTGATGTTTCCGATGATTTGATTAAATTAAGAGAAACTGAAAGCGGAACATTATCAAGAAGCGAAACGAATGAAAGAATTATGAGAGAAACGGCAAAAGAAGTTCATGAATCTGAACAGCAGGAAGCGCAGAAAATAAATGATGAAACTAAGAAAGAAAATTCAAAATTGGCGTCAGATACTTCTCCTGAAGCAAGAAGAGACGCCATAATCGCAAAAGCAAAAGAATTATATGAAACTTACGGCAGTTTATTTTCACTTGCCCAGATTGTTGAACACGTCAACAACGGAATGGTTGCCCATAATATGACAAAAGGAAGCGAATACGATGTTACCGGCGGCAGAGTTATTATTAACAATATGGGAAGAAACGTTGAAAATCTGTCTCAGCCGGCAGGCACAATGCAGGTTCTTGAAATTATAAACGGCGTAGAACTTGTAAGCAAGCCGAACGTTGATAATTTTACTTCTAATTCGGCATTTGCTATGGCCTTGTTTAATAATTTCGTCGGATTAACCGGTACAGTTTCGGAAAGAACGAAATTTATTTTTGAAGGAATGGGAGTTGAGATTCAACCAAATCTGGATAAGTTTGAAAGCGACAACTTATTATTCCAGACCCAGCAGGCTACGGAAGAATATGTTTTGGCGCTCGCAAATAAATTTGGAGATGCGGGGCAGGCTACAGTAAATATGATCTTTACGGCAGACGGAAGTAAGGTTGTGCATTTTATGGATACTTACCAGAAATCAATAGAATCGGATTTGAGAAAGTTGGGGATAAATGAAAGTGATATTCAGCAAATCATTGCAATTTTGAAAGATACGGGACTTACCGGCGAAAAATTAAAAGAATTGGCACCGGCCGGAACAGAGGAAAGCAAAAAAGTGGAAGCCGGCTGCGAGGTTAATGCCCAAAACTTAAAGACGGCAATTGAACAAAAAATATCCGCTTTAACGTCTGCATACGGTTTAAGCCAAGATCAGCAGAAAGTTTTGAGAATTATAATGACGAATACGATTATAAGCGCGAATTCGCAAATGAGTGACGCTGAGCTTAATGAAATTAAATATAAAGTTCAGCAGGGAACGTTTAAATTTGTTATCGGTGACGCATATCTCTTGGGCAGAGGCTGGGACTTAGGCGCGATGGCGGCAATAGAAGGACGTCCCGCGAAAGAAATGGAGTCCAACAATAAAATCAATGTTACCCAAGGATTTGAAAAAACAGCTATGATAACCGCGACTGTGTATCTTATGGATCCTGTTTTGATGACGGATGCGACAATGAGACAAGCCGGAGGCAGAATAGATCCTTTTGACAGCAATAGATTCTCTCAAAGAGCGTATAATAAGAATATAGTTTCATTATATTCCGTTGAAAATTGCAGAACAATTGATAAACTCGCCGAGGAAGTTGAGAAAGAAGGCAAGGGCTGGTCTATAACGACAGTTTTAAACAACTTGCAATCCGTTCAGGAAGCAAATGAAGAATCGGAACTTTCAAAAGCCGGACAGCAAATAATGTCGGTAAACGTAAAAAATACAGTGGCTAAGAATATTGAAAGTTTACAAAAATTAGGGATAGATTTGTCTAATTTGACCGAAACACAGAGAAAGTTTATAACTTATTATGTTCCGGTTGATAAAAAAGAAAAATTAACGGCCTTACAGATAAAATATTACGGCGACATATTAAATTTTGCTTATCTTGCGAATCTTGCCGGCGCCAACGGAACGCAGATAGCGGCAATGATAACGGATAAGGAAAATCTGAAAACAATAATGTCGGGCGACATAAAAAAACTTTTTGAAATTTTGAACAATCAAAGTTTTACGCAAACAGAAGAATTTAAACAGCTTAGCAACGCCGTTGTAAATTTTGATAAGAAAGATATTCAAAAATCTACCGAATCGTTGATTAAGGCCGATATAGGAGTAATAACATATATAAATAAACAAATAACAGCTCAGAAATTTAACGGTGATATGATTATTAATATTAATTTTGATTCAAAAACCGGACAGATGCAGTTTAAAAATATTACCGTAGATGATAAAGATAAATTAGCAAAGAGTCCTGAAGAAATAAAATCTGTTCAGAATGAATCAGAAACAAGTATTAGTGATGCAATAAAAGAAAAAGTATTGAATCCGCTTACCGATTGCGTAAGAATAGCAAAAGAAGCGACATTGGAATTTTTCCCGAAAGTCAGAGACGGAGTAAGTCCTGTAGAAACGGTTGTAAGTTTAATTCCTGCTGCCGGATTTGCGCTGGAAACATCTCTGGCTTTGGTAACTGATTCTAACGGACATATAGGAGCATTAGTTGATTTAGATGAGATAAACTCGGTTCCTTCCGGGGGGCTTGAAATAGTCTTGAACGGCGGAGAAGACAATCACGTGATATCCGTTAAAGAAATAGAGACGGTTAACGGAGTAAAAACATTGATATATGCTAAAAATATAGTTGACGGAAAAGCCGTAACTGCGTCAATAAGCGTTGATGCTTTAAAGCAGGGAGTTAAAATAGCGTCCGATGGTACCTTAGTACCGGTTGAAACAGGAACAAACGTAGTTGCGGTAAAAACAACAGCGACCAAATCTGCAGAAACGGTTGCTGATACAAAATCCAATAATGACAGTAATATAATAGATAAAATCAAAGAAGCGGTTAAAAAGATAATATCATTTATAAAAGGTTTGTTCGGCGGAGCTAAAGCTGAAACTGTTGAATCCCCGGATGAATCTGAAACTACACCTGTTCAACCTGAGGAAGAACCTACAGAGCCCACCGAAACCACCGAACCCACCGAACCCACAGATCCGACTCAGACAGCGGAATATAAAGCTGCAATAGATGAGATTGAGAAGTTGATGGAAGATTTTGATGATAAGAAAGGGCTGGTAGATTCATTTTATACAGGCGGAATGATTGAAGGGGAATATGAA
>JAHDRN010000019.1 GCA_018433245.1 Candidatus Proruminimicrobium quisquiliarum
CGTATCTTCACACTCTATAACTTCAAACCCTTCTTTCTTTATACACGTATTTTCACTCTTTATTTTGCTGCCTATTACATTTAATTTCCCGCCGCCTGTCACATCTATCCCTTCTTCCAATTCTGCTTTAACTGCGGACATAAATATCTCTCCGCTCTCTCTTACATTTACTGATTCCCCTTCTATCTCACTGTCTCTTAAATCTAACTCCCCCATACCTACTACTGATATTTTCCCAAATATACTATTTTCAACTTCTAAATATCCCATTGCTCCTATTGTACTTTCTCCTTCTATTAAACTTTTTTTTAATTTTAGCAAGTTTTTTGATACATTTAATGCTTTTTGTGATCTTATTCTTATTCCTTCTATCTTTTCTGAAATTTCTCCTTCTATTTCCAACCCCAATCCTTCACTCTCTATATCAATTTCTTCTAATTTTATTCCATTTGCCCCCTGTAATTTAATGCCTTCCAACTTGCTTTTTATTTTTAATCCATACAATATACTGCCGTTCCCGTTTGACAATACTATTCCTTCTTTTTCTCCGCATATAATGCCATCTATATACTCTATTGTTTCATTTCCTTCCTTTCTTATTCCAGTCCAATGGCTGCATATTTTAGTAGATAAAATTTTTAATTTTCCGCTATTGATTATATTTATCCCTTCTTCTAATTCTGCTTTAACTCCTGACATGAACAGCTCTCCGCTCTCACTTACATTTACTGCCTTTCCTTTTATCTCACAGTCTTTTAATTTTACATTACTTAATCCAGATACAGACAATGAATCTATAAAACTATCATTTATATCTATATTAGCTATACCATTTGTTATAAAAGAAGATTTTATACTGCTGTTTTTAATATTTATATCAACATTATGAAAAATTTCAATATTATTATTTTTATCAAGAATCGTAGAATTTTGAATTTCAAGAATACATCCATAAAAAGTTTTGCAGAAACAACCTTTTATAGTTGCATGATTTAGTTTGATAATTTCATCATTTTTCAAATCAAATAATGCTCCTCTATCAATTACTATTTCAGTATTATCAATACTAATACTATTTCTGCCGTTTGAAATAATACCTTCATTGAAAATTTTTATAGAGCACTGTCCCAAAAATATATTTGAAAAATCAAATATCCTTATAAAATTATGTACATTAATAAAATTATTTTTTAAAAACACTTCAACAAAAAAATTACTATACAAAAAATCTTGTCCTTTGATTTCAGAATTGATAATATCCAGTATAGAGTTATTGAAACATAAATAAATAAAATTTTTTGAATCAAATTGTGTATTATCAGCAAAAAGTGAAGTTTCGGAACGCAGTAAAACATTTATGTTAAATGAATTTATTTTTGAATTTGAAAGATTTGCAGTACTATTATCAAAAAGTATTAAACCAACTTTATTATCAAAAATCTCAGTATCAAATAAAACAATATTTGCTCTGCCGCAACATATTATTGCAACATTTGAATTTATGCTTAAATTATTATGAAATTCAATACTGCTTTCATCAAAAATATTAATAACTGAATTTGAATAAAAACATTCATTTATAAAAATTTTTTCTGAATTACCTTCAGATTTAAATCCAATATAGTTATTCAAGAATATAGTCTTAAAAATGCGCAAATCATAACAATTTAAAACAGAAATAGCATAATAATTAAAATATAATATATTTTCTTTTATGAATATTTTTCTAGATTGTATACATACTAATGCATTATTATTTAAAAAAAAGTGATTGGAAACAATATATGAATTCAACAATGATTTTAGAACTATTGAATTTTTGATATTCTCATAAAATATGTTATCAGAAATAATGGACTGCACATAAGAAACCACAGCATGGTAATTGAACCGAAATTGTGACTTTTTTATTATTATTTTTGAAAAATTAACTACTCCAAAAAAACACTGCTCAAACAAGCAGGAATATATTTTAAAAATTTCCGAATTCCCGTCCAAAATAAGCCCGAAACAGTATTGAAATATTGTATGTCGAAACTCGCAACATGAACCTTTTGCCGCATAAATATATCCGTTCCAATTGCAATTACCTATTTTTATTCTATTGTTTTTTTCTCCGAAAATAAAAAAAGAACCATACACATTTATGGATATTTTACGTGAGTATCGTTCTTTTTCTATATCAAATTCGTCAAATAAAAAATTTACTTTTTGGTTTTCTTCATTCTCTGCTTCGCTATTTTTGTTGGCAAAATTTATTATTGTGCCGGGCTCTACTTTAACAGTAATTCCTTTTAAAATAGTAATATTACCATCAACAAGAATATTTCCTGACCATTTTTCATCTTTACTGATTAATCCTGATTTCAGAACATAACATTTTTCTAATTTCACATTTATTCCAGTGAGAAATCAAAACCAAATTCTCCCCATTTACTGCATAAATATTCAATATCTTTTTTTAATAAAGAAACCGGCTGTTTTATAGCTAATGCTTTAAAAACCGCAACATCTTTCACGGTAAAAAAATAAATCTTATGCTGATATAATTTCATTAAAAAATCAAATAATGCGAAATTTAATGTTTTAAATTTCGCATCAAAATAACCTACTTTTTTAAAGTACTTCTTATTAACCATAAAACATTCTGAAAAAAAAGCAGGATGTGATTCCTCTGCATTCGCAAAATTATTATTTCTTTGTTCTTCAAAAGCTATTTCCAATTTTTTACCGGTATTGCCCTGCACATACGAAGTTACCGGCGAGACAACCCCTATATTGTCATTAAAAACTAAATATTTCACAAGTTCATTGGATGTCTCCGGAAAAACTTTTAATTTTGAGTTGTAAAAAAATATAAATTTTGAATTAGATTTGAATATTATATTATTAATTTCATCTATCAAATTACTGTTTTTAGAAAAATAAACATAATGGATTCCGTCTTTTTTAATATTTTTTGTCACAGCCATTTTTGAAGCAAAATTATCACCGTTTATGCATATTGTCTCTATTCTATAATTTTGTTTTTTATTTTCTTTTTTATTTTCTTTTTTTAAAGGATTACAAATATCAGCGACTGCAATAATATTTTTCACATCTTCCTTTTTTAATAAGTCTATCTCAATATCTTCATTAAAAATATTTGCGTCGCTCATATTAAATATGGAAATCGCCTGAAAAAAATAAATTTTAAAAGACTTTTCCAAAACATATAAATTTTGATATTTTTTTGACGTTTCTTCTTTGTATTTTTGCAGAATATACTCCAATTGTGAAAGTCTAAAATCAACAATTATGTTTATGTTTGATATAGTCTCTTTTATACGAGGCAATATAAATTGCGCCATATTGTAAGAAGAGAATATAATAGTTTCAAAACCTTCTTTTTTTACAAAATTATTTAAATTTTCAGTTAATAAATCTTTTTTTATCATATCTCTCAAATAATTTTTTTTAACAGGACCGGCATATTCGCTGTCCGATTCTTTATCTTTATCCGATTTAAATTCTTTGTTTAAATATAATAAGGATACATCGCAGCCGTTTTTATCCAAAATGCCTAAGATTTCTATTAATTGTTTATCTTGCCTGAAAACCGGATTTTCTATTATGTCTTTTTGGCTTACAACAAGAACTTTTTTCATAAATAATTCTCCGTAATTTAGTTAATTGTTCAATCAGATATTTTTTTCATAAAACGCGTTTAATTTTTTTGCAATGACCTTCCAATCATATTGATTTACAGCATTCATTCTAGCATTTTCAGAGATTTTGTTGTATAGTTTGTCATTCAAACATAATTCTATAACCATATCCGCAAATTTACTCGCTGTATCGGCAACCAGTATATCGTAATAATGTTCACATTGTATGCCTTCGGCGGCTTCTTGCGTGGCGACAACCGGAACGCCTGAAGCCATTGCCTCTAAAACTTTGCCTTTAATCCCCCCGCCGAGTCTGACCGGAGCTATAAAAATATTCGGACATTTCAAATATTGTCTTATATCTTCAACTTCTCCCGTAATAATAATATTCTCTTTCTCCAACCGCCTTACATCTTCCGTAAGGCCTGATCCGACAACGTAAAGTTTAATATCGGGAATTCTTTTAATTATTTTATCAAAAATAAATCTAACGAAATATACAATTGCATCGGCATTGGGATAATGCTTATAGTGGCCTACAAAAACCAGATTTTTTTCATTCCCCGACTTTTTACCGATATTAAAAAAATCAATATCAACTCCCGTTTGTATAACCACGGTTTTAGCATCAGGATTAAATTTATTCATTATATTTTTATCCCTGTCCGTTAAAACTATTACGGATTTGAATTTATTTATAATATTTCTTTCGTATTCTACCAACTTTCTCCACTCAACATATCTTACATTGTCGGGCAAATCCCTGTCATGATAGGACTGATTAAAATCCAAAGTTCCGAGATCATGTTCCGTATAAAAAACAGGAATATTTTTTATGTGTTTCACATATTCCGTCATTATCAAAAAATCAAGCTGCACCAGATCAGGCTTAACAAGATTTAAAACTCTATTCAGCTCGTCTATCATCGCCTGAGTATAAAAAAAACTTACGCATCTGGGAATATCTTCTCTTTCTATGCGTTTATCTTCATGTCTTACAACGGGAAATACGTCTTTACAGACTTCTTTTGCCGTTCTGATTGAATCAGACGAAGCTTCAGGTTCAATATATGCAAGAAGATAAACTTCATTATCTTTTGACAGATGCTTTATCAGATTGTACAGTCTGACTTTGCCTCCGTCTCGCGGAGGATAAGGAAAATACGGGGAAATGATAAGAATTTTTTTCATGATTAAATTATATCCTTCATAAACAATCCGTATTTTTGTCTGTTTTCAATTATATATTTCAACATTTTTTTATGTGTTTCGGGCCTGAATGTTATATGTGAAGAAATTTTATCTATATTGCCTGAAAAATATTCAATACATTTTCTGCATATATCGTTAGGTTTGTTTTGCGAAAGTTCTTTTCTCAGTTTTATATACCGCGTTGAATTCCATAAGTCCTGAAAAGACATTTCACTTAAATTCCCCATATGTTTACCGGCAAAAACGCATGCGTTGACCGTTCCCTGATTTTCCACATAAACGTAATTCCACGGGCATTTGCATGTTTTAGGATTTTTTTCTTTGTTAAAAAACTTTTGCGGAAGACTGACCGATATACCGAGTTTTTTTGCAAATTTCGCAGTTCTGTCTATCATTTCATTTGTTTTATTTTTTGACGTAAAAACAGTAAGGTCAAAATCTTTATATTCAAAAATCGTCAGATATCTGAATATTACGGAATCCACTTTCAATTTATAAGCCAATTTTAGAAAATTCTCCATATCTTCAAGATTTATATTGTTAATTACGCTGTACAGACTGATTTTTAAATTTTTTTGTTTTCTTAAAACACTGATATTGCGAGTAATATCTTCAAAAGAATCCGTGCCGGTCAGTATTTTATGCATATGTTTTTCGGATGCATGCAGAGAAACTATAATATTAAACCTGCCTTCATCAAAATTTTTATCTTTTAAATTAATTCCGTTTGTAAAGAAAGTTTTTGTCTGATTCGGCAGCGTTTTATTTATTCTTTTTATAAAAGAATTTATCTCAGGCATTAGAAGCAATTCACCGTATCCGTGAAAATCTACATTTTCGGCTTTTATTAATACGTCTTTTAGTTTTTCTTCAAAAAATATTTGATATCTTTTCAGAGAAAATTCCGGATATTTCCCGCCTAAACAAAAAATACATTTGGCATTACAAAAAAAATGAGCTCCTATGCCTATATTTTTAGGAGCCGAATTCAGTACAACCGAGGATTTTTTGATTTCAAAATTATTTAATATACTGTTGAATTTTATTAAATTATCCACTATGATTACTTTATAAAAAATTTACATGGTCAACTTTTTTCTGCATGTTAAAAAGCACAGTATTAAAACTGTCGCATCTGCAAAGCAACGGACAATCTTTAAAATCAATATTTGAAAAAACCTTTTTTCTGTGTTCTGACGACCAAATTTCTCTCAGAGTATTCTTTTTTAAGTCTCCTATACAATACTTTTTCATTCCTCTCATATGGCAGCACAAATACATTTTTTGATCTGCCGCCACGACAGTTGCAAAATGATGTCCGTAACAGACATCATACTGTCTTTGAGTATTTTTAGATTCCATTAAAACATATTTATGAATTGAACTCACAACCGAAAAATCTTTTGTGCCGTATTTTTCGGCAATTTTCATATTTTTCAAAATTACAGACTGATTTTTATTGTTTATTTCTTTTTCTTTAAATTTTTTCAACAGCGGTCTGTACTGAGCGTAATCAACTCCCAGCGACAAACCCAATTTTGCAAACGGAATTATATCATCAATTGTTTTGTCATAAGTTAAAAGCCCTATTCCTATGGTAATCCCGCTTTTAAATTTCTTTTTTGCTTTGACAAGAATTTTTATATTTTCCAAAACATTGTCAAAAGTCGTAGAATTCATACCGTGCGTAATTTTATACTTTTCTCTTGATGCCGCATCCAGACTGATTCTTATCCATGTGCAATTTTTTACAATATCATCAGCTGTTTCTTGGTTTAACAAAATCCCGTTTGTTATAAACCCGACGTCCAATCCTATTTTTTTGGCATAAACTGAGGCTTTGACGGTGTCTTTGTTGCAAAGAGGATCTCCTCCTCCTGTAAAAGTAACGGCTTTGCCGCCGAATGATTTGATTTGTTTTAAAATATTCTTTGCTTCATTCAATTTGATGCTTACAAGATTTTTTGACTGTTCAAAAAATCCG
Source organism: Candidatus Proruminimicrobium quisquiliarum (assembly GCA_018433245.1). Lineage (GTDB taxonomy): Bacteria > Elusimicrobiota > Endomicrobiia > Endomicrobiales > Endomicrobiaceae > Proruminimicrobium > Proruminimicrobium quisquiliarum. The sequence goes on from JAHDRN010000019.1 coordinate 6,844, forward strand.
AAACAAAAATGACATTTTGCATTGCAGATATTTGTCATATCCAATTCATAAGTTACAGGCCTTGAAATTTTATTTTTCTGCCACTCGCTTATTCTGTCAATATGCTGCAGTATCTTTGAAGAAGAGAACTGACTGACTTTCATAATTATTACATTCCGTCCGGAAGTTTTTCCATAATTTCAAGAACATTTTTTGTCCATTTGTCAATTAAAAGCTCTATATTCTTTGTTCTTAAAACATTGTAGTTCATATTATTAGCGGAATATCCTTTGCCGCCGACATGATAGATAAAAGTGTCGCCCGCTATAACAATTTTATAACCGGCCTGTTTAACTCTCATACAATAATCAAAATCCTCATAGCCGCCGGGGCCGAACATTTCGTCCAAAACTCCGACATTAAATAAAACTTCTCGTTTTATTAAAACACAAAAACCTATTATTCTGTTTACCGAAAACCAAAAACCGGCGTTTTTCTGCAAAATCTCTTTTGAAAACTTTTGTATCGCTTCATCATCGTCAGCCGAACCGTCAAAAACCACAACCTGCCTTCCTGACGCATGATTTGTGCAAGGCCCGACGATTCCGATTTTTTTATCGCTTTCGGCGATTAACAGCATTCTGCTAAGCCAGCCGTCTGTTAAAATAACATCGTTATTTAAAAGCAATACATATTCGCCTTCTGAAATTTCTATTCCCTGGTTATTTGCGCATGCAAATCCTAAATTTGTCTCGTTAAGTATTACTTTTACGTTTGAATATTTTGATTTCAAATCTTCCAGATAAGTTTTTGTATCGTCTTTTGTTGATCCGTTGTCAACGAATATAAGTTCATAATTGACGTCTGCCGTATGTTTCATTAAAGATTCAACGCATATTTTTGTATCATCAAGCTGGTTGTAAGTCAGCATAACTATGCTTACAAGATATTTAGGTTTATCTTTAAATATTATTCCTTTTGCGGCAACATCTTCCGCAGTTTGTATTGGGATATCTGAAACTTCCTTTTCTATTACACCGGCATCTTCCGCATTTTCAAACACAATCGCGTCTGCCAACCGGCAATTGCTTATTTCCATACCGCCGGCCTTTTCCAACAATTTACTGACTTCATCGTATATGCTGCCGTTTTGTTTAATATATTCTTTAATATTGGATATTTCAGGCATAAACGACACCAACTTGGAATTGGGAGTCAGACTTTTTATAATCCTCAGCAATCTGTAGTCTTCGGTCAAACCCGCATAAGCGCAGACTATTATTTCATAAGAATTTGCAGTCAGTTGAGCTTTTAGAGCATCAAACGAGACATTATCAAAATAAAAAACATCGTGTTTATCTAAAATTTTGTCAAAGCATTTGGAATGTTTTTTGTCAATATTTGATTTAAAGCTTTCCGGTATTATCAATAAATTATTAGACATAAAATACCTCTCCCGTAGAAAATCGGGAAGGCGGGACTTGAACCCGCAGCCTCCTGCTCCCAAAGCAGGCGCGATAGCCAATTACGCTACTTCCCGGACACCACATCATTTTTTAACGATTAGTGCCGTTGATTATACAACAATATGCAATTCTTTGTCAATTTGAGAAATTTCAGTTAAAATTATAAACACTATTGAAGACTATTGAAGGTTTTTTTGGCAATCAACATCTTTTTTTCCGTTCCAATCTTATTGAATAACGAGAATATATAAAACTATAGAAAACTGACCGCAATTATTTTTCAGACTAAAATAAAGGACTAAACAATCTCATCAGCATCTGCATCAATCTTTCTGTTTTGCTTTGTATTCTCAAATATCCTTCATCCATTATTGCGCTTTTGTTTACGTCATTCATAAAGATATCGGCCATTTTTGAAACAATTTCTTTGCCGTACATAAGCATCGTAAGCTCAAAATGCAGTTTAAAACTGCGGATGTCTATATTAAAAGTGCCCAGAGACGCTATTTCATTATCAACTACAAGAGTTTTACTGTGAATAAAAGCAGGATAAAGATATACTTTTGCTCCGATTTTTACCATATCGCTGACATAACTTTTTGTGGCGTAATAAACAGCTTTTTTATCAGGAATTTCCGGTATCATAATTCTTACGTCAACGCCGCCTCTTACAGCGGTGGCAACTGCATCCGCAAAACTGTCGTCAGGAATATAATAAGGCGTTTGAATCCATATCCTTTCTTTCGCGCCGTAAATGAGTTTTATGTACGTTTGTTTTATTTCCTCGGTTACAACATCGGGCCCTGAACTTATAAGCTGCATTGGAAGTATTTTTGTAACATCATGTCTGCCGAAATCAGATATCAGATTTGACACATCTTTGTTTGCAACATAAGCGTAATCCTGCAAAAACCTCAAATTTATAAGAGCGACTGCATCTCCGATCACTCTCATATGTGTATCACGCCACGGAATTTCTCCCTGGTTCATATATTCGTCGCCTATGTTTGCTCCGCCCGTATATGCGATTTCATTGTCTATGATAATCATTTTTCTGTGATTTCTGAAATTAAGATTTCTGTTAAGATATTTCCAAGGACCGGCTAAAAATCTTAAAACCTCGCCGCCGCTTTCTGTAAGCGGTTTAAAAAAATCTCTGTTAGCCCAAAGGGACCCTATATCGTCAACTATAAGTTTTATTTTTACTCCCTCTTTTGCTTTTTGAGCCAAAACCTCCAAAAGTTTTGATCCTATTACGTCTTTTCTGTAAACGAAATACAAAAGATTCACAGTTTTTTTTGCATTAGAAATATCATTTATCATATCCTCGTACTGCTCAGATATGTCAGTATAAATTTTAACGTCATTATTAATCGCAAGAGGAGCAAGATTATATTTTGAATTAAATTCTATTATATCCTTAACATTATTTTGCTCAAAAAAATCAGTTTTATTGAATTCTTTTATATTTCTCTGAAGAAATTTTGCAAGTTTTGTATCGCTCTGCATTTTTATATAAAATCTTTTCCGGTTTTTTAAAGACGGGCCTTTACCTATAAGAAGATATAGAAAAAAACCAAATATTGGCAGCAGAAGTATGACAAGAGTCCATACCATTATTGAATAGGGTTTTCTGTGTTCTTTAAAAATCATAAAGATTATCAACAGAAAATTAAATAGAACAAAACCGAGCAGTATAATCCAATAAATGCCTATTTCCAATTTAAACATTTTTGTCGCTCCTTTTATGATTGTATTAAAAACCGTACTCTTCGTCAACTTAATTTATTCTCTCAAAAACTTGACAAATAGCGTAATTTTATATATAAATGTAAAGAATAATGTTAATTTGTTTCCGCCGTATCTGCTTTAAATATATTTTTCAAAAATTATCAGAGTTCCGATGGCGGGCTCTTACTGCCTAAGGCATTTCACAGCAGTATTTTTAATTTTTAAAATTCAAAACAATTTAATAAGGAGCCATAATTATGTTAGAAGATAAAAAAATAATTTTAAGCGAAAAAGATATTCCCAGACACTGGTATAATATAGTCGCCGATTTAAAACCCATGGATCCGCCTTTTAATACAAGAACAGGCAAAATAGCTACAAAAGAAGATTTTCTTCCTATTTTTTGCGAAGACATTATAGATCAGGAAATGAGCCGCGAAAGATTCATTGAAATTCCGGAAGAAGTTGTTCATACATACAAAATATGGAGACCTTCGCCTCTTATAAGGGCAAAGCATCTTGAAAAATTTCTTGATACGCCGGCAAAAATTTATTTTAAAAACGAAGGAGTAAGTCCTTCCGGAAGCCATAAATCTAATTCGGCAATACCTCAGGCTTATTACAATAAAAAATGCGGAGTAAAAAGAATAGCGACAGAAACAGGCGCCGGACAGTGGGGCTCTGCGCTTGCCATGGCCTGCGGTTTTTATGGGATGGAATGCGTTGTATATATGGTAAAAGTTTCTTTTGAACAAAAACCTTACAGAAAAATTCTTATGCAGGTATACGGAGCAAGCGTGTTTTCAAGTCCGTCTAAATTTACGGAAGTCGGCAGAAAAGTTCTGGATACCGATCCTTCAAGCCCGGGCTCTCTGGGAATTGCGATATCGGAAGCGATTGAAGACGTCGTCACTCATAAAGATACAAAATACGCTCTCGGAAGCGTTTTAAATCATGTTGCGTTGCACCAAACAGTTATAGGCATTGAAGCAAAAAAACAGATGGAAATAATCGGCAGATATCCTGATATAGTAATAGCATGTCTCGGCGGAGGTTCTAATTTTTCAGGCATAAGTTTTCCTTTTATTATGGATAAGATTAACGGAACACATAAAAATCTAAGAGCCATAGCGGTTGAACCGTCGGCTTGTCCTAAACTTACACACGGAGTATTTGCATACGATTACGGAGACAGTTCCGGATTTACTCCGGCTATGAAAATGTACACTCTCGGACATTCTTTCATTCCGGAAGGCACTCACGCCGGTGGTTTAAGATACCACGGAGCATCGCCGATAGTTTCTGCAATCGTAAAAGAAGGATTGGCTGAAACCGCGGTAGTAAAACAGCGCGAAGTTTTTGACGCAGCCATAAAATTTACAAAATGCGAAGGCATTTTACCCGCTCCTGAATCGGCGCATGCTATAAAAGTCGCCATTGATGAAGCGTTAAAAGCAAAAGAAGAAGGAATTTCAAAAACAATCTTGTTTAATCTTTCGGGGCACGGTCATTTTGATTTGTCAGCTTACGAACACGCCCTTGCCGGAGATTTGGGAGACTGCGATTATTCAAAAGAAGAAGTTGAAAAGAATTTAAAATTTTTACCAGAGGTTAAATTGTAATGGCTAAAACAGGAATTATTTGCACCATGGGACCGGCGACAAGGTCTCTTAACGTTTTAAAAAAGATGGCTGATGCCGGAATGACTGTTGCCAGGCTTAATTTTTCGCACGGAAATTTTGAACAGTATGAAAAAGATATCGCTTTGATAAGAACCGTCAATAAAAAATATAACAAAAAAATTAAAATTCTCGGCGACTTGGAAGGGCACAGAATAAGAATAGGTGAATTAAAAGACGCAAAACCGGTAGCTTTAAAAAAAGGCCAGAAGCTGATTCTTTCCACAAAAGAAATGACAGGCAACAACCACACTGTTTTTATAGACTATTCAGGCCCTATTTCGGATTTTAAAAAAGGGCTTGATATTTACATAGACGACGGGAACTTAAAACTTACCGTTATTTCGGTATCAAAAGAAAACAAAAGCATAGTAACCGAAGTAAAAATGGATTATCTTTTAAAACAAAATAAAGGCGTAAATATACCTGACGCTAAACTCCACTTTCCTGAAATAGAAGAGCACGATATGCTGCATATAGAATTTGCAATAAAAAATAAACTTGATTTTATCGCAAATTCGTTTGTAAGAAATAAACATGATATGATTGCTCTTAAAAAAGCCGTATCAAAAAGACATCCAAAATGCAAGCTTATCGCAAAAATAGAAGACAGAGAAGGACTTGACAACATAACTTCAATCATAGATACATGCGACGGGATAATGGTAGCAAGAGGCGATTTGGGAATATCAATCCCGCTGTGGACCGTTCCGGTGGTGCAGAAATATATAATAAAAAAATGCCGTTCAAGAAACAAATTCGTCATTACGGCGACTCAGATGCTTGAAAGCATGGTTGAATCTCCGACTCCCACAAGAGCCGAAGTCAGCGATGTCGCAAACGCAATAATAGACGGCAGCAATTTCGTCATGCTTTCTGCGGAAACGGCGATAGGAAAGTTTCCGGACAAAGCCGTACAAATGATGGGCAATATAATAAACTTCACTGAAAAAAACATATACAGACTGTAATTTTCGGCAAATAAAATTATTTATCGGCATTCCGGCGGCGATATAATAAAATCCGCAGGTTGTTTATCCTTATATAAATTATTTTATTTTTAAGTTTATATTCTCCCGCATTAACCGGTATTCCCTAAGATTTGCCAAATTCATATTCAAAAACATTCGGTTTAACTTAAAATTTGTTAAATCAATATTTTTCAAGTATAATATTTTCGTTGTTTAATTTATATTTATAAAATTAAAATCATGAAATTCAAAACGCTGTTCATCCTTACGGTTATATTTTCGCTGGCCGCGCTGTCAGCCGTCATATTCATATCAAAACTGATTGACGAATTGCCGCCCATATCAAACCTTGAAAGTTTTAAACCGAGCGTAGTTACAAAAATTTACGATAAAGACGGAAATATAATTTCAGAGATGTTCATTGAACGCAGAGTATTGGTTCCTCTGAAAGATACTCCGGCCGACTTGCAAAATGCTTTTATCGCAATTGAAGACAACGATTTTTATGAACACTGGGGCATATCTACAAAAGGCATTCTCAGAGCGTTTGTTATCAATTTTTTAAAAGGAAAAGTATCTCAGGGCGGTTCTACAATAACCCAGCAGCTTGCAAAAACCATATTTTTGACATCCGAAAGGACAATAACAAGAAAAATTAAAGAAATGCTTTTAACCGTACAGTTGGAACACGAATATACGAAAGAAGAAATTCTGCAATTATATATAAACCAGATTTATTTCGGAGCAGGCGGATACGGAGCCGAATCTGCCTGTAAAATATACTTCGGTAAATCCGTTAAAGACATAAACCTGGCCGAAGCGGCTTTAATCGCAGGCCTTCCTAAAGCGCCGAATTATTATTCTCCTTTAAAAAATCCGGAAATCGCAAAAAACAGAAGAGCCGTAGTTTTATCTCGTATGCGCGATTTGGGATTTATTACTAAAGAGCAGGAAGAAGAAGCAAACAATCAGCCTTTGCCGGATAAACGGCAATTGCCGGAACGCAGTTCCGGACATTATTTTATAGAATATCTGAGAATATTGCTTGAGCCGAAATACGGCACAAATGTTCTTCACAAAGAAGGCTTATCAATATATACCACTCTTGATTCCAAAATGCAGGCAGCAGCCGAAAAAGCGCTTTCGGAAAGCCTTGATAATTTTGATACTCAGCAGTCTGAATTTTTTAAAAAAGCTCAAATTGAACCTAAAAAAGTTCAGGGAGCCTTAATAGCAATAGATCCTAAAACCGGAGCAATCAGAGCAATGGTAGGCGGCCGCGATTTTAAAGAAACAAAATTCAACAGAGCCATACAGGCAAAAAGACAAGCCGGCTCTTCCTTTAAGCCGTTCCTTTATACGGCGGCTATAGACTCAAAAATCATGACTCCGGCCACAATTCTTGAAGATAAACCTATTGTCTACGCGTTTGACGGTAAAATGTGGAATATCGCTTCAAGAAATGTAAATTATGTTGAAGTGCTTGCCGAAAAAATGACTTCCGATGAATTGATTGATCCGATGAAAATATGGACTCCCGCCAATTACGGAGGAAAATTCAGAGGAGAAATGACGTTAAGAAGAGCTATAGCAAAATCGGTAAACATATGCGCAATTGAAACTATTGAAAAAGTAACTCCGTCAAAAGTTATAGACTACGCCAGAATGATGGGCATAAAAAGCCCTCTTGTAAATTCTTTATCTCTTGCTTTGGGCTCAAGCGACGTAACGCTGCAGGAAATGGTCTCGGCGATAGGAACTCTTGCATCGGGCGGCATTCAGACGGAACCTTATTTTATAACAAAAATAATTGATAAAGACGGGAAAATACTTGAAAATAACATCCCGAACGAAAAAGAAGTTTTAACTCCGCAAACGTCATACATTATGACAAATCTGTTGAAAGGCGTAGTTGAAAGAGGAAGCGGAATCAGGGCTAGAGAACTTGGAAGACCGTGCGCAGGAAAAACCGGAACTTCAAACGACAGTATTGACGCGTGGTTTATAGGATATACTCCTCAATTAGCGGCAGGCGTTTGGGTAGGTTATGACGACAGGACTTCTCTGGGAAAAAATGCGACAGGCGGAAACACGGCATGTCCGATATGGACGAGTTTTATGAAAAACGCTCTTGCCGGTTATCCGATTAGAGATTTTGCGCAGCCTAAAGGAATTGAATGGGCATTGATAGATCCGGCCACAGGACTTCTTGCATTAAGCAAAACTCCCGGCGCTTATCTTGAATCTTTCCTTGAAGGAACAGCGCCGAAAAGTTATTCAATTATGAAAGATTCGTCAAAAAAAGCCGCCGAAGAAGAAGACGACTTAATAAACGAAGACGGATTCTAACAACAACAAAAGCTCGGAAGTTTAGAAGCTGGGAAGTTTGGCAAAAACAAATACAATCAAAAAATCAATTCACAGAATCATTAATGTTTTGTCGGTAGTGCCACGTTAAGCACTTTTATGAATGAAGTATTTTTTACCGTAAAAACTTCATATTTCTTAAATTTGAGGATTTTTTTGAGTTGTTGCTGTTATAGACTTCACAGTTGTTAGCGAATTGAAGAATTTTCAAATCGCAGTGTACGTAAGTAAAGCGGAGCGAACGGTACATCAGATTTGAAAATTCAAAAATGCAGCAACAAATGTGAAGGTGATATAAAATTAGGTTCTTTTGAAAAATTTTTCCAGTTCTTCTCTCGTAATCTTATACATCGTAGGTCTTCCGTGCGGGCAGGTGTAAGGCATCTTACATTTAAATATATCTCTGACCAATTGCAAAGCTTGTTTATCAAGCATAATATCTCCTGCTTTTATGCTGCTTTTACAGGCGATTTTTATTATAGTTTCCTGCATTTCAGGAACCGCCGCGTTTTTTTCTTCTTTTAAAAATTCAATCACGCCGTTTATTATTTCAATCAAATTAACGTTTCCGCCCAATAATGCCGGATAGGACGTCAGCCTGAAAGTATTGGAACCGAATTCTTCCAAAGCAAATCCCAATTTGTTAAATACCGCCAGAGAACTTTTTAAAACTACGCTTTGCCATGCCTGCAGTTCAAAAACATCAGCAATCAAAAGCTGCTGCACCGATAATTTATTATTTTGAATTTCATCCGTAAACATTTCGTATTTTACTCTTTCCTGAGCCGCGTGCTGGTCTATTATATAACACACGTTTTGTTTTTCGGCGATTATGTACATATTGAACATCTGCCCTGCAAACTTATATTCATCAGACTGCAAAAGCTCTTCCTGTACGCCGGAATGAAAATTGCTTGAAGAATATAAATTTTTATAATCTGAAACGGATACATCTCTTTTATAATCATAACTTCTGTTGTATTGATATCCGGCGTTTTCCGTAAGTTGTTTTCCGGGTTCCGCAGATTTAACTTCAATTATGCCGCCCGGACCGTCATTTTCAACGGCCCCTTTAATAAACGTATAAAACAATTCATACATTTCATTTTCTCCGGAAAATTTAATTTCTCTTTTCGCCGGATGTACGTTTATGTCAATATCGGACGGGTCTGATTTTAAAAACATAATTATTCCGGGATGTCTTCCTATCGGAGTTGACTGTTTATAAGCCTGATATATTGAATGAATAAGCCATTTCGGATAATTAACGCATCTTGAATTTACAAAAAGATACTGGGCGTTTTTATGAGACAGCGAATTGTCTCTTGTCGTAATAAACGCTTCAATTCCTATTTTAGGATGGTTAAAACTGATATATTTCATTTTTTTTGACAGATCTTTTCCCAAAATATCTTCTATGCGTTTTATTTTAGAATCGGTTTTGCGGTATTGGGCGAATATTTTTCCGTCCGTTATGACCGTAAAATCAACGTCGTTTCTGACAAGAGCGATTTCATCTATGCAATTTATGATTTTTGCTTTTTCGGTTGTGTCGCTTTTTAAAAATTTTTGTCTTGCCGGAGTATTAAAAAATAAATTTTTAACTTCAACAGCCGTTCCGCCAGAACCGGCCCAAGGCTGCAAATCGGACTGTTTAGAACCTTCCATAGACAAATGCCAGCCCGAATCCGAATTTTTCTTCTGCGTTTTTATATCAAATATTGATATCGCCGCTATGGAAGGAAGAGCTTCCCCCCTGAATCCTAAAGTCAGCGTTTTTGATAAATCTTCAAAAACCGAAATTTTACTGGTGGCATGCCTCTGCACGGAAAGAAGCAAATCATCTTTATCCATGCCGCATCCGTTGTCGCTTACTCTTATTAATTTTTTTCCTGATTTTTCTATTTCAACCGATATGTTTGAGGCGCCGGCGTCCAAAGCGTTTTCAACCAGTTCTTTTACGACGTTCAAAGGTCTTTCTACGACCTCTCCGGCTGAAATTTTATTAATTGTTTTATCGTCTAAAACTTTTATCATATTTTTTGTTTTTTGTCGCACAGAACGTAATAGCTGCATTCTTTTTTACAGATATCGGTCGCTCCCAGGGCTATTTTTGTTTCGCAGTCGTTAAAATCTATCGCCATTCTGTTTATTTTTTTTGAATCAAGGGTGTCTATTTCTAAAAATTCAAGACCTACTTCCCACATTGAATTTTTTAGTTTTGATCTTACAACCTTGCCGAGAATCTGTTTTGTTTCCATTTTGGGGATGTTAATCATAAGCGAAACTTCAGCGCTTATCGGTATGTCCGCATACATCAATAAAAGCATTCCGCCCGCCGATAAATTAATGATTATGCCGGGGAAAGTCTCTTTTTCCGTACCTATTGAAACAGCGTGGCCGAAATCTTTTATTACAGGAAATCTCGGATGTCTTCTTTTATTTAACATACTCTTTCTCCCAAAATTATTTTTTATATTTTTCTTTCCAGTCCGATAATAATTTTAACGCTTCAACGGGTTTGAGATTATCAACATCCAGCTTTCTTAATTCTATCAAAATTTCAGGTTCTATTGAAGTAAAAAGATTAGGCTGTATATCCTGTTCAAGTTTTGAAAATTTTTTATTGATATTTTTTTCAAGTCCGTCAAGAATCTGATAAGCCCTTTGTATGACTTTATGCGGAACCCCCGCAAGACGGGCGACGTGTATTCCGTAAGATTTATCGGCGGATCCTTCAACGATTTTATGCAGAAAAATCACATTGCCGTCCCATTCCTTAACCGACACGCTGGCATTAATTATTCCGCTGCCTTCGGAAGCAAGAGACGTCAGTTCAAAATAATGAGTCGCAAACAGAACTTTTGCGCCTTTGTTGTATCTGCTGCCGGTATCGGAAAAAAACTCCAATATCGCCCACGCTATGGACATTCCGTCATAAGTGGACGTTCCTCTTCCCACTTCGTCAAGTATAATTAAGCTTTTATCCGTATATCTGTTTAAAATATTGGCCGTTTCCGTCATTTCAACCATAAACGTTGATTCGCCTGCGGCAAGATTATCTCCGGCGCCTATTCTTGTAAATATTTTATCAACTATTCCTATTACCGCTTCGGAACACGGAACAAAAGAACCTATCTGCGCCATAATTACAATCAATGCCGTCTGTCTGAGATAAGTTGATTTACCGGACATATTGGGGCCGGTCAGTATCATTATTCTTTTATCGCTGTCGTTTAAATCAATGTCGTTTGCCACAAAATCGCCGAATTTTAAAATTTGTTCTATAACCGGATGTCTTGCATTTTTTAAAACAAGTTCTTTGCCGTACGTCATTTTAGGACAAACATAATTATTTTTAACGGCATTGAAAGCAAAAGACATATAAATATCAAGTTCGGCGATCATTGACGAAATATTAAGTATTACAGCCGAATATTCCGCAAGTTCCTGTCTTAAACATACGTAAAGTTCGGTTTCAAGTTTTATCGTTTTATCCTGGGCTGAAATAATTTTTTCTTCCAGTATTTTTAATTCCTGCGTTATGTATCTTTCGGAATTCGTCAAAGTCTGCTTTCTTATGTAATGAGCCGGCACCGACGATATGTTTGATTTTGTAACGTCAATATAATAACCGAATACGGACGTATATCCTATTTTCAAATTATTTATTCCGGTTGCCTGTCTTTCTTTTGTTTCAATTTCGGATATATATTTCTTAGCGTCTTTGCCGAGCAGTCTTAATTCGTCAAGTTCGGGCGAAACTCCCGTTTTTATAACGTTGCCGTCTTTAAGCATAACAGGGGCTTCCTGCTCTATATGAGATTCTATTTTTTCTATAACTTCTTTTACGGGTTCAACGACCGGATTTTCGCAATAGCCTATTTCTTTTAATTTTTCAAAAATCGCGGTTGCGCCGATAAGAGAATCTTTTAACGCCAGAAGTTCTTTCGGATTTGCGGAACCGCTTATTATTCTTGCGGCTATTCTGTCCAAATCGGCTATTGATTTTAAAATTTCGGACAATTCGTTACGCGCCGTTTCATTTTCAATGAATATTTTTATTTTATTCTGTCTGTCTTCTATCTTTTTTATTTCAAGAAGCGGCTTTATTATCCAGTTTTTTACAAGTCTTGCCCCCATAGGAGTTATCGTAGCGTCAAGCACCGATACAAGAGAACCGTCCTGTTTGAGAGAAGTTGACGATCTTAAAATTTCAAGATTTTTAATCGCGACGCCGTCCAAAAGCATATAATCGCCTGTTTCCAAAAACCTGATATTGTTTAAAATCGGCAGAGTCTGCGGCTGGTTGTCCTGCACGTACATAAATATCGCGCCGACAGCCGATATAACGCCGGGCTTATCGGATATGTTAAAATGATTAAGAGAAGATATCTTTAATATTTTCTTTATTAAATTGCCGCAATATACGGCGTCCGAGCATATATCGTTTACGGTTGAGGACGTAATATTGGATTTTGAAAGAATCTTTTTTAAATTTTCGTCTTTTGCCAGCGACTGGGCTATAATAATTTCTCCGGGTTTGTATTTTATAATTTCATTTTCCAAATTCTGAATATCCGTCTCGTAAGCGAAAAAATCGCCCGTTGAAATATCTGCCGCCGCTACCGCGGCTACGGAAGAATCTCCGCCGGCAAAAAATACCGACATAAGATAATTGTTCATTTTTGAATCAAGAAGATTATCTTCCAAAAGAGTTCCGGGAGTAATGACTTTAACAACTCCTCTTTTCACGATGCCTTTTGTCGCGCCCGGTTCTTCCAATTGTTCGCAAATTGCTATTTTCAAACCGGCTTTTATCAATTTTCTTATATAATTTCCAGCGGAATGATACGGCACTCCGCACATCGGAACGGTTTGTCTTTTTGTCAGAACAACCTCTAAAATCGGAGACGCTTTTACGGCGTCTTCGCCGAACATTTCATAAAAATCGCCGAGTCTGAAAAACAGAATAATATCGGGATATTTGGCTTTTATAGCCGTATACTGCTGCATCAGCGGCGTTAATTGTCCGTCATCTTTATTTGTCATAAAATCTTATTCCCAAAAAAATATAGCTCTTTCTATTTTATCAATATATTTCAATATTGAGTATATTTTATCTATTTTTTTTACGTATTGTTTTGTTTCATTAAACGGCATTTGTTCAAAATCATACTCAACGATAGGATTCATCTGTCTCCACTGCGTAACATTGCCGAGCCCCGCGTTATAAGAGGCAAGTATTAAATTCATATTTCCTTTAAACATCGTATTTAATATTTTATAATAAAAAACGCCGAACATTATGTTTATTTCAGGATTTAAAAGCATCTCTTTTTTAAAATTTTCCATCTGTAAATATCCCGCAATCTGTCTGCCTGTGGCCGGCATAATCTGCATAAGCCCGACTGCTCCCTTATTTGACACGGCATCCGGCGCAAAATCCGATTCAACCTTTATAATGGCTTTTACCAAAAGAGGATCCACGTTATATTCAGCCGCGTATTTATTTATAAATTCCGAATATTTCCATGTTTTGTTGATTTTAACAAAAACATACAAAATTATAAAAAATAAAACGGCCGTTATCGCAAGCAATAATTTATTTTTATTAATTTTCACGCATATCTCCGGACATGCTGTTTGCAAAAACTTTCGTTATTTTTACCGTAACGGTTTTTCCCGTCAGATCTTTAGCGGAATTAAAAAAAATTTTTATATTCTGGCTGTTTCTTGATTCGCATATTCCGTTTGCATAAGCGTCCACCAAAACTTTTTCCTCGGAATTTATATAATATCCGTTTAATTCTTTTGATATTTCATTTGAGCGTTCAAGCAAAACGGAATGCCTTTCTTTTTTTACCGCCGTTGAAACGTCGTCTTTAAGTTTATACGCCGATGTGTTAGGCCTTGGCGAATATTTAAAAATAAACAAACCTCCGAATTTTAAATCTTCAGCCGCGCGCAGAGTTTCTTTAAAATCGTCGTCTGTCTCGCCCGGAAAACCTATTATAATGTCGCTTGTAATATTTATCCGCGGTATTTTATTTCTTATTTTTTCAACGAGCAGTTTATATTTGCCGTATGTGTATTTTCTGTTCATTCTGTTTAAAACGTAATCCGACGCCGACTGCATGGGCAGATGAATATATTTGCATATTTTATCGTTTGCGGCTATTTCGTCTATTAATTCGTCCGGAAAATCTTTCGGATGGTTGGTCATAAACCTGATTCTTTCAAGTCCGTTTATTAGCGAAACTTCTTTTAAAAGACCGGTAAAATCAATATTTTTATAATTATAAGAATTTACATTCTGTCCTAAAAGTATTATTTCTTTTGCGCCGCGTTTAACGCACTTTTCGGTTTCCGCCAATATTTCGTCAACGCTCACGCTTTGTTCCGGACCTCTTACGTAAGGAACTATGCAGTAAGAGCAAAAATTTTCGCATCCCCTCATTATCGTAACGTATTCAAAGACTCCTGATTTCCTTGTTGCCTTACGAACTCCGCCTGTTTCTATGAATTTTGAAACGACGCCTGCAAATTTATCAAGTTCCTTTGCGCCCAAAACGAAATCAAGAAATTTAAATCTGTTTTTTATGCTTTTGCCGGCATATTGCGCCATACATCCGACAACGCCGGCAATAAGTCTCGGATTTTTATCTTTTTGTTCCGAAAGCCGTCCCAGAAAAGAATACGCCTTATGTTCGGCGGAAAATCTTACCGAACATGTGTTAAGTATCACCAGATCGGCCTGTAAAACATCGTCCGCGTATTCCAAACCCTCCGATAACAAATAATCAGTTATTTTATCGGAATCGTTAACGTTCATCTGGCAACCGATCGTTTCAACAAAAAATTTCATTTATTCCGGCTCATTTGCTATTTTTTCAAGATACTGTCCGTAATCTGAATTCAAAAGTTTGGTGTTTTCAAGAAGCTGTTGTTTATTTATAAAACCTTTTCTGTAAGCTATCTCTTCAATGCAGCCTATCATTATTCCCTGTCTTTCTTCTATCGTTTTTATAAACATTGACGAATCTATAAGCGAATTATACGTTCCGGCGTCAAGCCATGAAAAACCCCTGCCGAATAATTCAACGTGGAGTTTTCCCCGTTTTAAATATTCGTTGTTGATATCGGTTATTTCAAGTTCGCCTCTTGCGGAAGGTTTTACGTTTTTTGCGATTTTTATAACTTCGTTATCGTAAAAATAAAGACCGGGAACCGCCCAGTTTGATTTTGGTTCTTTAGGTTTTTCAACTATTCTTACGGCTTTTTTATTTGAATCAAGTTCAACTATTCCGTGTCTGTGCGGATCGGGAACGTAATAAGCGAAAATCGTGGCTCCGTCGTTTTTTTCGGCGGCTCTTGTGACTATGTGCGAAAGTCCGTGTCCGTAAAATATGTTATCGCCCAAAACAAGAGAAGCGTTATCGTCTCCTATAAATTCTTCGCCGAGTATAAACGCCTCGGCAAGCCCGTTAGGATGTTCCTGTATTTTATAAGATATGTTTAAGCCGAGTCTTTTTCCGTCAGAAAACAATTCTTCAAATTTCGGCAAAGCGTCAGGCGTTGAAATTATAAGCACGTCTTTTATTCCCGCAAGCATAAGAACCGACAAAGGATAATATATCATCGGTTTGTTGTAAACCGGAAGCAGCTGTTTTGAAACGACATACGTTAAAGGATAAAGGCGCGTAGCTTTTCCGCCGGCAAGAATAATACCTTTTGTTTTTTTCATTTTATTCCCCTTATAAACTTTTGAAATATTTTATCGTTTCACGCAATCCGTCTTCCAACTGAACATCCGGAAGCCATTTTAATATTTTTTTTGCCTTTGTTATATCGGGACGCCTCATTTTCGGATCGTCCTGAGGAAGTTCTTTATAAATTATTTTTGATTTGCTTGCCGTTAATTTTATGATTATTTCCGCAAGTTCTTTTAACGTTATTTCGTTCGGATTTCCGATATTGACGGGATATTTGTAATCGGACATCAGCAATTTATAAACGCCTTTTACCAAATCCGATACAAAACAAAAACTTCTCGTCTGCCTTCCGCTGCCGAATACGGTAACCGGCCGGCCGGCAAGAGCCTGCGATATAAATTCAGGTATGGCCCTTCCGTCTTTTTCATTCATTCCGGGCCCGTAAGTATTAAAAATTCTCACTATTCGCGTCTTAACTCCGTAATCTCTCAAATAACACATAACGGCCGCTTCCGAAAATCTTTTTGCCTCGTCATAAACGCTTCTGATCCCTATTGAATTTACGTTTCCCCAGTATTCTTCAGGCTGCGGATTTACAAGAGGGTCTCCGTATACTTCGCTTGTAGAAGCGAATAAAAATTTTGCTTTTTTAAGTCTTGCCAGTTCCAAAAGATTTAAAGTTCCCAAAGAGCCTGTTTTTAAAGTTTCAAGCGGATATTTTATGTAGTCTTTGGGGCTTGCGGGAGACGCAAAATTCAATACGGCGTCTATTTTTCCGGGTATTTTTATATTTTTTGATATGTCGGCTTTGATAAATTTGAATTTTTTATTTTTAAGAAGATGTTTTATGTTTTCTTTTTTGCCGGTAATAAAATTGTCAACGGCAATAACTTTATGATTTTTTGAGATAAAAAAATCACACAAATGCGAACCTAAAAAACCAGCTCCTCCGGCTATCAAAACGTTCATTAAAAATCCTCTTTTTATATTCGGTGATTATATAATTTTGGGAGGTTCTTATCAATACATTATATAGAAGCCCGGCAGCTTGGAAGTTTAGAAGTTTGGCAAATGCCAAAACGGCTAATTCAGCGGAACAAGATGCGAATCCCAGCCGCCGTATTTTGCCCTGTTGTATTCGGCAATCAATGTGTCGTCATCGGTCAAAGCGTTTTTTACTCTTAACGCCGTTTCAGTATTGTATAATCCGCCGACTAAAATACCGAACCCTATCGCGGCCGGCGGTCCTACGATCGGAATTTTCGCTATATCCGACGCCACCGATAAAATGACTATGATCTGGTCGGCAAACATTTTTGACATAAGTCCGACAGTCAAAAGTTCTGCTCCGGTTTTTGTATTTTCTTCAGCAGGAAACATCGCATCGTCAACATTATAAACTCCGGCCGAGCCGTAAGCCATAATCGGCGGATATTTTATCCCTATAATTTTTCCAAGAACGGGATAACCCCTGTTTGAATCGGCATTCGGCAGTTTTGTTCCTATTCCGACTATTTTTTTATCGTAAAAATTTTCGTTCTGAACGTACCAAGAATATTTATCGTCTTTGAACCCTCTGCTTTTTTGGGCGCGTACAAAATGTCTGTGCCCCGCGATATTGACGCAAAAATTATAGGTTCCGTAATATTTTATGCCTTTTGAATTCTTTTTTATCCCAAGCAATTGTTCCGCAAGAGCAACCGGATTTGAACTTTTCAATGAAAACGACTTCCAATTTTTTGCATATCGCGACGGAACAACGATAATTTTGCAGTCATCAGCAGGGACATTTGCAATTATATCGGCATAACCGGCTATATAAGCTGAAAGTATGCTTTTTTGAATATTCTGAATACCGTTTACCGTCCTTTTAATATTTCTGACGCCCTGTTCGCTGTAAAAACCGGGCAGACATTTATAATCTGAAAACGGGCCGGCAATCATTGAACCGGCAATCCTTTCGGTTGAAAACGACGGATACATTAGCCCGCCGAAATCTATATTAACGTCAATTTTCAATTTCTTTAAAATTGCGCTTATATCGGGTGTGTGCGGATCGGACGCGAAAGATAAAACCGTCGCCATCAGATAATTTGTCGCGCCTATGGCGTTTAAAGTTCTTGCCTGCAGCGTCGCGATTGAAAGAGTCGTATTATCAACCGAGTTTTGAAGAATCATTCTGTCTCTGATAAGCTTTGCTATGTTAATCATCATAGCCCAGCTTATCAATAATATCATTGACAAGACCAGAAAATAAGCAAGCACCTGTCCTTTTCTGTTATTGTTTATTATCATTTCCTATTTTTACAAACCTTCTTGCTCCCGGATATGCTTTATCATAAAATTCTTCATCCGGAGATTTTATCATTCTGGCTCTTGCCCACTGCGTCCGTGCTCCGTCCAAACCGAACAGACTTGAAAACATAAGTCTCATGTTATATTTAATTTTTACGTTGTATTTTTTCAGATTTATTCCGGAATGATCTTTTATATCCTTTCCCAAAACAGTCCCGTTCCAATTTGTCGTTTTTGAACCTTCTTCATCCGCCGAATCGCTTATATTGCTTGAACTCAATCCGTTTAAACGAATCATTTTATCGGCCGCTTTTTGCGCGGTCTCTTTTATTTTACCGGATTGCGCCACGGAAACGGCTCTTACAGCCATAAAAGCGGCTTCGTTGTAAAGAGTATCGTTAACCGCGATAATACATACCTGTATCAGGGCAAACATAAAAACCGTTATAATCATTACGGCGATTAAGCCTTCAATAAAAGCCTGCCCGTTATTTTTTTTAAATAAACGCATTGATAACTTCCCTACCGTATCCCAATAAAAAAAATTTGTACTGCCAAAGCCAAATAAACAGTTTTATCATACCGTATGAAGCGGCGAATAAAACTATGACGAATAAAATATATTCCGTTGAAGCCTGCCCTTTTTTATTTTGTGAGATAAACCTTAACGCGGATTGCGTTTTAAGAGAATGTTGTTTTAATCTGTCCATATTACGAGTCCGCCGGCATTAAATTTTAAGCGGTTATTGCTCTATTATTTTGGGTGTCACAAAAATCAAAACGTTCGTTTTATTATCTACCGTTTTTGTATTTTTAAATAAAGTTCCCAGAATAGGAATATCAGATAATATCGGGACTCCGGAAGTGGTCTTGTCTTTGTAGTTTTCAATAAGTCCGGCTATAACTATCGTCTGCTGGTCTTTAAGGACAACGTTTGATTTGGCCTGTCTTTTGGCTATATTAGGAAAGCCCTGAACGCTGTTTGACCAGTCCAGCCTTGAAAGCTCGGCTTCTATAGTAACGTCTATCGTGCCGTCAGGTAGAATTTTCGGAAGAACTTCGGTTATAATTCCGTATTCTTTCCATTCCACGTTCCCGCCGGATACGCCCGAAACGGCGATCGGAAATTCTCCGCCTACCAGAAATCTGGCTTTATTGCCCGATTTTGTCACAAGTTTCGGATTTGACAAAACCTGCGCCGCCCCGTTTTCCTGCAGTAATTTTAACGTCGCACTCAGAGGAGTATATCTTACCCAATCGTTATATTCTACAAGCGAGGGATATATAGTAGTATGGTGTGCTCCCTGAATAAACAATTCTCCCGTTGATATTTCATCAACCCATTTGATGCCGTATTCTTTTGCTTTATTGTTGTTAATCTCGGTAATTTCTATCGATATTTCAACCAGTTTTTCGGCAAACAAATTATGTATGCACAAAAACAGCAACATCATAACAAAAAAATTTTTTTTCATTTTTTACCTTCTGTAAAATGGTTTTTGAACTATTTTTATGTTTCGCATGTTATTGTGAATGCTTATCTGAAGCTGTTTTGTTTCATCCGTATTAAAATCAATAAGTGCAAGCCCTATGGCTTTTTTAAAAGTGGGAGAAAACGTGCCGCTTGTTACGTATCCTATTTCTTTGCCGTCAGAAAATACTTTATTGCCGTTTCTCGCTATTGAGCCTTCGCATATAAACGCTATTGATTTTTTTGATATTTTATTTTTATCAAGGGAGTTTTTGCCTATAAAATCTTTATTCCAGCATATTGTTTTTTCAAATCCGGCGTCAAGCGGCGTAATGTTTTCGTCTATTTCATGCCCGTGTAAAGGCATGCACGCTTCAAGACGCAGCGTATCTCTGCATCCCAGACCGCACGGTTTAGCTCCGAGTTCAGTCAGTTTATTCCATATAAACGAAGCCTTATCTTTTGAGATAAAAATTTCAAATCCGTCTTCGCCCGTATAGCCTGTTCTTGCTATTTTTGAAAATCGGGCTGACACATTTTTTAATTTTATGTCTCTGCCGGTAAAATATTTCATATCTGAAACATTTTCTTCAATTATGTTTGAAATAATTTCAACGGATTTAGGACCCTGAAGCGCCAGAAGACAAATTTCGGAACTGATATTTTCAATATCAGTATCTCCTGTTTTATGGTCATTAAGCCATTTAAAATCTTTATCAAGATTGCCTGCATTAACAACCATCATATAGTAATTTTCGAATTTATAAACTATGATATCGTCTTTAATTCCGCCTTCATTATTTAAAAGCATTGAATATCTTGCTTTGTATAAAGGCAGATCAGACATTTTTGAAATCGTTACATAATCAAGAAATTTACCGGCATCATTTCCTGAAATGATAAACGTTCCCATATGTGACGTGTCAAAAATTCCTGCATTTGTTCTTACGGCGTTATGCTCTTCAATAATTGAAGTATACATAACCGGCATATCCCATCCGCCGAATTCGGTAAATTTTGCGTTTAATTTTTTGTGTTCTTCATAAAGAGGAGTCTGTTTTAACATGGTGTTTTTCCTTTAGTTATATATTTAATTTTTTACTGTTTTTAAATTTCAAAACTGCCGTTAATATTTCGGCTTTTTAACAAGACAAAGAATTCTGCGGCTGCGTACGAAAGCAAAAAGAAGCGAACTGTAAGAAAAATTCAAAATCGCAATCAAAAGAACAATGGCGTTATAAAATACTTGGAAGCTCAGTGCACTTACCCAAAGCCTGATGACAGGCGTTTAAAATCATCTCGGAAAGTCCCGGATGAAAAAACATATTTTTTGATAAATCGTTTACGGTATTTTTATTCTGCACGACCACGGATGCTACGTCTATAAGTTCGTCGGCGTTTGCGCCTATAATCCATACGGCAAGTATTCTTCCGGTTTTTTTATCAACAGCCGCTTTTACAAAACCCGTTCTTTGTCCTTCCATCTGCGCTCTTGCCGAAGCGGCAAAAGGAAATTTACCGTAAAGTATTTCGCCGTATTCGTTAAAATCATTTGATTTTACTGAAGCTGCCGGCGGATATGAGAAGACTGCTTTGGGAATAACAAATTCTTGCGGATTTAAAATATTTTCAGCAATATTTAATCCGTCCTGCTGGGCCGTATATGCAAGAAAATTTTTACCGGTTATGTCGCCTGCGGCGAAAACATTGTCATTGTTTGTCGTTCCGTTTTGTTTCACAGGTATATAATTTTTAGCGTCCGTTCGAATCCCCGCGTTTTTTACTTTAAGCGCGTCAGCCGTTGACTGTCTTCCGGTTACTACAAGAACCTTGTCAAACGAATCAGCGTCTTTCAAAGCGTCTTTACAGCCGGTTTCAACAGTAACGCCCTGCCTTTGAAGATTTTTTGTAATTTCTGCGGCGATTTCAGCGTCTTCGCCGGGCATAAGCTGAGGAAAAATTTCTCTTAAAGTTATTTCAGAACCAAACGCCGAATATATCGTTGAAAGTTCTATTCCTATGGCTCCGCCGCCTATCACGAGCATTTTTTTTGGAACTTCATTTAATAAAAGAGCGTCCGTTGAATCTATAAATTTATCATGGTCTATTAAAACGCCGGGTATTGATTTTGACTCTGAGCCCGACGCGATCACTATTTTGCCGGCAGAATATTCGGTTCCGTTTACCGTTACCGTAGAATCCGACGAAAAAGAAGCCTCGCCTTTTATTATTTCTATTTTATAGCTTTCAACCATTCTTTGAAGGGATTTTCTTAAATTTTCAATGAATTTGTTTTTCTTTGCCATTATATCCTGAAAATTTAGCTGCACGGGAGAAGTTTTTATGCCGTATTCGCAGGCTTTTGATACCGTATTTTTTAATTTCAGAGACTGCCACAAAAATTTTGTCGGTATGCATCCGCAGTTAAGGCATGTTCCGCCTATTTCGTTTTTTTCAATAAGAGCGGTTTTACTGCCCAGCTGGGCAAATCTTACGGCGCAGGTATATCCGGCGGGGCCTGCTCCGATAACGATGACGTCGTATTTCTTATCCATTTTTCAAACTTTCTTGAATTTTTGATTTTATATATTCAACGATTTTATCCGTTTTTATTATTTCGGCTTTCGTTTTATCGTCTTTTCTCGCCTTAAATTCAACGTTGCCGTCTTTAAGATTTTTTTCGCCGATCGTAATTCTAAAAGGGATTCCCATTAAATCGGCGTCTTTAAATTTGATTCCCGCCCTTTCGTCGCGGTCGTCAAGCAAAACTTCAATTTTATCTTTTTTAAGCTGTTTGTATATTTCTTCGGCTGTTTTTTTAATCGCCTCATTGTTAAAATCAACAGGCACTATTGAAACTTTATACGGCGCAAGCGAAACCGGCCATATTATTCCGTTTTCGTCATACGACTGTTCTATTGTGGCGGCAAGGATTCTTGTTACTCCTATTCCGTAACAGCCCATTATCATAAAATTTTCTTTGCCCTGCGCGTCAAGATAAGTCGCTTTCATTGATTTTGAATATTTTGTCCCGAGTTTAAAAACATGCCCTATTTCAATTCCTCTTGAAAACTGCAGTTTTTCTTTTTTGCATCTCGGGCAGAGATCGCCTTTTACGACCGTTCTTATATCTGCCGTAATATCTGCTTTGAAATCTCTGTTTATGTTGACGTTTTTGATATGTTTATCGTCTTTATTTGCTCCGACAACGGCGTTTACAATATTTTCAACCGCATAATCGGCTAATATTTTTACCTGTTTTTTTAAGTTAACCGGTCCTGCAAAACCGACTTTTGCGCCGGTTACTTCCTGTATTATTTCAGGCGAGGCAAGTTCCAGCTCATTGCAGCCCAAAAGCGACTGAAGTTTTGATTCATTAACGTCATGGTCGCCTCTTACAAGAACGGCTACGGGCGCACCATCTGCGACGTATATCATCGTTTTTATAAATTTCCGTTCTGTGGACGATAAAAATTTAGCGACGTCTGCAACCGAACCTATATTAGGGGTAAAAACCTCTTCCATCTCGGGCATCGGCTCCGAATTTTCTTTTTTTTCATATTTTATGCATTCGGCTTTTTCGGAATTTGCGCCGTATCCGCAGCTGCACCATGCGATTTCTTCTTCGCCCGTATCGGCAAGCACCATAAATTCATGCGAAAAATTTCCGCCTATGGCGCCGGATGACGCTTCAACGACTCTGTATTTAAAACCGCATCTTTTGCATATATTTTCGTAAGCTTCGTAAACTCTTTTATAGTATTTTTCCAAATCGGCTTCATCGGCATGGAACGAATAAGCGTCTTTCATCATAAATTCTCTGGCTCTCATAACTCCGAATCTGGGTCTTATTTCGTCTCTGAATTTCATACCGAACTGGTACAGCATCAAAGGCAGCTGCCTGTATGAGCTTACGTCGTTTCTCACTACGTTTGTTATGCCTTCTTCATGCGTCGGCGCAAGGCAGAATTCTGCATCTTTTCTGTCTTTAAGTCTGAATAATTCTTTGCCGTAAACGTTCCATCTTCCCGTTTCAATCCACAAATCTTTAGGTAAAAGCAACGGAAGGCGTACTTCCTGTCCGTCTATATTATCCATTTCTTCTCTTATTATGGTTATTACGTTTTCAAGAGTTTTCAGCCCTGTAGGAAGCAGTTCAAAAAATCCGCTGGCAAGTTTTCTTATCATTCCGGAACGAACCATTAATTTTGCAGAAATATTGTCCATATCCGAAGGAGCTTCTTTCAATGTCGGTATAAATGCTTTTGAAAAATACATAAATATCCTCTTTTCGTTGTTTTTAGATTGTTAATTTTATCATTTTTTATTGATTTTCACTAGTCCGAAAACCGCGCAGGCTTTCAAAAACAGAATAAATTTTATATCATAGACCGAAATAGATATCAGGAGGGGCATATGAAAGTCGTCGCTTTTAACTGCAGTCCCAGAAAAGACGGCAATACTTCAATTCTTATAAATACCGTGTTTAAAGAACTTGAAAAACACAATATTGAAACAAAACAAATACAGTTCGGCCCGCAAAAAGTATCAGGATGCATAGCATGTTACCAATGCGTAAAAAATAAAGATAAAAAATGCGTATTAAAAGACGATATAGTAAACGACTGCATATCGGAAATGGATAAAGCCGACGGAATTATAATAGGCTCTCCCGTTTATTTCGCCAACATAACGCCTATTGCGGCTTCTTTAATATGCAGAGCCGGCATGGTTTCAAGGGCAAACGGTTCAATGCTGGCAAGAAAAGTCGGAGCAGGAATAGTTTCATTAAGAAGAGCGGGAGCTCTGCACGCCTTTAATTCAATTAACAACTTTTTTACAATATTGGAAATGACAGTAGTAAGTTCAAATTACTGGAATATGGGTTTCGGCAAACAGCCCGGCGACGTTTTAAAAGATGAGGAAGGCTTACAAATAATGACAAAACTCGGCGAAAATATGGCATGGCTTTTAAATAAAACGGGGAATAAATAAAATGAAATATCTTTTAACGCTTTTTACTGTTTTGACGTTTGTCTCAGTTTCTTTTGCGCAGCAGCAAGCCGAAAATAACAGGCTTTTTATCATAGAAAGAAGCAAAAACGCAAATGTCGTATGTTATGACGCAAATATGACAAAAGACGGGAAAATTGATAAAGAAAAACCGGTTGACGCATATTGGATTATGTATGCAGAAAACGCCGGCAGGCAAGAAATAAGCGCTTTTGAAAAAAGAGCTTACGGTTTTAAAATAAACTATAACGAAAGCGCGAAAAATTTTGATTTTTCGTTAAAAGCCGTTGAAAATAAGAATATGAATATAATTATGGTTGACGGAAACCCTAAAGTCAAAATAATGATAAATAATACGGAATCTTATTTAAATAAAGTATACATTCAGTCAAAAGACGGCCCTTTGGGAATACCTAAAGTGTATTACTATGTATTGTACGGAACAACAATCGCTTCAAATGAAAATATTGAAGAAAAAATCATATTGAAAAAATAGTTAATTTATGTTAGACTTATTATGCGAAGATGGGATATATACCTAAGAGGTTGTATATGAAGAAAAAGAAAAGAGGTTTTTCTCTATCGGAACTTGTTGTAACACTTGTTATGGTTGCTATTCTTGCAATCATAGGGTTACCTATATACAGAGGATACGTAAAAAAAGGCATCGCCACTGAAGGAAAGGCGCTTTTGGGCGAAATTAACGCCGCCCAGCAGATATATTATACAAGACACGGACAGTATTACGCGGGATCCGTAGGTCAGACTTTCGGCGGAGCATTTGGCGTTGACGCGAGAAGAAATAAATATTTTACATCTTATAATCTTTCTACCAATGCGCAGACGTTTACAGCCTCAACGAGTTCTAAAGACGGAACTCAGAGTTTAACTTTGGTCGGAAGTTTCACTACCGATCCGAAATTGATTGAAAGGTAAGTTAATTAAAAGATATAATAAAAAACAAGAAGTCTCTTATTCTTGTTTTTTATTTTGTCGTTCAAATGGAGAGGTGGCCGAGTTGGTTTAAGGCGGCAGTCTCGAAAACTGCTACTCGGGAAACCGGGTCGGGGGTTCGAATCCCCCCTTCTCCGCCATGTTTGAGCCCTTTTGGGCTCTTTTTTATTTATTTTGAACTTCGGATATCGGCTCGCTACCGCTCGGCTGTGCTGGATATACCTTGTCCAAAATGAAATAAAAAATATCCTCAAAATCATCTCAAACAGTGATACTGCTTACACCACACTTTTAAATACTTAATTTCACCTAAAATCTTAATGTTTCAAACGACAAAAAAATATCAAAATTTGAAAAAATACTATTTTAATGCTCTGAATATTGGACCTATTAAGAAGTCTTTGCCTAGATTTTCCGGATTTTTTACTTGATTTAAACAATATGTCTTATCGTTTATTTGAGAGTAGTCTATTTTTATGCCCATGATATTTTCTAATTGTTTGCTTGTTACTAGGTTATATAAGAGAGTACCTCCCGCTTCTTGTGTCCGCTCATCGTAAGATTTTTGGTTAAAAAATTTTAACTTATCCACAGAATAATAAAGTACTTCACCTACATATAAAACTGTTCGTATTTTTTCATTTTTAACACGTTCAGCCACTTCATTTATTGTTCGATAATACGTTGTTTTAACCGTTCCAGCAAACATACCAATAAGTTCGGCAGTATTATCTTCATAAACCAATAAAAAAGTTGCAAGTATTTCTGGTTCTTTTTCTTTTGTTTGTTCAAGTTGCATTTGAGCCACAAAAATATGATTCAAAGCCCACCTCTGTAGTAGGATAATATCATTGTCACAATAATCCTTTCCGAACATTGGACTTTTTGCTAAATCAAACCGCATATCTTCTTTGTTGAAAACTTTTTCTCTCAGTCCATAAGAATTTATTCGGCTACCTATTTGTATTTTTCCAGCATTATAACAGCAGTCTTGAATAAATATTGTCTGCCTATACTGGATATGATTTAAAGCTTCCTCTATTTGTTTTTTCAAGTTTTTGCATTTAGTACAACTGCATGGATAAGTATTGTACACATCCGATACAAATTTCCACATAGTCATCGTACCTTCGATTATTTTTTCATATATATCAATCTCTTTGCCATTTTCTATAAACAATACCAATATGCTAAAAAATACTTCAAAGCAATTTTTATAGTGCTTTTCTAAGATATTAGTTATTTCAGCAAGTAAATCTTTAAAATCCTTATCACTATCTATAGTCAACAAAATTTTAAATTCATCAAAATTATTGGCTGCCGTATAGATTTTTAATGATATAGCTTTTTCTAGCTTAAATGGACTTTCCTTAGTTATTTTATTACGAATATCAACAAACCACGCCATATTATCGTTAGATAGATAGGTTACCCGCTTAGCTTCATAGAATGCTTTAAGTTCTGGCGTGGAGAAGTTTTTTTGCATAACAAATGTTATGTTTCTGAATTCTTGAAAGAATGCATCTATTTTGGGAATATTTTCAAAGATATAATCATCAGGATTAACAGCTTTCAAACTGGATAGTGCACTATAAAACTTTTGCAAAACTGGATATATCAAGCAATCTTTTTCATATAACATTTTATTCCCCATAAGCCCATTTATTGTAGCAAACCAATAAAGTTTCAGAACATCAATATGCTACTTACGATTTATTTAAGCATCATGTAGTAAAATAATTATCTTGTTACTTGTATCGTTTATTTTTGCCAGTCAAGCTGTATTGCATACCGTATTTCTTGGCATCCTGTTTATGGGCTGCCCAATGTTCTTTTTGACTAGAAAATACTGCTAAATTATTAAGAGAATTATTCTGTTTATTTCTATCTTTATGATGTACAACTTCTCCTGAATTTAAATTGCGACCAATCTTATTTTCTGCTACCAACCGATGTACTGCTATGCCACTATCTTTGAATATACGATAGCCATTATTATTGACATATGTTTTAGTCGTTCTATATAGAAATTTAGTTCTATTTTTCATTATTGTCTCCTTTGTAATTGTTATGTCCAGCTGGGATTAAATCATAAGAACGCCCATCACATTCTGGCCAATGTTTGCAAACTTCTTCAGCCATATTATCGGGTTGCCCTTTTATTTTTACCAACTTTGTTTCGTTTGATAAAAATTGCTCTCCACAATGTAAACATTCAAGCATAACATGTAACTCGTTGTTATTCGTAGATATGGCTATAACTTCTTCGTAGGATTTTTTATTGAATTCTATCTCTATTTTCTTTTGCGCAAAGTATTCTTCCTCAGTTGGAAATTCTTCCAAGCGATATATGGCTAAGGTATCGTCAAGTGTGCGTTTTGCATAAGCCAATTTATCCTCAGGCAACTTTATCAATTCAACCCAATTTTTACATCCCGCCATCTGTGCAATAATATGTTGGAGTTTCATTAATGTGAAGTTTTCTTCTCCTTCGTATCCATTATTAAAATCATAGATAATTTCATCTATGTTGAAATATTTTGGATCGTACGAATAGAGTGGAGTGCCGTCTTCGTGATTATCGGATGTGTGTTGTGTTTTGTAGTCTCTGAACAGATTTTTGGCTTGCAACTTAAAATACTCAATGTTTTTCATAATATAATCCCCTTTTTATTATCTAAGATTATTATCTATATTTTTTTGCGTTCGTAGTCTTTGGCTAGATAATAAACTTAGTAAGGTTTATATTACTATCAACGTTGGTTGATGAAATCTTTGCACGAACGAGCTGGCCCACCAACAGGGCACAAAAGTATTTTAATAAAAGTTTTTTATAAAGTCAATTGATTAAAAAGCAGCTAAATATTTATTATCTTTCCTGATTTTTCCAATCAAAATCATCATTGTTTTTGGCTGGTTGTATCTGATGTAAAGTATTATTAGATATTAGGACAAGGCGCGGATGATGAAGGGGACGGTAAAGGCTAACAGCAAAGCTGTCATTATTGGTCTTAGAAGATTTTTTAGCACGTAGTTTTTATCTTTTATCGCCGAATAGGCATGGTTGCAGGCTGATAGCGTAAGAAATATCAGCAATATCATCAGTACTGCTGCTTCGGCGTGTGTTCCCCACTCAAATAATGATACGATTATTGCAGTTATTGCCACTGCTATATTGTTCAAACCGGATTGGCGTTGATATGCGGGATTATATCCGTAACCGCTAAGTTCAGACGCCGCCTTACCAAACCAGACCGACTCAATTCCTGTAAGACCCGCAAGAGGTATTACAAGCCACGGCATTATTATATGAAGCTGGCTGATAGGATTTTGTCCTAAAAAATAAGCCAGATTAAAACCGGCTATTATGCATGTCCACCTTACAATTTCAAGAATGTTACAGATCTGTTTCTGCGTCATTTTTTCCTCTTCACAGAATTAAACTATGAAACTAACTGCATTATACTAAATTTACATATCTTTTAACCTTTTGAAGTTTTTCAATCTGCCGATTTTATACAGATATTATAATTTGACTTAAAAAAATTTTAATGGTATAAATAGAAATAATTTCTGTTTAACAATTTTTAAAAAACAAGATGCCGGAGTATACAATGTTAAAAAAAATATGTTTTGTTTTTGGCGTGTTATTTGTTGCGTTTGTTTCTCTTTACGCAAAAGATGCCGGAGCAAAAATTGAAATAGTTACGACGCTTTTTCCGACCTATGATTTTGCAAAACAAATAGGAGGCGAGAAAGTAAATGTTTCGCTTCTTTTACCGCCCGGAGTTGAGCCTCATACTTTTGAACCTAAACCGAAAGATATCGTAAAAATAAATAAATCCGATATTTTTATTTATACGGACAACTATATGGAGCCGTGGGTTGAAGATCTTTTAAAAGGAATACCAAATAAAAATCTTAAAATCGTAAATTCAAGCGCAGGCATTGAATTTATGTCGGAAAATGACGAACATGACGAAGACACAGAACACGGCGGTCATCATCACACAGGAAAAGACCCTCATATCTGGCTTGATTTGGCAAACGCGCAGATTATGACCGACACAATAGCAAAAGCGCTTTATGAAAAAAATCCGGCAAACAAAAATTTTTATATGCAAAACGCGGAAAAATACAAAGCGCGGTTAGCTGCTTTGGACAGCCGTTTTAAAGAAACTTTTGCCACGGCAAAGCAAAAAACGATTATTTACGGCGGTCATTTTGCTTTCGGATATTTTGCGAAACGTTACGGACTTAATTACGAATCTCCGTATAAAGGATTTTCCCCTAACGCCGAGCCAAACCCGAAAGCCATAGGCGAATTAATAAATAAACTTAAAACATCCGGAATAAAATACATATATTACGAAGAACTTCTTGACCCGAAAGTGGCGCGCACGATTTCTGAAGCGACAGGCGCAAAACTTGAACTTCTGCACGGAGCGCATAACGTAAGCAAAAACGAACTTAAAAACGGAATAACTTTTATTGATATTATGAATTCAAACTTAAATAAATTAAAGGAAGGCCTGCAATGCCTGTAGAAATAATACAGATTAAAAATCTTAGCGTAAAATACGGCGAAATTGAAGCTCTTTCGGACGTTTCTTTTGATATTATCTCAGGTGATTACGTAGGAATCGTCGGACCTAACGGGTCCGGCAAATCAACGCTGATAAAGTCAATTCTCGGGCTTATTCCTTTTGAAGGTAAAATTATTTTTCAGGGTGAAACTTTATCCGATTTTATATTAAAAAATAACATAGGATATCTGCCGCAAAAAATGTCTTTTATAGACCAGAGATTTCCGGCGACCGCAATGGAAATAGTCGTATCCGGATTATACTGCCGCAAAAAATTCCCGAAACGCGTTACTAAAAACGATTATAAAACAGCCGGCGAAATAATGGAAACCCTCGGGATAAGCGGACTTGCAGACCGTTCAATCGGAAAACTTTCGGGCGGGCAGCAGCAGCGTATTCTGCTTGCAAGAGCTTTAATTCATTCTCCGCGGCTTTTAATTTTAGATGAGCCGACCGTAGCGCTTGACCCTCAGTCAAGAGACACATTTGCTTCAATTATTAAAAAATTAAACTCAGAGCACGGTGTTACTATTTTACTTGTATCGCATGATTCAGGTTCAATGGGCAAATATGCGTCAAAACTTCTTTATCTTGACAGAAAAGTCGTTTTTTACGGCACGTTTGACAATTTCTGCCGGTCTGACGAAATGACAAAATATTTCGGCGCAGATCAGCATATTATATGCCACAGGCATTGATATAAATTAAGGAACTAAACTATGGAAATATTTTCACAAATTTATGAATCTCTCCAGTACGTATTTGTGCAGCGGGCGATAATAGCCGGATGTTTTATGGCGCTTGGATGCTCTTTTTTGGGAATTTTTCTTGTTTTAAGAAGATTTTCTTTAATAGGCGACGGGCTTGCCCACGTAAGTTTTGCGACGGTCGCCATAGCGCTTCTTTTGCAGGCTCAGCCGATGATAGTTTCAATACCGCTTGTGGCGGTTGCTTCTCTTATTATTTTAAGTTTAAATGAAAAAGCGAAAGTTTACGGCGACGCGGCAATAGGGCTTGTGTCTTCTTTCGGAATTGCGCTCGGCGTAATTATAGCTTCAACGGCGGGCGGTTTTAACGTTGACCTGTTCAGTTATCTTTTCGGAAATATCCTTTCGGTAAGCTCGTCCGAAGTGTGGCTAACCGTTTTCATATCGCTTTTGGTAGTGCTTGTGACGATACTTTTTTATCACGATCTTTTTGCCATAACATTTGACGAAGATTACGCGCATGTATCCGGCATTAAAGTAAAAACCGTAAATAAAATTTTAATACTTCTTACTTCGCTTATTGTTGTTCTGGGAATAAAAATAGTCGGTACAATGCTTGTTTCAAGCCTTATTATTCTGCCGGCCGTATCGGCATTACAGATTGTGCGCAGTTTTAAATCGGCGATAGCTCTTGCGGGAATATTTGCGGTGGCGTCGGTGATAATAGGAATATTTATTTCTTATCTTCTTAATTATCCTTCGGGCGCGACGATTGTAATGGTAAATTTCATATTTTTTATCGGTTCGTTTATATCCGGAAGTCTCAAAAAATAAGGAAATAAAAAATTGGAAAAATATCTTGAAAAATTAAAAAATTACGGTCTCAAACTTACTCCCAGAAGACAGGCTATAATTGAATTATTTTTAAACTGCAAAAGCCATATGACGCCTGAAGTAGTTTTGCATAAATTAAAAATAAAAATAAAATGCTGCGGAGTACCCGGCATCTATAGAAATCTTGAAAGCCTTGTTGAATGCGGAATATTGACGAGAATTCAACAGTTTGACAGAAAAAGACATTACAGCCTTTGTTCCTGTATTCATGATAAACACCACCATCATATCACATGTATAAAATGCGGAAAAGTTGACGTAATAAAAGACTGTTCTTTACACAGCGTAAAAAAAATAAACGGTTATAAAGTCGTAAGCCATTTTATGCAGGTAAACGGCATCTGCCCGGAATGTTCTAAAAAATAACACCTGAATCTTTTATTTAGCTTTTAAAGCGTAAAAACTTCCGCCTAAAAACGGCAATGCAATCAATAAATAAATTGCATAATTTAAACTTACATAATCTGCAAACAAACCTATCAAGGCGACCCCTAATCCGCCTATACCTATACCGAATCCCAGCATTAACCCCGAAGCCATAGCCTGATTTTTAGTTAAAATTTCCTGAGCCGTTACTACCGTTACTGAAAAAGAAGCTAAAAGAGCCATTCCGGCCAGAGAAAGAAACATTATGCTTAATATTCCTTCGGTCAATATAAATCCGCATAAAAAAGGAGTCGCAAGCATAAGAGAATAAGCAATAATCGGTTTACGTCCGAATTTATCCGACAAATGCCCGCCGATAAGTCCGCCTATAGCTCCGCTGAACAACATTATAAAAAGCAGATGGCTGCTGACCGTAATTGAAATATTTTTACCCTGCAGATATAACGGCAGAAATGCAATTAATCCTAAAAACGCCAAAGAACGCGTTGACACCGTTATTACGATTTTTGTAAGACTCTTCCAATTTTGTTTTAAAGCTCCTAACGTAGAATGATTAATGCCGTCTTTGTTTAACGGCATTTTTGAAGAAGTGTTTTTCAGTAAAATCGTGACAAGCAATGCGGGAATTATAAATATGGGAGTCGCTTTTAATCCAAATTCTTTTACAAACGGAACTACGATTAACGGAGAAAATGCAAATCCGATGTTTCCTGCCGTGACAAATATAGACTGGTACAATCCTTTTTTATTTCCGCTTATAGATGTAACCATTGCGGATGCCTGAGGATGAAAAGCGGCCGTGCCTAAACCTGCCAGCGTAACCATTATAAACATTAACGTATAATTGCTTACTAATCCTACTAAGCTTAATAACGTTCCCATCCATATAGTCCCGACATATACCATCCAGCGTTTATTCTTTTTATCAACAAGGTATGCAAAAATCGGCTGTAAAACGGAAGAGCTGATTGTAAACGCAGAAATTAAAACGGCGCTCTTGCTTATGCTAAAACCTGCTAATACCAAAAACGGCAATAACGTCTGCATATAATTTGAATACCAGTCATTTAACGCATGCGCAAATGATATTGAAAATAATTTTAAAAATTTTGATTTTTGCCTGTCTTCTAAAGCGCACTTTCCCGCATTCATAATAAATCCCTTTTATAAATTATAAATAAACATTATGTATTATAACTCTTTTAAAAATTAATTCTAATCAATTTTAATTTTATATAATATTTTAATAAACTTCGGAGGTTTGCCAAATGAAAAAATTTCCGTTAAAAAAAGCTTTTACCTTCATAGAACCGGGTCCCGTTACAATGATAACGACGTTTGACGGCAAAAAAAATAACATAATGACGATATCCTGGAACATGGTAATGGATTTTACGCCTCAGTTTGCAATTTTAACAGGTCCGTGGAATCATTCATACAAAGCGCTTGTTAAAACAAAAGAATGCGTTATCTCAATACCTTCAGTTGCCATATCCCAAAAAGTTATAAAAATAGGGGCATGCTCCGGAAAAGATACTGATAAATTTAAAAAATTCAATTTAACCCCCCTGAAAGCAAAATACGTCAAAGCGTCTCTTATAAAAGAATCTCTTGCCAATATAGAATGCCGCGTGGCAGACCATATTAAAAAACACAATATTTTTGTGCTGGACGGAATCGCAGCATGGTTTAACGATAAAATAAAAGAAAAAAGAATGTTTCATGCAGCAGGCGACGGAACGTTTACAGTTGACGGTCGCAGAATAAACCACAAAAAACTTATGATTAACAAACTGCCGGACGGAGTCTGATTTGAAATATATCGCGCTGCTCAGAGGAATCAACGTCGGAAAAGAAAGACGCGTTGACATGAAAAAACTTAAACTTATTTTTGAAAGGCTCGGGTTTACGGAAGTTTCCACGTATATAAATTCAGGAAACGTCATTTTTAAATCCGGCAAAACAAAAAATGTTATACTCTGCGAAATTAAGCAAATACTCAAAAAAGAATTTGATTTTGAAATACCAGTTCTTGTCAAAACCGAAAAAGAAATAAAAAAAATAACGGACGCCATTCCAAAAAACTGGCAAAACGACAAACAGCAGAGAACAGACATAGCTTATTTGTTTAAAGAAATTGATTCTGAAAAAATTGTCCGTGAACTTCCTTTTAATACAGAGTTTGTTGATTTGCATTATATAAAAGGAGCTGTTTTTTGGAATATTGTAAGAAAAGATTACGGCAAGAGCCGTTTAAATAAATTAATCGGAAGTAAATTTTATAAATATATGACGCTGCGTAACGTAAATACGGCGCGTTTTTTGGCGTCTTAAAATTGATATAATTTAGCAGATACTATAAAAAAGAGAACCCGAAATGATTGAATTCCAAAATTTAAATCCCGTTTGGCAGGCGCTTCTTGCAGGCGTCTTTACATGGGGGCTTACCGCTCTGGGCGCGAGTCTTGTTTTTTTCAACAAACAATTTAACCAGAAACAATTTGACGCGATGCTTGGTTTTGCGGGCGGAGTAATGATAGCGGCAAGTTTCTGGTCGCTGCTTGCGCCGGCAATTGAAATGTTGGAAAAAACAAATATCGCCAAATGGATTCCGCCGGCTATAGGATTTTTGGCGGGAGCCGTTTTTTTACGCTTAATTGATAAAATTCTGCCTCATCTTCATCTTGGTTTTCAAAATAATGAAGCTGAAGGTATAAAAACAAGCTGGAAACGAAGCACTCTGCTAGTTTTGGCTGTTACGCTTCATAATATACCTGAAGGGCTGGCCGTGGGCGTCGCTTTCGGAGCGGCTGCCTCGGGTTTTGAAGGAGCTTCTCTTTCGGGAGCAATTGCGCTTGCTGTCGGAATAGGAATACAGAATTTCCCTGAAGGTTTTGCTATTTCTGCACCGTTGAGACGTGAAAAATTATCAAAATTTAAAAGTTTTTGGTACGGACAGCTTTCTGCAGTAGTTGAACCGGTCTTTGCGGTAATAGGAGCCGCTGCAGTAGTAATCGCGCAGCCTGTGCTGCCGTATGCTTTGGCTTTTGCGGCAGGAGCAATGATTTTTGTCGTTGTTGAACAGGTTATCCCCGAATCGCAGAGAAACGGCAACGCCGATTTAGCCACCGGCGGAGCAATAACCGGTTTTTTAATAATGATGATTTTAGACGTAGCTTTGGGGTAAAATGAAAATTTTACAGGCATCCGTAAAAGACGCAAATGAAATATTAAATTTACAGAAATCCGCTTTTCAAATTGAAGCGGAAATTTATAACAATTACGACATTTCGCCTCTGAAAGAAACAATTGAAGAAATAAGCCGGTGTTTCAAAACACACGTATTTTTGAAAGCGGAAGATTCAGGAAAAATTGTAGGCGCCGTAAGGGCTTTTGAAAAAGACGAGACGTGTTACATAGGAAGACTTGCCGTGTCAAAAGAAATGCAAAACCGAGGAATCGGAACGCTTCTTATGAAAGAGATAGAAAAATATTTTAAAACAAAACGTTTTGAACTTTTTACCGGCGCAAAAAGCGAAAAAAATATACAACTTTACAAAAAACTCGGGTATTCTCCATTCGGAAAAGAAAAGTCGGGCTGCGGCGGATTAGCAGAGGTAATTTTCATGGGAAAGATCAAATTTTGTAAAAGACGCGGCTGAAATTCTTGAAGAAATTTTATAATTAAATAAGGAGTGTTTATGAAAAGAAAATTAACGTTTGTCGTACTGTCATTAGTATGTTTAGTCTTTACATTCAGCGCCGTAAGTTTGGCAAAAACCCAAACGGCAATCTCAAAAGACGGAGTAGCCGTTTCTTATTCGGTTTACGGAAAAGGCGACACTGCTTTAGTATTTATCCCGGGATGGAGCTGCAACAGTTCCGTTTGGAAAAACCAAGTTCCTTATTTTTCAAAAAAATATCGTGTAGTAACTTTAGATTTAGCAGGTCACGGCAAATCCGGAAAAGAAAGAACCGTTTACTCAATGGAATCGTTCGGGCAGGATGTCGCCGCCGTAGTTAAAAAAATAAATGCGCAAAAGGTTATTCTTATAGGCCATTCCATGGGCGGTTATGTTATTATTGAAACAGCAAAAATTATTCCTGATAATGTTATTGCATTGGTAGGTATAGACACTATACAAAATTTAGAAGAGGCATATACTCCCGAACAAGTTGTAGAATTTGTAAAACCTTTTAAAGCCGATTTTAAAAAGACTACGGATTCTTTTGTAAGAGGAATGTTTGTAAAAGGAACTGATCCAAAACTTGTTAATGAAATTGTTGATATGATGTCTAACGCGTCTCCGGCCGTCGGCGTCAGCGCTATGGAAAATATGTTTTCAACATCTTATGTGACAAATCCTCCGAATATAAAAACTCCCGTTTGGTGTTTAAACGCCGATTTATGGCCGACTAACGCTGAAATTAACCGTAAATACGTTACGGAATTTAATCTTCGTTTAATGCCGGGCCTCGGACATTTTATCATGTTGGAAAAACCGGATGAATTCAATAAACAGCTTGATGAAATAATAAAAGAAATTCTAAACAGAAGCAAATAAATGGAAACTGAAACCGGCAGAATCACCGATTCAGATAGTTTTCCCGATGATAAAAAAATTAAAGATTGGATAGGCGCCGAAGCCTTTGCATACTGGCGGGAACTTGAAGGCTGGATAAACCAAAAATATCCTGAAATATTCAATCCGCAATGGTTATACGGCGGAAAAAAACACGGCTGGGCGTTACGATATAAAAAAAACAAATCATTCTGTACTTTTGTTCCGGAAAGAAACCGTTTTAAACTTTTAATTGTTTTCGGAGCCGAAGAAAGAGAAAAAACCGAAAAAATTATTAATACTCTGTCAGCCGGCACGCAAAACGAATACAGAAAAGCCGAGACTTACCATGACGGCAAATGGCTGCTTTTAACGGTTGACAGAGTTAAAATTATTGAAGATATAAAAATTCTTCTTGTTTTAAAAAGAAAACCTGAATTTTAAAACAGTTATTAAAAATTTTTATTTTATATTGCCGTAATCTTATATCAATTAGATAATCTAATTTATTAAATTAGATAGATGACTTGACAAAGTTATATAATTTTATTACAATCACATTGAATATTAATTTGAAACGGGCTTTATGAAGAAAAAAATAAACGTAAAAAAAATAATAATTGAATATGACGAACCTGTTTACGGAATGAGCGTCGTATGCAGATTGATAAAGATACCGGAATGGACTTTAAGAATGCTTGATAAAAATAAAATAGTAATTCCTCATAAAAGCCAAGGAAAAACAAGATTGTATTCTCACAAAGATTTGGATAGATTGCAATATATTCATGATATTATGGAAGAAAAAAATTTGGATATAAGAGATTTAAAAGTTTTAATGAAATTTTCAAATTTATTTGACTGACGGCATATATTTTTTTGCCTTTGTAATTGGCACTCTTTCACGCAAAGTGCTAATTATAAATAAAATAAAGAAAACAGAAAGAGAGCCCGGTATAATTTTAAGCGGTAAAAGAAACAGGAGGTATTTATTATGACAAACTTAATCCCTTGGAGAAAAAAAGAAAAAGCCGGCGATTTGGCGAACATTCAAAACGAAATAAACAGATTGTTCAACACGTATCTATCGCACTGGTTTGATACTGATGATTTGCTTGAATCGGCATGGAGTCCCGCAATAGACGTTAAAGAATCAAAAGATGATGTGGTTATAGTCGCGGATATTCCAGGCGTAAACAAAGAAGACATAGAAGTATCCGTACACGGAGACATTTTGACGATCAAAGGAGAAAAAAAGCAGGAAACGCAGGAAAAAGGAAAAGATTTTATCCACACGGAAAGATTTTACGGAAGTTTCAGCAAATCAATAAGTCTGCCGTGCGAAACGGATATTTCAAAAGCGGATACGAATTATAAAGACGGCGTACTTAAAATAGTTCTTCCTAAAAAAGAAGAAGCTAAAACTAAACAAATACAAATAAAAGTCAGATAATATACAGCCGGTCTCTTTCTGGGAAAAAATTTTAAAGGAGAAAAAAATGAATAATTTAAATTTACAAGACATTTACGAAAGTCCCGCAGCCGATATACATGAATCGGAAAAAGACATATGCATGTTTTTGGAAATGCCGGGAATAGCAAAAGAAAACATAAACGTTGAGTTCGGACAGGACGAACTGACAATATCCGGAAAAAAATCCGCAACCGAAGAATGCTGCGGACAGCATCATATTCTTTTCAAAGAACGCGGCGCAGGTAATTATTACAGAAAATTTAAACTTAACGTAAACATAGACAAAGATAAAACGGAAGCCGATTATAAGGACGGCATACTTAAAATAACAATGCCGAAAAGCGAAGAATTAAAGTCCAAAAAGATAGAAATAAAATAATATTTTTAAAAATTAACTATTTTTAGGAGGAAAATTTTATGTTTAAAAAAGTTTCGGTTAAAAAAATGTTTTTGGCCGCATTTGCCGCATTTTTTATTTTTCAGGCCGGCGCTTATGCTTCTAAAAACGCCGCAAACGGGATTGAAGACTTAAAAAAACAGGTTGAACTTTTACAAAAACAAATAACGGCTCTGGAAAAAGAAAATACAGCGCTTAAAAATAATTCAGGAATATGGAATCCTTTTGCGGAAGTTGCAAGAATGCAGGCGACTATGGATTCTCTTTTTCAGAATTCATTAAAACAAAACAATGAGTCAAACGGAATTTTGTTCACCAATACGATCAATTATGACGATACTTTTAAAATGAAAAACGAAAAAGACAAATATGTAATACAATTTGACGTAAAAGATTTTAACAAAGAAAAAATAAGCGTAAACATAAACGATACTTCAATAACTTTAAAAGGCGAAAAATCTTACGAAAAAACCGAAGAAAAATCCAAGGACAGTTACATTAAATCAAAAAGTTTTGAATCGTTTATGAAAACTTTGCCCATACCTGCTGACGTCGACAAACAAAAAATCAAGTATGAACTGGCGGAAAACACTCTTACTGTCACTCTGCCCAAAAAATAAAAATCTTTATCGGCAAAAACATCCGGTTTTACGACGACAAATCGTAAAGCCGGATACGGCATAGCTATACTGTATCTAAACGGCAAATTTTTATTTTCTTATTTTCCGCCATATAAATATCATTTATTCCTATTTTTTTTATAAATTCAGGTTCATGAGAAACAATAAGAAGGCTTCCGGGATATACCGAAAGAATTTGCGCAATATGTTCTTTTGTAAGCAGATCAAGGTTATTGGTTATTTCGTCAAGAATTAAAAGCTGAGGCACTCTGCACGCAATGGCGGCAAGGGAAATCCTTGCTTTTTCCCCTCCTGACAGCAGCGGTATTTTTTCATTTACTTCCTCATTTTTTCTGAACAGAAAATCATTAAGATGTTTTCTTATTTGGGCATTCGTCCATTGAGGCGCTATATATGAAATAAATTCTATTACAGTTTTATTAAAATCAAGATTTGAATAATGCTGGTCAAGATATCCTATATTTTCTTTTTTTGGAACTATCCATACGCCGTTTTTTAATACGTTCCTATCGTCTGTTAAAGCCCTTAGAAGCGTAGTTTTTCCCGAAGCGTTTCTTCCGATAAGAGCGGCTTTTTGTCCCGCGGCTATTGCAATGTTTATATCGCTAAGAACTTCGTTGTTTTCATATCCCGCAGAGCCTTGTGATACCGAAAGATTAAAAGAGACCGAAGAAGAATTCAAATAAAAAGAAGGCGTTATCTCTTCGCTGATTTCCAATGATTTAAGCCGTTCGTTGATATCATATCTGCGCTGCGAAATTTCGCTTTTTTGTTTCCCTGCCGATACCTCTGCGCCGCTTTTTTTAATTCCTGCCGCAATAGGCGCCCATTTTGCTTCTTCTCTTTTTTTCTCGCCGCCTTTGCGGCTTTTTGAAGCGCGTTCCTGCTGTTTCATAAGTTTTTTATGCGCGGATTTTTTCTCTCTTTCAAGCATTTTCTTTTCTTCCTCAAGAGAGTTTTTTGTCAAGGCCGCGTTTATTTTGTAATCGCGGTATTTGCCGTTAAAAATTTTTATTTTGCCGCCTTCTATATGCCATAAAATATCGGCGTTTTTGTTTAACAATTCCTCATCGTGCGATACAATCAGCAAAGCGCCTTTAAACCTCTCAAGCATTCCCATAAGAGATTTTCTGTTGTAAATATCAAGATGGTTTGTAGGTTCGTCAAGAATAAGCAAATCGGGATTTTTAGACAAAGCCAGGCTTAATTCTTTGTTAAAACGCTGCCCGCCGCTTAACTGCGGATAACTTTCTATCGTCTGCGGAACATAACCGGTTATAATGCCGTCAGGAATATATATTTCTCCTTCCAGTATGTTTGCGCAGCCTGCAATCGCTTTTACAAGCGCGGTTTTTCCGCTGCCGTTATTTCCTATAACGGCTATTCTGTCGCCGTAATTAATTACGGCGCTGAAATTTTGAAAACATATTTTATGATTAAATGTTAATGAAATATTTTCTAATTTGATTGGTTTGGGCATAAATAACCTCCTGCTGTTGTTAATTTTTTAAAATTAAGAATAAAAGGTTATTTATTTTCCATAATGCGCAGGTTTTATAATTTAACGCCTGCAGGGATAATATATAAAATTATTTACTAAAATGGCAAATTATATTTGTTTTTAAATAAAGGGTTAAACATTCTCTTCATTTTACGGATATAAGAAAAAAAAGGACTGGACAAAAGGATCAACGGTTTATATGAAAGTATTATATATAACAGCAGATGTTTTTTATTTAAAAAATATTTATATCCGGCGCTGCTTATATCAATGTTTTGAATATTCAGATTTTTAAGATAATCTTCTTTGAATTTAATATCCGCAAACTGATAATAACCGCAGAATATATCCACTGCAAAATTTGCAAAACTTTTTTTAAAAAATTCAAAAGTATTGTCTTTAATTAAACTGTCTTTCAAAAGAACCAGAACTTCATAAAAAGACAACGGATATTTCATTCTTCTTGAAATTGCCGTTGCCGAAGTATCTACGTTTATTCTGTAAGTGCATAATGTTTTATTTAATACGGATATTCTTTCCGCTTTTGTCAAAGGATAAGCGGCAAAAAAAGAATCGTCATGGATTTTTGTAGTCTGAAATAAAAATTTATTTTCTTTTACAAACGACGCTTTATAAAGCTTGTCCCAGCACCAGTTAATATCTATCTGGAATATATAGTCCGCAACGTCTGTTGGCGAAAACACTTCTTTATCGGGCAGAATTTCAAAATTTATGTTTTCTATTTCTTTAACAACTTTCGTTTTATTATCAAAAGTTCTTCCTTTGCAAAATATTATGTCGGTATCATGTTTTACGGCATGGTTATACATAATTTCAAACATATCCAAATCAAAAAAATCGTCGCAGTCAAGAATAGACAAGTAATCGCCTGAAGCATGCGCCAAACCGTTATTTCTTGCTTCGGCTGCGCCTGAATTTTTCTGATTGATAACTTTTATTCTTGAATCTTTTT
Source organism: Candidatus Proruminimicrobium quisquiliarum (assembly GCA_018433245.1). GTDB lineage: Bacteria > Elusimicrobiota > Endomicrobiia > Endomicrobiales > Endomicrobiaceae > Proruminimicrobium > Proruminimicrobium quisquiliarum. The sequence goes on from JAHDRN010000019.1 coordinate 48,607, forward strand.
GCGCGTATTGTTCAAGAATCGCAAGCGATTTGTCGGTTGAGCCGTCATTGACGCATATTATTTCAAAATCTTTAAAAGTCTGGTTTAGAAGGCTGTCCAGACATTGGCTAATATATTTTTCGCCGTTATAAACAGGGATAATTACCGAAATTTTGGGATTATTCATTTACGGGGTATTATATCAAATATCAAAAAACATTTATAAATAAAGCGTTATTTAAAAAGATATTGACAAATTTCACAAACAATATTATAATTCTTACACAGATATGTAAGAATTACGGGGAGGCATCATGGCTAGAAAAGGCTCCGACGGCGATAAAAGAATAATAAAAGCAGCCATAGATCTGGCTCATAAAAAAGGCCTGTCGGGATTTTCGGTAAGAGAACTTTGCTCAAAAGCAAAAGTAAATTCCGGAATGTTTAACTATTATTTCAAAAAGAAGGAATATCTTAACGAATGCGTTTTAAAAACAATTTACGCGGATATGATAAAACAGATTGAATTAAACGTTTCCCCTTCAAAAAATCCGAAAGAAAACATAACGGAAATTTTATACGCTTTAAGCTCTTTTATAAAAAACAACAGGACTATAATTTCGGCATTTGCCGGAGACGTTTTAAGTTTAAACATAACGGATAAAAAAATATTCGGCAATTTTACCGCGCATCTTAAAGCTTTGGCTGAAGAATTATCAAAAGCAAAAAAACAAAAAATGCTTGTGACAAATTCCGTGACAAATGCAATTCTTATTCTTGTCGCGCCTTTTGTAATACCGCAGATGATACTGGGCACTCTTGAAAGAATGAATATAAACAAACCGATAGAACTATATGCCTTTAATTCCGGAGAATTTGATTCAACAACTGACGAAAGAATAAAAATCGCGGTAAACGCTGTTTTTAAAGAGAGGATAAAATGAAAAAACTTTTTTTATTATTGCCGTGTCTGTTTTGTTATTGGCACGTTTATGCCGCGGATATTATAAAACTGACGCTTGAAACAGTTGAAAAACAGGCTCTTGAATATTCGCCTAAAATCAAACAGGTTCAAAGCGCGGCGCAGGCTCAGGGCTATATCTCCGAAAGCTTTGGCGCATATCTTTATCCGGCGCTTACTCTTGACGCAAAAGGCGGATGGGTTTCGCAGATACCCGAACTTTCAATGGGTATGACAAAATTAAAATTCGGCGACAACTGGTCGTATTCGGCAGGCCCTACTCTTCAATATACCGTTTTTGACAATAACCGCAGAAAAGACAAAATAAAAAGCGAAACGGCGGTTTATAATTCAAAAATACGCGATTTTGAAGCCGTAAAAAAACAGGTTTTGCTTGACGCAAGGCGTTCTTATTTTAAAATACAGCGCGACCTTGAAAAAATATATTTTCTTTTTGAATATATGAAACTTACGCAAAAACAGCTCAAAGATATAAACTCGGCTTTTAAAACAGGCGTGAAAAATAAACGCGACGTTATAATGGCCGAAAAACAGTTTATTAAAGCAAAAATTTCAATAAGCGCCGCAAGAGCCGTTTTATCTCAGGATCTTTCGGAACTTTTTAAAATTACCGGAACGAATTTTTCAATAAATAACGATTATCCTTCCGATTACAGAATAGAAACTGCAGAACTTGACGGAACGGCAAGCGCTTTGATTCAGTGCGACTCGCCTGACGATACTCTCGTAAAATTTACGCCCGTTGAAAATTTAAACTTTGACTCCGAGCAGGCAAAACTTGTTTCTTATGACGAACTTGTAAAATCATACGAATATTTAAGCGCTTATTATAAATCGGAATTGTATCCTAAAATCAATCTTGCGGCAGGCACTTATTTTGAATATACCAACGGTCCGATAACCGAAAGCGTATTTCAAACAAGAGCAAACGCCGCAATAAGCATGCCTCTGTTTGAAAAATCAAAAAACAAAAAATTGTCTCAGGCGCAAAAATCGGCGGCAGAGTCGGTCTCGGCGCAAAAACAGGATATGTCCGAAACGTTAAAAAGCCTTTTTGAGTTTTCAAAAAGAAGGCTTTATTCTTTAAACATAGAAAATAATCTTACCGAAAAAATGATAGAAGACTCAAAAACGGCTGTAAAACTTACTTACGACGCATATAACGCGGGGTCCGTAACGTTTTTGGAAGTGCAGAACGCAAACATTGATTTGCTTTCGGCGCAGACGGAACTTTCAAATTTAAAAATAGAAAAACTCAATTGTCTTGCCGTAATGGACAATTTAGGAAAATGAGGTTAATATGAAAAAACAAAAAATTATGCTGGCGGTTATTTTTATCGTAACGCTTGTTATGCTTGCTCTTATTTTTATAAGACGCGAAAATTTTGCTTACAGCGGAGTGATTGAAGCCGTTGAAGTTGACGTCTCGTCAAGAATGCCCGATATCATTTCAAAAATAAACGTTGACGAGGGAAGCGTTGTAAAAAAAGACCAGATTTTAGCCGTTCTTGAAAACAAAGAAACTAATCTTGCTTACGAGATAAGTTTAAAAGAATTTAAACGAGCCGAGCAGCTTTTAAAAACATCGGCAGGATCTGAGGAAAATTACGATTTGAAAAAAAACAGATACCAGCAGGCTTTGATAAAAAAAGAGTGGGGCGAGATAAAAAGCCCGATAGACGGCAAAGTATTGTACAAATATTATGAAGCAGGCGAATTTGTTCCTGCCGGAAGAAAAATACTTACTATTGCCGACTTAAAAAAAGTAAACGCATGGATATATGTTGAGCATGATAAACTTGCAGAGCTTTCAATAGGACAGGAAGTTATCGGTTATCTTCCCGAATCCGAACAGACGTTTAAAGGAACTATTACGGTTATAAACGATGAGGCGGAGTTTACTCCCAAAAACGTGCAGACAAAACAGGAAAGAACAAGACTTGTTTACGGAGTAAAAGTTTCATTTGAAAACGACGATAAATTTACTCTTAAACCGGGAATGACCGTTGAAGCCGATTTCGGCAAAAAATAAATTTAAACGGAGCAAAAATGCCCGCTTTGGAAGTTTCATTTAATAATGTCAGTAAAAAAATGGCTGACGCCCAAGCCTTAAAAAACGTATCCGCCGAGCTAAAAAGCGGACAGATTAACGGCATAATAGGGCCTAACGGAGCCGGCAAAACTACGTTTATAAGGCTTACTGCAACGCTTCTTACTCCTGATTCGGGAAATATAGTTTATTTTGAAAATAAAATAAAAAAAAGCGCTTACCAGATAAAAAACGATACTGGCTATTTTCCTCAGGAACCAAGTTTATATGCCGATTTAAGCTGCATTGAAAACATGGAATTTTTCAGAGATTTATACGGTATAACAAATAAAGAATTTAAAGCAAGAAGCGAAGAACTTTTTTCGGCAACCGCAATGGCTCCGTTTAAAGACAGGCCTGCCGGAAAACTGTCAGGCGGAATGTATAAAAAACTCGGGCTGATGTGCGTTCTTTTAAACCGCCCTAAACTGCTTTTATTGGACGAACCGACTGTCGGCGTTGATCCTTTAAGCAGACAGGAATTATGGACGCTTATAAACAAATTTGCCGGGCAAGATATGACCGTAGTAATTACAACGTCATATATGGAAGAAGCGTTAAGATGTTCAAACGTCATAGCGCTTGATGAAGGAAACCTTATAATACAGGATAATCCCCAGAATATAATGAAAAAATTTAATTTAAAAAATTTTGCAGATATATTTTTATTAAAAAACAATGAATAATATTATAGACGTAAAAAATTTAAGCGTTTTATTCGGCGGTTTTAAAGCTGTCAACGATATCTCTTTTGACGTCAAAAAAGGAGAAATATTCGGATTTCTGGGTGCTAACGGAGCAGGCAAAACTACAACAATAAGAGTTTTATGCGGAATATTAAAACCGTCTTCGGGAAAAGTTGTTCTTGAAGGAAAAGATGTCACAAAATCAATACAGATTCTTAAAAATAAAATAGGGTATATGTCGCAGAAATCTACCTTATACAAAGACCTCACGATAGCCGAAAATATTACATTTTCAGGCAGGCTTTACAATATGGATGACGGTAAAATAGAAAAAAGACAAAAAGAGCTGTTTGATTTTATAGGTTTAAAAGAGAATGTTTCAAAAATAGCGGGTTCTCTTCCTTTGGGAATAAAACAGATGGTCGCTTTGTGCGCGACTGTTATTCATGATCCCGAAATAATATTTCTTGACGAGCCGACAGCAGGCGTTGACCCGAAAACAAGAGAACGGTTTTGGGAACTTATAAAAAATATGGCGTCTTCAGGCAAAACTGTTTTTGTCACTACCCACTATATGGACGAAGCCTCTTACTGCAACAGAATAGTTCTTATGGATAAAGGAAGCATTATAGATTTTGACTGCCCCGATAACCTTAAAACCAAATATTTCAAACAAAAACCGGTTGAAATAAAATTTAAAGATAATCTAGTCCAAAACAAAATAATGAAAGAATTTGAAAATCAAAATGCGGGATACGGCTATATTTTTGCAGACACTTTAAGATTTTTTGTAAACAATAAAACAAATTTTGAAAATATTATTTCGGAATATAAAAAAGATTTGACGGTTACACAAACGGAAGCTACTCTTGAAGACGTTTTTTTAAAAGCGCTTCAAAGGGAGAATAAAAAGTGAACCTCTTTTTCAGACGTATTTTTTCAATATCAATGAAAGAATATAAACATATTTTAAGAGACCCTTTTACTTTTGCCGCAGCCGTCGGCATTCCGATTCTTTTTGTAATATTTTTCGGGTTTATAATAGATCTTGATTATAAAGGCGTAAACGTCAACGTAAGAGACAACGACCAGACGGAATCGTCAAGGCGTTTTTTACAGCTTATGGGTTCAAGCTCGTATTTTAATCTTATTCCCCTGCACCAACAGTCTGAAGCGGATAAAAAAATAAATCAAAATGATATGTCGGCCGTGTTGATAATACCGAAAGGATTCGGGCAGACCGTAAAAAAAGGAGAAGAACCGGCCCAAATGCAGCTTTTGATAGACGGAACAGATAACGCAAAAGCAGGTATCGTTACAAGCTATATAACGCTTGCTGCCGAAAAAGCGTCTGAGGTTTTATTTGATAACAACGGTATTCAAAAATCTGCTTTAAATATCAAAACACGCTTTCTTTTTAATCCGGAACTTAACAGCAGATGGTTTATAGTGCCGGGACTGGGTACCGTTATAATAGGACTTATAGCAATAGTTCTTACGGCTCTTACCGTTGCAAAGGAATGGGAAAACGGCTCTATGGAACTTCTTCTTGCAACGCCCGTATCGGCAACTGAAATAATAATCGGCAAACTGATACCTTATTTTATACTTGCGCTTGCCGATATATTTATGATTTTTATATTTTCAATATTTGTTTTTGCGATACCTTTTAAAGGAAGTTTTCTGTTTTATGTTTTATCGTGCGTAATTTATATTACAGGCGCTCTGGCGCTCGGGCTTTTGATTTCTGTTATTACAAGAAAGCAGGAACAGGCTACCCAGATAGCTTTTGCCGTAGGAATTCTTCCGTCTTTTATTTTATCGGGATTTATTTTCCCGATTGAAAATATGCCTCTTTTTTTCAGGATTTTAACGGCCGTTTTTCCGCAGAGATGGTTTATGCAGATAAGCAGAAGCGTTTTTTTAAGCCCGTCGGGATTTTTTGAACTTATAATGCCGTTTTTATTTATAACATTTTTTGCTGTTTTAATGATATTTATATCAATTAAAAAATTTAAAAAAGATTTGGAAGTGACGCAATGAGATTTACTATTTTAAAAGGTTATTTCATTAAGGAATTTATACAAATTTTACGCGATAAAAAAATGATCGCTTTGATATTTTTTATTCCTATTATGCAGATGACTATGTTCGGGCTTGCCCTTACAAGCGAAGTAAAAAACATAGAGCTTGTAATTATCGCAAAGCCCGGCAAAATAGCAAGAGAACTTACCGCAAGAAGTATGGCGGGAGGCTGGTTTAAAAAAATAACAAATATTGACGTTTACAAAGAGTCCGACCCAGTTTCCCTTATACAAAAACATAAAGCGGAAGCCGTTTTAATTGCTCCGAAAGAAGGTTTTGAATACGCTCTTGAAAGAGGCGGTAAAGATATTCAGCTTCTTGTTGACGCAACAAATTCGCAGAGAGCCCAGCAGGTTTCAGTTTATGTAAAACAGCTTCTTTTGCAGACGGCAAGAGACAAATACGGAAAAGAAAACTTTAAAAATATGACAGACATAAAAACAAGAGTTTTGTTTAACCATTATATGAACACGGCGGATTTTATGATACCCGCTTTAATGGTAATGGCAAGTTTTATCGTTTTGATGCTTGTAAGCTCAATGAGTTTTACAAAAGAAATAGAAACAGGTACTCTTGAAAAACTTGTAGTTTCCCCCTCTTATACATACGAGATACTGTCAGGCAAAATACTGCCTTATTTTGTAATCGGTCTTCTTCTTATGACTTTTATGCTTGTTACGGGAATAGGATGGTTCGGGCTTTCTTTCAGAGGAACGATATGGCAGCTTTTGATAACAGCGATACTTTTCATAGGTTCTGCTTTATCATGCGCCGTTTTAATTTCAACTTTCGCAAAAACACAGCAGCAGGCGATGATGGGAAGCATTTTGTTAATTCTTCCGGCAATACTTCTATCGGGAATCCTTTTTCCCGTTGAAAACATTCCGCAGTCGGTAAGATGGATATGTTATCTTAACCCGATGATATATTCGGTTACAAATTTCAGAAGCATAATCCTCAAAGGCGGAGATTATCTGCTATGTCTGCAAAACTGCGCCGCATTACTGTTAATCTGCATAATATTATCGGCAGCAGCCTACAAAAACTTTAAATCTAAATTTAATTAAAATAATTTTTAATATTGTATAATCTTAAAAAATGCGCATAAGGAGCAGGAATGAAAAAATTTATTTCCGTCTTATGTTTTTTGTTTATAAACATTTTTATTTCAAATTATTCTTTAACGCAAGCGGCAGAAACAGACGCCGACAGTTTGAAGCAAACAACCGTCACTTCTTATTTGCAGAAAAAAATCACAAAGGGCAAAAATCTGATTTTCTGTTCAACAATGCAGCTTGCATGGAATGCTTTGTGCGATGATATTATAAAAGCTCCTTTGGAACTGTCGGGAACACCTGAAATTCAAACAATGCTCAATGAAAGATTAACTGGCAAAGAAGATATAGCCCCAGACGCTTACATCGCAATGGCAGGATTTAACAGAGACGGCATTGTTAAAAAAATAGACAACGCGTTATTAAATAAATTTGATAAAAAAAACGGATGCGGAATAACGCTAATGAGCCCTGAAGATATACTTGCGTATGCCTATCTGTTTAAAAAACTTGAATTTAAAAATAAATTTGAAGATCTAAACGATAATCCTATTTTTTTCAAAAATGAAACAGAAGTAGAAACTTTCGGAATAAAACAATATTCATACGAAATTGCTAAGCAGGTTAAAATACTTTATTATAACAATGACAACGATTTTATATTAAAACTTGAGTCCAAATCTCAAAATGACGAGATAATACTTGCAAAAATAGAGCCTAAAGAAACGCTTTTATCAACCGTTGATTATGTTTTTGAACAAATTAAAAATAAAAAAACTATTGCCATAGAAAAAGGAGATATCCTAAAAATACCAAAATTTGACTTTGATATTTTCAAAAAATATTCGGAACTAATAAACAGAGATTTTCTTAATAAAAATTTTGAAGGATACTTTATATCAGATGCATTTCAGGGAATTAAATTCAAACTTGATGAAAAAGGAGTAATCCTTGAATCATACGCGGCTATAAGAGGAGAAAAAAGCATGCCATATTTGCCGGGAACAAAACGGTTAATTTTTGACAAGCCTTTTTTATTTTGCCTTAAAGAAAAAACAGGCAAATATCCGTATTTCGTAATGTGGATTGATAACGCCGAATTAATGTTAAAAAAATAATCTCAGCAAAAATATAAAAATAATAGATACTGTTAAATTTTACAGTATCTATTATTTATTATGCCTGCAAAACTGCGCCGCATTATTGCTAATCTGCATAATATTATCGGCAGCAGCCTACAAAAACTTCAAATCCAAATTTAATTAAAATAATTTTAATATTGTATAATCTTAAAAAATGCGCATAAGGAGCAGAAATGAAAAAATTTATTTCCGTTTTATGTTTTTTATTTTTAAGTATTTTTATTTCAAATTATTCTTTCACTGAAGCGGCAGAATCCATTGACGCTGACAGTTTACAGCAAACAACCGTCACTCCTTATTTGCAGAAAAAAATCACAGCAGGCAAAAATCTTGTTTATGGTGCAACATTTCAGCTTGCATGGAATGCCTTATGCGATGATATTATAAAAGTTCCTTTGCAATTATCAGGAACATCGGAAATACAAAATATGCTTAACGAGAGATTAGTCAATAAAGAAGATATTGCGGAAAATACTTGCATCGCCATGGCAGGTTTTGAAAGAAATAACATTGTTCAAAAAATAGATGAGGCTTTATTAAAAAAATTTAACAATACAAAAGGCTGCGGCATAAAATTACATAATCCCAGTGATATTCTGGCTTATGCCTATCTGTTTAAAAATCTTGAATTTGAAAATAAATTTGAAGATTTAAACTCAAATCCGATTTTTTTCAAAAATGAAACAGAAGTAGAAACTTTCGGAATAAAACAATATTCATACGAAATTGCCAAGCAGGTTAAAATACTTTATTATAACAATGACAACGATTTTATATTAAAACTGGAATCCAAATCTCAAAATGATGAGATAATACTTGCAAAAATAGAGCCTAAAGAAATGCTTTTAACAACCGTTGATTATGTTTTTGAACAAATTAAAAATAAAAAAACTATTGCCTTAAAAAAAGGTGATATCTTAAAAATACCAAAGTTTGATTTTGATATTTTTAAAAAATACCGTGAACTAACAGGCAGAAGTTATGGCGTCTATGCTTTAGCAGGCGCCATTCAGGGAATTAAATTTAAACTTGATGAAAAAGGAGTAATCCTTGAATCATATGCAGCTATTGTGATGCAGGAAAAAAGCATATCAGTCCCGGTGGAGCCAAAACAGTTAATTTTTGACAAGCCTTTTTTATTTTGCCTTAAAGAAAAAAACGGCAAATATCCGTATTTTGTAATGTGGATTGATAACGCGGAATTAATGTTAAAAAAATAATAATTTACAAGGAGTACTTATTTATGAAAAAATCAGTTTTGTTTTTATTATCTGTATTTGGATTTGTTTTTGCAGGATGCGCTACTGTTCCAACAACTTGGGAACAAACTGTTATCAATTATCAGGCGGCGGCTCCGAAAGTAGAATTAGGAATGTCAAAACAGGAAGTAGTTGATATACTGAACCCGACTCAAACACTATTGGCAAATACTGAAATAAAACAACCTGACAGATATATAAAAGACGGCGTTAACGTTGAAATTCTATATTACAGAAGCGGCTGGATTTCTGACAACTTAAATACCGATGACGAGTACACACCCTATGTTTTCAATAACGGAAAACTTGTCGCAATCGGATGGATGACTATCGGAGGACCGAAAAACACATCTTCCTCCGTACCAAAGGTAAACGTCCAAAACAAAACCACTGTTATTTATTAATTTATATACTGTATGAACTCCAAATCAAAATTTAGTATAGAGAGAGGTTATGATTATGAGTAATTCAAACATTCATCATTTAAAAGATAGTGAAGAAACTAGAAACAAAATTCATTATGCATATGTTTTGGTAAAAGATTACTTAACTTATAAAAAAGGTCTCGCTGAATTAAAAATAGGTGTTGGGGCATACATTTATGATTTGGACAAGCCTGCTTGTTTAAATATTAGATATTACTCTAAGGCTTTAGAGGATGAATTTAAGAAAAAGTTATCTTTTAAGGAGTGTATGAGAGCAGAATGCAAAAAAAAAGTTTCTGATATAACTGAAGAACATATGATATGCAGATGTGTACTAAGAGATGAATTTATAAAAATGATAACTGAAAAAGCTACTGAAAATGAATGTTTTGATTTTTTAGATAAACATCTTATGATATGTACAATGAAAAAGGAAGAAGAAAAAAAATTACCGAAAAACAGACAAGGCTTAAAGAATTGGAAAAAATATTATGATGATGCTGGAATAAATCCACTTCCAGCAATAAATAACAAATAAAGAGATGTTGAGTTTTTTACTCGAATTTTATGATTCGCCTGTTAATCTGCATAATATTATCGGCGGTTGCCTACAAACACTTCAAATCCAAATTCAGTCAATAATGTTATTATCCTTCATTTTTTATTAAACTTCTTATTCTCAACTTTAATACATTTATTTATATTTTATTTCTTATTACTGATTTGAAAATGGTTTATTTTTTTGATAAAAATTAATAGGATACCAATAATTTTGCAATATTGTTTTAAAATAAATATAAATAAATACTAATAGTTTGACAATTATATATAAAATTTATAGAATTTGGTTGGTTATGGCTAACACACAAAAAGAAAATTATTATTGGATTCCTGAATCTCTTAAGTGGACTTTCAAAATAATGAATTCACCTAATTGTTATTTGCTAATAATAATACTGGTTATCGTTTCCTTTTTAATATTAACTCTTCGAATACCTGATACCCAACTTATGTCTTTTATAAAACTAGTGCTTAATCAAAGTGTTTTCTTAGTTATTTTTATTGCAATTGAAACATTTACTATTTTTTTATGGAGAACTGATAGAGAAAATTTAAAAGCAGAAATTAAACGATTATCTGAAGAAAAAAGTAGATATATGCATAGCAATAAGAAATTACCAAAACACAATCCTAGTGGAGCAGAATTTTGATTTAATAACGGAGGAAACTATGGACAATTATCAAGATGTAGTTACTATTTTAATAATAATCTTATCAGTTTCGACAAGTGCTTTTTTTATATCAAAGCTTTTGCTATGGAAAAGACAAATAGCATTTGAAAAATATTTGTTTAGGTTTTTCAAACTTAGAGATGATTTAGCATATTTAGTATTAGAAGATAAGTTGCAACAAAATAGTGATGTATATGAATTTTTAATCTTTAATATTAATAAATATATTGCAACGATTGAAGATACTGATCTCTGTAGTTTTTTAATTAAATATATTGAGACAAATTCTGACAAAAAATATATTGATAATTTGGTTGCCATCGTTCAAAAATGCAAAAATAGCAGCAAAGAAGTTTCTATCATTATGAAGGAATTTGAAAAAATCACCAACAGTATTATTACTGACAATAGCCTTATATTTATATTCATATTTATTGGTACAAAAATATTATCAAAATTTTTCAAACATAATATCCCTTCATTTATTTCAAAATTTAATCAACTTAGACCTATAGTGAAAGAACAAGAAAATAGAATAGCAAATTCATACTAATTTATTACACTATAGGGGGGTATTTTAATGGAAGTTACTCTTTACAATCGTTCAGGGAATCCTATTGCTTATATTGCAGATGATGCTGATAATGCTATATATATGTGGAATGGGCATGCTGTATGTTATATTTTTGAAGATAAAATATATGGTTGGAGAGGTAAGCATATTGGCTGGTTTATAAACAATAGAATATATGACTTAAATGGTTTTCTTGTTGGATTTACAAAAAATACGTGTCCAGTTATTACTACAATACCAACCATAAAAAATATAAAATATATTAAATCTATTAAATCCGTACGCAATATAGCAACTACTAAGCCGATTTTATCTACACAATATTCAGAATACAATTTAAAATTTTTTTTGGAACAAAATAGCTAATAAAACTATATCTGCAAACTAATAACTACAAACTCTCAACACGGTTCCTTAAATTTCGTCTATATTAATTTATCTATAACTATCTCTAATCTTACTTCTAATTAACAGCAATTCAGATTTTGTATTTTCAATACTCAATATCTATGATTGATCTATGCGCATATTACGCTTTGAAACAAAGTTTCTTAATCCAATTTTTGAATAATATTTAATATTTTACAATATATTTTTGCCACGTTTAGCACGTCTATGAATGAACTGTTTTTAGTTGTAAAATTTTCAAACAGATAAAATTTTAAGTTCACTTGTCCGAAGAAAAATCCGTTTCATTATGCAGTAAGGATTTTTCAAGTTGTGAACTGTGCGACAAAAAAAACAGAAATGAATGTGCGACTTGTGGCGGGTCTTTTTGGTTACTTTTTAGACTCGTGATAAAAAGTAACTTGCCGTGGGTCAAACACCCACAGTTGTTGCCTTTAAAGGCTATAATGCAAAAGTATTGCCCCGTGCGGAACATCCACACAAGCTTTTTGAATTAAAAATTAATAAGTTGATTAGTCTTGTTTTGATTAAACTTTGAAAAAGTTACTATTTAAATTCTTCTTTGGCCAACTCCCCAATCGTCACATAATCGGTCTTCCCGTTGCCCATAAGATACATCTGTTCTATAATTTTTATTTTTTTAGGAATGAACAATTCGCTTAAACCCTGTTTTTTAAATTCGGCGCCTATTTCGCTAAAAACGGTATTCGGTCTTGTGGTATATAAAACAAGCTGCTCGCCTTTTTTGGGGTCTGGAACCGCCACTACGGCATGCTCAAAATCAGGCCATAATTTTAAAATAGCCGTTTCAACAGCCGCAAGCGAAACCATTTCGCCCGCGATTTTTGCAAACCTCTTTGCCCTTCCTTTTATCGCTATATAACCTTCGTTATCTATTGTTACAATGTCGCCCGTATCATGCCAGCCGTCTTCAAGAGGCTGTATTACGCCGGGCTTGTCTATTTTCATATAACCTACCATTACATTTTTGCCTTTTATAAAAAGTCTTTTTCCTTCTTTTACGCCCGGCACTTCTTCAAGCCTTGTTTCTATGCCGACAAGAGGTCTGCCGACGGTGCCGTATTTGTAATACATATTTGTGTTTACGGCTATAACCGGAGAAGTTTCGGTAACGCCGTATCCTTCCCAGATTCTTACGCCGAACGTATTAAAGAAATTTTTTGCGGTCGCTTCTTTAAGTTTTTCCGCTCCCACAACCGCTATTCTGATTGAATAAAAATCGTAAGGATGGGCAGACTTTGCGTATCCGTTTAAAAAAGTATCCGTTCCGAACATAATCGTTGCGTTTGAATCATAAATAAGTTCGGGGATAACGCGGTAATGAAGAGGAGACGGATACATAAAAGTTTTAATTCCGCTGAGAAGCGGCAAAAGCATTCCCCCCGTCAGTCCGAATGAATGAAAAACCGGCATTGCGTTAAAAAAACTGTCGGTTATGCCGAAATCAAGAATACTGCGTATCTGAAATATGTTTGCCATAAAATTTTCATGGCTTAAAACTACGCCTTTTGGCACGCCCTCTGAACCTGAAGTAAATAATATAACGGCAGGTTTTTTTGGGTCATGTTTTTTACCCGATGACTTTTTATAATACCAGCCGGGAAAAAAAGATGCAAAAAGACCGGTAAGTTTATCTTTAAGTTTTATCGTTTTTGCCAAATCTTCAAGATAAATAATATTTACGCCCTCGGCTTTCATCGCGTTTACGACGTCGTGAAGGCTTCCTTTTTCTATAAATTCCCTTGAAGTGTAAACATTTTTAATGAGCGCCGTTTTGCAGCATGAGATCATATTTTTTACGCCAGTTGAAAAATTAAGCATCGCGGGCGTCAGCCCGAACGCCTGCATTCCCAAAAATACCGCCGTGCCGGCTATGGAATTGGGAAGCATAAAACCGACGTAATCTTCTTTTTTATTTTGTTTTGCTATAAGTTTTCCGAGTATAAAAGAAACGGTAAAAAGTTTGCCGTAATTTACGGTTTTGCGGGACATATCCTCAAGAATTATCTTGCCGCGTCCTACAAGATTTTTTGCGTCTATAAAAGAATCAAAAAGAGTCTGGTCCCAGTTTACCGAATTATAACGCATATTCGTCATAAGATCGTATAAGTTTCTCATGGCTTCTTTTCTGCGTTCTTCGCCTTTTAAGTTTTCCGCTATTTTAAGCCTTGTGGCCGGGAAAATATTTACCGTTATTTTACTTTTCGGACGGGTTTTTAAACTTCCGCCGAAATTGGAAAACATCAGATACTGGTTGCCTTCAATGCATACCGGTATTATCTGCGCGTCGCATTTGTCGGCTATAATGGCGGAACCCGGATAAATTTTCATAAGTCTGCCGGTCGTAGTGATACGCCCCTCCGGAAAAATTACGACTCTGTTTCCTTTTTTTACTTCGTCTATTATAGATTTTACGGCCATAGGCTGAGCAGGGTCAATCTGATAAAATTTCGCAAGATGCAAAAACGGCTTAACGTACCACTTTTTAGCTATCAAAGGATTTATGGCAAAATGCAGGTCTTCGGAAATGTAAGACCACAGAAAAAAAGCGTCAAGAAAAGAATTATGGTTTGCTATGATAAGAGCGTTTCCCGAAGCGTTTTTAAAATTTTCAATGCCTTTTACTTCCACTTTGAAAATATAATTAAAAATTCCTCTCAATATCATTCTGACGATATTGACCGGAAGAATTATCTGGAATATGTTTTTTTCGGCAGCCATTATTTTAAAATCCCTTTTGCGATTTCTATAAGTTTATTGTAATCCGTTTTTCCCGTTCCGACTATCGGTATATCGGCAAGAGTTTCAACCCTGCATGGAACGGTCAATTCCGCAAGCATTTTATCCTCAAATACTTTTTTAAGTTCCGAACACGTTATGTTTGAAGCAGTGGTAAAAAGAACAATCTGTTTTCTTGCCCTGCTGTCGGCAATAACAACGATTGCATGTTTGCTTTGAGGATATGCTGCAGATATAAGAGTTTCAAGCTCGGTTAATGAAATATTTATACAGTTCATTCTTATGAATCTTTTTGTCGTGTCTTTTACAAAAACAAAGCCGTCTTCGTCCATATTTACGATATCGCCGGTATCATACCAGCCGTCGGCAAGCGTTTTTGGAACCGATAAAACTCCGTCTTTTATATAACCGCTCATTACGTTTTCGCCTTTTACGTAAAGGCGGTTCCCTTCAAGATGAGGGGCTTCAACAAGCTTATACTCCATTGACGGCAAAAATCTTCCTACGCTGCCCGTTTTGAAATATATCGGCGTATTAACTGCGACCGTGGAAGAAGTCTCCGTTGAGCCGTAAGCTTCAAAAACTCTTATGCCGAACCCGTCAGCCCATAAGTTTGCCGTTTCTTCCCTTAATTTTTCAACTCCGGCAACCACAAACCTTATAAAATAAAAATCATACGGATGAGCCGATTTGGCGTATCCGTTTAAAAACGTGTCGGTTCCGAATATTACCGTTGAATTTGTTTCGTAAACAAGCTCCGGCACTATTTTATAATGAAGAGGAGAATGGTACATAAAAACTTTTATTCCTCTTAAAAGAGGCAAAAACATACCGCCCACTATTCCGAACGAGTGAAATATAGGCATTGTATTAAAGAAACTGTCCATAAGCCCGAAATCAAGAACGCTTGAAATCTGGTTTCTGTTTGTCTGTATATTTTTATGCGTAAGAGCTACCGCTTTCGGAGTGCCTTCCGCGCCTGAAGTATACAGAACGACGGCCGTTTTGGAATGATCTATATTTTTGTTTATTTTTTTATAGTAATAAGACGGGCAATACGACATCATATAAGCAAAAAATTTGTCGGAAACCTTTAATTTTTTTTTCAAATCTTCAATATAAATTACATTTATGCCGTTATCGGAAAGTTTTACGGCGAGCTCTTCAAGAGCCGACTCTTTTATAAATGCTTTTGACGTAAAAATATTTTTTGCGCCCGTATTATTTATATATTCTATTATGCTTCCTACGCTGTTTGCATAATTAATCATACAAGGAATTCTGTTTACGGCCGATAAAGAAAAGAACAATTCAACGGTAGTTTTTGAATTCGGAAGCATCAGGCCTATATATTCATTTTCTTTTGTTTTTCTTCGGATAAGTTTTGAAAATGCAAAAATGGCGCCTATCAGAGAACCAAGCGATATGGGCGTTCTGTTTATATCGTCAAGGATTTCTTTATTTCTGCCGACAAGCTTTACGGCCTTTATAAGAGAATCAAATACGGTATCTGTAGTTAAACTGCTTGCAAACTTCATTTCGCACATAATATCGTAAAGTTTTGTGACGGCAATCTGTCTTCTCTGTCCGTCCGGTATTTCACCGTCAATCCCGAGCTTTCTGGGCGGTAATACAGTAAGCGTAATTTTTCTCTGCCTTCTGCTTTTTACTTTGCTTCCGAAATACGAGAAATCCGAATATTGGCTGCCTTCTATACAAACCGGAAGTATATCGGCATTACTTTTATCGGCTATAACGGCAGGACCGGGATAAATTTTCATAAGACCGCCGGTTGTAGTGATTCTTCCTTCCGGAAATATCGCCACTATTCCGCCTTTTTTAAGCTCGTCAACTATGGATTTTACGACCATAGGATTAGTAGGATCAATAGCAAAATACTTTATAAGTTTTAAAAACGGTTTTACCAAAATTTTGTTTATACTGTCGGTATTAATTGCAAATGAAACTTTTTCTCCGAAAGTTGTTGATAAAATAATAGCATCCAATAAAGAAGTGTGGTTTGCAATAATTAAAGTTCCGCCTTTACATTTTTCAAAATTTTCAAATCCCTTTACGTTAACGGAATAAAAAAGAGTCAAAAATCTTTTTGTAATCGTTCTTAAAAGATGCGCCGGAAGAAGAATTGAAATATAAACGGCAACCGCGATGTTAAACAGCGCGATAAAGGCAAGAGTCGTGGGAATAGGAAGATTACCCAAAAACAAAATACATATAACGGCGGCGGCAAGCATAAAAAACACGTTTACAAAATTATTTACGGCAAGAACGCGCCCTCTTATCTTTCTGTTTGCCACAACCTGAAGCATTGTCATAAGAGGAACGATATATAAACCGCCGAAAACGGAAAATGCAAACAAATCAAATATTATTCTTATCCCCGAAAAAGTGGTGAATATTTGTTTTATCTGTATTGAAGTTTCCAGATTTACGGCATTTGCACATAAAGCCAAATCCACAATAAAAACTGTCATAAAAACAACGCTTATAGGAATGTGCTTTAATGTAAGTTCGCTTTTTAAAAGGAAATAACTCAGTAATGCTCCTACGGCTATACCTGCGGCAAACAATAAAATTAAAAACATATATATTGATTCGTTTCCGTGAAGAGCAACTTGTGCAAAAGCAGGCATTTGCGATACCAGTATAACCCCGATGAACCAAAACCATGATATTCCTAAAATACAAAGATAAACATCTCTGCTCTGTTTAAGAAAAGATATGTTTTCTACGGCTGCTTTAAAAATATTTTTTGAAATTTCCAGAGGTTTCTGTTGCGGTGCAGGTTTTAATTCCGGCAGAAAAAAAGCCGCAACAATCCCCAAAACCGCAATTGCGGCAAGAATTATAAAAAGAAGCGTCCTGTCTGACTGGTAAACGGCGCTTCCGGCTATTACTCCGGATATGATAGACAAGTATGTTCCGGCCTGTATCAAACTGTTTGCGCATATAAGTTCTTCATTTTCAAGAATTTCCGGAAGTATGCTGAATTTTACAGGGCTTAAAACGGCCGAAAGAATCCCGAGCAGGAACAACACAAAAAGAAGAATCCATATATTTTTAAAAACAAAACCCCAGAACGCCAAAAGCAAAACGGCAAACTGGAGAATTTTAACGATTTTCACTATAACGTCTTTTCTGTATTTATCGGTTATTTCGCCGGCTGTTGCCGAAAATAACAAAAACGGCAGCATAAAAACTGCCACCATAAGAGAAACAATCAGGGATCTGCTTTTTTCGCTCAAAGAAATAAGGTCAAAAACTACAAAAGTCGCAAAAGCCGACCTGAAAAAATTATCGTTAAAAATACCGAGGAACTGCGCGGCATAAAGAGAAAAAAATGAACGGCTGAAAAAGACTTTAAGCAAATTTTTCATATATTTTGTCGTGAGTTTTATTTTATAAAATTAACGTCTCAAAAACAACAATTATTTAACAATTTTTAAACTTATTCCGGGTTTGATTACGCTATTGTCGAAAGCGCCTGACGGCAGTTCAAGGATATGTTTTGTTTTTTTAAAAGACGCCGCCAATCTAAACGGTTTGACTCCGTAAAAAATTTCAACTATTTTATAATCTTCATCAAGGCATACGACGTCTATATTAAATTCCATAAAGAATGTGTGTACAGAAGAGCATTTTTCAATCAAAAGACCGTATTTCCGGCTTTTAAACATCAATCCCGAAAATCTCTGCCAAAATGTTTTGGCCTCATAAATATCGCAGGCGATTTCGCGTCCGCCGGCATATATTTTCATTCTATCCATTTTTTGCCGCATTATACGCGTTTTCGGCATAATAAGAACTTCTTACATATCTTCCCGATACGCAGTTTTTTATACCTGATTCAATGACTTTATTTTTTAGATATTCAAATTCGGCGTCTTGGTAATGTTTTGCTATTTCAACGCTGCCTTTAGACGGTTTTAAATATTGTCCGAGCGTTAAAATATCGCAGCCTATATTATTCAAATCACTCACCGTTTTTAACAGTTCTGATTCAGTCTCGCCAAGTCCCAGCATTAAACCTGTTTTTATAAGAAATCCCTTTTGTTTTGCATATTTTAAAATATCAAGCGATCTTTGATACTGCGCATTTTTACGGTATTTGTATAAAGAGGCGACAGTTTCAATATTATGCGAAAAAACGTCAGGCCCCGCAGATAAAACAGCGTCAACTGATTCGTGAGAGCCTTGAAAGTCAGGCACAAGAACTTCTATTTTGACGTCGGGGATTTTTTTGATTTCTTTTATGACAGATACGAAATGGGATGCTCCTCCGTCGTTTAAATCGTCTCTTGTAACGGAAGTTATTACGACATATTTAAGGCCGAGCTCTCTTACGGCTTCGGCTGTTTTCTGAGGTTCTTTTTCGTCCGGCGCGCAGGGATTGCCGTGTTTTGTAGAACAAAAAGAACAGCCTCTTGTGCACACATCGCCCAGTATTATAAAAGTGGCCGTTTTATTTTTAAAACATTCGCCTATATTCGGACATCTTGCCGTCTGACATACGGTATGTAAATTTTTATCTTTGAAATTCTTTTTAAGTAAATCAAGATCCGATAAAGATATTTTTTTCTTTTCCATAATAAATCAAAACGGCGCAATTTCGTAAGTTTCTTTGTCTGAAATACCGTTTAGCTCTTTGTTTAATGTTTAAAATGTCTCATCGAAGTAAACTGCATAGCGATATTTCTTTCGTTGCATGCATTTATGGACAATTCATCTTTAATAGAGCCGCCGGGCTGTATAATGGCCGTAACGTTTTCTTTTGCCGATTCCTCAACTACGTCAGGAAACGGAAAAAAAGCGTCGGAAGCAAGAACCAAAGGATTTTCAGCTTCGTTAAGACCGTGGACTACGTTTTTCATTTTTTTTGCCGCTATGTTTAAAGAATCTATTCTGCTCATCTGTCCTGCGCCTATTCCGACCGTCTGGCGGCCTCTTACAAGAATTATCGCATTTGATTTTACGTGTTTACAGACTTTCCATGCAAAATTTAAAGAATCTTCTTCCTGTTTTGTAGGCGTTCTTTTTGTCGCCGGCTTTATTTCGGATAAAAGCTGTTCGTCTCTGTTCTGGACAAGCATTCCGTCGGAAAGCATTCTGTATTCTATTGAAGACTCTGTTTTCTTATATGCCGCAGGCTGTTTTAATAATCTTATATTTTTTTTCTGTGAAAGTATTTCAAAAGCCTCTTTTGAAAAATCAGGGGCTATTATGCATTCCACAAAAAGCTTTGCAAGTTCTTCCGCGACGTCTTTATCAACAGAAACGTTAAAAGCAATAATGCCTCCGAAAGCACTGACCGGATCGCATGCCAAAGCTCTTAAATAGGCGTCTTTTGCGTTTTCACCTTCGGCGCATCCGCACGGATTATTGTGTTTTATAACAGCGCAAGCCGTTTTATCAAATTCGTGGACAAGACGCCATGACGATTCCAAATCAAGGTAATTATTATATGAAAGTTCTTTGCCGTGTATCTGTTTTGCAGAAATAGCAGCCGATGAATTTTCTTCATTGCCGAAACTGTATAAAGCGGCGTTCTGATGAGGATTTTCTCCGTATCTGAGCGAAGCCATTTTCTTTAAAGGAATAGCGCCTTCGCAAGGGAATTCCTCGTATGAAAGATAATTTGATATAAGAGCATCGTAATAAGCCGTATGTCTGAAAGCTTTTCCGGCAAGCTCAAGTTTCAAATCTTCGGTAACGGTTTTATTTTTTATATTATCAACGACCGTGCCGTAATCGTCAGGGGAACAGACTATCAAAACATCTTTATAATTTTTTGCCGCAGCCCTTATTAAAGTTACGCCGCCTATATCTATATTTTCTATTATGTCGCCCGATATTTTTTTATCGGCCGGTTTCTGTATTTTTTTTGCAGTTTCTTCAAAAGGATAAAGATTTACGGCGACTATGTCTATCTGCTCTATGCCGTGTTTTTTTAATTCTTCAATATGTTTTTTTTCAGATCTTTTGGCAAGGATTCCGCCGTGTATTTTCGGATTTAAAGTTTTAACTCTTCCGTCCAACATTTCCGGAAAACCCGTAACGTCGGATATCTCTCTGCAGTCAACCGCGTTTTCTTTAAGCGTTTTTGCCGTGCCGCCGCTTGAAATAATGTCAAATCCGTGTTTTTTTAATTCTTTTGCAAATTCAACGATGCCTTTTTTATCGCTTACGCTTAACAATGCCGTTGCCATACCAGTCTCCTTATAATTCTATATCTGTTCCGTATTTTCTAAATGCCTTTGCTATATCCTCGGAAGAAAAACCCCTTCTCAAGAAAAAAGACGCTATTTTTTTTGTTTCGCCCGCGTTTTTATTATTAAATTTCGGATATCGTTTTTTTATTATAGCAATAATTTCCTCATATTGAGAAGTGTTATCCGTAACCTGCTTTAAAATTTTAATATCAATATTGTGCCGTTTAAGCTCATTTTCTATATAGTATCTGCCTTTACATTTTTTTTGCAGATAAGAAATTAAATTTTGCGCAAAAACTTCATCGTTTAAGTAATTCAGTTCGGTAAATCTTAAAATTACCCTGTCAATATCTTCTTTTAAAAATCCCTTTTGAAACAATGTATCTTCCAACGATTTTTTACTAAACATTTTTTTTGAGATAAGAAAAAACGCATAACTCATTATTTTATTTGAGTTTGAAAATTTTTCTATCCGTTTAAACTGTTCATCGTCTATTTCCAAATCTTTTTTTAGATTAAATTTAACGATTGTGTCCGCTTCAACAATAATAGATTTGTCATCATCAAATATAATTTTAAAATGATTTTTAAATCTCGGATATTTTTTTATATTTATAATTTTCATATTTATCCGCTGTTTTAAGGTTTATTTATACTCGACAAGTTCGTATTCTGTTGTGCCTAGTCCCATCTTTTCGGCGTATTTAAACTGTGCCGTATAATCTATATCCGGGAAAATTTCTTTACAGAAATCTTTACCGTAAATTTTATTAACCATATCAACGCTTGCTTTATCAACGGCAACGGGATCGGCGCCCGCAATAATGCCTATATCGTCCATAAGCACTTTGTCTTTTTTCGTGTAGCAGTCGCAGAATCTAGTTATATGGTTTAAAAAATTTATGCTGAAACTTTTTTTATTCTTCAATACTCCGCAACAGTATTCAACTATCTTTTCCTGAATATTTTTTACATCTTCGTTCCAGCCGAGCTGAAATACGCCTTTCGGACAGCTTAAAACGCATTCACCGCAGCCGATGCATTTTTTTTCGTCAAGCGTTATTTTTTTATTTTTAAGGCTTAATGCGCCTGCCGGACACCATTTTACGCATATTCCGCATCCTATACAGAGTTTTTTATTGACGTCGGGTTTTGCGTTATGGTGCATTTCATATTTTCCGGCTTTGCTTCCGCAGCCCATACCGATGTTTTTAAGCGCGCCGCCGAATCCCGTTATCTCATGGCCTTTAAAATGATTTAAAAATATAAAAGAATCGGAATAAAAAATATCGTGTGCTATTGACACGTTTTTGCAGTGTTTGCCGTTTACTTCAACGCTGACGGCTGAATTGCCTCTTAATCCGTCGGCAAATATAACGGGGCATCCACATTCGGCTATCGTAAAACCGTGTTTTTCGGCTATTAAAGCGTGATGGTAAGCATCTGACCTTTTTCCGACGTATATGGTGCTTGCGTCAGTAAGAAAAGGAAACGCTGTTTTCTCTCTTGCTATTTTTACAAGAGGCTTAACAAACGGCGGCTTTATGAATCCCTCGTTGCCGTCTTCTCCGAAATGCATTTTTATGGCAAGAAAATGTCTTGCTTTTACATGGTCAAAAGCTCTTGCTTTTTTTAAAAATTCGTATAATTTTTCTTTGTTTTTCCAAGGTAAAAAATAAACTTTTCCTGACATAATATATCACTCCTTTTTTATTAAAAAATTCGGTTATATTTTCTTAATTGTTTAAGCGTTATTTCCATATCTTTTGGCAAAGGCGATTGAAAAACGCTTGCTTCTGAAGAACCGGGCAGCATAAGCCGTATTTTAGCAAAATGAAGCGGAAGCCTTTTTAACAAAGGTTTTTCCCCGTCTTTTCCTTTATAACGTCTTTTTAAAGACGATAAAAGAACCGGTTCCGAACTTGCGTATATTTTGTCAACGGCAAGAGGATTTCCTTCTGACCAGAAAAGAGCCCTTATCTGGTTTCTTATACTTGTTGAAGGCTTAACTTCGATAAGCGCAAAATCCCTGAATTTTTCAATAACTTTATAATTTACCGACGAAATAATGCCTTTGTCATTTATTATTGTTCTTTCTCCGTCGCTTATAACGCGCTTTTCAATTCTGCCTTCCTCATTCTGCATAGCGCCGTTTACTATAATTAAAAAAGTTTTTTCGGTTTTATTGTCTTTAATCTGCTTTGCGATAAAATCATAAGCGTTTTTATTTTTTGCAAATAACACTATTCCCGTGGCGTCCGAGTCCAGAGACGTTATCGGTATTATTTTTTTATTTACGCCGTTTTTCAATTCGCCGAGCAAAGAAATTTTTTCTTTTGAATCCTCTCCCGCGCCGGGCAGAACCATAACGCCGGAAGGCTTGTCCAAAATTAAAACATCGTTGTTTTCAAAAATTACTTTCATATCATCGTTTTTCATTTATTATCTCTTTAAACTCTTTTTCAGTGAGTATTTTTAAGCCGAGTTCAACGGCTTTATCGTATTTTGAACCGGGATTTTCGCCGGCGACCACATAATCTGTTTTTTTGCTTACGGCAGAAGTTGTTTTTCCGCCGAGCGATAAAATTATGTTTTCGGCGTCTTTGCGCGACATTGATTCAAGTTCGCCGGTAAGAACAAAAGTTTTATTTTCAAGCGGCGCAAAGTTATTGACTTTTTCCGGCTCGGTTACGTTGACTTGCGATTCTTTAAGCTCTTTTATCATTACGCCGACTTTATCGTTTGAAAAATATTTTTTTACCGATTCTGCAAGAACCGGGCCTATTTCGTTTATGGCAGTCAGTTCTTCTTCCGACGCCCTTATAAGATTATCTATATTTTTAAATTTTTGGGCAAGCATATAAGCGGCTTTTTCCCCTACATGTCTGATGCCGAGGGCGAAAATAAGTTTGTGAAGCGGGTTTTGCCTGCTTTTTACGATTGAGTTCATAAGGTTGTTAGCCTTCTTTTGCTTAAATAAATCAAGCTCCATAAAATCGTCAAAGTTAAGTTTATAAATATCGGCAAAAGTATGAATTTTTTTTAATTCAAGAAGCTGGTCTATAACCGCTTCGCCAAGGCCTTCAATATTCATCGCGTCTCTTGAAACAAAGTGGATAAGGCTTCTTCTTAACTGCGCCGGACACGCCGGATTTATGCATCTAAAAAAAACATCTTCTTCTTTTTCTTTTATAAGAGCGCTTGAACACGCGGGACATTTTTGAGGAACTTTAAAAACGCCTTCGGACCGTTTATTTATGACTTTTATTATTTTAGGTATAACGTCTCCGGCCCTTTCAACAAGGACTTCGTCTCCCGTATTAAGATTAAGCCTTTCTATTTCTTCAAAATTATGAAGAGTCGCGCTTGATATCGTAACGCCGGAAAGATTTACCGGCTCAAGAGAGGCAAGCGGAGTAACGACTCCCGTTCTTCCGACCTGAGTTTTTATTGATAAAACTTTTGTAGCGGCCTGTCTTGCCGGAAATTTATAGGCTATGGCCCACTTAGGACTTTTATTCGTATAGCCTATTATTTTACGCAGTTTATATGAATTTACTTTTATTACGACACCGTCTATTTCGTAGGCAAGAGCGTCTCTTATTTCCTGAAGCGCAAGAACGGAATTTATCACTTCTTCTATGTTGCCGAAAGTCCGGATATTTTTTTGCACGGCAAAACCTGCTGCCCTGCAAAAATCAAGAAACTGAGAATGCTTTTCAAATTCAACCCCTTCAATAAAACCAAACGAATGAACGAAAAAGCTGAGTTTGCGCTCTGAAGTGATTTTTGCGTTTTTCTGCCTGAGAGAGCCTGAAGCGGCGTTTCTGGGATTGGCAAATTTCGGCATTTCGTCCTCAACAAGCCTTTCGTTTAAAGAGACAAAATCCTGTTTGTTTATATAAACTTCCCCTCTTATTTCAAACTTTGCGATATTTGCGCCGGTTAAAAGTTTTAAAGGAATGTTTTTAATCGTTTTTATGTTTTCGGTAACGTCTTCTCCGTATTTCCCGTCGCCTCTTGTGGAGCCCGTCTTTAAAGAATTGTTTTCATAAACAAGGCTTGCGCTCAATCCGTCTATTTTAGGCTCAATTATAAACTCTATTTCTTCATTGATATTTTTTAAAATTCTTTCATGCCAGTCTTTTATGTCTTGGATGGAATATGAATTATCAAGAGACATCATCGGAACTTTATGCTCTACTTTTTCAAACGTGGATGAAACTTCTCCCGAAACTCTCTGCGTGGGAGAATCTTTTGTTATAAACTGCGGATTTTCTTTTTCAAGAGTCTGGAGTTCTTTTAGAAGAGCGTCGTATTCAAAATCCGATATTTCCGGCTTTTCAAACGCGTAATACAGCATATCGTGGCGTCTTATTATTTCTTTGAGTTTTTCTATTTTATTTTTGATATTTGAGTCTTGCATAAAACCAAAAGACCTTTTTAAAAGAATTATACACAAACCGGCCGGCTGCCGCTTTGTCCGGTTTCAAAAAAAATGCTTTATCTTTCATCTTTTAATTTATCAAGTATTCCGTTGACAAATTTGCTTGAATCTTTGTTTGAAAATCTTTTGGCTATTTCCACAGCCTCGTCAATTATAACGCTTACGGGAGTGTCTTTCGTATAAAGCATTTCGTAAGCGGCTATTCTCATGATATTTCTGTCAATTGTAGCCATTCTGTCTATTTCCCAGTTGTCGGCGTATTTTTCTATAAGAGAGTCTATTCTGTCCTGATGGGAGCATACTCCCCTGAAAATATTAACCGTAAATTCTCTGTATGCTGATTCAACGGGCAAAATTTCGTCAAAACATTTGAAAATGTTTTTTTCATCCATTTGACAGTTGTCAAAGGTATACAGCATCTGTAAAGCGCATTCTCTGGCCTGTCGTCTAGTACTCATAAAAGATCCTCAAAAGCTGTCATATTGTAAAGTCTATGAATTTTATAATAAATCGTCTTAACTGTCAAATAAAAAGAGCCGTTTTTATATCCTGTTTTTTTTGACAACACATCAATATATTATGTAAAATCTCTAATCATTTAAAAGGAGAATTTTCATGGCGACAATAAAGGCTTTTAACGGCATCAGATACGCGGGAAAAAATATAACAAAAGAGATATGTCCTCCTTACGACGTTATAAGCTCCGAGGAAAAATCAAAACTGAAAAAAGCTTCAAAGCACAATATGGTACAGCTTGAACTTTCAGACGCTTCAAAGACAAGAAACAAATACGCACAGGCGAATTTTTTATTTAAACAATGGCTGAGCGACGGCAATCTTATACGCGACGAAAAACCGGCTCTTTATTTTTATGAACAAGTCTTTAAAGACCACGGCAAAAAAATGACAAGAAGAGGTTTTTTTACGGCTTTAAAACTTGAAAATCCGCACGGCGGAGCGGTTAAAGCGCATGAAAAAACGCTGGCAAAACCGAAAGCCGACAGATTAAGTCTTCTAAAAGCGGTTAAAGCAAATTTAAGCCCCATTTTCCTGTTATTTAATGATGACAAAAAGAAAATTGTGTCTATATGTAAAAATATTGCAAAAATAAAGCCTTCGGCAACCGCTACGGACAAAGAAGGAACTTTTCATAAATTATGGGTAATTAGCGATGAAAAAATTATAGCCGATGTAACAAAAACGCTTGCCGCAAAAAAAACTTTTATAGCTGACGGACACCACAGATATGAAACTGCCTGGAATTATATGCAGTATATGAAAAGCAAAGACAAAAATTTTTCCGATAAAAAAGAATACGGATACGTACTGGCTTATCTTTGCCCTATGGAAGATCCCGGCATTTCAATCTGGCCCACGCACAGAGTAATAGAGGCTCCTTCACACATTGAAGAAAACATAGAGAAATTTTTTAACGTTTTGCCGCAAAGCGCTTTTAATAAAATGCAAAACTCAAAAATACAGCCCGTTATGATTTTTAAAGACGGCAAATACAGAACTTTAACGGTAAAAAATCCGGCTCTTCTTAAAAAAGCAATGCCGGACAGATGTTCCGCTTACAGAAATTTGGGCGTAAGTATTCTTCATTCAATTTTAATACCGGAAGTTCCGGCTGACAGATATGTTTACGTAAAAAGCGAAAAGGAAGCCGTTTTACTTGCAAAAAAGACAAAAAAAATTGCAATTTTAGTGCCTGCGACTCCCGTGGAAGCGATAAAAGAAATCGCTTTAAACAATGAGACAATGCCGCAAAAATCAACATACTTTTTCCCGAAACTGGCAAGCGGGATAATTATTCATTCCGTATGACAGGTTTTTTAACGGATATCATCTTAATAGTTTTGCTTTTGTTCTTTTTTTACATAGGATTTAAGGCCGGCATTATAAGAAGTTTTTTTGCGGTTATCGCCGGTTTTACGGCAATTATACTTGCTGAAAATTATCCGTACCAGATAGGAATAAATTATTATCTGGTATTCTGCGTGTCAGCAGCATCGGTGTATATTACCGGATTATTTGTGTTAAGACTTGCTGATTTTATGTTTTTATCGGTATTTGATAAATTAACGGGAGCGGTTTTCGGGGTTTTGCTGTGGTTTATCATATCTGCAAACTTCGTTATACCTTCAATTCCGAAAGAAACCGGACGCAATGAAACAAAAATTGAATCAACAATATCGCGCTTATCGTCAAAAACTTTTCCTTTGTTCGGAAAATACGATTTTGACTTTAAATTTAACGCGGCAAAATTAAAAGAAACTAACAAATATATATTATTCAAAAAGGAGTTATTGTGAAAAAATTAAAATTGGGTTTTCCGAAAGGAAGTTTACAGGAATCAACTATTGAATTGTTTAAAAAAGCCGGCATAAGGATAAACGCTTCGTCAAGATCTTATTTCCCTTCTTGCGACGACGAAGAAATTGAAATAATGCTGGTTAGATCGCAGGAAATGGCAAAATACGTGCAGGACGGAGTATTTGACGCAGGACTTACGGGCCACGACTGGATATGCGAAAGCGGAGCAAAAGTAAAAGAAGTATGCGAGCTTCAGTACGCAAAATCCGGTTTCAGACCTGTCAGATGGGTTCTTGCCGTTCCTAACGAGTCAAAAATAAAATCAATAAAAGACTTAAACGGAAAAAGAGTAGCGACCGAACTTCTTAACTATACGAAAAAATATTTCGCAAAAAATAAAGTAAAAGCGCAGATTGAATTTTCATGGGGAGCGACGGAAGCAAAAGCCGGAAAACTGGTGGACGCTATCGTTGAACTTACCGAAACAGGTTCTTCTTTAAGAGCGAATAATTTAAGAATCGTTGAGGAACTTCTTGTTTCTACGACAAGACTTATAGCAAACAACGAAGCGCTTAAAGATTCATGGAAAAAAGAAAAAATTGAAAATTTGGCGATTTTATTAAAAGGCGCTTTGGCAGCCGAAGGCATGGTCGGCTTAAAAATGAATATTCCGTTCAAACAGCTTCCTGCGATTGAAAAAATTCTTCCGGCTTTAAGAAAACCTACCATATCTAATCTGAGCGACGGAAACTGGGTAGCGCTTGAAGTTATAATAGAAGAAAAAATAGTAAAAAAAATAATACCTGCTCTCAAAAGAGCCGGGGCCGAAGGGATAATTGAATATCCTTTAAACAAAATAATTTATTAATTTATAAAAGGACTTTAAAAATGTCAGAAAACATCAGAGTAAGATTTGCACCGTCTCCTACCGGAGATTTACACATCGGAGGAGTAAGAACCGCGCTTTTCAACTGGCTTTATGCTAAAAAAACAGGCGGCACTTTTGTTTTAAGAATTGAAGATACCGACGAAGCAAGATCAACGGAAGAATCTACGGGCATCATAATAAACGCGATGAAATGGCTGAAACTTGACTGGGCCGAAGGTCCGGGCAACGAACCCGAAAAATACGCTCCTTACTACCAGATGAAAAGAAAAGAACTTGGCATTTACCAAAAATATATAGATATTCTTATAGAAAAAGGATTTGCTTATAAATGCTACTGTACGCCGGAAGAAGTTGAACAGATGAGACAACGTGCGACGCTTGCCAAACTTCCTCCGAAATATGACGGTACCTGCGCAAATTTGACAAAAGAACAGCAGGCGCAAAAGGAAGCGGAAGGAAGAACGGCGGTAATAAGATTTAAAATGCCGAAAGAAGGAAAAGTTGAATTCAACGATATCGTAAGAGGACATGTAACTTTTGAAAACGCGCTTCTTGACGATTTTGTTTTAATGAAGGCAAACGGAGTTCCTACTTATAATTTCGCATGCGTTGTTGACGACTATCTTATGGATATTACGCATGTCGTAAGAGGCGACGACCATATTTCAAATACTCCCAGACAGCTTCATATTTTTAAAGCACTCGGATGGAAAGAACCGATATTTGCCCATTTATCTATGATACTCGGTTCAGACGGAGCAAGACTTTCAAAAAGACACGGACACACATCGGTTTTGGAATACAGAAGAGAAGGTTATTTACAGGATGCTTTAATAAATTATTTGTCGCTTCTGGGCTGGTCAACGGCTGAAAGCCAGCAGTTGTTTGAACATGACGAACTTATACAAAAATTTTCTCTTGAAAGGTGTACAAGCAGCCCGGCTACTTTTGACACTGCGAAACTTTTGTGGATGAACGGAGAATACATAAGAAAAAAATCAATAGACGAAATATACGATTTGTTTACGGACTGGATAAAATTTACAAACAACGAAGAGCTTATAAAAAACTGGGATAAGGAAGTTCTTAAAAAAGCAATCTCTTTGGAACATGAGAAAATAAAATTATTGAAAGATATTCCGTCGCTTGTGGAATTCTTTTTTAAAGAACATGTTGAATTTGACCAGGAAGCGGTAAATAAAGTTTTCTTATCGGACAAAAATAAAGACAGCGCAAAACTTGTTTTAACAGAAAGCATTGACAGGCTGGCAAAAGAATCTTCCTTTGCCGCAGATGCTCTTGAACAGTACGCAAGAAATTTTGCAGCCGAAAAAGCAATTAAAGCCGGACAGGTTTTTCATCCGATAAGAGTTGCCATTTCCGGAAGAACTCAAGGACCGAGCCTGTTTCATATGATGGAAGTATTCGGAAGAGACGAGGTTATAAAAAGAATTAAAGAATGCGTTGATAAATACTTTAAATAAGAAATTTGGAAGCTGAGCTGTTGGGCGGATTTGCAAAGCAAACCGAAGAAGTTTACAGGATTTGCAAAGCAAACCGAAGAAGTTTACAGGATTTGCAAAGCAAACCGAAGAAGTTTACAGGATTTGCGAAGCAAACCGAAGTAGTTCCTAGGATTTGCAAAGCAAACCGAAGTAGCTTAGTAACGGCAACAACTTTAACGACGAAAATAAAAAAGCTTAAAAAATAAACTGCCGTGATTCAAAAAGGAGAAAAAAATGGATACTAAAGATTTAAACCCTTACTTATTCAGTTTAATACAGATGTTTTCAAGCGCCTGCTGGCAGCAGATGGGCAAAATCCCGAGCCAAATTGACGGAAAGATATCAAAAGATTTAAAAGCGGCGCAGCAGACTATAGAACTTCTTATAATGCTTAAAGATAAAACAAAAGGCAATCTTTCGTCAACGGAAGATAAAATGCTTACCGACGCTCTGTCAAATCTCCAGATGAATTACGCAGATGAAGCTACAAAAGAACAGACTGCGGCAAAGCCTGAAGAAAAAAAAGAAGAAATCAAAAATTAAACGCAAAAAAACAATTCCTGTTTTCCGGACTTAATTTTATTGTCGGATAAATACGGCGCGCTTATGCGGAAGCAAGCAGAGCTCTTGTAATTTTTGATATATCTTTTTCGGTTTCTTCTTCATCCAAAAGCGACATCTGGACGTATTGTTCAGCCATAGGCATAATTTCAAGCAGTAAAGAAACCGCAACGGCTCTTTCCTGTTCAGTAACAAGTCCTGCGTCCATTGATTTGATTCCGTTTAAAATATTTACGGCAGTATTGATATTTGCGTAATATCCGGCGGCAAGCGTCCTGTCGGCTGTAAGAGCAAGTTCTTGAGCGGTTTTTATCTGCTCTCTTACGAAATCATTTGTTATATCCTTTTCGTCCCTGCTTATATTGCCTAGAATTTTATTTTCAACAAGAGCTGAAGCGAAAACATATTTAAACTGCGGATTTGCAAAATTCAAAGGTTTATTTGAAGCGGCGAATCTGTTGTATTCAACAGATTCAAGAAGTCCCTGTAAAAATCCTGATACTTCGTTTATGTTTTTAGCATTCAAATACAATTTTTTAAAAGTCTCGTTTTCAAATATTTCGGTATTTCCGGCCCTTGCGGCTTTTAATAATTCATACAGCTTTTCCGTATCTTTAACCGATAATTTTGAATTATTTCCGGTTCTTCTTCCGTACTGAAGTCCTCTGTTATACATACCCTGCGGACTGACGTCGTATACATAACTCAAAATTCTCGCCGCTTTCTGCATAGTAGTATTTAATAAATTATTATCCGCTTTAATTATCTCGTTAAGCAAATCGGAAGACATTTGAATCATTGACGGATTTAAGTCAAGTATCGTTTTAATATTAAAGACCGTGTTTGTTTTTTTATCCGCGGCAAGTTTAATTATTGTTTTTGTCAAATCGTCGCCGGCAGTTATTTTATCAACGGATTTAATCTGCACGATGCCGAGATTTTTTACAAGCGAGCCGTAATCCTCAAGAAGCTCCTGCGCAATATCGTACAACTCAACGGCAAACAATGCGTTTAAACTCTGTTTATTGACCGTCATTTTTAATCTTATCAACTCTCTCTTTACCGCGTCGTTATAAACTAATTTTGACAAATCCAGCCTCAAGCCGTCTATTCCCGTTCCGCCTGTTCTGTAATTGCGCATTCTTTCGTCAATATGGCCCGTCAGCAGTTCTAATTCTTCCTGATTGGCGATAAAATACATAAATTCAACTTTTAAGCCTTCTTCATGAGCCAGTTTTAAAAGGCCTGATATCGCCGCGCTGTTTTCGTTTAACATTTTATTGTCAACCGATATTACAATGCTGTCTATGCCCTCTGTTTTTTTCATCTGCATATACTGCCTGTTATTATATTCGGTTAAATCGGCTTCCGTTATATTTACAGATACAAGAGGTTTGGTCGACGAAACGGAATTTACAGGATTTACCTTAACTTCTTCCAATAACGCCATAAATAACGAATTTGAACTTGCTCCTGTTCCAACGACCGTTTTTGCTCCGTTTTTCGCAAAAATATTTTTTAAAGACTGTTCGTCAATTCCGGCAAGTTGAAAATCCGAAACGTCTATTATTTTATTTTTTGACATATCCTCCTGAGACACGTCTTCAATCAATTCCTTAAAAATTTCTTCTTCAGGAGCGGCCGTTGTTTGCTCATAACCGTATTTTGTCAGATTGCCTTTCTTTTCAATAAGG
Source organism: Candidatus Proruminimicrobium quisquiliarum (assembly GCA_018433245.1). Taxonomy (GTDB): domain Bacteria; phylum Elusimicrobiota; class Endomicrobiia; order Endomicrobiales; family Endomicrobiaceae; genus Proruminimicrobium; species Proruminimicrobium quisquiliarum. The sequence continues at coordinate 80,922 of JAHDRN010000019.1, forward strand.
GCAAAACCGTTTTTCAGTCCGCGTTTATTTTCCGTTTGTAATCCGCTGTCGCCTTTTAATATTAAATTTACCTTTACTCCGTTTTCGGCAAGATAGACTGCAAGTTCCGTCTTTTTTACATCCGAAGCATCGGCTATTACGGTATAAGATGTCGTATCTTTATATATGAAATTTATAATAAAAAGCTGCATAAAAAGCATTATTCTTTTAATATTTTCGGCGGCAAAATCTATAAACGCGGCATTTTTTATTTTATCCGCCTTTTGCCCGGATTCAGACAAAGCGGCCGCGACCGGAATTTGAACACTGTCTTTTAAATCAGCGACAATATTGGCAGGTTTAAAGTCCGGTTTTGTCGCAATCATTGCGATATTGTAACTTATAAAATCAAAAATTCTTTCAAACATAAGCGTATTTGCCGCTATTCCGGAAATATTAGGATAAATGGAGCGCAGCGGCACCGTTCCTTCAACATCATCCCTTCCCGTATTGAGTATTACTAAATCGCCGTAATTTTCCTCTCCGCTGTTTTTTAAATCAACGACGCACGCATCGACTCCGACTGATAATTCGTCGCCTGAATATATTATCCTATCGGACGGTATATTGAAACGTTTTGACAAATACTTTATGGCAACGGCTTTGTTTGTATTATTTTTAAAAAAATCAATCGTTGATTTCCCGCCTGCTCTGATGCTGAAATGTTCCAAACCTTCTCTTAAAATAACGTCAGAGCAATAATCAACCAAACAATCTCTTACCGCCATAGGTCTTATCTGCGTAACCACATACGTTGTCCTTTCTTCATTTGCGACCATAGGCTCTCTCTTAAACGCCTCACTCATAATATAATCTTTTTCGCTGAAATCTTCTTCAACGCCGGACCTGTATACTCTTATTAATTCAAGAATGGAAACAAGCCTCATTATTTTAAGGAATCTGTCTTTGTTTTCTTTGGCTTTCGTTTCTTTATATATTATGTTGATTATATTTTTTATTTCTTTTCTTTTTTTTGTATTAAATAAATTAAACAATTCTTGCTTATCTTTCAGATTTAAAATTTGAATTACGGATTCAATATCTTCGTCATATTTTTGGCTTACGACAGTTTTTACAAAATCATTATATGACGGATTTCTGTTGTCAACCAGAAGTTTTTGTATATCATTTGCAAAGTCTATAAATAAATCATGCCACGGAACTTCAATATCGTTATAAAAAGCTTCACGTATCATTTTTTTATCGTAGGGCAGCATGCGCGCTTTTGAAAATTCGTCAAGATAATGATCGTCTAAAATCCAACTTTCGCCGTCATATGTTATTCTTTCTCTGGCCGATACTACAAAGATCTGGTCAACCAAATCTATTATTACGGGCGATATGTCGTCTATTCTGCTTTTCAATCTTTGAAACATCGCGCCGGTAACGATTACGGGTTTTCCTATATCGTATAAATGCAGTTTTGAAAAAATATTTTTCATTCTGGCATCCATGACTTTGGCTCTGGGGGCTATATTTTCGTCCATATCGGCTATATTTAATATTCTCGACAACTGACCCATTTTTTCAAAATATTCTCTTGAAGCCTCAAAGCGTCCGTCGGACGATATACCGTAATTAAATATATTGCCGTCTTTATCGGCAAATATGATTTTGCCGTCTTTATCAATTGCTGCCGCGATTTTATTTTCAATTACATACATCATGCCGGCTCTTGCAAGTTTATTATCCCATGCCCCTATTTTTTCAAGAAACGCTTTCAGCCTCGGCAAATCAGAAAAGCTTAAATCGTTCCAATTGATTATTTGCTGCAATTCGTTTATTTCATCTTTTATAATTTCATTTTCCGGTTTCTTTACGGGTTCGCGTTTTACTTCTGTTACAAATTTTTCAATATCATAAGGATGCTGTTTGAAAACAGCGTCGGATATATCTGCGGCTTTATCAATTGAAATTCCTATGCCGGCATACCATCCTGAAGACAGTTCTTTTTTCTGTTTAGCCGAAACAAGAGCGAGAACGGCTTTTTTCACGGCATCTTCGGGATTTATCGCATAAACTCTGCGGTAACGCGCCAATTCTTTTGTATCGTTTAGCCCCGGTATTTTTACGATGTATTCTTTTTGTCCGTCCTTTTGTTCCGGCATAACATATTCGCCGTCAGATATCGTAAACGGAGGCATATTCATTTTGCAGTTTAACATAGCGCCTAGCGTTTTTATATCGTATTCGGTCCAGAAAGCTCTTTCCTGCTCCAATGCTTTTTCTCTGTTTTTATAGTATCTTAAAAGCGCCTTAAAAAGAGCCTGCTTCGGAGAATATGCTTCAACCGTGTCGTTAAAAATATTTTTTGTTCCCGCAATAGGTATTGACACAGTAAACTTATATTGGATATTTTGAGTAAATTCGGGATACAGTTCTCTGCTGGTTTCAATTTCTTTTTGACGGGTTTCTTTTTTAACGGCAGATCGGCCGTCGGCAGCTTCCGATATTTTTGTCACTTCGGGAATTTCCGTTACGATATGGTCAATTTTATCGGCGTATTTGGAATATATAGCGGACGCTATTTTATCTATATTTTTTCTGTTTACGGCAATATCGCCATACCAGCCTAAAATCAGTTCCCCTCTTTCTTTTGCAAGAACAAGTTCCCTTACGGCGTTTTTTACGGCTTCTTCCTCGGATGAAGCGTAAACTTGCTGATATACTTCCAGACTTTTATGTTTATTAAGTCCCGAAATTGCCACACTGTACGCCTTTAATTCTTTTTTTACGATTCTTGATACGGATTTATCCGTTCTTAAAGCAAGCGAATTGCTTTTATGCTCTTCAATTATATCGCCGAGATTATAATCTTTAAAAATTATTGCCAGAATTTTTACTATATTCTTATCGGACACAGAAACATCATCAGTGTCGTCGCCTATATTATTATAGTCGGCGGTTTCTTCTGCCGTATCCATCAAATACGGAACGTCAACGTATCTGCCGTTTGTAAGCTTTCCTTCTTTTATGGCTTTAAATATTTTAAAAAGAATGTTTGCCGCGGCTCCTTTCGGAGAATGGGCATACGTATATTGATATTGCGCAGGCAGTTTATTGTTGATGTTAGGTATAACGACTTTAAACAAAATTCCGTCGCCGGAAAACTGAGGAGGAATTTTATACTCGCCTGACGGAGACGTTTCCGCGGGAGCGACGGTTTCCTGATAGTCGGATTCTACCGCCCTGAGTTCATATTCAATTTGGTTCTTTTCCCATAATCTGCCTTCGCAGAGATTATACGCCGTTGTATTAATTATACTTGCTTCACTCGGGCTTCTTTTTCCCTGCGCAACTAATTTACCTTTTCTGTAAACGTCATAATTTTTTCTTTCTCCGCGCGGAGTTTTTTCAAGTCTTGCGTGCGGATTTTTAATATTCCAGATTATATGAGGAACTATCAGAGATACAACCCATTGAACTGCAGTTAAAATTAATGTACCGGCCGGAACTGCATAAAAAACTGAAAATGCCAAAACTGCGACTGCTATAAAAGTACTTGCTCTTACTATCGATGTGAGTCTGTTCAAACCTTTTGTTCTTATTTCCTTATTATCGGGAGAATGCTGTCTTAAAAACCATTCTCTGAATTTTTCGCTGAAACTTGACGCAAATATATACGGAGATTCCAAAAAAGCCGTCATAAAAGCTTTTGACACGGCATGTCTGCCGTTATTAAAGAAAACAGTCTGAGGCATTACTCCCGGATCTTCATAAATCCAATCAATAAAACTTTTTATTTTTTCAAGTTTTATCTGCGAAACTTTGTCAGCCAAAGCCTTTTCATTCAATAATTCCAAAACTTTTTCATAAGAATCATTACCCAGAGACTTAAACAAATTTCTAAGATTTGTTCTTACTAAAGACGCCTGTTTAACGTCAAAAGTTTCTATAAGAGAAAAAATAGAATCATAAGTGTCTTCGGACACAGCATTTAAACCGGTATTTTGAAAAGAGTCTTTCGGAGCGATATCTCCCTTTAAAGTATAAACTATAAGCCTTGCATATTCACCGAGCACAGGCTGCAAAAGTTCTGAATAATTTTTATTTGTTTTATTGACAGTCATGCTGTACAATGCGATATTTGGGTCCAATATTCTGTTGGCCGTGCCCATTGTTCTCATCTGCTGGACCGGCGTCTGTATTACGGCAATATTTTTAACGCCGGAAGGAAGAAGTTTTTTTGAATTTTGAAGATTTTCATATGTATTTGACGATTCCGTCTCAAGAATAATTTTTGATTCAATATTACTTTTTCGTTTTTCACTGATACCGTCTGACTTGGCTATTATGTTGAGAATAATAAATTTTATTATTGCCGCTTCTGATATCTGCGGAGAAATACTTCTTAATCTTGTTTTAATTTCAGAATTTGACGCTTTTGACAATTCCTTTTCAAGAGAAGAAAATTCCGAGTTGCTCATCGATATAAATTTTTCAACAGATTTAGAGCCCGTATTTTTTATACCTGATTCTCTTACGGCTTTTAAAAGGGAAACAGTTAAACGTCCGCAACCGCCGGATATAATCAATTTTTTAATTTTGCCGTTTTTAAGCATTTCGTAAGCATATTTAAAAGTCTCTATTTCATCATTGCCGCAAAGCAGAGCATATTCCACGTTGCCATATACAAAATCCGAATGCGAAAGATTATTAAAAAGTTTGTTAATTAAAATATCTTTCTGCTGTTGCGAATACAATTTGCTTCTTGTTATTTTGAAAAAGTTAAAAAATGACATTGCCGAACGCCTGATATTTTGCATTGAGGACGCTATTTTCGTCATCAAAGGCGTTGAATTCATAATTTTATAATTGCGTATATATTTATCGGTTTCTTTTCTTAGAATACCGGATATTATCTCAGTACCGTTAGAATACAAATATTCATAGCCCTGATGTGTTTTATTAGCCGGATAAGATCCGAAAACAACCGATTTAAAATTAAGTTTGGCTATTGTTTTTGCACATTTATTGCACGGCGCAAGCGTACAGTAAAGTTCCGCGCTTGCCAGAGGATTTTCCAGAACGTCGTCTATATATTTCAAAAGCTCATTTGTTTCTTTAAACAAATCGTCAACTGTTTTGTCACTGTAATTAATTTTCAGTTTTTTTACGATTCTGTTGTTTCTGAACATATCGCTTTTTAAACTGGTTGCATTCATTTTAATCTGCGACAAAAGCAAAACGACGGCTTTTTTTTCATTTTCAGGCAATGAACTTTTTGGAACCGCATTTTCAAGGAAGTTTATTATTGTAAGAGTTTCGGCATGTATAAGCGATTTTGTATCATTCAATCCGCGCCCTTCAATGCCGTCCGCGTTTATTATATAACCGCCGACGGGAGGCTGTATAAATGACAAAAACCAGCTTCTTGATTTTTTCGCTAATTTTACTTGTTCCAACGCCTGATTCATACCGTAAACCAAATCATTGTCATCGCGTTGTGATGTAATATTTGATTTTATTTCGTTTATGTTTATCGTTTCTGAAGGTTTATTAATGCCGGAAAGTTCAAGTTTTTTTGTTATTGAGATGTCTTCAAAAGGGCCTTTAACTATTGCATCGCCTATATTTGAAATTCTTTCTGTAAGTTTTTTATCAACGGTATATGTAAATACCCTGAAAAGAGGTTCCGTGCCCGACGCCCTTAAAGTTAAAAGAGTTTTTATTAAATCTCCTTCTTTGTAATCCGGTCCGGCTAATTGAATCTGCATTCCCTGTTGCGGAAGTTTAATAATATTTATTACTTTAAGTTCTTTCGGCATTCCCAGACGGTAAATCAACTCCGTTATTTCTGCTTCATCGGTTTGGTCTATCCAGTCAATAAAAGCTTTTTGTCTTTTATCGGCAATTTTTCTAACTATTTCTAAAACTATTTCCTTAAAATCTTTATTTTCGTACCATTCATCAGTTTCGTATAATTGTTTTTTTGACCATTCTATAATTTTTGCTGTTTGGGAAGGAGTTAACGTTTTTTTAACTGTTATATTTGAAGAGTCTGCTTCATCAAACTGATTTTCATAAACTTTTACATCAAGTATATCTTGAGTTAATTGTTCTATTTCTTTTTCAACAATATCGTTAAATTTGATTGATAATTCTATTGAATGAACTTTAAAGCCTATCTTTTTTTCTACTTTTTCAAGCAGTTGGGCAAGAGATTCTTGCCTGTTTACTGCAAACAATATAGGCATCATAGTTGCAGGAGCGCCGTCCTTATCGTATAATCCGATTGATATGCCGCCGGAACTTTCAACTCCTATCAAAAACTTCTTGCCTGATTTTTCAATACTCTTCTGGGTGTCGGCAATATTTTTCCATCCTACAGACGTTGTTATTACGCTAAAGGGAATATATTCTTTTTTTTCATATTTTGTTCTGTATTCTGATTTTATTTCTGTACCTATGGCCGTATTGTCGTCTCCAAAAGCTATATTCATAAAGTCTTCGGAATATTTTTTGGCTAGTTCGTCCAAAGCAAATGTCGTAACAATATTTTTTACTATTAGGCCTTCAAATTTTTTGATTTCACTAAGAGTAAGCTGCCCTGCATCCCTTTTGGCTTTCATCTGAGCAATTATATTTTCAAGCAACTCATAAGTATCTATAACACCTATTTCATCAGGCGTCATATGATTGCCGCCTATATCCTTAACGCAGAATCTGTCTCCGTCAGGATCAGTTGCCAAACCAAATGAAAAATCAACATCCATCCCTTGTTCTTTAAAAAGAGCCTTTCCTTTTTCAACCATATCTGAAAGTTCTTCTGTATTTTCTTTTTTAGGTTCGGGATTTACTACACCTCCAAATGCCACATCTCTGCTTTCGTTTATTATTATTACATTGACAAATCCGTAATATTCAAACAAACTCTTTAATACCGGCATCAAAGCGGTGTTTTTTCCGTCAAGGACAATACCTATTCGTGCGGCTTTCTTTTTGAACAACCCGAGAGAACCTGCATCGTTTAATCCTGCAAGGTTATTGAGTTTGTTTATTACATATTCAAGATGTTTCAGCTCCGCGTCTGTTACTATTATTGAATTTTCTTTTTGGGCTATTTTAAGCGATTTTCCGTTTGACCTGTCCTGTATTTGTTTAATTTCGGCAGCTATTTTATCAGTAAACTCTACAACGGCCGGAGCTCCGTCTCCAAAATTTAATTTTACGCCGTTATGTTCTTTTGGATTGTGACTTGCCGTAACGTTTAATGTGGCGGCAAATTTACCGGGCATTGCCTCTTTAACGTAACAGGATATTGTAGGAGCGGCTATTTTTTCTTTAACCGTATAACACTGTATTGCATTTGCCGTTAAAACTCGTTCCATCACTATAGAAAACCATTTGCCTAAAAATCTCGTGTCATTTCCTAAAAAAACAGCTTTAGGCATATTGGAATCGGCGTTTATTTTGTTAGCCAAAGCCTGCGCTATAAGGGCAACGTTATTAAAATCAAACTTTACAAGCATTTCGCCTCGGTTTCCTGCAGTTCCAAACTCAACTTCTTTTTCTTTTGACGAAGGAATGCCTGTTAAATCGCCTTTTAAGTATTTTTCAAGCTGAAGCAAAAGTATTAATATTTTTGCCTCGACTAATTTCTTTTTTTCTTCACTGCTAAAAGCAAATGTATCTTCAGGACCGCCCAAAAATGCGTCAGTCTCTATCATCCTTTGAATATCTATTTTTGTCTGGGCGACAAGTTCAGGATAATCTTTTGATGCAAGTGTTTCTATTGAATTTATTACTCTGTTCAGTTCATTGGTGCTGAAAATATCAGCGGGGATACCGGCTGTCAATTCTTCTTCAAGATTTTTAATTTCTTTTTCAAATTCATTTTTAAGAGGATTATTGTCTTTAACAAGTTTTTTAATCCGGTTAAAATCTATTGTCGCTGTCTTTCCGGCTCTTCTTGCTTCTCTAAGCTGTCTGAATGCGTTCTGAATTTCATTAAAAGCCGCAAATGTATCCTGATATTGCGATATC
>JAHDRN010000023.1 GCA_018433245.1 Candidatus Proruminimicrobium quisquiliarum
TATAAAATAAATATTGAAAATGCCTAAAATCGGCGAAAAATTAAATCAATCCCTGTAAATTGCCTGTTATCAGGGAATTTGCTATAATTTAACCAAGAGAGTTGGGCTGCCGGAACTGCTTACACCGTTCATTTCTTTTTTAAAGAAACAAATCAACATTAATATTTTGGCTACAATTTTGTATTTCAAAAGCTTATGTACCGTTTCACTTTTTGTACACCTCACTTTTGAAATATTTCATTTCGCCTAAAATCTTAATGTTTCAAATGACAAAAATAGTCTCAATATCCTTTATAACGAGATAGTCAGCACAAGCTCATGTTTAGCCAAAATCAAAAAAACTTGGCAAAAAGTGGTTTTTGAGTTTTTTTATTCTTTGGCCTTGCTACCGCTCGGCTCTGCTTGATATACCTTGTCCAAAAATAATCAAAAATCATCTTAAAATACTTCGTAAAATATAATGCGTTCCAATTTGCTCTCAGTCGCCTTGTCTAAAATCAAAATACTTTGTAAAATTATATGCAGTTTTTTTCTTGTCAATGATTGTTTTTCTAAATAAATCATATAAGACTTTTCACTTTGAGTCTGCAGCAAAGATTACTTCACGTTTTTCAGTTTTAATGATTATAAAAAACGCACAGCGAAAATGGGGGGCGATGATGAGAAAAAAGAATTTGCAGAAAATAAAAACAATTCTTTATCAGATATTTCTGCTGACATTGGGAAACGCATTATGCGTTTTTGCGGTTCTTGCTATTCTTGTTCCGCATAAATTTCTCTCTGGCGGGCTGACCGGATTGTCACTGATAATCTACTATAAAAGCCAGATATTGCCTGTAGGACTGCTCTATCTTTTAATTAATATTCCCATATTTCTGACTAGTTTAAAATTGTTGGGCGTGAGGTTTGTTGTTTATACGGGGATTAGTATTTTGATTTATTCAACAATGCTTTTGATACCGCTGTTTCCTTTGCCAATTACGGATAAATTTTTGGCGGCAGTAACTGCCGGCATACTTTGCGGAGTCGGAGGCGCAATTATGATGCGTTCCTACGGTTCTCCCGGAGGGTCAGACATTATCAGCGTCTTGTTGTATAAATATGCAGGTATTTCCGTCGGGGTGGCATCCGTTATTTTTAACGCCGTTATTCTGGCTGTATCCGTATTTATATTTCCGCTTGAAAATATACTCTATACATTTATTTTTATCGTAGTCAGCGCAAAAGTCCTGGATATGATTTTTCACGGTTTAAGTAAGAGAAAAGCATTCATTATTATATCGGTTCACTGGAAAGATATTATTGATGAAATAAACAGTAAAACACAAATTGGGGCGACACTGCTTCAGGGAAAGGGCAGTTTTAACGGCGGTGAGAATCAAATCATATATTCAATAGTTAGCAAAAAAGATGTAATGGCACTTAAAAAAATGATTATGAAAAAGGATCCGTGCGCATTCATTGCTATTATGGAAGCCTCGGATGTTGTTAGCGATAATGTTGGCAATCAGCCTCATTGGTAATAAAGTGCCGATTCCATTAATTATTTTTAATTTCAATTTAAAAAGCACTATTGACAAATAGTAATGATTATTATATAGTAATTATATGCAAAAAGAAAAAAACAAAAAAAATCTTGCCGAAAAATTTTTAAAGCACGGTTTAAGAATTACGCCTCAGCGTTCTCTTATTTTTGAAGAACTTTCTAAGGCTAAAGATCACCCTACGGCAGATGCAATATACAGGCGCGTTCGCAGGAAGATGCCCAACATTTCATTTGACACTGTTTATAGAACACTTCTTTCATTTGCTGAGACAGAAATGGTTTCTCTTGTAGAAGGTTATGGTGAACAGAAACGCTTTGAGCCTAATGTTAACAATCATCATCATTGCCGGTGTATAAAATGTCATGCCATTATAGATTTCTCCAATGCTTTATATGATTCAATTCAGATTCCGGAAGCGGTAGCTAAAGAATTTCAGGTTCTTAATAAAAGGGTAGTATTGGAAGGTATTTGTTCAAAGTGTAAGCGAAAGTAATATTTTTTGCCATTGTCTGGTAATAATTACGAATTAGTAAATAAATGCAATATATTGAGTAAATTATGGATTAATGGCAGTATGCAGTAATGTTGATATTAAAAAAAGGAGGAAATTATTATGTCAAACGCAAAGTACAGATCAATCGTAAAACTTGACTTCCAGTATGCGCACAGATTTATGAATTATCCCGGAGAAGCAAGCTATCTTCACGGACATTCGGGATTACTAACGATCGAAATTGAAGGTGATTTAAATGAACACAATTATGCCTATCCGGTAAAAGAGGCACAAAAATTAGCATGGGCAGTAGCCGACAACTTCATGCATGCAACAATTTTTCAAGAAGGGGATCCTTTACTTGACTTAGTGTTGCAGGGATATGAAAAAACAGGAATGAAGGGCACAACAAATAGATTCGGGACGCCTGCAAAAGCTCTCAACCATGAATTGGTAAAATCATTTCCTGAAAGCAGAGTGGCTGTAAGTAAAGGGCCTTCAACTTGTGAATGGTTCTGTACGGTATTCTATGAATTGTTGAAAGACAAGTTGAATATTAAAAAAATAGAATTCCGTTCTTCTTCGTTGAACTGTGCATCAAGAGAGTTTTAATAAAAAAATACGTATAAAAAATATCCGCCGGTTTATCTACGGCGGATGTTTTTATTAAGCGCATAAAACTTGTAGGTAATCTCGGCGAGATAACAAACGGAGTCGGAGCCGAAGTCGGATTTAAAGGACACAAGAAAATGAGATATGATTTTCATACCCAGTGGCATCAGCTGTTAAAATTGGATAAAGCTATTGAGTTGCAGGCCCCTCTGTCCGTGCGACAAGAAGAGTCCTTTTGATTTTGCTATGTATGACAAATCGCTCGGCAGTATGCTGTCTGCCGTTATCGGCGGATTCAAAGCAGGTTTGGCCGCTGCGGAATAGCAGTACAGATTAATTTAATATTATATTTTCTTTCCGTACCGTTGATGATATCTGTTATCGGTACGGAAAGAAATTCTTGTTAAAAAATCAGTATATTCTGTTGACATGTTTTATAAAAAATCATATACTCTTATTGAAAATGATTTTCATTAAGGAGTTGGTATGCACGGAAGAAGATGCGGATGGCACGGCCGGTTAAGGGAAAGTGGATACAGGCTTACTGAAGGAAGAAAAGAAATAATAAATATCTTAACCGATACAAAAGAACATTTAAGCGCTGAAGAAATTTATTTCAGAGTTCATAAAAATTATCCCGCTATAGGATTGACAAGCGTGTACAGAACTCTTGATGTTTTGGTTAACATGGGAGTGATTCAAAAATTTGATTTCGGCGATGGAAGATTCCGTTATGAAATTATTAACGGAGAAAATAAAGGACACCGTCATTTGATATGCACAAATTGTAAAAAAATAATAAATTACAACAACTTTATTGAGGAAGAAACGGAATTGCTTAAAAAAACGGAAAAAGAGTTGTCGGAAAAATATAAATTTGAAATCAACAGCAATTTGATACAATTTTACGGATTATGTCCCGAATGCAGGCAGAAGAAATAGCGTTATATTTTTTTGTCGTTTTTATAAATGAAAATGATTTTCATTATCATCAAGATTATTGAAAAATAAAAAAAGGAGGATGTTATGCCAAGATTAGACGGAACAGGTCCTAACGGACAAGGCTCAATGACAGGCAGAGGAATGGGGAACTGCGGAACGCCTAAAGGAGAAGGCGGACAGTATTACGGAATGGGTAGAGGCGGAAAAGGTTTAGGGAGAGGACTTTGCAGAGGGCTCGGTTTTTTGTTCGGAAGAGGACGAAGCATACAGTATGGAAATAACATTGATTTACTCAAAGCACAGGCCGAAAATTTAAAGAGCAGACTGGAAGAACTCAATAAAATAATAGATTCCGAAAAAAATAAAGAGTAAATTTCCATTTATGCCCAAAAATAAAACGGCATATAAACTTTTATATAAGATATATATGCCGTTTTTTATTTATTTGAAAAAATTGAATAAAAATGTTATAAATTTTTTTGATTTGCCGGTTGTAAAAAGTTTTTTTCAATAGGATATTTTATGAAAAACAGATTTAAAGAAATTAAAAAACATTTTGAAAAAGAAGCGAAATTTTTTGATAGTTTTTTTTATAAAATAGTTCCTCAATACAGGCAGATGCTTGAAATTCTTGTTCAGTCTATGCCTTTTGAAAAAAATAAAAAATTAAAAGTAATAGATCTCGGATGCGGAACTGGTAATCTTGGCTTAAAAGCAAAAGAATATTATCCGCATGCCCATCTTACATGTGTTGATATGTCCGAAAATATGATAAAAATGGCTAAAACAAAATTTGAAAAATATCCCGATACGGTTTTTTGGCACGGAGATATAAGAAAATTTGATTATTCAAAAAAATATGACGCCGTAATATCTTCTATGGTTTTGCATCACGTTGAAGGAGCCGAGAAAATAAAATTTTATAAAAAACTGCATAAGGCTCTTAAAACCGGCGGAATTTTTCTGAATATAGATATATTTATAACAAAAGATGCCGTTCTTCAAAAGTTTTATACTGATAAATGGATTTCTTTTATGAGTGAAAACGGGCTTGCTTTAAATAAAGTAAAAGAAATGCTTTTACGTCATAAAAAAGAGGACAGGCCGGTGGTTATAGATTGGGAACTTTCGGCTTTAAAAAAAGCGGGATTTAAAAGTTCCGATATAATATTTAAAAATTTTAATTTTGCGGGTTATACGGCAAAAAAATGAAAAAAGAAACTTTAAAAATCAAAGATTTTAATAAGGAACCCGGGCTTTTGAAAGATAAACCCGATAGAATTAAAAGGACGAATGCCATAGCCTGCGCCCTTTTTAAAGAAGTACCGGTTGATTCCTCTATGAAAGTTGTGGATTTTGGATGCGGAACGGGTTTGCTTTCTATTGCCGTAAGTTCAAAAGCAAAATCGGTTACCGGCATGGATACTTCCGAAAAGATGATAGAAGTTTTTAACGAAAAAATAAAAAAAGATAATTTAAAAAACGTAAAAACATGCCATATATGCGGATTTGACGCTGAGTATGTTCCGGATATTGACTGCGGGCTTGTTATGTCGGCAATGACGATGCACCACATACCTTTTGAGGACATAAAAAAATACGTTAAAAAATTTTTTGACATGCTTATCCCGGGCGGATATATCGCCGTTGCCGATCTTGATGAGGAAAAAGGAAATTTTCATTCCGATAACGACGGCGTTTTTCATTTAGGATTTGTGCGTAAAGATTTTAAAAAGATTATTTCGGATTGCGGATTTGAAAATGTAAAAGACGTTACGGCTACCCGTGTTTTTAAGGCAGATAAAAATACCGGACAGGGAAATGAGTTTAGCGTATTTTTGATAACGGCAAAAAAACCTGCTGCATAGGAGAAAAAATGCCGGTTTATTTTATGGAATACGTTTCAAAGGTTCCGGCTATCGTTGAAAAATTCGGCGGCAAATATATTGTGCGCTGCGGAAAAGAGGACAACGGTTACAGGCGGCTGGAATCCTATGCGTTTGACAATTATTGAATTTGAAAATGTTGAAAAATTTAACGCATGGTGGCATTCGCCGGAATACAGAGCGGTCGCTCCTCTCAGAGAACAGTCTGCAAAAACAAATGCAATAGTTGCCGACGGCTTTTAGATGTAAAAATATTTTAAAAATTAACGGATGAGTATCTAAAATGGAAAATAAAAGCCACAACCACAGCTGCAGCCATAATCATGCGCATGATTATACGGGATTGTCAGGCTCAAAATATCTGGGAGTAATTATTTTAAACGGTTGTATTACGCTTGCTGAAATAATCGGCGGAATAATGTCGGGAAGCCTTTCTCTGTTATCCGATGCCGTTCATAATTTCAGCGATACTGTTTCAATGGTTTTTAGTTATTGTGCATGGAAAATCGCAGGCAGAAAAAAAGATGAAAAAAGAACATACGGATATAAAAGAGCGGAAATCATAGCTGCTTTTATTAATGCATCCGTGTTGCTGGTAATTTGTTTATTTTTAATATTTGAAGCAGTAAAACGTTTTCAAAACCCCGAAACAATTAACGGCACTATTATGTTTGTTATCGCAACAGTAGGTCTTTTGGCGAATTTTATTTCAATGCTTCTATTGAAAAAAGAATCACACAATAATATGAATATAAAATCGAGTTATCTTCATATTTTGGGGGATACTCTTTCGTCGGTAGGCGTCGTGCTGGGAAGCATTGCGATTTCAGTCTGGCATATCTTTTGGATAGATCCCGTTATTACTTTGGTAATAGCAGTTTATATTATGATAGAAAGCTGGAAAATAGTTAAAAAAACGGTTGATATTCTTATGCAGTCTTCTGCCGATCTGGATTATGCGGCGATTCAAAAAGATATTGAAAATTTTGAGGAAGTCCGTAGCATACACCATGTCCATACTTGGATGTCAAACGAGAATACCGTTTATTTTGAGGCTCATGTTGATATTACAGATTGTATGCTGTCGCAGGCTTGTTCTATCGCCGGAAAAATTGAGCAGCTGCTTAAAGAAAAATACAAAATTGACCATGTAACGCTTCAGATTGAAACTGACAGATGTTCGCAAAAAGATTTTTTTAAAAAATAAGACAAGAGGCACGGATGGATAAAATTAAAGTTCTTTTTGTATGCGTTCACAATTCTGCAAGAAGCCAGATGGCTGAAGCATTTTTGAAAAAACACGGCGGTGATAAATTTGAAGTTACAAGCGCAGGGATTGAACCGGGTACTCTTAATGCCATAGTCGTTGAAGTTATGAAAGAAATCGGGATAGATATTTCAAACAATAAAACGAAAAGCGTTTTTGATTTTTATAAAAACGGCAGTTTTTTTAATTATGTTATTACCGTCTGCGACGAATCCCAGTCTGAAACATGCCCAATTTTCCCGGGTGTCGTAAAACAAATCCACTGGAGTTTTGCCGATCCGTCTTCTTTTAAAGATAATCTTGAAGAAAAGAAAGCGAAAACAAGAATAGTCAGAGACGAAATAGAGTCAAAAATCAAACAATGGATAAAAGAAATAAATATATAATTTTTTAATTAAAAAATTTCGGCAAGTTTCGCTGCTTTTTCAACAGCCGTATTAATAATTTGTTTTATGTCGGCGCCCATTATATCAACGCCGTCTGCAAATATTGCACTATAGTTTACAACTCCTAAAAAATTTAGAATTGTTTTTATGTAGCGTTCGCCGAATTCAAAGTTTGACATCGGTTCAGTATCATATTTGCCGCCTCGGGCAGATACATACAGCGCACTTTTATTTTTTAATAATCCGACGGGTCCTTCGGCTGTATATTTAAATGAAATATCTTTTACGGTTATATAATCAAAGTATGCTTTTAATATTGAAGGGACTCCCAGATTCCAAAGAGGCGCGGCAATGACGTATTTGTCGGCTTTGGCAAAAGTATAAGCATAAGAAAGCAGAGGATTGTTTTTACTGCTTTCATCTTTTGGTCCGAAAATTTGCTGTATTGATTCTATAGTCAAAAAATTAATGTTTTCTTTGTATAAGTCTAACGTTATTATTTTATCCTGAGGATTTTTTTTACTGTAGCTTTCAATAAATTTTTCTGAAATTTGGAACGTTCTGGAAAGTTCGTTTGGTTTCGGGTTTGCTTTTACATATAAAATAGTTTTCATTTTAATATTCCTCCCTTTAGTTTACTTAAATTATTAAATAAAATAATAAATGTCAAAGTTTTAAAAAAATGTTAAAATAGGTTATCAAAAATATTTTTGTTTAAAAAGGAAATTAATGTCATTTGAGTTTTGGTTGTTTTTAATTTCGCTTCTAATATTTATAAGCGTTCTCTCAAGCAAGGTTTTAGACAGGTTTGCAGTTCCGGTTCTTCTTATTTTTTTGGGTATAGGGATACTTGCAGGTTCTGAAGGTATCGGACGCATTTATTTTGATAATGCCGTGCTTGCCAAATCTATAGGAACAGTCGCTTTGATATTTATTATTTTTTCAGGCGGCCTTGATACCGACTGGAAAGAAACAAAACCTGTTATTTTACCGGGAATAATACTTTCAACTTTAGGCGTTTTGATTACAGCGCTCGTTACAGGATTTTTTGCCGTTTATATTTTAAATTTTTCTATTCTTGAAGGAATGCTGCTCGGTTCTATTGTATCCTCAACAGATGCGGCCGCTGTTTTTACAACGTTAAGGTCAAGAAAAATAAGTCTTAAAAAACCGCTTAAACCTCTTCTTGAATTTGAATCGGGAAGCAACGATCCGATGGCTGTTTTTCTTACAATCGGCGTGATAAGCCTTATAACTGTTCAGGGGACAAAATTTATTTCTCTTATCCCGAGTTTTATTATAGATATGGGGATGGGTTTGGCAGTCGGTTATATAATGGCAAAGTTCAGTTTATTTTTGATTAAAAGGCTTAATCTTGAATACGAAGGTCTTTATCCCGTTATAATGATTTCGCTTGTTCTTCTCACTTTTACAATTGCCGGTTTTGTAAAAGGAAACGGATTTTTAGCCGTTTACGTCGCAGGGCTTATGCTCGGCAAATTTGAATTTCAGAATAAAAGAATGATAAAAAAATTCCATGACGGAATAGCATGGCTTATGCAGATAGTCATGTTTGTTACGCTCGGTCTTTTGGTATTCCCGTCTCAGGTTCTTCCATATATATGGAAAGGACTTCTTATAACGGTTTTGCTTATGGTTGTAGCAAGACCGGCCGGAGTTTTAATAAGCCTTCTTCCGTTTAAAATGAAATTTGCAAAAAAGATTATGATTTCATGGGTGGGATTGAGAGGCTCCGTTCCGATTATTCTTGCTACTTTTCCTCTGACAGCAGGAATAGATCAGGCGAACGTAATTTTTAATATCGTGTTTTTTGTAGTTGCAATTTCAGTATTTATACAGGGAACATCAATACCGTTAGTTTCAAAACTTCTCGGGCTGGACGCTCCGATAGATAAAAAAATACATTATCCAATACAGTTTGAAAAAATGGACGGAATGGACGCGGAGCTTACAGATGTTCCCGTTCCTTATGAATCCCCGGCAGTAGGCAAAACAATAGCAGAACTGGGAGTGCCGAAAAAACTGCTTATAGTTTTAATTTCCCGTCAGGGCCAGTTTATCGTGCCGTCAGGTTCAACAGTCATAGAACAAGCCGATATATTGTTAGTCCTTGCCAACGATGAAGATATCACCGAACTCCAAAAAATTATTTCTGCAATTAAATAGAAAACAACGATGATGTACAATTTTATAAAAGGCAAATAATTGATTTTATGTAAAATTTTATACCCAAAACAAAATTATCCAAACAACAATCATATCAGGTTCGTTTTGAAAATTCGGTAAATAAAATTTTCAATGCAACTTTTAATGATACAAATTTTAAAACTAAATGATACATCCGGTGCTTGGGCGCTTTGCGGAGAAATTTGCGAGTAAAGTAAAAGGGCAAAAGTTGATGTTTCGGTTCAAAAGCAAGCGAGTACGGCATAAGAAGCATGCCGACGCTTATGATTTTTAATGATGGAAAAGTTGTTGAGACAATGTTGGGCTCCAACTCAAAAAGAAGAACTTAAATCGGCAGTTTTAAAATATTGACAAAAGAAAAACGGGACATATAATTATTGCGCTTGTAGGATATTAATCTGATAATCCTTTATAAATTTTATCAATATCAATATTAAAATTTTTTAATATGCGGCTATGATTAATAATCTCTTGAGGCAATACCATATCATTTAATGCTATTTTACAATTATAATCGGGTTTTAACATTATGGAATTCATAATTACAGATAATATAAGTATATATTTATTTTTAGCCGAATATTTTATCTTAAATTCATTTATATCTATTAAATCGTGTGTTTGCATATAGTGCTTTATTTTTAAATTGTGATTATATATTGTTTTTGCATATCCTATTGAAGATATAAATATAGATAATATCATTATTATATTAATAAATTTTATAAATTTATAATTTATATAAATGTTAAATTTAAGTACAAATATCAAAAAAATCATAAATAAAAAAGTTATATAGCAAGCAAGTATTCTGGCGTTAAATCCTGCCGAATAGGATGTTTTTGTTACAATAATTCCGATTATAACTGCAAATAGAATTAAAAGTATTGTCATAAGAATGTTATTTTTTTTAAACATTGAGATTGTTAAAATTAAAATTACGGATAGTATAAGATATAGATTAAAATCTTGCAGAGATTCCAAGGAATAAAAATCAGGCATTGTTCCCACAGAATTGAAAGTATAAAACATATTAAAGATCCAGGCAATAAACAATAAAAACAAACTGCATACTAATATAATATTTTTTGATTCTGATAATTTTTTGATTCCTAAAAAAAACAAAATAGGAATGATAATAACAACGATAGGATGACTGCTTATTAAAAGAAAAGAAAATGATAATATTATTATTGAATCAAACAAAGATAATTTATTAAAGTTTTTGTATAAATAAAAATTAAATATTGCCCATGAAAATAGTGCGGTTAAAATAGTTTCTGTCAACAGATAATATCGTAAATATACCATATATGTTAAAAAAGATAAGAGAATTATTTCAAAAGTTTCTTTTTTAGGGAGCAGCAAATATATTATAAGTAAAAATATTATCGGTGTGAAATGAAGAGAGAATGTAAAAATTTTCAATAAAACATTAACGTCATTTACAGAAAATAAAAAGTGTGGGATAGTAACCGATAAGTGAGGTAAGATATTTGTAAAATAACGGGAAATACAAGGAAAAGCTTCATAACAACCATTTTCAAAATATATTTGGTTATAAAATAATGCTGCGAATATTTTATCAACATCATTTTTAACAGTTCTAGGCGTAAAAGCCATTCGGGATGTTCCGATAAAAATATTATCGGTTTTTAGAGCGATTACAAAGCTTTCAATGGAATCTGTATCAGGATTTAATTCAACATACATAAGAGAGTTTAGTAAAGCAATTGCAAGAAATACTGAAACAGTAATAATAATAGATGAATGCTTTCGGAAGATTAGGAATAAAGTTTTCATAAATGCAATATCACGGATAGTAAATTTTTGTTATTATACTGAAAAAATTATATTATTACAAATATTGATATGTTACTGAACAATTAGGCTGGTGTTGATTGTTTAAGGGCGTAACTCGCAGACATTCCCGTTCCTTACGAATCCCCGGCAGTAGGCAAAACAATAGCAGAACTGGGAGTGCCGGAAAAACTGCTTATAGCCTTAATTTCCCGTAAGGGCCAGTTTATAGTCCCGTCCGGCTCAACGGTCATAGAACAAGCCGATATATTGTTAGTCCTTGCCAACGATGAAGATATCGGTATTTTACAAAATATAATTTTCACATCTAAAAAAATATAACAGAAAATAAAATACAATATCAATAAAAATATATTTTCATTGTTTTTTTTGACAGATATAATAAATAATTTATGATTTAATCAGTTAAAGATAGAATGGACTTTCCTATATTGATTGCTATCAGCTCATTTCCCTTATCAGTACAATGTCCAAAGATTCCTGCAAAACTATCGTTAAATAAATCATAATATGACGTATTCTTTAATTCTTTTTCAAAATTTGTTTGGTTTTGAATAAATATTATTTTTTCTCGCAAGTCAGAGTTCTTAAAAATATTTTTTAATTGAGATATTGGGATTCTCGGATATCCCATACAAAAATAAGTTATGTTGTGTTCTTCAAGTTTTTCTGCAAAATTTAAGTATATTTTCTGCACATATTCATTTTGAAAAGATATTACTGGTATGTATTTTTTAGGTTTGTTTTTAACAGGTATATTATGTCTTTGACAGTATTGATATACTGTGCTGACAGCTTCTGCAGAACAATTATAACTTAATAATAAATCATAAAACAAAATGAGCTTATCATCAGGAGAATTTATAAAACCACCTGATATTTGATTTATAAAGTTATTTTTTTCAAATTTTGTTATGTTATTGTTTGATAAGATATTTGAAATAAGATTGAGAGCCTCAGAATATTTTTCTTGATGAATATAAGTATAACAAATAGAACTTGCAATTATCATAAATTTATGTGATAAAACATGTTCTAAATTTGAATAAATCTTAAAATATTTTTCTGTGTTTGCAAAATCATTTCTGTCGTTATATAATATAATCAAATTTGCGAGTATCATTAGATTGTCCGGCTCTTTTTTCAATAAATCTAGTAGTTTTTTAGGAGGTTTTTTAAAATCAGAGTAATATTCTTCAGCAATTTTTTTGAATTTTACAAAACCATCAAAGTCATAATGATTAAAAATAGGTTCTTTAAACATAATATGTAATTTTAACAATTCTAATAATTCAATTGTTTTAAGTTGATGTTTTATATATGTGAGATTGCCTCTTGGTATATCATTAATCCCCATCATGGAAATTATGATATCAGGATTATATTTTTTTAATTGCATGTCTAGATTTTTGAGTATTAAATCAAGATTTGTTGCGGGAATACCACAATCTACGACTTGATAATTTACGGATGATTTGTTTCTATTAAGATACATCTGTAATTGAATCGGCCATTGTTTATAGGTTGTTGATTCTCCAATACAAAGAATTGTTAATGTGTTTTTGTTTTTTTTGAAATTAGCATTGGCAATTTGCGATTCTAAAGATTTATTTTGCGCAGATATAACAATTTTTGTTATAAAAGAAGCTGTTTGTAAAACAAATTCTAATAAAAAAATGAAAAAATAAAGCCTAAAAAAATAAGCAAGATCTTTTTTAATAAATATTCATATTTCATTAAAGTAATTATACTTTTTTTAAGGACAAACAAAAAATATTAAAAAAAAAGATAGAGAGGTTTGGAGTACATACAAACTGCTTATAGTCTTAATTTCCCGTCAGGGCCAGTTTATAGTGCCGTCCGGCTCAACAGTCATAGAACAAGCCGATATATTGTTAGTCCTTGCCAACGATGAAGATATTCTCGCTCTCCAAAAACTCATCTCCACTCAAAAGATTTAGAAATAGAAATTAAAATTTTATAAGAGCAATTTTATGCAGTATTTTTATTTTAGACGAGGCGACAAAATGCGGACTGTCGGGCGGATTTGCAAAGCAAACCGAAGAGTATACTGTGAACGAGCGGAGCCGAAAGTCCCCAAGCATCCAAACTCAGCGCACCCAAAAAACTGCTTATAGTTTTGATTTTTTGCTAAAAAACTTAAAAATTAATCATTGCAAAAATACATGTTATCTGTGGGCTGTTTTTTTTAGATATTATTAGTATTTTCAATAACTGTATTGGCTATGGCTGCTTTTATCTGATTTGTGTAAAGACCACCCCTTAAGTTAAATACTTTTGTTTTTTTATCTATATTGTGTATTGCCCGCCAAGAAACTGAATGTGATACGTAATCTATTGCCACAAACAGGAAATCGATTTGCTTGACTTTTGACAAATTAAAATGCGTATCGCCTGCCTGAATTAGAGTTATATTTTTTATATTTGACAAATGTGAAAAAATAGGCATTTCTATATTAAATCCTACAACCGCTATCTTGAAATTTAATGCTATATCCTGTAAATTTTTTTTTGGGTTCTTTGTATAAAAATTTTCATTTATTTGTAATTTTTCAATATCAAATTTATTTATTTTGCCTTTTAAATCATTATTTTCTTGGGAAAGTTTCTTATTTTTTATTTCCAGTTCAAAAATTCGTTTATTTCTTTTTTCTATTTCGTAATGTGTAGAATATTTTTTAATTGTTTCCTCAAGAGTCTGGATTTTTAAATTTAATTTATCGATTTGGTCGTCTTGTTCTATTATATGTTCATAAGGCTGTATATATTTTTCTATATTATTAATATACGGTAAAATATCCGTAAAAGATTCTATTTCTATGATGTTTTTAATATTTTTTAAATCTTTATGGGGATTTATGCAAAAACTTAAAGGTGCAATTTTTGCTATTTCAATATCATTTTTATCATCGCCGACAAAAACCCAGTCCGTTTTTATATTTAATTTTAAGTTTTTTAAATTGATTTTTAAAAAATCAATTTTCCCTTTGAAATCAGAAGGGTGTAATTCATGCAATTTATCGAGATATCCGTTTTGATCAAATATATATTCGCAGGCACCATACCCCATGCTGATATCAAGATGTTCTTCTGCTTTATGTATAAGATTTTGAAACCCGCCTGATATTAGCACCGTGGCCCATTTTTCCCTGTCTAAATTTTCAAAGAAATTTTCAACGCCCTTATTGTAAACGGTATTATCTATTACTGAGTCAAATTGTTCTTTCTTAAGGCCGTATTTTTTATGCATGCGATAAGAAGCTTTGACCCATTCGGTATAATTTTCAAATTCTCCGTTCTGCCACTTTTTATGATTTTCTTTTTCTTCTGCTATCGCATTTTCGCCAAGTATTTTTGCCAGTGATTGCCAACAATTGGAAGAGATATCAGTGCCTTCAATTTTATTCGGAATAAAAAGAGTTCCGTCAACGCCGCAAACAAAAAGTTTTTTTTTGAATTTAGGCATTTCTACTCCTTTTTAACTGTTATTTTGTATTTTTATTAGCGGTATCAATTCCTTCTGCCATTGCGTTTATTTCAAATAGAGCCTGATGAGCTTCCATAGGCATAGAAACGGGCAAGTCTTTATATGGAGCAGTTTGCAAAGAACCATCTATCGCTAAGTGATATGCGATTCCTGCACTTATACCCATGCTGAATTTTTGTAAAATATCGTTTTTTTGTTCCGATAATTTATCCCAGAACACTGAATGATTGTCAGGCATTTTTTCTATTATAATATCTGAAAAATTTGCAACGGCCAAAATACAAAATTCAACAATTGTTCCGGCTATGATTGAATGAGTTAAAATTGATCTGTGGTCTTCTATGCCGAACAGATGAATATCTTGGTCAGGGATTCCGCCGTTAGCGTCTATTCCGCCTGAACCTATAATTGCTCCGAGTGCGACTGCTAACAAGCCCGGTAAATATTTTTTAGGATTTTTAACGGTTAATTGAAGTAATTTTTTACATATGTTTAAACCGTATGTCACTTTTAAAGATATAAATTTTAATCGTTCTTTGGCGTGTGAAGTTAATCTTTTATTGAAATAGGCCTTAATAAATCCGAAAGTTTCTTGCATTCCGAGCTTTCCAAGTTTTAATAAAGTTTTGCATAAATTTTTAACTCGTCTTGCAAAAAGTTTAGGTAAAACTGGCAACATTTTTTTTGCCCAGGCAGAAATTTCTTGGCTTGTTGTTTTTTCTAAAGCAAAATTTAATTCTTGATAAAGCTTATTGTATCCCATTGCTCCACCAACGGTTAAATTCTAATATATCGATAAAGTTATATTATATTTTTTTGCTCTTCTTTACAATATATTTCTGTAATTTCTATTTTTTTTAATTAGACAAGAGACACCCGAACGACGCAGTATAAACAAAAAAGCCGATCCCGCAAATTGCTTTGCGTACCGGCAATGTTATTATAATAATTTTAATATAAATATGCTAGGGTGTGAAATAAATATAAAACACAGCAATTTTATGCGGTATTTTTATTTTAGATGAGGCGACAAAATGCGAGTGTATACTGTGAACAGCGGAGTGGTATGATGCGTTATTTTTTACTATGGATTTTAAGATGATTTTTAATTTTCTTTTGGACGAGGTATACCTAGCAGAGCCGAGCGGTAGCGAGAAGAAAACTTGAAATTGTAAGTATTAGCACATTTATCTATTTTATACATGGATGTCTTTATTTTTTGACAAATTTTGTTATTATATAAATTAGATACACTATTAATAAAAATCCTGCAAAGAAGTCTATTGTTTGCCATGTATCACGGTGAAAATGCAACTGTATTATTGGATTAAATAAGACTGCTGTTGCCAGCAATAAATAAAAGAAAATATTTTTTTTAATAAATTCTAAATAGATAATATAACAGCTTGTTGTTGTTACAGTTATTCTTAGTAATGTATAAAAGCCTGCTGAAAACTTACCATCACTAGCAATAGCCAAAAACAAAAATAATAAAGATGAAGAAATTAATATTAACAAATTTTTATGTTCTTTTAAAAAAGTTTTTAATAATGTTAATGATATAAATATTTTATATGCGGATGTTTTTATCATTGTAATTATAAATAGAATTAAAAGTATTGATAATATACTGAAATCGATTAGATCTGCTTTGTTTTGTTTAATAAAATTTTTAATTTTAAAACTTAGCTTTTTGTTCTCTTGTTGAATAATTTTAATTTCTAGATCATTAAGTTGTTTTAATGTTTTTTGAATATAGCCTATTTCTTGTAGTGTTGGCTCATCTTCACTTAAGTTTAATTTATGTTCTAGTAATTGTTTTTTGCAAAATTTTAATCTAGTCCTTAGAGATTGTAAATTTTGTTGATTTGAATTTTTTAATTTTATAAGTATATTTAGATATTTATCAATGCTATCCAATCTTAAAATTAATTTATTTTTTTTAAATTCAATTTCTTGCAATTGTTTATTATCATTGAGAGTATCAGGTATCGTTATATCTTCCAATTCTGCGGGCATTGCATTTTTTGTTTGTTGAATATTATCGGCAAAAAATCCAAGTTTATTAAATTTTATATAGATTTGAGATATTAATTTTTTAGCATCTCTATCATCGTCCGGGAAAACAGTATCATCAAAATTTATTTCATTTTTGTCAGCATCAATTATTCTTTCAAGTTTTTCTCCTGTGAGGGCAATATCAGCATCATCATCGTTTGGAAAAACAATACCGTCAAAATTATATTTTTTAGTAGGTTGAGCCGTTATAGTATTATGTTCATTTATCTTATAATCATTTGGTGCAACAGTGTTGTCAGAAAGTAGTTTTTCTTTGTTTGTATCTTTGTTTACTTCTTGTATGAGTTGTTGTTTAAAATAATTGCGGACTTGTTGTTTTATTTTATTTTTTTGTATTTGCAATAATCCTAAGGACAACATAACAAGCACAAAAATAAAAAGTACTTTTATGATTTTTGGTATTTTGTTCAAATCTTCGGTGTTGGTTTTTTGTTTTATATCATTAAAAGGTTGTTTGCAGTTTGTGCAAAACGAATTTATATCATTATTTTTTGTATTGCAATTTTTACAAATTTTCATCAAAACCTCTTATTTTTTATAAATTATACATTTTCTTGATGTTATTTGATATTAAAGTTTTATGCAGTATTTTTATTTTAGACGAGGCGGCAAAATGCGAGAGTATACTGTGAACAGCGGAGTGGTATGATGCGTTATTTTTTACTATGGATTTTAAGATGATTTTTGATTTTCTTTTGGACGAGGTATACCTAGCACAGCCGAGCGGTAGCGAGAAGGGTATCCGAAGTTCAAAAAAAATCAAAAAGGGCTTAAAAGCCGAAGTAAAAAAACTCCGAGATTAATACAGAATTTGAACAAATTATATCAAATTGTTATTCTGAGCTGTTAGAATTTCATGCTAATATTTCAGCCTTAGAACGACTAATAGCGGAAATTAAACTGACAAATCATATTTACTATACATTATCATGTATAGATTTATAAATAAATAATGATTATTTTACATACAAATAAGTCCAATATAATATATTGTTGCTTATTATGATAATTTGACAATATCACTGGGATTTAATAGAATCCTTCTAAAAGATAGAGTGGATTTAATTAATTTTTGCATAGAGGCCTCGTGTTTTCTTTGGAAAATTTTGGAGTAAAAAACTTCTTTGTTTTTGTGTTAATGGTATTTTCTGCATCGGCATTATTTGCATCTCAAGATGTTAAATATGCCGGTTTTGCTTTTGTAGGGGATTTTGGAGATATAGCAACCCGCTTTAAATATACAAATATTTTGAATTCAAATAAAGATGAAGATGGCCGGTCAATTTTTGATAAAGAAGTTCAAATTTTTTTTCAAGATAATGCTTCCTTAATGCAAGGGATTAATCTAACAATTGGAGAAGATTCTAACACCAAAATTGCTATGGCATTAGCAATAACACGCGAAAATATTAGCATAGTGAATATAGATGATTTTTATAAAGTAGTTGTTAATTTATCGTGCAACTTGACATTTCTCAATTTTGACGGAATGAAAGTGGTTGCGACATATCCTATTTATCTTGAGTATATAGACGTGAGAAAAACTTTGCCGGATGAAGAGTATAAAACAAAGTTAATAGAGCAATTGTTTTTTTCTGAAGATTTTAGTGTTTTGCAAACTTTGAAGGGTCGAATGCAAAATATAACATTGAAAAATGACGCTTTTCTGAATATGAAAGTATTGAATGTTATTGTTGAAGATGAGGCCAAGTTAAACCTGCAAGAATATCAAGATAACCTTAGTATGTTTGAGAGTATTATTGCCCAGCGTTTTGCCGATACGTTATCTAATAGGTTAAATATTTCATTTCTTCCGTATTCAAAGGATTATTTAGGCGGTAAAATGTCTTTGGTTTTTTCAGATGCCAAAGTTCAAGATTTTCAGATTCCGGATGCGAGTTATGGTATAGATTTAATCATACGTAAATTAGTAAAAAATCTTTATAAAGAAGGGATAGGAGAAGATGCTTTTCTATATGGCATATATATAACAGTAAAAGTTTATGATCCGGAGCTTAATAGAATTTATTGGGATGAGAAAATTAAATTTGGTGCTGTAAAAAATATTCCAAAATTACAAAAAACATTTGATGATTTTGCTGTTTTTGATGAAATGACAGGAATCATTATGGTAGAAGCAACAAAAAAGATTAAAGAGGATAAAAAATTTTATACGGAGGTAATTACGCGATGTTTAAACAAGTAACATTTTTAATATGTGGCATTATATTAGCAACAATGGTTGGTACTGTACAAGCTGAATATAAAAAAATTAAAGTTTTAGGTCAAGTTGAAACAAAAATAACCAAAACAGCAACTACTAATCAGAAAAAACGTGCTCTTGAAGATGCTCGCACGAAAGCTCTTAATAAATATATTGCCGGGCTTGATTCTCAGAGAGTCAGAATTTTAAATAATATTATAGATCAACTCAAAAATAATATTACAGTTTATGTACCTGATGTTGTTGCTCTTGATGATGGCAGCTGGAGTAATGGATATTGGACTATAGGGGTTGAAGCATCTATAAATGAGGCACAAATTGAGGAAATAATAAATCAGAACATTCAATCAGCAAGTAAGAAAAAAGGTGAAGAAATTTATTTGTCTTTTGTTTTTGTTGCGCGTGAAACTGATAGCGTAAGAAAATTTGAAGATAAAAAAACAGAAATAACTTCTGAATCTGAGGCAGTCAATATATCTGAATCTGAAGATGGATTATCCGGACAAAACGAAAGAGTAATGGAAAAAACTTCAGGCGGTTCAACAGAAAAAAAAGCCGACAAGTTTTCGTATAGAAGTTATATTCCTGAAGATATAGGAAGTAAAGTTTCAGAAGTTTTTAATAAAGCTGAATATTCCGTTGTCGAACCTTTTGAAGCAAATATTGATACTAAAAGTTTTATTTCTGATTTTGTTGAAGGAGATGAAATTTCAGATGTTACAAAAAAAACTGCTACTTCAGCTGCAAGGTCAGCCGGTTTAAATTATCTTGCAGTTGCCACATTAGATGTTGGCGAACAGATGGTTGACCAAGCAACAGGTATGAAAAAAGTTTATGTTAGGGTAAATGGATATATTTGGGATCTTGAAGGCAAATTTGTAAGAAAGGTGTGCAGTGTTGGCCCTGTTCAGTACAGTGGTCTTGGCGAAGATTTTAAGGTGGCAAAAACAAATGCTTTAATAAATGCTGCTTCGTCCGCAGCTAAAGATCTTGTTGATCAATTAAGGCTTAAACAAAGCAGGTAATTTAACAAAGGCTAAGGAGAGAAAATGAAAAAGTCAGCTTTATTTGTTGTAGTTGCTGTTATGTTTTTTGTAACCAATTCGGTATTTGCTGGATTTGGTGGGTTAGGAAAAACTCTGTCTGGTGCAACTGGTGGTGGTAGCGGAGCAAGTTCATCAGACTTAAGTGCTTCTAAAGACAGTGCTGTTAAATCTTATTTAGCAACTACTCAAGAGTTAATTGCGAGTTTGGAAAAATCAGGTGAGGCATTTGGTGTAAAAAAAGAAGTTCTTGAAAAATTGGCGGCTGTTAACTCACTAAAAGAAGGAAATATTAATGCTGGCAATGTTGATAAAGCTCAACAAGCATCTAAAGAAGCAGTAGAAGTGATTGAAAAACAAATGGCTGATAAAAAGGAGTTAAGTGCTGAATCTCAAGCATTGTTGGGGCAGAGCATGGGGCATTTAGCAAAAGCCATTGTGATGGAAACAGAACTTGTTGGAACTGTACAGACATTATCTACTCAGGCGCAGTCAGCCGTTTCTAGTGCTTCTCCTATGGATGTTGCGAAATTAAAAGGTATTGCAGATGTCTCATTGACTTTAGCTAAAGCACTCCCTACGGATTTAAAACTCTCTAAAGATATTTTAGGTTCGTATATGTCATATGCGAAATCTAAAAATATTTCTGTTCCAAAAGATGCAACAGCTTTGCTTGGTGGCGAATAATCAATATGTTTAAAAAAAAACTGTTGCTTATAACTGTTCTTTTTTGTTTTCTTTTTACCGGTAGGGCTTATACTGAAAATAGTTTGAGTGTTACTGGTCAAAAAGATATACCGCTGGCTATTGCAATATTTACAAATAATAACACTAACAATCCAAATTATGATAAATATGGGGATATGCTCTGTTCTGCAATAGCTAGTCAAATAACCGGGAAATTTACAGTTATAAATAAAAATGATGTTATAAATGTTTTTAGACAAGAGAATATCAAAAGCAGTTTCAAAATATCAAATTTTAGGGATTATTTGCAATTGCTTTCTGTATTAAAACAAGAAGAAAATAAATCAAATAAAGAAGATGCTGTTGATAAAAAAACAATTGAACAAAAGGCTTCTGCTTTGAGAATTTCTCAAGCAATAGGGGCCAAATATTTGCTTATTGCTGATATAGAAGACATAGTTGTTAATAATATTACAGATACAGTTTATAACAATCAAATTAATGATTTAAAAATAACAGCCGACATTGCCGTTAAAATTCTAAATGGTGTAAATGCTGGAACAATTTTAGCAGAGAATATTCGTGTTCAAAAGAGAGTTCATGGGAATCAACAAAGTAATTTTACATTCGCAGATATTGAACAATCTTTACCAATTCTCATTAATCAAGCCTCTAAAGATATTTCCGTAAAAATTCTAGACAATATTGACACTGTCAAAACTTCAAAAGCTGATATAGAAAGTGTTAGATTTAATGTAAAAACTAATGTTTCTGATGCAACAGTTGAATTAGACGGAATTCTTATAGAAACTGTAGACGGAGAATTTTTTGCAATGCCAGGCTTACATAGATTAAGAGTTACAAGAGATGGATACCGCACTTTTGAAAGAGATATTAATGTAATAGCCAATGCGGAGTTTATAGTAAATTTAAAAGAAATCGAAAAGCCACTAGATATACAAGAACAAAATACAAAATTAGAATCAAAAGTAAGCGAAAAACAAAAGTAATTTTAACTTAATGATAGTTTATGTAAGACTGTAGTTTATGATTGATAAAGAGGTATATTAATATGCATAGGTTAAAGTTTTTATTTTTTGTATGTATAGCTTATTTTTGTGTTATATCAACAACATATGCAGAGAAGATAAAAATAGGTTTTATTGAAGAAATAGATACATCTGTAGATGTTCCGAGCGTAATTCAACAAAATCTCAAAGAAAGTATTAGGCATGCTTTGGTAAACTCGGGAAAATTTGATGTGTTTGATAGAAATCAAAAAGATCTTAGCCGTCTTTTTGAAGAAATGAAGTTTTCAGATGAACGACTCGGCCAAGTTGATATAAATGATTCTAAAAAAGCAGAATTTGGCAAAATATCCGGCATAGAATATATTGTTCTTTTAGGGATTAATGATTTTCTTGTTGGCCAAGAGAAATCTAAATTTCAAAAACCTCTTGCTGATGAGAAAAGTTTTATTCGGTTAGGAGTTAGTTTAAGACTGCTCAATTCATCTACCGGTAAAATTCAACTAGAGAAAAATATAATTGAAAAACAATATTCTTTAATAAAATTAACAAATGAAGAATTTGATATAGTATTGTCAAATAAAACAATAAATCTATTAACAAGAAAAATCACCCGTCAAATTATTGAAGAATTGTATCCGATTTTAATACTTGAAAAAACAGGTACTAGTGCTTTTATTAATTGTGGAAAAGATGCAGGTATTGTAGTTGGCGAAGAATTTGAAGTTTATGCTACAAAAAATGTCCTAGATGATGGAACTCTTAATAATCTTGCAATTGAAAAATCAGTTGGAAAAGTAAAAGTGATTCGAATATCTCCCAAAACTTCGGAAGTTGAGATTATAGAAGATTTTGGTATAGATAAAGGATGTATAATCAGATCTCAAGACAATGAAAATCAACCTGTGAAAAAAAATATCTCAGAAAACATTCAAAAGAAAAAGAATACTGACGATTGGTAAGAGAATAATTGCATTTTATCAAAATCAAAAAACCCGAAACACATATAAAGTTTGAAAATATATCCAACAAATTGCTTTGCGTACCGGCAATGATATTATAATAATTTTAATATAAATATGCTATGGAGTGAAATATAGAGAACAACAATTTAATGCGAGAGAAAAATGTTTTGCCTTGCGATTTTTACGAAGGATTTTAGGCTGTTTGGCGGATTTATCAATTCTATTGATAAACCGAAGATGATTTTCTTTTGGACGACAAATTTTTACAAGTATTTTTTGGTTAGACGAGAAGTGAGGATGTGAGCGTGTACTGTGAACAGGCGGAGCCGGAGGTACCCGAACATCCGAACGACGCAGTATAAACAAAAAAGCCGAAGTAAAAAAAACTCCGAGACTAGGATTCGAACCTAGACAAAGAGATCCAAATTCTCTTGTGCTGCCATTACACCATCTCGGAATTGAAAATTTGCGTATTTTTATATTTTAGGAGGTTCTTCCGCTAACTTTTTATCGTAAGCGGCGAGAACTATTTTTTCAAGTTCGCCTCTGAATTCGTTTGTTATAGGATGGGCTATGTCCTTAAACGTTCCGTCGTTTTTCTTTCTGGACGGCATGCAGACCATCAGACCTTTTTCGCCTTTGACGATCCTTAAATTGTGAACAACAAAAACATTGTCAAAAGTTACAGCAGCATACGCCTTCAATTTTTCCTCGTTTTTCGGGAAAATCCTGACTTCGGTTATAACCATGTTCTACACCCCCGCATTATCATGCAATTCACATGAGCTGACAGCCCAAGTATTCCATTTATATATGCTTAACCGCTTAACTATCTCCTCGGATTTCTCCCGAGACGACGTTAAAGCGAATACTGTAGCTCCCGAACCGGACATTAAACTGGCGCAACCGAAACTTTGAAGCATTGTTTTAATTTTTTCTATCTCCGGGAATTCAGGAAAAACGAATTCCTCAAATCTGTTAAATAGCAAATCTTTAGCTGCTTCCGACGTAAAAGAACTTTTTGTTAAGACGTCCGTAATTTTATGAATTTTGCGTTGATTTGTCAACGGGAATTTTATTTTTGAATAAGCTAAAACAGTTGAAACTCCGAAATCGGGTTTTACAAGAACGGCGTGTAATTTTACGTCTGAAGGAATTTTTGTAACCTTTTCGCCGATTCCTTCAATTTTTGCGGTTCCGCCTGTCAGAAAAAAAGGGACGTCGGCTCCGATTGTTTTTGCAAACGATTCCAGTTCTTCTTTTGAAGCGTTAATATTCCATAATTGATTCAGCGCTTTTATTACCGCCGCAGAATCGGAAGAACCTCCTCCGAGACCGGCTCCCATCGGAATATTTTTATGAAGATGGATTTTTATCCCGCGTGTTACGCCGTATTTTTCCTGCATTTTTTTTGCGGTTTTGTAAACAATGTTGGATGAATCGGCGGGCAGGTATTTGTTGCTGCATGTAAGTTCAATATTTGCATCTGTAGTTGGTAAAAATTCAAGAGTGTCAAAAAGGCTTACCGTATGCATTATGGATTCTATGTTATGGTACCCGTCGGATCTTTTATTTATGATTTCAAGATACAGATTAATTTTTGCCGGCGCTTTGAGTATCATCCTGTCCCCTGAAATTTTCAAAATCTTTATTTACGGGAAATGCCGAATTTTTTAATTTTATTACACATTTGAATTTTGTTTTTTGAGACGTAAATACTAATTCGTCGGGAATTTTTGATATTTTATTAAAATTTTTGTAAGAAGAAATTTTTAAAACAAATAAATCTTTTTTTGCCAGTTCCGTAAATAATCCTGTTTTTTTGTTTATTTTTACGGATACGCCGTCGTTTGAATAAGTTATTATGTTCCCTTTTTCCGAAACGGATGATTTGTTCAGCATCAGAGCAAAATCTTTTGAAAATACAAAATTGATAAAATTCAGCATTTCCGTTATTTCAGGCGCGACGGAATCTCCGATCGCTTTCGGCGAAAAAATGATTCCGTTTTTATCAAATAAAACGCTGAACTCAGGCATTGTCAATTTTTGCGGAAAATTTGCTTTTATGCCGTATCTGTCGTTGTACAGTACGTTCATATACATATTTGTTTTAATTACCGGAGTTTGGGTTTTTACCGCATATCCTGCTTTAAGGGATATGACTCTTAAAAAATTATGAACGGCTCTTTCATACAGAATTTTATTTATGCCTTCGGCGGAAGCTTTTTTTGCGACGATTTTCATTTTGTTTTTTGCGATATCCGAACCCATGTCGGCGGCAACGGCGTAACACAGCCATGCCTGAGGCAGTTTGTTTAGTTCAACGCTGATATCGCCCAAGTGTTCGTAAAGAGTTTTATCAAAAAATTTCGGTTCGGTGTTGACGGCCATAAGCATATATTTTTCGGCCTCTTTGTATTTTCCCGTTCTATAGTACATCCATGCGAGAGAATCCAAAAAAGCCGGTTCGTTTGGAGAAAGTTCAACGACGCGGATTAATAATTTTTCAGCTTCATCCAGTTTTATGTTTCTGTCGGCGTAAAAATACCCGAGATAATTCATGGCTTTTACGTCGTCCGGATTTGAAACAAGAATGTCTTTTAACAGTTCTTCGGTTTTATCGTAATGCCCCAGTTTTTCATTGGCAAGCGCCATATAAAATTTTGCGTCGTTAAAATCCGGTTTCAAAAAGAGAGTTTTTTCAAGTTCTTTTACGGCGTTTTCATAATCTTTCATATCCATAAAGTTAAGGCTTGCTATATAATGGAACTCGGGATTGAGAGGTTCCATTTCAACGGCCTGTTTAAACTTCATCTGAGCCGTTTTAAAATCCTGTTTTAACGCGTAATAAAAACCAAGCCTTGCGACGGCCTGAGGAGTCGGTTCGTTTTTTACTATAAATTCAAAAGCTTCTATGGCTTCTTCAAGATTTGATTGTTTTTCATAAGTCATTCCCAGCAGATAATGCAGAGGAATGTTGTTCGGTGCGATATTTTTTGCTTTAAGAAGAATGCTTTCGGCGTCATTGTATCTCTGTTCTTCAAGATAGCATTTGCCCAAATATAAAAGTATGGAGATGTTATCCGGAAAAACAGTTATATATTTTTCATATTCGTTTATTGCAAGTTTAAACTCTTTCTGTGTTTCGTAAATTCTGGCTCTCGAAAGATATGCTTCTCTTGCTTCCGGTTTTAATTCGTTGACCTTTTTGTAAGACTTCAGCGCTTCTTCAAGAAGCCCGAGTTTTTCCTGCACAAGTCCGAGCTGAAAATAACCTTCGGAAGATTCGGGTTTTTCCTGTAAAAATTTATTCCAGTAATCGGCAGATTCTTTTAATTTATTGTCGGAATAATAATAAGCGGCAAGATAAACCGTAGCTGTTTCGTTTTTCGGATCAATTTGTAAAATTTTTTCCCAGCATTGTTTTGCCAGATCCATTTCGTTTACGGAAAGGTAAAATGTGCCCAGAAACATATTGGTCTTAACGGTTTCGCCGTCCAGTTCGCGGACTTTTTGCGCCGTTTCAAGCGCTTTTTTGCCGTCGCCTTTCTGCCAGTATATGAGAGCAAGATCTTTATAAACAGAAACGGCTCCGCTGTCATGGGATATTACATTTTCAAATTCGCGCACAGTCGTTTCAATATTGCCCTTTTTTAAAGCCAATAATCCGGAGATATATGATTTATATCCTTCATAGTTGGCATAAGATAAATTTGAGAATAATGACAGTGAAATCAGGCAAACGATTGTTTTTTTCATTTTTGTCTCTTTTAAAATTTAATGAGATTATTATAGCAAAATATATTGGATTTTCATTTATTTTAAATAATTGTTATTTTCTTGTAAAAAAACTATAATGTTAAAATGTTGTAAAAGCGTGTAGCGGAGAGTAAAAAATGAATTCAAAACCGGCGTTTATTTTGGCAGTTGGATTGATAATATCATCAATTTTATTCGGTATGTTTGTTGTTGCTGCAAAACAACAGGACAAATCAATAAGAGTTGTCGGGCTTGGCACGAAAAACGTGGTGTCTGATACCGCAAAATGGACAATTACTCTCGGACAAAATACCGGAATTAATAACCAGCAGGACGGATATAGATTATTACAGAAAGATTTGAAAAAATTAGTTAATTTTTTAAAAAATAACGCTGTTGAGGATAAGGATATCATCATTGAACCGGTAAATTCGTATCCGAACTACGGAACTAACGGGATATCCGGATATGTTTTTACCCAAAGAGTTTCTGTCAGAGTGAATGATATTTCAAAACTTGAAAATATAGCATTAAATACCGATGCAATAAGCGATGCGGGACTTGTTTTTCAAAATTCCACAATGGAATATTTTATTTCAAATTTGTCGGAGCTGAAATCAGAAATACTTGCGATAGCGACAAAAGACGCGAAGCTCAGAGCCGAGGAAATTGCAAAAAGTTCAGGTAATAAGGTTGAAGGCTTGATTTCTGCAAGATCCGGAGTTTTTCAGATAAGGCAGCCGTTATCTACGGAAGTTTCAGATTACGGGATTTATGATACTTTTTCAAAAGAAAAAGAAGTTGCCGTTACGGTTACGGCAGTATTTAAGTTAAGATAAGAGGTATTTTATGTCAAAAATAGATAAAAAATTAAAACCGGAATCAATACTTGTCCACGGCGGACAAGAACCGGACCCGAATACGGGCTCTGTTGCCGTACCTATACATCAAACGACGGCATATAAATTTAACAGTACAAAACATGCCGCGGATTTATTTGCATTAAAAGAGTTTGGCAACATTTATGTCAGATTACAAAATCCAACGACTGACGTATTTGAAAAAAGAATGGCATTGCTTGACGGCGGAGTCGGTGCGCTTGCAACATCAAGCGGAATGTCTGCAATATCAATTGCTATGTTAAATATTGCCCAATGCGGAGACGAAATAGTTTCTACGGACAGTCTTTACGGCGGAACTTATACTTTATTTTCAAATACTTTTAAAAATTTCGGCATCAAAGTAAATATGGTTAAAGCTAAAGATTTGGACGGTATTCAAAAAGCGATTAATGAAAAAACTAAAGCGCTGTATACCGAAACTCTGGGTAATCCCAAGTTAGATGTGGCAGACATTGAAGCGTTGGCAAAACTTGCCCACAAAAACAATATACCGTTAGTAATAGACAATACTTTAACACCTTACATAGTAAAACCGATAGAACACGGCGCGGACATTGTTGTTTATTCGGCAACAAAATTTTTATGCGGGCACGGAACTTCGCTTGGCGGAATAATTGTTGATTCCGGTAAATTTAACTGGGATAACGGAAAATTTCCGGTAATCAGCGCTCCCGACAAATCATATCACGGATTAAAATTTATAGAAGCATTTAAAGAATTTGGCAATATTGCCTATATTGTAAAGGCCAGAGTCAATTTACTCAGAGACTTAGGGTCGGCAATATCGCCTTTTAATTCTTTTTTATTTTTACAGGGGCTTGAAACACTGCATTTAAGAATGCCGAGACATTGTGAAAATGCTTTAAAAGTTGCCGAGTATTTGAAATTAAATAAAAATGTTGCATGGGTAAATTATCCGGGACTTAAAGATAATTCCGAATATGCCAAAACAAAAAAATACTTTAAAAATTCTGCGGGTTCTATTATCGGATTTGGCATAAAGGGCGGAATCAATGCCGGCAGAAAATTCATAGAATCTTTAGAGCTTGTGTCTCATGTGGTAAATTTAGGAGATGCAAAAAGTCTGGCGGTTCATCCTGCAACTACTACGCACCAACAGTTGTCTCAAGAGGAGCAACTTGCGACCGGAGTATCGGAAGATTTCATAAGATTATCAATAGGTATAGAGAATGATGAAGATATAATTGAAGATATAGAGCAGGCATTGGTAAAATCGCAAAAGTAAGGACGCGCAATGGTAAAGTATTTTAACCACATTACGGAAAAAGTCGGCAATACGCCTATTATCAAACTTAATAAAATTGCAAAGGATTTGCCCGCAAACGTTTTTGTGAAAGTTGAAAGTTTTAATCCTCTTTCAAGCATAAAAGACAGAGTCGGCGCAGCTTTAATTGAAGACGGAGAAAAAAAAGGTTTTATAAAACAAGGAACGACGATAATAGAACCTACAAGCGGCAACACAGGCATAGCTTTGGCGTTTGTGTGCGCAGTCAAAGGATATAAACTTATTTTGACAATGCCCGAATCAATGAGCATAGAAAGAAGAAGATTATTAAAAGCTTTGGGAGCCGAAGTTGAACTGACGCAGGGTTCAAAAAGTATGGCCGGAGCAATAGAAAAAGCTTATGAACTTAAAGAGACGATAAAAAATAGTTATATTCCCGGTCAGTTTACAAATCCGGCAAACTCAATGGTTCATAAAAAGACGACAGCAGTTGAAATATGGAACGATATGGAAGGGCGCGTTGATTGTTTTGTCTGCGGAGTAGGAACCGGCGGAACGATTACCGGAGTAGGTGAATTTCTTAAAGGGCAAAATGAAAATATAAAAGTAGCGGCGGTTGAACCGGAAGAATCCGCGGTTTTATCCGGTAAAAAAGCAGGTCCTCATTCTATTCAGGGGATAGGAGCCGGATTTGTTCCGGAAATATTGAATGCCGCAATTATTGACGAATATATAGCTGTTTCGGGCGATGATGCCGGCAATGCAGCAAGAGCCCTTGCCGTTCAGGAAGGGATTTTCGGTGGAATTTCGTCGGGCGCAAATTTATGGGCAGCTTTAAAAATAGCGAAAAGAAAAGAGAATAAAAACAAAAACATAGTAACGGTAATAGCGGATACGGGAGAAAGATATCTTTCAACATGGCTGTTTATGGGCGGAATATGAACTCTGAAAAATGGATAACGGAAACAAAATACTTCACTTTTGACAAGCTTATTCTTGATAATAAAGAAGAACTTAAAGAAGTTACGATAGCTTATGAAACTTACGGGCGGTTAAACGCTCAACAAAGCAACGCTATTCTTATAACGCACGCTTTTACGGGCGACGCTCACTGCGCCGGATATCATGAAGGAGATGAAAAACCTGGCTGGTGGGATAATATGGTCGGCCCGGGAAAAACTTTTGATACTGAAAAATATTTTATTGTTTGTTCAAATATTTTGGGAGGATGCCAGGGTTCTACCGGACCCTCTTCAATAAATCCCAAAACCGGCAAAGAATACGGATTGGATTTTCCCGCAATATCAATATCGGATATGGTAAGGGCTCAAAAAAAACTTATTGATTTTCTCGGCATAGAAAAATTATTTTCAATAGTCGGCGGATCAATGGGAGGCATGCAGGTTCTTCAATGGGCAAACGATTATCCGGATAAAATGTTATCGGCGATACCTATTGCTACTACTATGAGGCATACTCCTCAGCAGATTGCTTTTAACGAGGTTGGAAGACAATCCGTAATGGCTGATATTGCATGGAACGGCGGACACTATTACAGCACCGGAAATCCGGAAAGAGGTCTTTCGGTAGCCAGAATGTTGGGGCATATCACGTATATGAGCGATATATCAATGAAAGAAAAATTCCCCATAGAAAAAGATAAAGAAAGAAAAGCAAAATTTAATTTTAACGCCGATTTTGAAGTTGAGGAATATCTCAGGCACAGAGGAAGCACATTTGTAAAAAGATTTGACGCGAACTCGTATTTGTATATATCAAAAGCCATGGATCATTTTGACGTCAACAACGATGATTTTCTGAAAGATAAAAATATAAACATAAAATTTTTGGTATTGTCTTTCAAATCGGACTGGCTGTATCCGGCGGAACAATCCGAAGATATAGTTAAAAGTTTAAAATTAAGAGGTCAAAAAGTTACATACTGTAACATAGATTCAACTTACGGCCACGATGCTTTTTTGCTTGAAAAAGAAGACGAGGGAAAAATAATAACCTCTTTTTTAAATAATCTGGAAGGCGGAGTTATAAGTGGAAAAAAATAAAATTTCTTTTGAACATCTTAAAATAGCGGAATTCGTGGAACAGAATTCAAAAGTTTTGGATCTCGGCTGCGGGAACGGAACTCTTATGGAATATTTGGAAAAAACGAAAAATGTAAACGTACAAGGGATAGAAATATCCGAAGATTATATATACGAATGCGTTGAACGCGGACTTTGTGTTTTGCATACAGATTTTAATAAAGGGCTTGACGCTTATAATGACGGCAGTTTTGATTTTGTAATATTGAGCCAAAGTTTGCAGCAGGTAAAAAATATTGATACGGTTTTGGACGAAGCTTTAAGAGTAGGCAGAAAAGTCATTATAGGGTTTCCTAATTTTGCGCATTTTTCCCTCAGGGTTGATATGCTTATAAACGGAAGAGCGCCTGTTACGGATTGTCTGCCTGAAAACTGGAATAATACGCCGAATATAAGATTTTTAAGCATAAAAGATTTTGAAAATTTTTGTAAAAACAAAAAATATAAAATAATTGCTAAAAGTTTTATTAGTAATGGTAAAAATATTTGTTGTTTTGCCAATCTGTTAGCCAAACAGGCTATTTTTGTTATTTCCCGGTAGCCGTGAAATCATATTTTATTTACTGGCAGACTATTTTCGTTTGTGATATCTTTATCAACTTCGCGTACGGCAGTTTTTTGGCATCAAAATTACAAAGGCAAAAACGAGATAATGATTAGAAGGATGTTTTAATTTTATAAATGAAAATTATACAAAAAATACTGCTTATTATTTCAGGGATATTGATAGCTCTAATAATATTGGAGTTGTCTCTTCAGACCGCTGGTTTTGTTGCATCAAGTTATCAAAGATACAGGAACAATCAAGCTTTAAAAAATAAATCCGAATACAAGATAATGTGTTTGGGCGAATCAACCACGTATGGCGGATATCCTAAAGAATTACAGAATATGTTAAATCAAAAATATCCCAATAAATTTACAGTAATTGACTGTGGTGTTCCTGGAAATAATTTGGACAATATTTTATCGCAATTGGATATAAATATTGCAAAATATAATCCGGATTTTGCAATATGCATGATGGGAATAAATGATGGATTTATTTCATTGTCAACTAATAAGCCAGAGCTAGAAACAAAGCCAGAGCCAGAGCCAGAGAGAAAAAAAATTAGTTATTTAAAAACTTATGAACTGTATCACTTATTAAGAAAACACATAATATTAATTTTACAAACAAATTTTGATGCGTATTATGTTCTTAAATTATATTGCCAAAAAAAATATTCATATGCGGAACTAGTTTGTGAAAAAATTTTAGAAAGCCCTCAAAATGATTATTCGCTAGCTTCTTTTTTAGCCATGGTACAGTATGACCATTTAGACAAAAGAGATTGTGCTTACAGAGCGGCGTCCGATATAATTGAAAACAATAAAAAACTCGATAATCGTTCGAAAAACATTGTATATAGAATAGTAATAGATTATAACTTGCAAAATAAGAATAATGCATTAATGCAAAAATATATAGACAAATTGATCAATGATGACAATGTTTTTTTTGATGCAAAGCTGTATGGGGTTATAAAAGATTTTATAAATTTAAACCAAAAAAAAGAATTTTTCAATAAAATGGCTAAATTTGAAGAAAGTCTTGACCAATGTTACGGAATTCGTGCAATTGAAAGCATGGACAAAAAAGATTACTCAAAAGCCGAAGAATATTTTGCAAAGGCAGAAGAGGTCAGATTAAAATATCCGAGAGAACAAACATATAATTTGTATAAATTGATAGTGGATAAATTAGTTGACAATAATATAAAAGTGTTGAGTATGCAGTATCCCGTAAGAAGTATTAAACCGCTTAAGCAAATGTTAAAAAACGAAGAATATTACGATAGAATAATTTTTATAAATAATGAAAATAATTTTAAAGATTTGTTAAAAAC
Organism: Candidatus Proruminimicrobium quisquiliarum; assembly: GCA_018433245.1. Taxonomy (GTDB): domain Bacteria; phylum Elusimicrobiota; class Endomicrobiia; order Endomicrobiales; family Endomicrobiaceae; genus Proruminimicrobium; species Proruminimicrobium quisquiliarum. Next base: position 32,595 of record JAHDRN010000023.1, read on the forward strand.
CAAACAATTTAAAGAAGTGTTTGAGGATCAATTTGCTGGTGATTTCGGACATTATAAGCAAGATGGCTCAGTTTTAATCGCAGAAAATGTGATAGCCCGTTTGGAAAAAATTATAATCAATAATGGACAGAATATTTAATTCGATAAATGAAAATTATAAAGAAAATATCACTTGTTTTTTTAGGGTTGTTGTGTTCATTGATAATATTAGAATTGTCAATGCAAACAGCAGGTTTTTTTATATCAAGTTATCAGGATTATAAAAATAATAAAGCATTAAAAAATAAATCCCAATATACGATAATGTGTATCGGTGAATCGACGACATTCAGAGGATATCCTAAATTTTTTCAGGAAGAACTGAATAAAAAATATCCTAATAAGTTTTCAGTAATTGATTGTGGAGTTCCGGGTATAAATTTGGAGAATATATTAAAAAATTTGGATGAGAATATTGCCAAATATAAACCTGATTTTGCGGTATGCATGATGGGTATTAATAATGGATTCATATCATTATCTGCTGATAATCAAAAGAACAAAAATGAAAAATACGTATATCTAAAACTCTACAAATTGTATAAGTTGCTTAAGAGCCATATAGCATCAATATTAAAAACAAAAGAAGTGTATGCGGATAACATTAATTATTTGAATATGAGTTATGTTTATGAATTATATAGTCAAAAAAAATATTCAGATGCAGAACGGGTTTGTGTGACAATACTTAAAACAAAACAGAATGATTATCAAGCGTATGCTTATTTGGCAATGTTATATTATTATCATTTAAATAAAAAAAATATTGCTTATGAAATAGCACTAAATATAATAGAAACAAATAAAGCAGTTTCAGAATCATGGAAACAGGTTATGTATGAAATAATAATAGATTACAACATAAAAAATAATAAAATAGAATTAGTCAGACAATATACTGAAAAACTGCTCAAAGATGACAAGATTATTCTTAATGCAAGAATGTATTGGTTCGTGAAAGATATTATGACTGAGGAACAGAAAAAAATTTTTTTAAAAAAAATGTCTTATGATAAAGAAGGTCTTGACAGCTATTACGGGCTTCTTGCAATTGAAAATATGGAAAAAAAGGATTATGAAAAAGCAGAAGAGTATTTTAGAATTGCTGAAAATTTAAGATTAGAGCATCCGAATAAACATACTAATGAAATTTATAGATTGATATTAAAAAAATTAACAGATAAAAATATAAAGGTAATATGCATGCAATATCCGGTTAGAAGTGTCGAGCTGTTGAAAAACATACTGAAAAACGAACAATATTATAATAAGATAGAATTTATAAGCAATGAAAATAATTTTAAAGATTTATTAAAAAAGAAAAAATTTAACGAGATATTTACCGATCAGTTTGCAGGCGATTTTGGGCATTACAAAAAAGAAGGCGGCACTTTAATAGCTGAAAATCTTGTTGAAAGGTTGAGTAAATTGGTACAATAACTACATGTGTTCAAAATATGTAAAATTATAATTTAATTACTGCAGAGGTATTGAAATGACAGAGAAAAAAAGTTGGCATAACATTGAATATGATGAAATTATAAAGGATTTCGGGAGCAATGCTGAATTAGGGCTTCATCCGGATGAAATCCATGTTTTTCAGGCTAAGTACGGCAAAAATATACTGACGCCCAAAAAAACAGACGGGCCGGTCAAAAGATTTCTATTGCAATTTAACCAGCCTTTACTATATATACTTATAATTGCGGGATTTGTTACTTTATTTCTGAAAGAATTTGCGGATTCTTCGGTTATTTTCGGAGTTGTTATAATAAATGCGATAGTGGGATTTATACAGGAAGCTAAAGCTTTAAAGTCTTTAGAAGCTCTTGCAAAGTCAATGACTACCCAGGCGGTAGTTATCAGAGACGGAAAAAAAATGCATATTGATTCTTCTCAGGTTGTGCCGGGAGATATTGTATTTTTTATTTCGGGAGATAAAGTTGCCGCCGACGTCAGGCTCATAACTTCTCGTGATTTGCAGGTAAACGAATCAGCTTTAACGGGTGAATCAACACCGGTTGAAAAAAAAGTTGAAGTGCTTCCGGAATCTACTGTGCTTGCCGACAGGAAAAATATGCTGTATGCTTCAACGCTTATAACTTACGGAAGCGCAAAAGGAATAGTTGTTGCAACAGGCGATAATACTGAAGTAGGTAAAATATCACAGTTGATTTCAAAGGCAGACTCTTTGGATACTCCCCTTACAGTAAAGATATCAAAATTCAGCATATTTTTGTTGTGGTTAATTTTGATCGCTGCGGCAATTGCATTTGCTGTTGGTGTATTTAACGGACAACCTGCAAAATTAATGTTTTTGGCCGCAATCAGTTTGGCAGTTGCCGCAATTCCGGAAGGATTGCCGGCTGCGATGACAATAACTCTTGCAATAGGCGTTTCCAGAATGGTGAAAAGAAAAGCAATAATAAGAAAACTGCCTGCGGTTGAAACTCTCGGAAGCACTACGGTTATTTGTTCAGATAAAACCGGGACATTAACCGAAAACCAGATGACGGTTATGGAAATTTTTGCAGGCGGCAAAAAATTCAACGTATTCGGCAGCGGGTATAATACCGACGGAGAAATTCAATATATGAATAAAACAGTCAATATTGATTTTTCCAAGGCGTTCAGATCGTGCATTAAGATTGGATATTCATGTAATGACTCAAAATTATTGTATACCGATGGAAGATATACTGTACAGGGCGATCCTACCGAAGGCGCTTTGATAGTAGTAGCGTTAAAAGCTGATCTTGACGAAAATTTGGTTCTCAAGCAAAGGCCGCGGCTTGATACAATTCCTTTTGAATCGGAATACCAATATATGGCAACATTGCATAAAACGGAGAAACTGCCGATAATAGCAGTTAAAGGCGCGGTTGAAAAAATCACATCAATGTGTTCAAGTATGATTGATGAGAACGATAATATCGTAACTTTTGACAAACAATCGGTCATATCCGTTGCTGAAGAAATGGCGTCAAGAGGATTAAGAGTTTTGGCTTTTGCTTTTAAGGGATATGAACAGAATTCTACCCAGATTCACCATTCGGACGTTGAAGACGGTTTAATTTTTGTTGGACTTCAGGCAATGATAGATCCGCCCAGATCGGAAGTTATAGACGCCGTAAGAAAATGCCATAGCGCCGGAATAAAAATAAAAATGATAACCGGAGATCACGCTCTTACCGCTTCAGCCATTGCAAGAACTATAGGTATAGTAAAAGGCGAAAATCCCAATTACAAAGCAATAGCCGGTAAAGAACTTGAAAATTATAATGACGAGCAGTTAAAAGATATTGTTGAAAATTTTTCGGTTTTCGCAAGAGTAACGCCTGAACAAAAATTAAGGCTTGTCAAAGCCCTTCAGGCAAGAGGAAATATTTGTGCAATGACAGGCGACGGAGTAAACGACGCTCCGGCTCTGAAACAGGCAAATATAGGTATTGCCATGGGTATTACAGGCACGGAAGTTGCAAAAGAATCGGCAGATATGGTTTTAACCGACGATAATTTTGCTTCAATAGTTGCCGCCGTTGAAGAAGGAAGAGGTGTTTTTGATAATATTAAAAAATTTATTTTATGGACGTTGCCGACAAATGTTGCTCAGGGGCTTGTAATGATGGTAGCTATATTTTTGAACAGGGAAATTTTGCCTATTTTACCTGCACAGATTCTTTGGATAAATATGTCAACAGCCATTTTATTGGGATTAATGCTTGCATTTGAACCTAAAGAAACCGGCATAATGGAAAGACAACCTATAGATCCGAAAATGACGATTATAGATAATCTCCTTATTTACAGAAACATAATGTTCGGCACTATTATGGCAGTTGCCGTTTTGTTCTTGTTTGATTATGAAATTGCGCTGGGGGCTTCACTGGAAGAGGCAAGAGGAGTAGCGGTATCAATATTTATAGTTTCTCAAAGTTTCTATCTTCTAAATTGCAGATCTTCATGCCATTCATTATGTAAGCTTGGCATATTTTCCAATCCGTTTATATGGCTTGGTATCACTTTAATGTTTCTTTCACAGTTAATATTTTTGTATGTGTCACCGGTAAACAAATTTTTTAAAGTTGCCGGAATGACTTCCGATTCGTTCATAAGACTTCTTATATTGGGACTGTTTATTTATTTTATAGTAGAAATCGAAAAATTTATTAGAAAAAAAATTAACAAAGAAAGTGCGGGCAAATGTTATTAGATTTTTTATTGGCTTTCATCGTTGTTATTGTTATTGTGATGCCTCTTATAAATAAATATGTTGAAGAAAATCTTGAAATATTTATCTTAATAACAGGTCTTTTAGCGGCCACAATTTCAAATATATGGGATTGGAATCTTGTTAAAATAACTTTGGAACATCCTATAATGATTTCCCTTACGGTTTTGATTATGGGGATATTATTTAAAATTTTTAACAGACAGATAATTATTTTTATAAACAAAGTTGTCAAAACTATAGGAGTTCGCTGGACGCTTGCGCTGTCAACGTTTATTTTAGGTTTAATTTCAAGCGTTATAACGGCAATAGTAGCTTCTTTAATTTTATCTGAAATAGCATCCGTTATAAATTTAAAAAGACAGGAAAAAATAAAATTTATAGTTTATGCCTGTTTTGCTATAGGAATAGGCGCCGTTTTAACACCGGTCGGAGAACCGCTTGGAACAATAATTATAAGCAAACTGTCAGGCGCTCCTCATAATGCGGACTTCTTTTTTATGATAGATTTGTTGTGGGTGTACATTTTGTCCGCAAATCTGTTTTTGTCGGTTCTTTCATATAAAATCATTAAAAAAGAAAGTGTTTTTGAAGAACATATTATTAAAAATAAAGCAGACACAAAAAACAGGGAAATACTTTACAGGTTTATAAAAGTTTATGCTTTTGTCGCAGGATTAATATTATTAGGCGACGGGTTAAAGCCTTTGGCATATAAAACAGTCGGGCATTTGGGCGGAATGGAGCTTTACTGGATAAATATTTTATCGGCAGTTTTAGATAATGCAACTTTGGCCGCCATAGAAATTGTGCCGGAAATGTCAGTTGTCACGTTAAAGTACCTGATAGTCAGTTTGATTATCAGCGGAGGAATGATGATTCCCGGCAATATTCCGAATATAATATGTGCGTCAAAATTAAAAATCACAAGCAAAGAGTGGATAAAAGTGGGATTTCCGCTTGGTATGATAATGCTTGTTTTCTATTTTTTGTTTATAAGATTTATTAATTAATTAATATATTTTAAGGAGTTTTGAGTATGGAAAAAATTTTTGAAAGATTGGAAAAAGTAAGAAGAACGTCTCCTCTTGTGCACCACATTACCAATTATGTAACGGTGGAAAACTGCGCCGGAATAACAAAGTTTTTCGGCGGATCTCCGGTTATGTCCGACGCCAAAGAAGAAGTCGCCGATATGGTTCAACTTGCCGGTTCGCTTGTTTTAAACATCGGCACTTTGAATCAGACTCAGATAGAATCAATGAAAATCGCCGGTCAGACGGCCAATAAAAAAGGAATTCCGGTTATACTTGACGTTTGCGGCGCCGGGGCTACAACATACAGAAACCAGGCGTGCAAAGAATTATTATCGTCATTTAAAGTTTCTGTCGTTAAAGGTAATGTTTCAGAAATAGCGGCAGTAGCGGGATTGAACGTACAGACAAAAGGCGTTGATTCCGGAGACGTAAACGCCGATAAATATGAACTTGCAAAAAAATTGGCCGGTTCATTAAAAGCTGTTATAGTAATTACGGGAGCCGAAGATGTTGTTTCCGACGGTAAAGACACATACTCAATTAAAAACGGAGTCCCCATAATGGGTAAAATCGTCGGGACAGGATGTATGGCCGCTTCCGTTATAGGAGTATTTTGCGCTGTAGAAAAAAATTATGCCATTGCCTGCGCTTCGGCGCTAGTTTGTTATGAAATAGCCGCGGAAAACGCCGATAAAACATCCGACGGTCCCGGAACATTCGTCGGCAATTTTTTTGACAAAATACTGATGTTAAGCGAAATTTCAGTAAATAAAATGAAACAAATTTCAAAAATATAGTGAAAATTCCAGAGGGTTTTAATGCCGGAACATTTTTTTAAATACGAATTTGTTTATATTTTTTTGTTTTGCAGTTTTATATTTTTAATCTGTTCGGCATTTATAAAAAATAAAAAGATTAAGTTGTTATTTAGTTTATTTTTTTCGGTATTTTTTGGGTTAGGATTGTTTGAATTTGTATTAAATGACGCTCAATTTGTTGCAAAACTCAATAAACCACAAAAATTTGATAACAGAAAAAAAATATTGCAAGATAATATTGTTAATGTAACAAGACAGGTATATTCAAAAGATAAATATAATAAATATACATTTAGAAATTATCCTGATCGGTTTAAAAAATTAAATGTAAATAAAGAAAATAACAGAATTATATATGATGTATGCTATTCTTTACTGCCAAATAAATTCAGGTATACGAAATGCAACAAAAATTCTGATAATATTTATGTTTTTCTAGGATGTTCTTTTACTTTTGGAAGCGGATTAGAAGATAATGAAACATTGCCATATTATTTTTCAAAATTAATGAATTTTGAAAATAATGTTTTAAACTGTGCATTGCCTTCAAAAGGAAGTGTCAGTGCACTTAATATTTTAAACAATGATATTGTAGATAGATTTACAGGTAAAAAACATATTAAATATTTTATTTACAGCCTTATTCATGGACATCTAGATAGAAATTTCAATGTTTTAGATTATGAAGCAAACGATAATTGGATTTGTAAAAATAATAAATGGCAGAGAATAAAACAACCTTTTGAAATAATTAAAATTGTTTTATCAAGAAGTTATATATTTAGAAAAATATTTTTACCTAAAATAGAAAATTACAATAAAACTTTTTATGAAGACTATCTGTTTAATAATTTAAAAGAGATGGATATAATTGTGCGAGAAAAATATAATTCAAAGCTGATAATAATTGTTTGGCCTGATATTTTACAAAGCAAACGCTTTTATGATAAGCTGAAAAGAACAAATTTTGATATGATAATGCTGCCAAGTTATATTATGGATGGAAAATATAGAATAATTAATGACAGACATCCTAATTCATTAGCGAATGAAATAATAGCTAATCTTTTAAAAAAGCATACAGATAATATAATATGATTTGGTACTAGTAATTATACCGGATATTTTTTTCGTTAAAATATTATTTTATATATAAAAATTAATTTGGAAAATGAAATGAATAATCAACTGACGGAAAAAATCAAAGAATTAAAAAAACAAAGAAACGCGCTGATACTGGTTCACAATTACCAGCGGCAGGAAGTTCAGGATATTGCCGATTTTAAGGGAGATTCTTTGGAGCTCAGCAGAAAAGCCGCGGCAACCGACGCTGATGTGATAGTATTTTGCGGAGTTCATTTTATGGCCGAAACCGCAAGCATTTTAAGCCCTCAAAAAAAAGTGCTTCTGCCGGATTTGGAATCGGGATGTCCGATGGCCGATATGATTACAAGAGAGCAGTTGATTCAATTTAAGAAAAAAAATCCGGGCGCAACGGTCGTAACATATATAAATTCAACGGCCGAAGTGAAAGCCGAAACCGATATATGCTGCACTTCTTCAAACGCGGTCAAAGTCGTTAAAAGTATTCATAATGATAAAATAATATTTTGTCCGGACAGAAATTTAGGTTCTTATGTGCAGAAAGTTTTAAATAAAAAACTTATTTTATGGCAGGGTTTTTGTCCGACGCATATGAGAATGCTGCCTGAATATGTTATTGAAAAAAAACGAAAATATCCCAAAGCCGTAGTTTTAGTTCATCCGGAATGCCAGCCGGAAACAGTCGCGCTTGCCGACGAAGTTTTATCTACCACGGGCATTATGAATTACGTTAAATCAAGCGGCGCCGATGAATTTATTATAGGCACGGAAAATGAAATAACGTTTGTTCTCAGAAGAATGTATCCGGATAAAATATTTCATACGGTTTCCGATATTGCCTTATGCCCCAATATGAAAAAAAATACGCTTGAAAAAGTTTTATGGACTCTGCAGGATATGAAAAATGAGATCAGAGTGCCGGAAAATATAAGAGAAAAAGCGTACAAACCGATTAAAAGAATGCTTGACATTTTTTAAGTACGCGCAATTGCGCTTAAAGAGGATATAAAAATGAACGAATCTTTGGGAAATTTTCCGATAATCGCCAGTTTTTTTGCCGGTCTGTTTACTTTTATCAGTCCTTGCGTACTGCCGCTTATACCTGCATATATTACGTTTATAACCGGAATAGCGCTTGAACGGTTAAATGATTCAAAAAATATGAAACAAATTTTAATCAGCTCTTTAATTTTTGTTTCCGGCTTTTCAATCGTTTTTGTTTTGCTCGGACTTACCGCCACGTTTATAGGATCTTTTCTGTTGACGAATTTAAATATTCTTAAATATATAGGCGGTTCGATAATAATAATTTTCGGACTTCATCTTTGCGGCGCATTTAAAATACCTTTTTTATATAAGCAGGTATCCTTAAAGGTCGCAGATAAAAGAATAGGATATATTACCAGTTTCTTTGTTGGCTGCGCGTTTGCTTTTGCGTGGACTCCGTGCGTAGGCCCTATTTTATCTTCAATACTTATTCTTGCTTCAACACAGGGACAGACAAAAGACGGGGCGATACTGCTGAGTTTTTATTCGCTGGGACTTGCGATTCCGTTTATACTTACGGCGCTTTTTATAAATAAATTTCTTGTATTTTTCAATAAAATAAAAAAATATTACCGCTATATAGAAATATTCTGCGGCGTTCTTCTTATATTTATAGGGATAATGATAATGGCCGGTTCCTTTAATAAGATAAGCTTATTATTTTCCGGAAGTTAAACATTTAAAATAAACGATTCAATTGAATTTGTTGAAGATGATTCGTAAGCTGTTTCCTGCCCGATATCATAATACCAGCTAAAGTCGTAAGCGATATGATTTTTCTTAATTTTTACAACCGTAAATAAGGCAGCCGAAGAAATAACTATAAATAAAAAACCTGCAGCCGCCGTGATAATTCTCTTTTTAAAATTCGGATATATAATGCGGGCCGGAGCTGATTTATCCGAATTTTTAATTTTCGCCATTACTTTATTTTCAAAATCCGGACTTACAGTAATATTATTGCCTGAGGCCAGAAGCGATTTAAGGTCAAGAAAATCTTTGTATGTCTGCCTGCATCCGGGACATTCTTCAAAATGTTCCAGTAATTCCGCGATTTCCGCGTCGTTTAAACGATTGTCGGCATGTAATGATATTAAAAATTCCATTTCACCGCATTTCATAACAAATTTCCTTTTTTTATAACTTCTCTTAACTGCTGTCTTGCCCTAAAAAGCCAGACTTTTACTTTGTCAAGCGAAATATCCATCACTTCGGCGATTTCGTCATAAGACAAATCTTCAATATCTTTCAGTATTAAAATCGTTCTGTAGTTTTCTTTTAAAGTTAATATCGCTTTTTGTATTAAATCCTGAGTTTCTTTTTTTACAAGATTATCTTCTACGCCGTCTTTTAAATCCGGAAGAATGTCAACAAGCTCAATATCTTCATCGTCTCCTACTTTTTCATTGATTGAAATTGCGTTATTTTTTGTTTTTTTAGAAAAAGTGATACTTTCATTTATCGCTATTTTATAAAGCCATGTCGTAAAAGAAGAATCAAATCTGAATTTATTTAAAGAGCAAAATATCTTAACAAAAACATTCTGGGCGATATCTTCATAATCACAGTTGGCTCCGCAGAAAGAATATATAATAGAAACGAGCCTGCCTTTATGCTTTGTTACCAAAAGTTTAAATAAATGTTCCTGACCCGCAAGTATCTTTTCTATGATTTCTCTGTCGTTCATTTAGTATACCTGTTAGACTGAATATTTTAAAAAAAGTTACGCTGAGAGTTATTCCGGCATTAATATAACGAATTATTATTTTTTCTTTTTAGTCGTTGAACTTGATTTAACCGTATATTTTTTTGTTGCGGTGTGCGTTGATTTTTTTACGGCTGAGGTTTGTTTTTTATTTTGCGTGACGGCTCTTTTTTTCATAGCATGGTCAACATTTTCTTTTTTCAGATAATTATCAATAATTTCTTTTGAACTCTTTTTATAAGTATTTGACTCTGATTTCGCTTTAAGGCCGTTCTTCGTGTATTTACAGGCGGCGTTCCAGAGCATCCATGTTTCCACTCCGGAGTCAAAACATGCCTGAATCTGTTCTTGTATCTGTTTGGGGCCGTATTTTACGCCTTTCATCGAAAAATCCTGCAGCCACGGTCTTAATTTTTCAACCGGCAGTCTTTTTTTTGCTCCCTGAAGCGCTATATAGACTGTTCTGTAAGGTTCTTTATTCGGATCGGGGATTCCGTATTCTCCTTTATTATAATGAGACGGATATATCATCGGGCTTACATAATCTACATGTTCAGTCATTTCAACGATTTTTTGGCCGATTCCCATATCTGTTGTTTCAGTTGTTGTTAATCCGAAAACATCTATTGATGTTTTGATTCCTTTTGGAGCAAGTCTTTCTTTTGCCTGTTTTAAAAAATCAATTATTTCCAGATAAGCCGTTTCCGTCGAACGCGGAACCTGATATCTGCACATTTTTGTATTGCCGTCTGAAGGAAAACGAATATAATCAAACTGGATTTCGTCAAATCCTATATCGGCTGTTTTTTCAGCTATGTCCAAAATATAATCCTTGGCTTTTTGGTTGTAAGGGTCAAGCCATGTTATTTCCTTGCGGTCTTGCCATAATCCGCCTTCCGGAGTTTTTACCGCTAAATCGGGACGTTTGCGCGGCATTGTGTTGTCTCTGAAAACGACGATACGGGCTATTGTATAAATATTTTTTTCTTTCAAATGTTTAATATATTCTTCAGGATTGGGAAGCGATTTTGAAAAAGCCAAATCGCCCGAAATTCCCTTTATTCCTATTGCTCCGTCAATTTCTTTAACGTCTATGACAACCGCGTTTAATTCCGTATCTTGCAGAAGAGCATCAAAATACGCTCTTCTATTTTGTGAACCTACAACAAAAGATGTTAAATGTATTCCTTTTGCGGTTACCGAAAGTTTTGGCTGAACAATATTTGCCTGCGGCTGTTGCGAATCCCCGTTTTCGGAAAAACACGGCTGGTATAAAAAAGCGGAAAAGACGATAAATGCAAAAAATATTGTTTTTTTCATAATGCGTTAATTGTAAATTAAATCATGGTTTTTGTCAATAAAATTAATCAATACAATTGGTTTATATGTTGTATTAACGGTCGGATTTGAAACAGGAATAGATGCGTTTGATGTTTTTTTCAAGATCTTTAAGCGAGGAAGAGTTGTCAATTACAACCGTGGCAAGCATCATTTTTTCTTCTATAGGCATCTGTACTGCTATTCTTTTTTTCGCTTCTTCTTTTGAAAGTCTGTCTCGTTTCATAAATCTTTTAATCTGCAGGCTGTGTTTTGCGTAAATTACAACCACTTTTTCGCAGATTCTGTCCAACCCTACTTCAAAAAGAAGCGGAGCGTCTATAATAATGTCGGCATCTTTATATTTTTTTGCCGCGATTTCGTTTATTTTTTTTATTATGTATACGTGCAGAATTCGTTCAAGCTGCAATTTTGCGCCTTTATCGTTAAAAATAAGATTTGCAAGTTTTTTTCTGTTTAAAGTTTTTTTTGACGTAAGAATGCCGTTTCCGAAAGATTCTTCTATTTTTTTTAAAACATCCGAGCCTTTGGAAGTTAATTGTTTTGAAATTTTATCGGCGTCAATTATATAACATCCGAGCTTTTTAAAAATTTTTGCCGCTTCGCTTTTCCCGGTTGCTATACCGCCTGTCAGTCCTATTATCATATCTTATCCATTTCCGCCCAGTTTATTCCTGCTTTCATGTCCACCGCCAGAGGAACTTTTAATTCCATGGCGTGTTCCATTTCGTATTTTATCATTTTTATCATTATATTTTCTTCTTCTTCCGGCGCTTCAAACAGCAAATCGTCATGAACCTGCAGTAATAATTTTGAGTTTAAGTTTTGTTCTTTTATTTTATTGGAAATATTTATCATCGCAAATTTAATTATATCGGCGGAAGTGCCCTGAACGGGAGTATTTAAAGCCATTCTTTCGCCGAAAGACACCGTTTGTTTGTTTGATGAATTTATCTCCGGAATATATCTTATTCTGCCTGATAAAGTTTTAACGAAACCTGTTTTTTTCGCCTGTTCCGTAATATCAAAAGCCCATTGTTTAACGCCGCTGTATTTTTTAAAGTAATTGTCTATATATTCTTTAGCCTGTTGGACTGGTATCCCGAGTTGTTTGGAAAGTCCGAAAGGCGAAATGCCGTATACTATCCCGAAATTTATTGACTTTGCGGCAGAACGCATCTGGGGAGTCACGTCCCGTTCGGCCGGCGCCGAAAATATTTCCATAGCGGTAGCCGTATGGATGTCTCTGCCGTTGTTAAAAGCGTCAATAAGAGTTTTGTCGCCGGATATGTGAGCAAGAGCTCTTAAATCTATCTGCGAGTAATCGGCCGATATGAATATTTTGCCGATATCCGCTATAAAAGCCCGCCGTATTTGTCTTCCGTAATCTGTTCTTACGGGAATATTCTGAAGATTCGGTTCGGATGACGAAAGCCTGCCGGTTGTAGTTACGGCCTGATTTAATATGGTATGTATTCTGCACCCTTCAGAGCTGCAGTATCTCAGCATCGAATCAATGTAAGTCGTTTTTATTTTTTGGAGTTCCCTGTATTTTAATATTTCATTTGCTATTTCATAGCCGCTTAATTCGCTTAGAACGGATTCGTCGGTTGAATAACCGGTTTTTGTTTTTTTGACGGCCGGCAGATTCATTTTTTCAAAAAGAATTTCGGCAAGCTGTTTCGGGGAATTGATGTTAAACTCAATTTGCGAAATTTTAAATATTTTATTTTCGGATTCTGAAATTTCTTTCGTTATTTTTTCGTCAAATGTTTTTAAAAAAGATTCGTCAATTTTAATTCCTGTTTCTTCCATTTCCGTAAGTACGGAAAGTACCGGCATTTCCATTTCAAAAAAAAGTTTATCAAGATTTTTGAATTTTAATTCCTTTAAAAATTTATCGGCAAGCCTGTTGATTAAATATACTTTTGTTCCGGAATATTTTGCAAGAGTATCAATGCCGAGAATATCAGGAGTTATTTTTTTTGAGCCTTTTCCGAGAAGCGATTCTTCGGAATCAATTTTAAAAGACAATATCGTTTCCGCAAGGCTTTCAAAATCGTGCCTGCGCGACGGATCAATACAGTAAGATGCTATCATTACGTCGCAGAATGAATTTTTTAAGGTAATGCCGAGGTTTTTAAGGATATGTTTTACAAATTTTAAATCATATCCCGTAAATTTTATTTTATCCGATTCAAACAAGCCGCCGAAAACATTTTTTAAATCTTCAGCCGGCAGTTGTTTTAAAGTAAAATCGCTGTGATTTACCGGGACGTAATATACGGAGTCCTGTCCGTAAAAAAAAGAAATGCCTACAAGAAAACTGCTTGTAAAATCATAGCCGTTTGTTTCAACGCTTATTGTTATATTATCTTTTGTTTCAAGAATTTTTTTAAGTTCCAGAGCTGATTCAACGGAGTCTGCGATTTTTACACCCGGTATATTTATAGGTATATGAGGTTCTGAATCTTCCGGTCTTTTTATTTGAGGAGTAAGTTCTTTTACTTTTTCTGTTTTTTCAGTTATTTTAAAAACATTTTGAAAATGATCATGTTTTAAAAAACTGTGAAATTCATATTTCTTAAGAAAATCAGCCGCGTTTGCGAAAAGATTATCGTCAAATTTCATATCGTCAATTGAGTAATCTATCGGAGCGTTAAGTTCAAGCTGAACCAGTTTTTTGCTTAAAATCGCCGATTCGGCTCCCTCTTTTACGGTTTGGGCTAGTTTGCCTTTTAAAGAAGCGGCGTTTTCTATTATATTTTCAAGCGTTTTATATTCCTGAAGAAGTTTTACCGCTGTCTTTTCGCCTATGCCTTTAATGCCCGTAATGTTATCGCAGGCGTCACCCATAAGAGCAAGCATATCAACAATCTGTTCGGGATAAATGGCGTATTTTTCGTAAACTTTTTGTCTGTCAAACATAATGTTTTTAGATTCGTTCCATATTTGTATGTTATCGTCAACCAGCTGAAATAAATCTTTATCGCCCGTTACTATTACCGTAAATATGCCTTGTTCTTCGGCTTTTTTGGCAAGCGTTCCGATTAAATCGTCGGCTTCAAACCCGCTTTTTTCAAGAAGATGCAGGTTCATCGCTTTAACGGCTTCCCTTGCTATGGGCATTTGTTTTATCAGATCAACGTCTATTTCCATTCTGTTCGCCTTATACTGCGGAGAAAGTTCATGCCTGAAATTTTTTGACGGATGGTCAAAACATACGGCAATATAATCGGGCTTTTTTTCATTTTTAATTTTGTTTATAAGTTTTATAAATCCGTAAACGGCGTTTGTCGGAGTACCGTCCGAAGCCGTAAGAGGCCGGATTGCGTGATAAGCTCTGTGTATGTAGGCGCTTGCGTCAATAATATATAGTTTTTTCATACAGCAATGATTATATAAAGTTTATAGTTTAATTACAAAGCAGTTATAAAAAACGCGGCGGGTTTTTATTTTGAAGTAAACCGGCATTGTTTTATTGACTTTTTAATTGATTTTTAATATATTTTTCAAATAAGAAGATTAAAGCTTATGATATTTTTGGAGGATTGGATGAAAAAACCTGATGTAATAAAACAAATAGCTGATGTTTCCGGATTGACGCAGTCGGATATTAATATCGCGATAAAAGCGCTGGTTAAAGTTATTCAGAATAATCTGAAAAACGGAGAATCGGTTTCTCTTTCCGGGCTTGGTTCTTTTAAATCAAAAGACAGAAAGGCAAGGCAGGGCCGCAATCCTAAAACCGGAGCTATTGTGCCCGTACCCGCGGGCAAGAAAGTTTCGTTTAAACCGACAACTACTTTGAGAAAATTAATTCAAAAATAAAGAAATTTAAAATTAAACAACAAATAACTATGATAAAAATAAAACCGTCAAAAAAGTTAGATTCATTGCCGCCTTATTTATTTACAAAGATAAATCATCTGAAACTGGAAGCTTATGCAAAAAATCTGGATGTTATAGATTTAAGCATGGGTAATCCCGATATGCCGACTCCGCACCATGTAGTTGACGTTATGTGCGATACCGTAAAAAATCACACTAAAACCCACAGGTATCCGCAGGCAAAAGGAATGCCTAAATACAGAAAAGTAATTACCGAATGGATGGGCAGAAGATTCGGAGTTGAGCTTGATTATCAGACAGAAGTTCTTTCGCTTGTCGGTTCAAAAGAAGGAATAGCCCATTTATGCATGTCATATCTTAATCCGGGCGATTATGTTTTAGTATGCGATCCTGCATATCCCGTACATTTTAACGGAGTTATACTTGCAGGCGGCAAAATACATTCAATGCCTCTTTTGATTGAAAATAATTTCCTGCCTGATTTTTCAAAAATACCCGCGGCGGTTGCCAGAAAAGCCAAAATAATGTTTTTAAATTATCCCAATAATCCTACGGCGGCCTGCGTAGAAGATAACAATTTTTGGAAAGAAGCGATAAAGTTCTGTAAAAAATACAATATTCTTCTTGTTTCTGACAATGCATATTCCGAAGTTACTTTCGGGGATTATGTCGCTCCGTCTATTTTTGAGTTTGCCGGAGCTAAAGATGTTGCTTTGGAATTTCATTCTTTTTCAAAGACGTTTAATATGGCCGGATGGCGAATCGGCTGGGTTTGCGGAGCAAAACAATTATTGTATCCGCTTGAAAAATTTAAATCTTTTCTGGATTACGGAGTTCCAACTTTTATTCAGCTGGGAGCCGTTGCGGCTTTAAACGGTTCGCAGAAATGCGTAAGAGAACAGGCGGCAATATATGAAAGAAGAATGATCAAGATGGTTGACGGCCTTAATAAAATCGGCTGGAAGACAAGGCAGACGAAAGGAACTATGTACGTCTGGGCCGCTCTGCCTGAAAATCTGAAAAAAGAAGGTTCTCTTTCCGTTGCGGAAAGATTATTGCAGGAAACCGGCGTGGTTGTTTCTCCCGGAGTCGGTTTTGGCTCTTGCGGTGAAGGGTATATCAGAATAGCGCTTGTAACGCACGATAAGAGATTTCACGATGCGCTTTTAAGGTTTAAACAATTTACAAAAGGCAAATGAGGTTTATAATTTATGAAAAAAATTTTAAATATAGGAATAATAGGATACGGAACAGTCGGCAGAGGCGTTTTAAAAATACTTGAAAAAAACCAGCTGATTGCCATAAGAAAGTCCGGAGTAAAAATAAAAATAAAATCTATATGCGATATAAGACCTATAGATAAACCGGATTTATACGTTGATAATTACAAAACGGTTATCAAAGATCCCGAAATAGATATTATAGTTGAACTCATCGGAGGATACGAGCCGGCAAGGACGGTTATTACCGAAGCACTAAAAAACGGCAAAAATATTGTTACTGCAAATAAGGCTGTTCTTGCAAAATACTGGGATGAAATATTTTCGCTTGCCCAAGAGAAAAAGAAACTTGTTTATTTTGAGGCCTCCGTAGGCGGTGTAATCCCCGTGATACAGGGATTGAATGAAGGGCTTGCAGCAAACGAAATAAAAAAAATAAAAGGGATTCTTAACGGAACCACAAATTTTATTTTAAGTAAAATGACAAATGAAGATATGACTTACGAAGATGCTCTGAAAGACGCGCAAAAAGCAGGATTTGCAGAGGCAAATCCGTCTGCCGACGTTAAAGGGCTTGATACCGCCAATAAACTTGCGATTTTATCTTCAATAGCGTGGGGAAGCTGGATAAAAGTAAAAGATATAAGAGTCAAAGGTATTGATAAATTATCAGTTGAAGACGTTAAAATAGCTTCCGATTTCGGGTATGTGGTAAAACTTTTAGGATCTGCGGTAAAGACCGATAACGGCGTTGATCTTTGGGTTGAACCTTGTCTTATTGACCATCATCATTTTTTTGCGACAGTTCATAACGAATATAATGCCGTAATGATAGAAGGCGACGCGTCGGACGATGTTGTTTTTTACGGAAAAGGAGCAGGCCAGCTTCCGGCTGCTTCGGCGGTAGTCTCGGATATAATTGATCTTGCAAAATTTATAGCGACCGAAACCGCGGGCGAAGTGCAGAATGTAATTTATTCAAAAAAGAAAAATATAAAATTTCTGCCTCACGGCAAAAGCAAAAGCGATTATTATCTTAGATTCAGCGTTGTTGACAGACCGGGGGTACTTGCAAAGATATCGGGTATTTTGGGCGAATACGGAGTATCAATAGCAAGTCTTTACCAGAAAGATAGAAATAAAGATAAAAAAGTTTCTATAATAATAACTACTCACAGAGCGGTCAGTGAAAAAGTCGCTCAGGCTCTGGAAGCTATAGACAAACTGCCTATAATAAAAGCAAAAACTGTAAAATTAAGAATAGAAGGATAATATAGAAAGCTCTGTTGTTGGGCGGATTTGCAAAGCAAAACGAAGAAGTTTGGGAACCGGGAAGTTTTGCATAGCAGAAAATTGATAAGTTTTTGTTGTTAATTTTTAATAAGCCTTAAAGCTTCTAATCTTCTGTGAAGTGCGGAGATTTTATGAGCGGATTGATCACTGTTTTCTTTTCGGTTTTTCTTGCTGAATTAGGCGACAAAACTCAGATAGCGACGCTGTTGTTTGCTGCAAATTCAAAACTTTCGCCGTGGATGATTTTTCTTGCATCCGCGGGGGCTTTGGTTTTATCTTCGGCAATCGCCGTTCTAGCCGGAACGTGCGCAAAAACATATTTACAGAATATTCCTCTTAAATTTATAGCCGGAGTTGTTTTTATTTTAATAGGCGTTTGGACTTTATACGAATTTTATAAAGGATAATTATGAAAAAAATCATTTTTTTTGCGGTTGCCGCAGGTTTTATGTTTTATTTTGCAGAAACTTCCGCTTATGCCGAGACAGTTATTTTGAAAGACGGTACGGAGTATAAGGGCAATATCCCGCATCAGGATTCCCAGGCAGTTTACGTTATTCAGGGGATGGAACTTATAAAGATAAAAGCGGAAGATATAAAAGAAATCAAAAAAGATGAAGAAATAAAAAAAAAAGTGAAGATTTAAATTTTGACGATACGGCCCTAAAAGTTATTAAAAACAACGAACTTGTTTTAAAAGTGGTTTATGATTTTAACGGCAGATACGAAATCAAAGGGAGTTCTCAGTCTTCTACCGCCGGCATAGGTTTGGCAGCCGAGTATTATCATTATATATCCGATTCGTTCGGAGCCGGCTGCGGTTTGCTTGTTCAAAATCAAAGAAGCGCAGGCGATATCGCCGGCAGTTTTTCATTCATTCCCGCCTATCTTTCCTTAAAAATACGTTCCACGCCTACGGTTCCTTATAAATACGGATATGCGGTTGCCCAATTAGGCTATAATATTTTTTCGTGCTCTTGCGACGAACTGTCGGATACGACGGGCGGAGTATATTATGCCGCAGGATTCGGTTTTGTTTATAATCAGTTTGTTTTTGAACTTTTGTGGTCTGTCAACAGAGCCAAAGGGAAATACGGCAATGCCGATTACGATATAGAATATTCAAAATATGCTTTTTCGGCGGGATATGCGTTTTAAATGCCGGCCGTATAAGCAAAAGAAAAAATGAATTTATATTCCGAAGTAAAATATCTTAAAGGTATCGGCCCGAAGAGAGCGTCGCTGCTTTCTAATCTCGGAATTAATACGGTTGAAGACCTTATCACGTTTTTCCCGAGAAGTTATCAGGACAGAACGCAGATTGTCTCTTCCGATAAGATTTTTTTTACCGGACATTACTGCGTTTTCGGAAAAATTACAGGTGCGTATGAAAAAAATATTGCAAGAGGACTTGCTATTTTTTGCGCGGACGTAGCCGACGATACAGGAATAATATCCGTAAAGTTTTTCAGAAAGTTCAATCCTTACTCAAAATATGACGTTTTTTCAACGATACGAAAACAGTTTGTAAAAGACAGATATGTTTATGTATACGGAACATGCGAAATTCAGGCCGGGCAAAAACAGATAAGTGCCGAAGATTACGAATTTGTTGAAAACGCAAACGATATCCCGGAATTTTTTAAAAGATTGATCCCGGTATACGATTTAACGGCCGGCATAACGCAAAAGTTTTTACTGTCAGTTATAAAAAACGCTGTTAAAAATTTTTCCGGTTTTTATCCCGATATTCTTGCCGGCATAGAATCGCTTAAAAATAAAAAATTTATGCCTATGCAGCAAGCCGTTAAAAAAATACATTATCCGCAAACGGAGTCAGAAGCGGAATTTGCGCGGCAATCGTTTGCCATGCAGGAGTTTTTGCTGTTGCAGATTGCGCTTCAAACGGCTAAAAATAAAATACGCAGACAAAATAAAATTCAAAAATATGAAATCAAAAAAACTTTGCTGTCTGCGTTCAAAAACAGGCTTACTTTTGAATTTACCAAAGCCCAAAAAAGAGTCATTAATGAAATATTTGCCGATATGACAAGCGCGCTGTCAATGAACAGAATGCTGATGGGAGACGTCGGATCGGGTAAAACAATAGTGGCTTTAAGCGCCATTTTGCTTGCGGTTGAAAATAATTATCAGGCGGCGATTATTGCGCCTACCGAAATTTTAGCCGAACAGCATTATCTTACTTTTAAAAATATTTTAAAAGACATAAACGTAAATATAGCGCTTTTAACTTCGTCAGTTTTAAAATCCAAAAAAAACAGGGAAGATATTTTAAAGTCAGTTGCCGACGGTACGGTAAATATAATAATAGGCACCCATTCGGTAATGGAAGAAAGAGTTAAATTTAAAAACGTAAGCCTGCTTGTCGTAGACGAACAGCACAGATTCGGAGTTATGCAGAAAGTTTCGGCTCTGTCCAAAGGACTTACTCCGGATATTTTAATGATGACGGCAACTCCCATACCGAGAGGGCTTGCTATGACAATTTACGGCGAGATGGCCGTGAGCGTCATTGACGAACTTCCGCCGATGAGAACTCCGGTTGAAACAGTATGTTCCGACGAACAAAACGCGTACGAGAAAGTTTTATCGGAAATAAAAAACGGCGGACAGGCGTATATAGTTTATCCGCTTGTCGACGAATCGGATAAAATTGAATTAAAATCCGCGGTTGCCGAAGCCGAAAAATTATCGCAGACCGCGTTTAAAAATGTCAGAGTAGGTCTTCTTCACGGCAAGATGAAGCCTAAAGAAAAAAATGAAATAATGACGGATTTTAAAGATAAAAAGTTTGACGTGCTTATAGCCACTACGGTAATAGAAGTCGGAATTGACGTTCCGAATGCCACAATGATTGTTGTCCAGCATGCCGACAGGTTCGGTCTTGCAACGCTGCACCAGTTAAGAGGCCGCGTAGGAAGAGGCGCAAAAAAGTCGTACTGTTTTTTAATTTCAGATTCCAAAGGGCAGAACGCGAAACAAAGGCTGGCGATAATGACGGCAACGACCGACGGTTTTAAAATCGCTTCCGCCGATTTGGATATGAGAGGTCCCGGAGATTTTATGGGCACAAGCCAGCACGGATTTCCGGAATTTAAAGCCGGAGATATTATAAAAGACATAAAACTTATTGAACTTGCGAAAGAAACGGCCGCTGCAATAATATCGGAAGATAAAGAATTAAAAATGGAAAAATACGAAAAACTGAAAACGATTTTTAACGGAACGGGTTCTCATATATCAAAAATAATAAGAGTAGGATAAAAAATTTATTATTGTTGCGTACTTTGCGCCTGTTTATTTATTTCGTCAAATTTCGTTGATTGTCCGGATTGAGAAACGGCAGCCGAAGATTTCTTCAGGTATTGCGGCTGGCCTCCCGGAGGCGCGAATGTTTCTTTTTGCCAGTCCAAAGATCTGTTAAACGAAAGATAAATCAAAAATCCGGCCGCAACTATTGCCAGAAACATCAAAACTTTTTTTAAAACGGCGTTTGAATATCCGTACAGCAGGACAACAGCTTCCGCAAAAATATAAAACAAACCTATATAGGCAAGATAAGCGTATCTGTCCGCCACGGGCGCAATTCCCATCGGCAGTATCCCGCTTGACGGCATCAATACGATAATAAAAAATAAAAATCCGAAAAATATTTTTTTTGTTTTTTTCAAACTTAAAAACGCCAATAAAATCATTGAGTAAACTATAAGCGGCGAAACGAATATATACCAAGGCGGCGTTGTTGCCGGATTGTAAAAAAGAGGATACATACAGTATAATTTTACCGGAAGCAAAAATTTATAAATATAAAAAAGCACATGAAAATGAGCGTTTAAAATGTTTTGCATAAGAGTAAAAAACGCGAAAGGAGAATCGGGTTCGTGTCTGTAATGAGACCATATTCCGACTGCTATGAATATTGCCGTGATTAAAAAATAAGCGGTATATTTTTTAAAGTTTTTCTTTGAAAAATTTCCGGTAAAATAATCGGTTAAAATTAACACAAAAGGAAGAGTGACAGCCATTGCTTTTGAAAGACACGCAAACAGAAAAAATAAAACCGAAACCGCCGTAAGTAATTTTTTATTTTTACCGTCGTATGCTTTTATGTAAAAAAGAAAAGACAAGAGATAAAAAGCGGAGTATAAAGTGTCTTTTCGCGCGCTTATCCAGGCGACCACTTCAACATGCACGGGATGGACGGCAAAAAGAAAAGATATTATGTAAGTTGCGGCAAATGATTTTGTAAGTCTTGCAAAAATAAGAAAAACAAGAATCGTATTTAAAATATGAAGAAGCATATTGTCAAAGTGAAAGAATGCCGGAACCATTCCGAAAAAATAGCGTTCAACCGCAAATGAAAGAGTTACAAGAGGATGATAAAGACCGATGTAATCCGTTTTAAAAACGGCAAAAATATTTGACGCGCTAAGATTATAAGCTTTATTAGCGCCGGCCAGCAGAGTAGCGTCGTCAAGGCTTGCAAATCCCGCCGTCATAGCCGGGAAATACGTAAAAAAAGCCGCGGCAAAAAGCGCAAAAATTAAAACTATCTGGTGTTTTTTTAAAGTATCCATTTGCATGTAATATATTACATTTTGGCATTTTTATTCAAGCGGGCAAAAAACGCATTGATATTTTTTTGGTTATCAACTATACTTAAAACGTGAGAAATGTTTAAAAAAACAATGTGAAAAATTCACAAAAATTTCACAAGAAGTTCTAGAATTTTTTTAAGCAAAGAACTACAATATTAATGCAAGAAGTGGGAGTTAAATAAATTTAGGAGGTGGCAGCCATGAACAAAAAAACAGTTTCTTTTGTCTTGGCAATGGTATTAAGTATCGGTCTTGGTTTTGGAAGTGTCTCGTCAGTTTCTGCTTCAAACGAATGGGCTTCAACAATGGCAACGCAGAATATGCCGGAATACACGGTAAACGCAAGTTCCGCAAGCACGGGCATAGGATCTCAGGCTGGAGCAAATCAGGCGGTTTACAAATTGTCCGCGGTTTTTAATTATGTGGCGGGCATAATGACAAGTTCAATGGACGCTAACAGAAACATTACTCTTATGTCCATGAATCAGGTTAAGGCTATGTTGGTTTATGATGATGCTACAAATTCATGGACGCCGGCAAGCATGAATATTTCCGGCACGGATTGGGCTGAAATATCAAAAACAGAAGTTTCTCAGGAAGTTCTTGCTAAGTTTACTGCGGCTTTTCCCGGAAAATCTGCGGATGAAGTAAGAGAAATGGCTCAGTTGTATCAGTTCTTACTCAACGCCGGAGTACCGGAAGCAAGTTTAACCGTATCTTCTAATACGAGTTCCGGACATAATCAGGACATTCAGGTAGTGTCGGCTTGGTTCGGTCAGGCGGTTGAAGAACTTAAAAAAGGAGTAAGCCATTCCATCAGTTTAAATTTTACGGCGACCGGCGGTTCAACGTGCACGGTATCGGAATACGGCAAACCTCAGGCAACTTTAGGGTCCGAATATACTACGGACGGCAAGGCTTTGGTTGTTGAAGCGTATATATACGATGCCGACGGAAAAAATGACGGTCTTTTGGACGCGGTTTACAGAATAAACTATGAAGCTAAAGAAAGAGTAGATTCATCTGGAAATCCTGTAAAAGACGCCGAAGGCAACACTGTTATTGATTTAATAAAGAAGTATACGGTTGAAATATACAACGATTATATGCAGTCTTCAACCACAATCAGTATGGGCGCAGGTAATTTTAACGATTTGGTTGCAGGCAATCTTTCTATTTCACAAATACAGCAGCAAGCGGCCGCAGGCGGAACGGACAACGATTTCAAAGTTATTTCGAAAACGGACTTTAACAATGACGGAAGCGTTGCAAAAGTTACCGACGGCGACGGCAATTATACTGTTTATGCCGGTTCAGTAAAAATAACATATAATAAAGAAGGTACTGTTACAGGAAGAACCGAAGATTTGGGTAACGGATATACCATATCTGAAAATTACGGAGACGGAGTTGTTGAGTCAAGAACGTATGTTCATTTCGGCAGAGTTCTTTACACTGAGAAATTTTCGACAGAATCTCCGTCGACAGCTTTGCTTAGCAATGCCAGTGCCGCAAACAGCGCAGCACTTGCAGCTGCTCAGCAGGCTGCGCAGACATACAATGAATTCCGCAGCATTTTGGTTGCAGGCGGTTCAAATGTTAAAGAGCAACTTGGCCAATGGCGTAACAGTCATTCAAACATAACAGACGTTGCTCTTTATGGTTCTACGCTTGCGAGGATGGATGAATATTCTTTGAAAGCGGTATTTAACTTGCAAGCAGGTCAGAGTTACACAGCCTTTAAAGCTAAACTTTTGGCTATGGACAACGGAGTTTCTCAGGTTGCATCGCTTTCATTCAAGACTATAACTGCCAGTACGACTACAAATGTCTATGCTCCTAACGGAACAAATATAAATGGGACATTCTACCCGCATGGGGCAACTGTAAGTGTTGGAGGCACCGACGGAGTTCAGGTTGAAACAACAGTATGTGACAGAGGAATGTCTTACATGAAATTCCAAGCTGTAAAGCTTATTGAGGCGGTAGCAACTGTTTCGGCAAGAGTAGACCCTGCTGTTGACGGAACTTTGGCCGGTCCTAAATTGTCAGATGCGGAAATTGAAAAATTATTTGGCTTGGATCCGGGTTCGGTTAAAGACGGAGTATATACTGATCCTAAAACGGGCGAACAAATATCTCTTTTTGACAAAGAAGAAGGATATGTAAATCCTAAAGATAAAAATCAGACGTTTAAAGACGGTTATCTTACCGTAGTTGACGAAGAAGGAAATGTAACAAAATATGCTGTTGTAAAAGACGCAACGGTTAACTTACTTAACGGCGAGGGTGAGGGCGAAGTCGAAGACGGAAGCAATGGCATTTTTGAATCCGCAGCAGGAGAACTTATACTTGTTGATGTTACGGAAATGAAAGAGGAAGCTCTCCCTAGAGCAGGTCAAAGAGCATTGTTTATGGGTAACGTAAGAGACGATATTAACGGCAATATGACAATGGCTGTTGATACTGCTTACAGCGGCGGCGTAGTATTAGATCCGACGGTAATAGAAGAGATAAAAACCGAAATAGTCGCAGGTCTGTCAAGTAATCTTGAATGGGTAAGGAACAATACTGCCCGGAATATGGATGAGATTGCAAAACGAGGCGCGACCGGTCAGGCTTGGAATGTTCAGTGGGCTGCTCTTATGGAAGCGGCGGGATTTACTCCTCCTGAAGAAGAACAGCAGATACTTGACCAGTTGAAAAAGTTGAAAGAAGGTCAGATTGACGTTAATTTTTAGTTTTTGATTTTGAGCTGTACAAAAGAGAGACGGGTATATTTAACCCGTCTCTCTTTTTTTATGCGTAATATTTTGTAAATAGTTTACAATAATCTATTTACAATAATTACACATTTTAGTAAAATATCTCTGTTTTAAATTTAAATACGGGTTGAATATAAAATTAAGTTATAGAGGTGGCAAAATGAGTTGTAATTGTTCGGAAGAAGTAAAACACATGTGTGTTGTCGCAAAGGGCGCAAAACACGGTCCGGCGCCTATTCCCGAAGAAGGTAAATGGGTAAAAGCAAAGGAAATTACTGATATAAGCGGCTTGACTCACGGCGTAGGGTGGTGCGCTCCTCAGCAGGGTGCCTGCAAACTTACGTTGAATGTAAAAAAGGGAATAATTGAAGAAGCTCTTGTTGAGACTCTGGGCTGTTCCGGGATGACGCATTCGGCTGCTATGGCTGCTGAAGTTTTATCGGGCAAAACAATTCTTGAAGCTTTAAACTCAGATTTGGTATGCGATGCGATAAATACTGCGATGAGAGAACTTTTTTTGCAGATAGTTTACGGCAGAACGCAGACTGCTTTTTCGGAAAACGGACTTCCGATAGGCGCAGGTCTTGAAGACCTCGGAAAAGGCTTGAGATCGCAGGTCGGCACGATGTACAGCACAAAAGAAAAGGGCGTACGCTATCTTGAAATGGCGGAAGGTTATGTTTTGGAAATAGGGCTTGATAAAAATTCCGAAGTAATCGGTTATAAATATGTCCACATAGGCAAAATGATGGAACAGATTGCCAAAGGGACAGATCCTAAAACGGCTTTTGAAAAAAACGTCGGCACTTACGGAAGATTTGCCGAAGCAGAAACAAAAATAGATCCGAGACATAAATAGAGGAGTATTATCATGGTAAAATTTGAAGGTTATGAAAGAAGAATAGAGAAAATAAACGCTTGTCTTAAAGAATATGGAATGAAAGATTTGGAAGATGCAAAAGCGGTATGCGACGCGAAAGGCATAAATGTTGACGAAATAGTAAAAGGTGTTCAGAAAATAGCGTTTGAAAATGCAGTTTGGGCATACACATTAGGCGCGGCGATTGCAATAAAAAAAGGCGCAAAAACGGCGGCTCAGGCGGCAGAACTTATAGGTGTAGGACTTCAGGCTTTCTGTATACCCGGCTCAGTTGCAGACCAAAGGCTTGTAGGCCTCGGTCACGGCAATCTTGCGGCTATGCTTTTAAGAGAAGAAACAAAATGTTTCTGCTTTTTGGCAGGTCATGAATCTTTTGCAGCCGCAGAAGGCGCAATCGGCATTGCAAGAACGGCCAATAAAGTAAGAAAAGAACCTTTGAGAGTTATACTTAACGGATTAGGTAAAGATGCCGCTTACGTAATTTCAAGAATTAACGGATTTACGCATGTTGAAACAGAATATGATTATTCGACAGGTAAGTTAAATATAACTAAAGAAACTTCTTTTTCAGACGGTGATAAAGCAAAAGTTAAAGTTTACGGAGCAGACGATGTTTCCGAAGGCGTGGCTATAATGATAAAAGAAGGAGTTGACGTTTCCATTACAGGAAATTCAACAAATCCTACAAGATTCCAGCATCCGGTTGCCGGCACTTATAAAAAATGGGCAGGCGAAAACGGTAAAAAATATTTCTCCGTAGCTTCAGGCGGCGGAACGGGAAGAACTCTTCATCCTGACAATATGGCTGCAGGGCCTGCTTCTTACGGTATGACTGACACTATGGGAAGAATGCACGGCGATGCGCAGTTTGCGGGTTCTTCATCGGTGCCGGCTCACGTTGAAATGATGGGTCTTATAGGAATGGGCAATAATCCGATGGTAGGCGCATCGGTTGCTGTTGCTGTTGCGATAGAACAGGCTAAGTAAATATAAATTTATTCAAAGAAAAAATCCAAAGAGAACAAACTCTTTGGATTTTTTTTACAGGTGAAAATTATTGTTTTATTTATTTGAAAAATATAATATATTAAAAATGAAAAGAAATGTTTTTTTTATAACTGCCGCGGCATTGATTTTTATTCTAAGCGGCGCCTGTTATGCTCAGGAAGAATTATCATATAAAACCGTTTATTCTTCGGAATCAAAAGATATAATAAAAACAGAAAAAAATATAATAATTTTAGACGTAAGGAGCGAATCTGAATATGCCGGCGGGCATATAAAAGAGGCGCTTTCACTTCCATATACCGATATAAGTGAAAAAGCGGAGCAGTTCATACCTGACAAACAAACCAAAATTTTAGTTTACTGCCAAAACGGCGGCCGCAGCATAATAGCCGCAAGAAAGCTTGTTCGGCTTGGATATTCAAATGTTTATAATTGCGGCGCGATAACGAATTTAGAATAGAAACCGGTAAATAATATGCTTGATTTTTACAGTCCCAGTTGATATAATCTGCTTTAATATTTTAATGCCGGAAAAGGTTCAAAATGTTATTGAAAAAAATAAAACTTTTGTGTATTACATGCCCGAGACATGACGTTACGTATGAGGAACAGGTTGAACTTGCGTGTTCAGGCGGCGCAGATATGATACAATTCCGTGATAAAACAATGTCAGACAGGCAGCTTTTTGAAATGTCGCTTAAACTTAAAGAAATCTGTAAAAGTCACCATGTCTATTTTACGTTAAATAACAGCGTCGACGTGGCTTATGCGGCCGATGCTCACGGAATACACGTCGGACAGAGCGATTTGCCGGTAAAATACGTAAGACAAATTATGGGACCTTCAAGAATCATAGGACTGTCGGCTTCAAGTTACATGGAGGCTATGGGCTGCATAAATCAAAAAGTTGATTATATAGGATTCGGAGCCGTTTATCCGACCGGAACAAAACCGGAAGCTCATACAACAGGACTTGAAGCTTTGTCTTTGGTCAGAAGCAGAATCGATATGCCTTTGATAGCGATAGGCGGCATAAATGAAACAAATATAGAAGAAGTTATTCTTGCAGGCGCGGACGGCGTTGCGGTAGTTCAGGCCGTATGCGGAGCAAAAGATATAAAAAAATCAGCCCAAAATATTAAAAATTTAATAATGCGGGCTGAAATAAAAAAGGAAAAAATAAAAAATGTCATTAATGGAAAATGCTGAAAAAAATATAGTAACCGGCGAAATTAAAGAGGTTTCTACATACGAAGGAATTTCGACGGATGAGATAATCAAAGGGATCTGCGACGGAACAATCGTAATCCCAAAGAATAAAAACAGAATTTTAAAACGGGCCGTCGCCGTAGGCAAAGGGCTTAAAACAAAAGTAAACGCCAATATCGGCACGTCGCCGGATCATATAAGCATTGAAGAAGAAATAGAAAAAATGGAAGTTGCCGTAAAAGCCGGCGCCGACGCCGTTATGGACTTGTCAATCGGCGGTAATTTAAAAGCAATAAGAAAAGAAATTCTTGCGAGATGTCCGGTTTGCGTCGGAACGGTTCCGATCTATGAGGCAGCCTGTGAAACCGTAAGAAACGGCAAAAAAATATCTCAAATGGACGGCGAATTTATGTTTGACGTGATTGAACAGCAGGCGGAAGAAGGCGTTGATTTTATGACTATCCACTGCGGAATTACAAAACAGACCGTCGATGTTTTAACAAGGCAGCCCAGGCACATCGGAGTAGTCAGCAGAGGAGGTTCTTTCTTGGTAAAGTGGATAAACGCCAACAAAAAAGAAAATCCTTATTACGAACAGTACGACAGACTTTTAAAAATAGCAAAAAAATATGACGTAACTTTAAGTCTCGGCGACGGATTCAGACCCGGCTGCACAGCCGACGCTTCCGACGGCCCGCAGATTGCGGAGTTATCGGTGCTTGGCGAACTTGTTTTGCGCGCAAGAAAAGCAGGCGTGCAGACCATGATAGAAGGACCGGGGCATGTTCCGTTAAACCAGATAGAAACAAACGTGATGCTTGCAAAAAGACTGGCACATAACGCTCCTTTATATTTTTTAGGTCCGCTTGTCACTGATATAGCTCCGGGATATGACCATATAACTTCTGCAATCGGCGGAGCGATGGCCGCAAGTTACGGAGTTGATTTTATATGTTATGTAACTCCGGCCGAACATTTAAGACTGCCGGATAAACGGGACGTGCATGACGGAGTAATGGCCGCAAGAATAGCCGGGCACGCAGCCGATATCGTTAAAAACGTCAAAGGCGCAAAAGAGCAGGATTTTGAAATGTCAAAATACAGAAAAGACAGAAACTGGGATAAACAGAAAGAGCTTTCAATAGATCCTGAAAAGTTTGAAAAAGAAAGAGCGAAACTATTGCCAAAACAAGAAGATGTTTGTACAATGTGCGGAGAATTCTGTTCAATGAAGGAAGAACTATGAAAAAGGTAAAAGTAAGAGTACCTGCGACTACTGCAAATTTAGGACCCGGTTTTGATATTTTAGGGGCGTCACTTTCTATGTATAATGAAGTTGAAATTACGCCGGCTAAAAATTCGTCCGGTAAGTTTACGATATTGGGCGAAGGCAAAACCATACTGCCCAAAAATGAAAAAAATATTTTATGGAAAGCCATGGATGCGGTATTCGGGCTTTTGGATATAAGAGACAAGTACAAATTATCCGATTTTAATATAAAATTAAAAAATGATATACCTTTAAGTTCGGGACTCGGCTCATCTTCGGCAGCAAGAGCCGCCGGAATAATGGCGGCAAACGAAATATGCGGCGATAAACTGTCAATCGGCGAAATGGTTGATTTAGGCATCAGACTTGAAAGTCACCCGGATAATATAGTTCCGGCTTTTTACGGAGGGATATGTATATCCGTTCAGGGGCCGGGAAATGAGTTTTTCGTAGAAAAACTTCCGGTTGCAAAAAAAATGAAGGTCGTAGTATGTACGCCGGGATTTGAACTTGCTACCGAAAGATCAAGGAATATTCTCCCTTTAAAATATGCCAGAAAAGACGTTGTTTTTAATTCTTCAAGAATCGCTCTTTTAACAAAGGCGTTTTGTACGAACGATTTTTCAAATCTTTCAAAAGCAATGCAGGATAAACTGCACCAGCCTTACAGAGCAAAACTTATCCCGGTTATGGAAGAAATAATAGAGGCCGCCGAAAAAGCCGGCGCATACGGAGCGTGTCTGTCGGGCTCAGGTCCGTCAATGGTTGCGTTTTGCGGCGATAAAAAAGCCAAAGAAGTATTGGCGGTTATGACGAAAATATGGAAAAAAGAAACTGTTCCGGTAAAACAATTTATTTTGGATTTTGAAAGTAACGGCGCAAAGATAATAAAATAGCTGGAGAATAAGATTATGGCATTAGTAGTTATGAAATTCGGCGGTTCGTCGGTGGCAGACAGCGATAAAATGAAGCTGGTCGCAAGCAGGGTAATTGACAAAAAAAAGAAAGGAAATAAAGTTGTTGTCGTCGTTTCGGCTCCCGGAGATACGACCGACGATTTGATTACGATGTCGGAAAAGATTACGTCCAATCCCAATCCGAGAGAAATGGATATGCTTCTTGCGACAGGCGAACAGGTTTCAATATCTTTGCTTGCCATGACAATACAGTCTCAGGGAGAAAATGCGATAGCTTTAACAGGTCCGCAGGCGGGTATTTATGCGGATTTAGACCATTCAAAAGCAAGAGTGACAAAAATTGTGCCCAAAAGAATATTTTCTTTTTTAGATAAAGGCAATATTGTGATAGTAGCCGGCTTTCAGGGAATAAATCCGAAAGGAGACATTGCTACGCTGGGAAGAGGCGGTTCTGATTTAACTGCCGTAGCTTTGGCGGCCGCAATGAAAGCCGAAGTATGTGAGATTTATACGGATGTTGACGGAGTTTATACGACAGACCCGAGAGTTGAAAAAGAAGCGAGAAAAATAGATCTTATATCTTATGAAGAAATGCTTGAAATGGCAGGTTCCGGCGCTCAGGTTATGCAGGCAAGAAGCATTGAAGTCGCGATGAAATACGGCATAGAAATACACGTAAGATCAACTTTTTCCGGCAAAGACGGGACATATATAGTCAGTGAAGAAAAAATAGGGAGAAAAAAAATGGAAGCATTAATGGTTTCAGCGGTAACATTTGACAAAAATCAAGTAAAATTCTCGCTTATAGACGTTCCGGACGTTCCGGGCATTGCCGCAAAAGTTTTTGGGAGTCTTGCAAAATTGGGGATCAACGTTGATATGATTATACAGTCGGCGGCTTTAGACAAGAAAAACGATATTTCATTTACGGTCAGCAAAGCCGATTTGAAAAGAACGCAGTCTAAAATTGAAGAACTGGCAAAGGAATTAAAAGCAAGTTCTCTGTCCTGCGACGAACATGTCGCTAAGGTATCTGTTGTCGGCGTAGGAATGAAAAGTCATGCCGGCGTTGCGTCAAAAATGTTTGAAATTCTCGCGAAAAATAAAATTAACATTGAAATGATTTCAACCAGCGAAATTAAAGTTTCATGCGTTGTTGACGAAGCAGATTTGGCAAAAGCCGTAAACGAACTTCATAAAGGTTTTAAATTGAACAAAAAATAAGAAAGGAGGATAAAATGAAGAACTGTTTATTTATGTTGCTATTTTTGGCAATAGGCTTATTTGCTTGCGAAAGCCGTGTTTTTGTTGATGATTCAGAATACAATGATTTTCTTGTTTCTGGTCAGTCAAAGATGGGCAATGGAGATTTAAAAGGTGCAATTGAAGATCTTGGAACAGCTGTAGGAATAAAACAGACTCCGGAGACATATGTTCTTTTGTCACAGGCGAAATTGTGGACGGGTGATGCTCAGGGTGCACTTGAAGAAATAAATAATGCTTTGCAAATGAAAGGATCAAGGAATAATAGCGATTATTTTCTCAGAAGGGCAGAAATAGAGTATGTTTTAAATGATTTTCCGGAAGCTCTCAAAGATACAGAAAAAGCATTGATTGTAGAAAAAGAATTTCCTATAAATAAAAATGAAGGCTGGATATATTCTGTAAGATCAAAAATAAAATTTGACATGGGAGATAAACAAGGCGCACTTGATGATATAAATAGCGCATTACTTTATAAAGATGAAATTGCGGAATCCAATAAAGGTCTATATTATGCGCAAAGAGCAAAAATGAAATTTGATATGGACGACCCAAAGGCTGCACTTGAAGATTTAAATGAGGCAATAAAAATAATTGAGCCTTTGAGAGATAGCGGAAATACTAAGGAATCTGTTGCGGCTGAGGAAATAAGAAGAATTTATCAACAGAGAGCTGATGTAAAACTTGCACTTGACGATAAAGAAGGTGCAGAAAAAGATATCGAAAAATCTAAAACTTTTAAGTGAGAGCATGAAAACAATTTAAAAGTTTTATAATTTTTATAAAGAGATTGGGATATGTATAAAAAAATGGCTTGTTGTTTGGTTTTATTTTTTTCTATGTTCGGATGCGGGAACATTGAAATAGATGAAGATGAATATGAAGCTAATAACACAGATTATTATTATGAAACCGGCAATCAATTTATATTTGACGGACACCAAAAAATTAAAGCGGGAGATTATTTAGGAGCAGTGAAGGATTTTACAAAAGCTATGGATGAATTACCGGGTTATGCTTATCTGTATGGATTTAGAGCATGGGCAAAACAGGAATCAAAAGATTACGAAGGAGCTTTGGCTGATATAAACAAAGCAATAGAGATGCAGAGTGATATTGCTGATTTTTACAAATGGAGAGCAGAAATATACAGAGATATTGGGCAAGATGATTTGATGGAAGAGGATTTTAAAAAGGTAAGAGAGTTAAAAAAATACCAACAGCAGTATTAAAAATTTATAGCTTGTTTTAAATTTACAATATTTTTGCGAAATAAAAAAAGGAGATGAAAATGAAGAAAAATTTAGTAATGTTGGTTTGTTTCGGCCTATTTATTTTTGCTTGTAAAAAAGTTGTTGAAAATGAGACTGCTACTCAACAAATACCTAATCAGACTTCTGATGCAGTTCAAATTCAAGAGGAACAAATTCAAGATGAACAAGTTCAAGATCCTAATTCATTCTTTCAGGCAGGAAAATTAAAATTTGAACAAAATGATTTTCAAGGCGCAATTGCGGATTTTACAAAATCTCTTGAAATTATAGAAAAACATCATGTAAGAGCAGATTTAGGCAGAGCAAAAGAGGCAGCCGGTGATTTGCAGGGAGCTTTGGAAGATTATACGAAAGCAATAGAACAAGAAAAAAGAGGAGTTTATTACCAGTGGAGAGCAAATTTGTATACTAAATTGGGCAAAACGGCAGAAGCTGCAAAAGATATGGCTGAATATGAGAAGATGCCTAAAGAATAAAAATAAGAATGAAAAAAATATCAATATTTGACACAACATTAAGAGACGGTTCTCAGGGGGCCGGAATATCGTTTTCAGTTGAGGATAAACTGAAAATAGCATCGGCTTTGGATGATTTCGGCGTATCCTATATTGAAGGCGGATGGCCGGGTTCAAATCCGAAAGACGAAGAATTTTTTAAACTGGCAAAAAACAAATTAAAAAATTCAAAATTAGTCGCGTTCAGTTCAACCAGAAGAAAAAACATAAAAGCGAAAGACGACGCCAATATCAATAAAATAATAGGTGCCGGCGTTAAATGCGCCTGTATATTCGGAAAAACATGGGATTTTCATGTTATACATGCGCTTAACACGACGCCGGCGGAAAATTTAAATATGATTTCCGATACAATATCATATTTGAAATCAAAGAATATAGAAGTCGTTTACGACGCCGAACATTTTTTTGACGGTTATCTGAATAATCCGGAATATGCCGTAAAAACAATTGAAACCGCTATAAAAGCCGGAGCGGAAATTATTTGTTTATGCGAAACAAACGGCGGGATGTTACCGACCGATGTTCAGAGAATAGTCAAAGAGATAAAAGAAAAATTTCCGTATTCAAAATTCGGAATTCACACTCATAACGATTCCGGGTGCGCTACGGCGAATTCTCTTATAGCCGTGGAATCCGGATGCGAAATGGTTCAGGGGACGATAAACGGGCTTGGCGAAAGATGCGGCAATGCCAATTTATGTTCAATAATTCCTTCTTTGCAGTTAAAAAGAGGATATCAGTGCGTTTCAGCCAAAAATTTGGAAAAATTAACGGAACTTTCAAGATATGTTTATGAAATAGCCAATTTGGTTCCAAACGATTCACTGCCGTACGTAGGCAATAACGCTTTTGCGCATAAAGCAGGAATTCATGTAAGCGCCATAGAAAAAAATTCTAAAACGTACGAGCATATAAATCCCAAAAAAGTCGGCAACGAAAGAAGAATTCTTGTAAGCGATCTGTCCGGCAAGAGCAATATAATATCAAAAGCCGGCGAATTACAGATCGGCATTGACGGCAAATCGGAAAAAATTAAAGAAGTGATAAAAGCGGTCAAAGAAAAAGAAAATCAGGGATATCAGTATGAAAATGCCGACGGGTCATTTTTTGTTCTGACAAAAAAAATAGAAAAACATTGCGATAATTTTTTTACTTTAAAAGGATACAGAGTCATAGTTGAAAAAAACAATAACGGAAAGATAATTTCAGAGGCTACAGTTAAACTTGACGTAAATGGCAGGGAAGAACATACGGTGGCGGAAGGAGACGGACCCGTTAATGCTTTAGACCAATGTTTAAGAAAAGCATTAATTAAATTTTATCCTGAAATAAAAGATGTTCTGCTTATAGATTTTAAAGTCCGTGTTATAAACAGTAATTCAGATACAGCCGCACCTGTAAGAGTTCTCATAGAATCTAAAGACCGTAAACACACATGGGGCACTATAGGTGTAAGTGAAAATATTATAGACGCAAGCTGGCAGGCACTGGCCGATTCGGTTGAATATAAACTTTTAAAAAACAAGATAGAGAACAAAAAATGAAAAAAATAATGGTATTGCTTATTGCGTTATTTTGTTTTTGCGGATATGCCGGAGCTAAAAATTACCAGTCATCTATGGAAGATGCGGAAGCGGCGCAAAAAATCGGTGATAATGATCTGGCGTTAGAATGTTTTAAAGAAGCGGTAAGATATAAAAATGGCGATCCTCACGCAATGTTTCAAATGGGCAAAATTTATGAAGACAGAGGGGATATAAAAAAGGCAAAAGAATGTTATGAAACAGTTCTTGCAAGAAGTTCGGATCCTCAGCTGGTTTATGACGTGGGTGCTTTTTATATGAGAATAGGGGATATAAGCAAAGTTGAAGATATATATACTGACTCTTGGAGACGAAAAGTAAATTCCGTTGAAGCCAATATGGGAATGGGCGATTATAATTTTATAATAAAAAATTATCGCAAAGCCATAGAATTTTATGAATTTGTCACTGAAAGAGAAAGTGCCGTAAAAAACAATCAAATGCTGGCTCTTGCGTATTTCAGATATGCTGTATGTCTTGAAGCAACGGAAAAAAGAGATAAAGCGTTGAAAATGTGCCAAAAAGCGATGAGGCTGGACGCTTCAGAAGAAATAAAAAACTACTATAATTCTTTAAAGAAAAAAAGGTGATTTAAATGAAAAGCAATACGATAAAATGCGGTGCCAACAGAGCTCCCAACAGATCGTTGGTATATGCTACAGGCATAAGTCCGAAAGATAAAAACAAACCTTACATAGGAATAGCTTCTTCTTTTACTGATTTGGTTCCGGGTCATATAGGGATGAGAGATCTTGAAAGATTTATAGAAAGAGGGATTGCCGCAGGCGGCGGTGTTCCTTTCATATTCGGAACTCCCGCTATATGCGACGGTATTGCAATGGGACATTCCGGTATGCATTATTCGCTTGCGTCAAGAGAACTTATATGCGATATGATAGAATCGGTCGCAAACGCCCACTGCCTTGACGGACTCGTTCTTCTTACAAACTGCGATAAAATTACCCCCGGCATGCTTATGGCCGCGTCACGTTTAAATATTCCTTCAATAGTGGTTACGGCAGGGCCGATGCTTACCGGTTTTTATAATAAAAAGAGACGTTCATTTGTGAGAGATACTTTTGAAGCGGTCGGATTGTACCAGAGTAAAAAAATAAATCTTAAAGAACTTGAAGAACTTGAAATGTGCGCCTGTCCCGGAGCGGGTTCATGCCAGGGTCTTTATACCGCAAATACGATGGCATGTCTTACCGAAACGATGGGCATGTCAATGCCGGGATGCGCTACGGCGCCGGCGGTATCGGCAAAAAAAAGAAGGATAGCTTATGAATCCGGGATTCAGGTTGTTGAGCTTGTAAAAAAGAATATAACCCCAAGATCAATTATAAATAAAAACTCTTTGCATAACGCTATAGTCGTTGATATGGCTTTGGGCGGGTCTTCAAACACCGTTCTCCATCTTCCGGCGATAGCGCATGAGGCGAAAGTTGATTTTAAACTCGATTTGTTTGACAAAATATCAAGGCAGGTCAATCATATAACATTACTTGAACCGGCCGGAGATCATTATATGGAAGATCTTGAAAACGCGGGCGGAATTTCTGCAGTATTGTCGGCTGTTAAAGCAAAACTTCTGCCGAACAAAACAGTTTCAGGATTTAATATAAAAGATATAGCAAAAAAATCGCATGTTTTGGATACGGACGTAATAAGAGAAAAAAATCCGTATCATAAAGAAGGCGGAATTGCCATATTAACCGGCAATATAGCTCCTGACGGGTCTGTCGTAAAGCAGGCTGCTGTCAGCGAAAAAATGAAAAAATTTACCGGCAAAGCAAAAGTTTTTAACAGCGAAGAACTCGCCATGAACGCGATTATGGCAGGGAAAATAAAAAAAGGCGATGTTGTCGTAATAAGATATGAAGGTCCGAAAGGCGGTCCCGGCATGAGAGAAATGCTTGCTCCGACAAGTATGATTCACGGTATGGGTCTTTCGGATTCCGTTGCTCTTATTACCGACGGAAGATTTTCAGGCGGAACAAGAGGGCCGTGCATAGGTCACGTTTCTCCCGAAGCCATGGAAGGCGGCGTAATAGCGGTTATAAAAGACGGGGATATAATAGATATAAATATACCTGAAAGAAAAATAAACGTTAAGCTGACAAAAGAGGAAATAGACAGAAGATTTAAAACTTGGAAAAAACCGGAGCCTAAAATAAAGACGGGTTGGCTTAACAGATATTCAAGACTTGTTACTTCGGCATCAACCGGAGCGGTTTTAAAATAGAAATTCAACATATTTTTTAAAGCAAAACGGCAAAAGATAAATAATAAAATTTTGCCGTTTTTATTTTTTTATGATACAAATTTTAAAACAATTATAGTATAATCTGCCTGTATAATAATTATTGAACTTTATGGCATTTAAATGAATAATAAAAAAGAAATCAACTGTCTGTTGGTAATTTCTCCTTTTCTTCCGAGAGAATGGCCGTTAATAGGATTGCCTTATTTGTCGGCAACCATTAAAGAACACGGGTATTCTGTCAGTATAGAGGATCTAAACTCTAAAATATGCGAATTGTACGGGGATGCAATAGATTTATATTCAAAAGAAATTCAAATTGAATTTTTTGAGAAAAATATTGATTATTTTTCTAAATGGATTGATAAAATTATAAATTCAAAGGTAAATGTTATAGGATTTACAGTTTGGAATTCAAACATATGTATAGTGGAAAAATTAATCAAGCTTATCAAAAAAAGAAACAAAAATATTTTTATTGTTTGCGGCGGTCCGGACAATAACGGGGATACGGTAAAATTGCTGCTTGTAAGAGATTGCGTTGATATTGTTGTTCACGGCGAGGGCGAATATGTTTTGCTTGAAATTTTAGATTGTTATGCAAACAATAAACCTATGGATAAAATATCAGGAATATCGTATTTAAACGGTAATTATTATCCTGTTTCAAATTCAAAAATAACCGAAATTGAAAATATAAACAATTTATGTTTTCCTGATTTTAGCAATTTAAATCTGCAAGATTATCGCTGGAATGAAATTCCGTTATTGTTCAGCAGAGGTTGTCAATGGAGATGTAAGTTTTGTTCTGTCTCTTTTCATTGGCATAAGTTCAGAACAAGAAGTGCTGATAATATTTTAAAAGAAATTTTATTGAGGATTAAACAATATAAAAGGCGAAACTATAATTTTCAGTTATTTGATTGCGCCGTTAACCAAGATTTGAATATGTTGGAAGAATTGTGTGATAAAATTATTGCTTTGAATTTGCCGAAGGATACGATATTTTTTAAAGGCAATGCAAAAATAATGCCGCAGATGGATTGTGAAT
Organism: Candidatus Proruminimicrobium quisquiliarum; assembly: GCA_018433245.1. Taxonomy (GTDB): domain Bacteria; phylum Elusimicrobiota; class Endomicrobiia; order Endomicrobiales; family Endomicrobiaceae; genus Proruminimicrobium; species Proruminimicrobium quisquiliarum. The sequence goes on from JAHDRN010000023.1 coordinate 70,899, forward strand.
TTTTGAAAAAAATTAGAAAGGCAGGTTTTATAGAATTTAGATTTGGCATAGAAAGCGGTTCGGATAACGTTTTAAAATTAATGGGAAAACCGTTTTCTGCCAAAGATGCGGAACGGGTATTGTTTGATTGCGCAAAAAACGGCATAGAAAATATTATAACTATAATTCTTGGTTTCCCGGGTGAAACCGAAGAAGACTGGGAAGCTACAATAAGTTTTATAGAAAAAGTTGAATCATATGTATCAACGATTTTTGTTAATTTTTGTGAAATAGAAAAAAGATTTATACCTTTGTACTTTTCAGATAAAGTTGAAGACTCTTATGAGGATAATCACCATTGGAAAACAAAGGATTTATCAAATACTTATGAAATAAGACAAAAACGCATGCATAAATTGGATGAAAATATGAAAAAATTGTCTAATTGGTCTGCTGAAATGCACGGAATAACAAGGCGTTATTCAAAAATAAACAAAGAGTTGTTTAAATAGGCGTATCAGTGTTTTGCTTTTTTGAGTTTTGACTATTGACATTAAAAAGCGAATAATGTATAATTCACAAACTTGTCTACATTGTATCGTCGCTGTTTTTATAGCGGAGATTGTGTAGAAAAGATGTATTTTTTTACTATTGACACGTAAAAAAATAATGCATATTTACGTAAAAAATATGCGTTTATGTTTTTTTTACTGTTTATGTTTTTAAACTGCAACCGGTTGAAGGTTGACAATAAATTTTTGAGGAAAACACATGGCTAGAGAATTTGCGTTAGAGAAAATTAGAAATTTCGGTATTACCGCTCATATAGATGCAGGTAAAACTACCACAACAGAGAGAATCTTGTATTATACGGGAAGAACACATAAAATAGGTGAAGTTCATGAAGGTGCCGCAACAATGGACTGGATGGAACAGGAAAGAGAAAGAGGAATAACTATATGTTCAGCCGCTACTTATTGTAAGTGGCAGGATATGCAGTTTAACATAATTGATACCCCCGGCCACGTTGATTTTACGGCTGAAGTTGAAAGATCTCTTAGAGTTTTAGACGGAGCCGTTGTTGTATTTGACTCAGGAAACGGTGTTGAACCGCAGTCAGAAACAGTATGGAGACAGGCAGATAAATACCATGTCCCGAGAATTGTTTTTTCAAACAAGATGGATAAAATAGGCGCAGATTTCTATATGGTTGTTAGCCAGGTTAAAGAAAAACTTGGAGCAAACCCTCTTCCTATTCAGATCCCGGTCGGAGAAGAATCGGCATTCAAAGGTGTGGTTGATCTCGTTAAAATGAAAGCTCTCATTTGGAATGGCGAAGAATTAGGTGCAAGTTTTGAAGTTACGGATATTCCGGCAGACTTAGTTGAAAAAGCAAAACAATACAGAGCGCACATGATAGAACTTCTTGCCGACTACAGCGAAGATGTAATGAATTGTTACATGGAAGGAAAAGAACCAACCGAAGCGCAAATCAAACAGGCAATCAGAAATGCAACACTCAAAATAAAATTAATCCCTATGTTATGCGGAACATCATTTAAAAACAAAGGCGTACAGCCTATGCTGGATGCGGTATGCGATTATTTACCGTCGCCTCTTGACAGAAAAGATTTGAAATGTATAAATCCTGAAACTAATGAAGAAGTTGCAAGACCGGCCGACGATAATGCTCCTTTCGCGGCGCTTGCATTTAAAATACAGGCAGATCCTTTTATAGGAAAGCTGACCTACATCAGAGTATACTCCGGAACTTTGAACAGCGGTTCTTACGTACTCAATCCTGGCAAAAACAGCAAGGAAAGAATATCTCGTATCGTAAGAATGCATTCAAACAACAGAGAGGAAATCAAAGAAGTAAGAGCAGGTGATATTGCTGCCGTAGTCGGATTGAAAAATACGACGACAGGCAACACGCTTTGCGACGAAGCAAATCCGGTAGTTCTTGAATCAATGTCTTTCCCGGATCCCGTTATCTCGGTTGCTATTGAGCCTAAATCAAAAGCGGATGAAGAAAAACTTGCAAACGCATTGAGCAGACTCGCCGAAGAAGATCCTACGTTTACGGTCAGAACGGATGAAGAAACAAACCAGACCATTATTTCAGGTATGGGCGAACTTCATCTTGAAGTTCTCGTAGACAGAATGAGAAGAGAATTTAACGTTCAGGCAAACGTCGGAAGACCTCAGGTTGCATACAGAGAAACAATCAGAAAATCTGCAGAAGCAGAATCAAAGTACATCAGACAGACCGGCGGTAGAGGTCAGTACGGCCATGTCGTTATTACCGTTGAGCCGCTTGAAGCCGCAAAAGGATTTGAATTCGTCAACAAAATTGTCGGAGGTGTTATTCCAAGAGAATATATACCGGCAGTTGAAAAAGGTATTAAGGAAGCTCTTACTGCGGGAACACTGGCGGGTTATCCTGTAGTAGATATAAGAGTTACACTGACTGACGGTTCGTTCCATGAAGTTGACTCTTCGGAAATGGCATTTAAGATCGCAGGTTCCATGGCTTTTAAAGACGGCTGCAAAAAAGCAAATGCAGTTATTCTTGAGCCTATTATGAAAACAGAAGTAATCGTTCCCGAAGATTATATGGGAGACGTAATCGGAGATTTGAATTCAAGAAGAGGAAAAATAATGAACATGGATTCAAGGAACAAAGTTCAGCATATAAAAGCTAACGTTCCTTTGTCTGAAATGTTTGGTTATTCAACAACGCTTCGTTCGTTGACGCAGGGAAGAGGAAACTATTCAATGGAACCTTCTCACTATGAAGAAGTTCCTAAGCAGATAGCAGATAAAATTTTGGAAAAGAAAATATAATAGTATAAAAAGCAAAGGAGAAAAAGATGTCAAAAGAGAAATTTGATAGATCAAAACCGCACGTAAACGTAGGGACGATAGGACACGTGGACCACGGCAAAACGACATTGACGGCAGCGATAACGAAGGTATTGGGAGACAAAGGCTTAGCGACATATATATCATACGATCAGGTAGCAAAGGCGTCAGAATCACAGGGAAGAAGAGACGATACGAAGATCGTAACGATAGCAGTCAGCCACGTAGAATATTCTACGGAGAAAAGACACTATGCGCATATAGACTGTCCGGGCCATGCCGATTACGTAAAGAACATGATCACCGGCGCAGCGCAGATGGACGGAGCGATATTGGTAGTAAGCGCATTAGACGGACCGATGCCGCAGACCAGAGAGCACATATTGTTGGCCAGACAGGTAAACGTACCGAACATAGTAGTATTTTTAAATAAATGCGACGCGGTAGAAGATAAAGAATTGTTGGACTTGGTAGAGATGGAAGTAAGAGAACTTTTGACGAAGTACGGATTTGACGGAGACAAGACGAGCATAATCAGAGGAAGCGCATTATTGGCATTGCAGGGCAAACAGGAAGGAATCGATTCGATAATGGCGTTGATGGATGCAGTAGACAATGATATAAAGTTGCCGCAGAGAGATGTAGATAAACCATTTTTGATGAGCGTAGAAGACGTATTCTCGATAACAGGAAGAGGAACAGTAGCGACGGGAAGAGTAGAGAAAGGAAAAGTAAAAGTAGGCGACAACTTGGAAATAGTCGGAATAACGGAAGATACGAAGAAAACGGTAGCGACGGGAATAGAAATGTTCAGGAAGTTGTTGGACGATGCGCAGGCCGGCGACAATATCGGAGTACTTTTGAGAGGAATCGAAAAGAACCAGATAGAAAGAGGTCAGGTATTGGCAGCACCGGGAACAATCAAGCCGCATAAGAAATTCAAAGGGCAGGTATATATATTGAAGAAAGAAGAAGGCGGAAGACATACGCCGTTTTTCAACGGATACAGACCGCAGTTTTATTTTAGAACTACGGACGTAACCGGAGTAGCGCATTTGCCTGCAGGAACGGAAATGGTAATGCCCGGCGATAATATAACGATGGATATAGAGCTTATAATGCCTGTAGCAATGGAACCGCAATTGAGATTCGCGATAAGAGAAGGCGGAAGAACTGTAGGTTCAGGCGTTGTAACTGAAATAAAAGA
>JAHDRN010000025.1 GCA_018433245.1 Candidatus Proruminimicrobium quisquiliarum
GAAATCGCCGACGCTTTTGTTAAAAAAAATTTGCTACGGTCGCTTCCCGCAAGGGAAGCGTGGATTGAAATCTTTCAACATACTAGCATCATGTAAATTGCTTGATAGTCGCTTCCCGCAAGGGAAGCGTGGATTGAAATTGCATCTGCAATTATGCAGTCTATATCTGATTTGCGTCGCTTCCCGCAAGGGAAGCGTGGATTGAAATAACGAAAATTAGCCAGACCATAGAAGCCATTGAGAGTCGCTTCCCGCAAGGGAAGCGTGGATTGAAATTCTTTGTGGACTATTTTGTTTTATTTTTAGTTTAGTCGCTTCCCGCAAGGGAAGCGTGGATTGAAATGAAAAAGATATATTTTTAATAAAAGAAAATTTAAGTCGCTTCCCGCAAGGGAAGCGTGGATTGAAATATTCCATATCAGAGCATACATCCTGAACGGGATAGTCGCTTCCCGCAAGGGAAGCGTGGATTGAAATATTTTGCCTCCGTACAAATTTCTTTTGTAAACCGGTCGCTTCCCGCAAGGGAAGCGTGGATTGAAATACGAGATAGCCCACGTTTTAAATCCAAGACAAAAAGTCGCTTCCCGCAAGGGAAGCGTGGATTGAAATATCAATCGGCTCTCCGTTGTTTCCTAGTCTCTCAGTCGCTTCCCGCAAGGGAAGCGTGGATTGAAATGCTAGGTCTGATACTGCTGATACTACGGGATAACGTCGCTTCCCGCAAGGGAAGCGTGGATTGAAATAACAGGAACTTTCACAGGAATTGACACGAGTTTTGTCGCTTCCCGCAAGGGAAGCGTGGATTGAAATTGTTGAAGTTATTTATGAGAATACAACTATATTTGTCGCTTCCCGCAAGGGAAGCGTGGATTGAAATTAAAACATACAAGGAAGAGATTATATTTAACTGGGTCGCTTCCCGCAAGGGAAGCGTGGATTGAAATAAAAATTAATCCGCAAAACAATAAAACAATTAAAGTCGCTTCCCGCAAGGGAAGCGTGGATTGAAATTTTATATGTTTTAGAACTTCTATGTTTTTTATAAAGTCGCTTCCCGCAAGGGAAGCGTGGATTGAAATAATGTATCAATTTTTTACAAGTCTAACAGATATATTTAATTTCTACTATTGTAGATTCGTGGATAGACAGATTTAAACAGTGTCTAACAGATATATTTAATTTCTACTATTGTAGATACATAAACGTTATGCATAGTCGGAAGTCTAACAGATATATTTAATTTCTACTATTGTAGATGTACAATATCCTTACAGTAAAATAAAGTCTAACAGATATATTTAATTTCTACTATTGTAGATTTTTAAACTCTCGCTGAATTGCAACCGTCTAACAGATATATTTAATTTCTACTATTGTAGATCTTAATCCTGTTGCTAATCCTATTCGTCTAACAGATATATTTAATTTCTACTATTGTAGATTTGTATTTGTTTTTTGATACAGATTGTCTAACAGATATATTTAATTTCTACTATTGTAGATACTTTTTTATTTGATAATTTCAAAAATGTCTAACAGCTGTAGATATACAAAAAAATTGCAAGAAATCTAAAAACATAAAAAAGGTTTATTGACTTTTGACGAAACTAAAGCTGGAGAATTGTCCGGAGTAGGCAGTCTAAAAGACCTCTCCATCTCCATTCTGGACAACTCTTCAGCCAATAGTAATATAATCGAATTAAAACAAAAAATCAATAGCAAAAATAAAACATATGAATTTTTCATAAATATTGAAGTATTTTTTATTTTGTTATATACTATCCCTAGACTTATCTCCCTTGAGCAATTGGAGCTTTTGTGGTCGGATAAGTTTAAATATTTTGTGTGAGATATTTTGCATGTAGATGCGAGGAAGCGATTGTAGCTTACCCGTCTATATTGCAGACTAGACTGTCCAACGAGTGCGTTATTGCCTTTTGGCAATACTTGGCTGAGCTGGAAAAAATACGGTGCCAGCGCGTTGGCAGTTTTTTTTGTTTATCGTAATATAAAATAACAATACTTGATATTTTTTAATCTTTTGGCTACACTGACAGTGTCCTATGACGCATTTTGAACCGGATAATTGTTTCCGGCCGCGTCACGGGGCATTTTTTATTTTATGTGGGAATTTAGTTTATTGTATAAAAATAATTGTTAAAGCCTTACAATTTTGTCGGATTTTAAAGATTTCGTAGCATTTCTAGTATCAAATACAAGTTTGGCTTTTTTTACCACTTCGGCATAATCTATAGAAGAATGATCCGTAAGTATGACGACAATATCGTATTTTGAAATATTGTTTAAGTTTTTTTCGGATTTAAACATTTTTTTGCCGATTGAAAAGTTTTTTATATAAGGGTCAAAGTAAGATATTTTTGCCATTTTTTCAATTAACCCCGATATAACGTCAAGAGCGGGAGATTCTCTCAAGTCGGCGACATCTTTTTTATATGCTACGCCGAGCACAAGTATTTTTGAATTTTTTATTGATTTTTCATTTTTATTTAAGGCATCAGCAAGTTTGATTACAGCAAACTTCGGCATTTTTGAATTTATGTCTCCCGAAAGCTCTATAAATCTTGAATAAAAATTTAATGTTTTCAGTTTCCATGACAAATAATGAGGATCAAGAGGTATGCAGTGTCCTCCTATTCCGGGACCGGGCGTAAACTTCATAAATCCGAAAGGTTTTGTTGAAGCCGCATCTATAATTTCCCAGACATTAAGATTGAGGCTGTGGCACATCAAAGCCACTTCGTTTACAAGACCTATATTGACCGCTCTGAAAGTATTTTCAAGAAGTTTAACCATTTCAGCCGCCTCAGACGATGATACTTTGTAAACTTTTGTAAATGAACCGTATAAAGCCGAAGCAAGAAGTAATGATTTTTCGCAAAGTCCGCCGACAACTTTTACAGTATTTGCTATGGTAAATTTTTTATTTGACGGGTCAATCCTTTCCGGGCTGAACGCCAGAAAAAAATCAAAGCCGGCTTTTAATCCGGCACTTTCAAGTTTTGGCAGAACAATTTCTTTTGTAGTTCCGGGATATGTTGTTGATTCAAGAATAATAAGCTGTCCTTTTCTTAACGTTTGTTTTATTTTTTCCGCAGCTGAAATAATATAAGAAACGTCAGGGTCTTTTGATTTTCTTAAAGGGGTAGGGACGCATATTATTATTACGTCCATATCCGCAAGCCCGATAAAATCAGTTGTCGCAAAAAGTTTTTTATTTCTTACAAGCTTTTCAATTTCTTCGGATTTAATATCTCCTATATAAGAACGTCCGTTTTTTATGCTGTTTGTTTTTTTTACGTCTATTTCAAAGCCTGTGACGCTGAAATTTTTTTTTGCAAGTTCAACAGCCAAAGGAAGACCAACATATCCGAGTCCGATAATACCGACGGATGCTTTATGTGAATTAATTTTTTTAAGGAGTTGTTTATACATTTTTTTATTCCGTTTAGTTTTAATAATTTGCTTGAAAACACACGGATAATATCATAATTATGTTGTTTTATGATTCTTAATCCTGGTTTAAGATGACTTTTATTCTACTAAAAAAAACAAAATTATACAAGTGTATAATTTCTATTCAAAAAATACAGGGATATCTTTTTCAAGATACCCCTGTTGATTTTTTTAAATAATTTGTTGATTAGTTCCCTGCAACAGCTGCTGCTTCAGGTGCTACTACTGTTTCTGTTGATGTAGCAACTTCAGGTGTTGTTGCTGCGGTTTCTGCAACTGCAACTTCTTCGGTAGTTACCGGAGCAGCTGCTTCTTCCTGCTTACATCCCAATACGAATAATGACAAACAAACAAATGCAAACAATGCTTTCTTCACTTTTTACTCATCTCCTTTTTTTGAAACATATTACATTTTCTTTAAATTTTAATTTTGAAAAAAATTAAAATTTATTATTTAAAAAATTAACTTCTGAGCGTAATCGCCAAATCTTTTTCAAATTTATCAATCAGGGCTTTAAAATCGGCGCTAACTTCGGCGTCATTAAGAGTTTTATCGTCATGTTTGTAATATAATCTTAACGAATAGCTTATTTTATCGTCGCCAAGTTTTTCATTTTCATAAACCGAAAATAAGTTAAAATCTTTTAATATTCCGCCTGATTTCATAATTTGTTTTATAATCTTTTCAATTTTTTCAAACGGAACTTTTTTATCGCATACTATTGAAAGATCTCTTTTTACGGCCGGGAATTTTGAAATATGTTTATAAAAATTCAGTTTGGCCGGCGAATCAATATTTACAGCGTCGGCGTTAATTTCAGCATAAATAACTTCATTTGTAAAGTCTGCAGTTATGTCCGGTCTTAAAACACCGAATTGCCCTGCGACTTTTCCTCTGTACATAATTGAGGCTGTTTTACCGGGATGATAGTATTTTTCAGGCGATTTATTATTATCAACCGTAAATCCTTTTGGAAGTACCGCGTTTATAATGCCCGAAGCGAAATTAAAGTCAAAAATTGTTTCTGTTTTTGTTCCTTCCCATCTCCACCAGTTTTGCCATACGCTTCCGTACATCAGAATGCCCACGGCTTTGTGTTCGCCTGTTTCGTCAAATATTTTTCCTGTTTCAAAAAGTTTTAAATCTGTTGTTCCCTGTCCGGCGTTGAAATGCAAATTTTTCATAAGGCCGGCAAGCAGAGACGGTCTTAAAACTTCATTTTCTTTTGAAATAGGGTTTGCTATTTTATAAGAATGTTTAAGATATAATTTGTCCAGGTCTTTTATTTCGGCGAAACTGTAATTTACGGCTTCACAAAATCCGAGTCCTATAAGCGTATCGCTTAATGCGTTTATAAATTCGGCGGTATTTTTATCCTGCTGTTTATCTGCAAGCACCACTTTGTTTTCCGCAAGAAGTGGAATATTGTCGTATCCGTCAATTCTGGCTATTTCTTCTATAAGGTCAATTTCCTGTTTTATGTCGTTGCGCCATGAAGGTATTTCAGCTATTAAAACATTTTGTACTTTTGAACTTATTTCAATGCCTAAAAATCTTAAAATGTTGGCTATTTTCTTTTCGTCAACCGAATATCCGAGAATTTTTTTGACTCTTTCAACTCTTAACTGAATAATAAGTTTTTCGTTATCTTTTGAATTTACGTCTTCTCTTGTTTCAAGACGTCCGCCGGCAAGTTCCGTAATTAAATTTATCGCTCTCCACGATGCTTTTTCAGCGACTTTCCATGAAGTTCCTCTTTCAAATCTGTAAGAAGAATCGGTTGACAAATTTAAAATTTTAGATGTTTTCCTTATATTGCCCGGTTCAAAAACTGCGCTTTCTAAAAATATGTCTTTTGTGGAATCGCTTATAGCTGAAAAAGATCCGCCTATAACGCCTGCCACCGCCAATGCTTTTTCTTTATCCGCGATAACAAGCATATTATCGGTTAATTCGTAAGTTTTATTGTCCAATGTTGAAATCTGTTCTTTATCAAAGGCTTTTCTTACGATTATTTTTTCGCCGCTTACTTTTGAACTGTCAAAAGCATGCATCGGATGTCCTAGTTCAAGCATAACGTAATTTGTTATGTCAACAATATTATTAATTGATTTGATTCCGCAGTTTTCAAGTCTGTCCTTCATCCATTTCGGAGCCGGAGCGACTTTAACGTCCTTTATATTGCATCCTATATATCTTGAACACAGTTCTTCAGCTTGAACGTCAACAATATTTTTTTCGGTAAACTTAGATTCTTTTACCGTAGGCAGATTTATCACTTTTTCCAATTTTGCGCTTATTTCTCTTGCTATGCCCCAATGGCTGAGACAGTCGCCGCGGTTTGAAGTTATTTCTATTTCCAAAATAGTATCGGTATCCAGAACGTCTTCCAGTTTTTTCCCTAACGGGATATCCGGATTTAAAACCATTATGCCGTCGGATGAATCTTTTAATCCGAGTTCCTGTTCGGAACAAATCATGCCTTCTGAAGATATGCCTCGTATTTTTGTGGGTTTTATTTCAAAATTTCCCGGTAAAACCGCTCCGATAAGAGCAAGGGGAACAATTTGTCCGGCCTCAACGTTTGCGGCTCCGCAGACTATTTCGTAATCTTTTGTGCCGTCGTTAACTCTGCACAATGAAAGTTTATCGGCGTTTGGATGCTTTTGTTTTTCCGTAACCTTTGCCGTTATAACGCCGGTCCACTTCATTCCGCCTGAAGCGATTGATGTTTCAACTCCCAAAAAAGTAAGTGTCGTCGCCAATTCTTCCGGCGACAAATCAAAATCTATAAGTTCTTTCAACCAATTATATGAAATCTTCATTTTATTAAAATCCTTTTCATTTCCGTTCTTATGCCGTTTTTAAAACTGTTTTAAAACTCTTATGTCATTTTCGTACAGTACTCTCATATCGTCAATTCCGTTTTTAAACATAGCAAACCGTTCAACTCCCATTCCGAAAGCGTATCCGGTATATTTTTCGCTGTCATAATTGACCGATTTAAAAACGTTAGGGTGCACCATTCCGCATCCGAGAACTTCAAGCCATCCGCTTTGTTTGCATACTCTGCATCCTTTTCCGCCGCAGATAACGCATTTTATGTCTACTTCGGCCGACGGCTCCGTAAACTGGAAATGAGAAGGCCTGAATCTCAGATCAATTTCCTGTCCGAATAATCTGTGTATAAATAACGAAAGAGTTCCTTTAAGTTCAGCAAACGTTATATCTTCTCCTACTACCAAACCTTCAATCTGATGAAACGTCGCCGAATGTGTTGCGTCGGTTGCTTCGTTTCTATAAACTCTTCCCGGGACTACTACTCTTATTGGAGGTTTTGTCTGTTCCATAATATGTATCTGGGCGGGCGAAGTATGAGTTCTCAAAAGATTTTGCGAACCTTCCAGATAAAACGTATCCTGAGTATCTCTTGCAGGATGGTCTTTAGGTATATTTAAAGCTTCAAAATTATACCAGTCGGTTTCAATTTCTTTTCCTTCTGCCACGTCAAAACCCAAAGAAACAAAAATATCCGTCATTTCCCGTATGGTTTTTGTTATTATATGCTTGTGTCCTTTTGAAAAAGGAAATGCGAAAGCCGGTGAAATGTCAATCTTTTCGTTTTTCATTTTCTCTTCCAAAAGCCGGGCTGTTATTTCCTTTTTTTTGTTTTCAACCGCTTCGTTTAATTTTGTTTTAGCGGTATTTATTTCGGCTCCGAACTGTTTTTTTTCTTCTATTGAAAGTTCGGAAAGGTTTTTAAGCATCTCGGTAATCTTGCCTTTCTTGCCGAGATATTCAATTCTTATCGTTTCTATATCGTTGAGCCCCGCGTTTTGAAGTTTTAACAGAGCTTCGTCTAAAATAGGTTCAATCTTGCTCATCGTCTTTAATTCCTATAAGTTTATTTAAATGTTCTTTTGCCACTTTATTATTTTTGTCAAGAAGAAGCGTTTTTTCGTACATTTTTTTTGCTTCTTCAGGCTGTTTTTTATTCTCGTATATCAAACCCAAACTGCAATAAGCCTCTATGTTTGCCGGATTAAGTTTTAAAACTTTTTTAAACTCATCTATGGCTTCGTCAAACTTGCTGTTTAAAAAATAAAATGTCGCAGTTTCCTGCACAAGTTCTTCCTGGGTTTTTTTATTTTTTTCTTTAATGTTCATCATATAATTTCTTAACCTTTAATTATTATCCTTAAATTTTTCAATATCATTCTGTTTTCCTACAACTACTAAAATATCATGTTCTAAAATATCGTCTTCCGGTCCGGGAGCGACATTAACCTCTTCAACTATATCCGTCTTTCCTTCATCGTTTATAAAAGGAGTCTGTCTTTTTATGGCTATTACGTTTAATCCGTGTTTGTTTCTTATTCCGGATTCTTTTATTGTTTTTCCGCAAAAATCTTTAGGAGCCAGTATTTCAACAAGATTGTAATCTTTTGAAAATTCAATCTGTTCCAAAATATTCGGAGACACCATGCTGTCGGCAAGTTTTTCCGCCATTTCAAGTTCGGGATATACTACTTTATCGGCTCCGATTTTTGCCGCTATTTTTGAATGCCATTGGCTTACGCATTTTACAACAACGTTTTTTACTCCGAAATCTTTAACTATAAGCGTCGCGAGAATGCTTGTTTCAATATCTTCGCCTATTGAAATAATCACGGTATCGCAGTCTTTGACGCCTGCGTTTTCAAGCGATTTTTCATCCGTGGCGTCGGCAACGATCGCCTGCGTTACGGAATCGCTTATTTTATTGACGATTGTTTCATCAATATCTATCGCCAAAACCTGAGCATTTTTTTTAAACAGTTCTTTGGCAATGCTTGATCCGAAAGTTCCAAGACCGATTACTCCGAATTGTTTTTTTGCCATAGATTCTCCTTTTAGGCTATAAGCACTTTTGCATCAGGATATTTTATGTTACCCTGCATGGATTTGCTGTTCATTAAATATATAAGAACGGTTACCGTTCCGACTCTTCCTATAAACATTGACAATATCAGCACTATTCTTCCTATATCCGATACTGATGACGTAATTCCGAGCGAAAGACCAACAGTGCAGCATGCGGATACCGATTCAAATATGACTTTAAGCGGCTCAAGATTTCTTTCAGTCCAAAGCAACGCAGTCATAGACGCCAAAACAAAAGCAGCCATCAATATAAATACAGCCAAAGATTTTTTGATTAAATCAATATCAATATTTCTTCCGGCAAAAGGATATGAAGAGTCGCCTTTTAAAAGGCTTCTTACAAATACAAAGATCAAAGGAAGCGTTGTTATCTTAACGCCTCCGGCCGTACTTCCGGGGCCTGCGCCTATAAACATAAGTATAATTATAACAAATGCTCCGAAATTTGTTATTAATCCGGTAGGGATTGAGTTAAATCCCGCGGTTCTGGCGCTTACTATTTGAAAAAAAGCATTATTCGTCATGTAAAACCATGAATTATCGTTTAGAGACAATGCTATAAATTCGCTTAAAAAGAAAGAACAAAAACCTAAAACTATAAGTCCGGCCGTCATCCACAGAACAACTTTTGAATGGAACGTCAGCCTTATATTTTTGCCTCTGAATTTGTCAATCAAGTCAACAAGCACAAAAAAACCGAGTCCGCCTAAAATTATAAGTAAGGCAAGCGTATACAACAACGGCGCATTTTGCGAAAAGCCTTCAAGATTTGTTGAAAATACGCTGAATCCGGCGTTACAGAATGCCGAAATGGAATGAAATAACGCATAATATGCGGATTGGCCGAGAGGATAAGTTTTTAAAAAAATAAATGTTAAAACAACCGCTCCGGCTAATTCTATTCCAAGTGAAATCAGTATTATTTTTGTTAACAGTTTAAATAATTCATTGAAGGAGCTTATATCAAAAAGTTCCTGCATTATTTTTCTGTCTTTTAAAGCTATTTTACCGAGCAAAATACCTATACCCGTTGAAACCAACATGTATCCGAGTCCGCCTACCTGTATCAGGAACAATATAACCCATTGACCGAAAGTTGTATAGTAAGTCCCTATGTCAACAACGGATAACCCCGTCACGCATACCGCTGAAGTGGCGGTAAAAAGACAGGTTAACACCGAAAAAACGGCTCCGCTTTGTCTTGAAAAAGGCAGACATAACAACAGCGTTCCTATTAATATGACAGCTGTGAAAAATAATATTATCGCCCTTACAGGTGACGAATTCATTTTTTAATTAAGAAGCTTTTGCAATCTCAACAAGCTGTTTAAACGTGGCGTTATCGTTTATCGCTATTTCCGCAAGCATTTTTCTGTCAATTATAACATTAGCTTTTCTCAATCCTGAAATAAATCTGTTATAAGACATGCCTTCTTCTCTTACGGCGGCATTAAGTCTTACTATCCACATACTTCTGAAAGTTCCTTTGCGGTCCTTTCTGTCATTATATGCATAAACAAGAGACTTTTCAACCTGCTGAATAACCATTCTCCAACGGTTTTTCTTTGTCGCATAATAGCCTTTGGCAAGTCTGAATGTTTTTTTCTTTCTTTGTCTTGTATAAACAACGCTTTTTGCTCTCATTTTATATCTCCCTTTGAGTTTGCTCTAATTAAAAATTTTTATTAAACGGAATAAGGCATAAATTTCTTCATTCTGTTCATATCCGTATCATTTACTATATCTGATTTTCTGAGCGCTCTTCCTTTTTTTGACTTCATTCCGGTCAATAAATGTCTCTGGCCGGGTTTTTTATACTTTATTTTACCTGTGCCGGTAACCTTAAACCTTTTTTTTGCGCCGCTGTGGGTTTTCATTTTAGGCATTTTTTATCTCCTCTTTATTATTTTTATTTTTTGATTCTTTTTTTCTCGGATTTAAAGTAAGAAAAGATCTTGTTCCCATTGAAGAAATCCTTCCTTCCGCGCCTGCGATATCTGAAACCTGTTCTTTTACTTTCTCTAAAATGGCAAATCCTAAATCTTTATGCTGCATTTCTCTTCCGGAAAACATAACCGTCAGCTGTACGTTGTCTCCGTCGGTTAAGAATTCTCTGATTCTTTTAATTTTTACGTCCAAATCATGTTCGGCGATTCTTGTTCTTAAACGAACTTCTTTTAATTGTATGGTTTTTTGTTTTTTTCTGGATTCTTTTTCTTTTTTTGCAATCTCATAACGGAATTTTGAAAATTCGGTTATTTTGCATACCGGGGGTTTTGCCATCGGTGAAATTTCAATCAAATCTTTTCCCGCAGCCTGCGCCCGCGACAATGCTTCTGCAATAGGAACAATTCCCGCCGCAACTCCGTTTTCGTCAATAAGTCTTACTTCAGGAACTCTTATGTACTGGTTAGTACGATATCTCCTAGTATCTATGACATCCTCCCTGTAGTTTTAGCTACATAAAAATAAAAAATAGAACGGATAAAAACCCGTCCCATACGATATAACAAACGCTATACAATATATATTTAACCTTTTTCCCAGAGGGTGAAGGTGAGCCGGGACGGCTGCTTCAATATCCAACTTTGCAGTATTCTATATAAAATATATTAAATTGTCAATATTTGTTATATTTGATAAAATACGAAACGGCATTTACTTTAATTTATCGGAAAAACTATGAAAATTTTAATTGTCAAACCCAGTTCTTTCGGAGATATTATACAGGCAAATCCAATATTACAGGCTGTTAAAACGGTATGGCCCGTAAGTAAAATAGACTGGCTTGTTTTTAAACAATGGGAACAGGTTGTAAAATTATTTCCCAACGTAAATAATGTAAAAGTTTGGGATAAAGACGGCGGAATAAAAGCTTTTTTTGATATTTTGAAAGAATGCAATAAAGAAAATTACGATATTGCCATAGATTTACAGGGGCTTTTGAGAACCGCATTGTTTACAAGACTGTTGAAGGCAAAACAGAAAATCGGGGTAAGCGGAATGAAAGAATTCAGCTGGCTTCTTATCAAACAGCCTTATAAAAGAGATCCAAAACAAAATGCCGTTATCAGAAATTTAAAGTCTTTAACGTATCTTACCGGACAGCAGTACCGTGTTGAATTTAAAATTAAAACGGAAGATAATACCGATGTTTTTGAAAAATACAAAATAAAAAATGATGAAAAAGTTATAGCTTTTGTGCCGTTTTCAAGAGGTAAAACAAAAAATTGGAACGTACAGAATTATTTAAAACTTGCCGGGATGATAAAAAAATATGACGACGTTAAAATTATTGTTTTAGGTTCAAAAAACGATTACGGTAAACTAAGGTCTAAATATACCGTTGATTTATGCGGAAGGACTGACATAAGCGGATTAGCCGATATTTTAAAAAGATGCGCTTGTGTTGTCGGCGGAGACACCGGCCCGATGCACCTTGCAAACGCGATTGGAATAAAAAGTCTTTTTATATTCGGAGGATCGGACATTAACGAGACGGCTCCGTACGGCGGAAATTCAATAGTTTTAAATTCCGGATTAAAATGCAGTCCGTGCAGGGGCAGATGCAAATATACTATTGAAAGATGTCTTGAAGAAATAAAACCCAAAACGGTATTTGAAAACATAAAAAAATGGATAAAATAATTTTATTTCATATGAATCAATTGGGCGATTTGTTGTTTTCTCTGCCCGTATTGAAAGCAGTAAGAGAACAATATCCCGATATAAAAATTTATTCCGTTGTCAGGCCGAATTTAGCCGGTCTTTTGAAATCTGCAAAACTTACCGATAAAATTTTTATAAAAGAAAAGAATTTTTTTAAAAGAATAAAATTGATAAAAGATATAAGAAAAGAAAATATCAATACGGCGTTTCTTTTTTCGGAATCTCCCGAAAGTTTGATAACGGCGTTTTGTTGCGGGATAAAAAACAGGGCCGGATTTCAAACGTCAAGCTTAAATTTTTTATTAACGCTTAAAGCCGGTAAAACCGGCGTTCCTTCTCTGAAAAACAATATAAATCTTGCCAAAACTGCCGGAATTGACAACGTAAAAACAGATTATACGGGCATTATAAAAGCGGGAGTTCAAAGCGGTAAAAACGCGGATAAATGGCTTGCCGATAATAATTTGAGAGAAAAAGATTTTATAATCATATCGGTCGGAGCAAGCGCAAGACGCAAGGATAAATGTCTTAAAAATGAAGTTTGGGTTGAAACGATTGATAAATTGCATGAAATGGATAAAAATGTTGTAATAATAGGGGCAAAATGGGAAAAGGAATACATTAAATCAATAACTGTAAAATGTAAAAAAGAACCTAAAATATACTGCCCCGAAAACGGTTTGGAAGATATGGCGGGCTTTATAGAAAAAGCCGGATTTTTTATAGGTATAGATTCGGGGCTTATGCATTTGTCGGCAAGTTTGGGAATAAGATGCATAGCATTATACGGCGCTACAGATCCCGGACAGATAGGCCCGCAGCCTTTGGAAAAACATATTATAATTAAAAAAAATACTACAAAAGATATTGTTTCAAATGATATAATTGAACAGATAAAAAATTTATAATCCGCATACATTAATAATAAGAGGTAAAATTAATGAAATATTCAAATTACAGAAGTATATTCAGAATGTATGAATATATACAGCCTTTTTTAAAATATTCAACTCCCGTTGAAGAGTTATTGCCGGGTAATAATGTTTTGGTAATCGCGCCTCATCAGGACGACGAATCAATAGGATGCGGCGGCACGATAATAAAACACGTAAAAAACGGCGGGCATCTTGAAATAGTTTTCTGCACATCGGATAATGACAGAGCGTCCGAAACAGCCGAAGCGGCAAAAATTCTCGGATCAAGCGTAAATCATTTTCTTCAGTTTGAAGTTGGAACTTTGCATTCAATGGAGTCGGCTTTGGCGTCAAGATTTAATAAGGTATTTGAAAAATATTTGCCTGATATTATTTTTCTTCCGTTTATGCTTGATAATCACGCAGACCATATAGCAATATCAAGAGCGTTTGCCGTTGCGTATAAAAAAAATCCGACAGACTGTCTTATATACGCATATCCGGTATGGGGAACTTTAATGCCGAACGTCATATCTGATATATCGGGAGTATGGGAAGACAAAAAAAAGGCTGTAGAATGTTACAAGTCCCAAACAGCTACAAGGGATTACGTTAAAATGTGTTCGTCAATTGCACAGTTTTGGGCTGTTGTTAAAGGTAAAAATATTGAATATGCCGAGACATTTTTTAAAGCCACTTCAAAAGAATATGTTTCTCTTATTAAAAGAGTTTTATAATTTATGAACAGAAAAAAAGTTTTATTTATCTTTTCGTCATTTTCTTTCGGCGGAGCCGAAAAGATGACGGCCGCGGCGGCCGTCGCTTTAAACAAATACAGTCCGGATTTTAAAGCCGTTATGGCCGCTCCCAAAGACAGCAGTCTGAATAAATATTCAAAAGAAAAAGATATTGAAACGTTTGATTTTGAGTGCCGCGGTACTTTTACTCCTTCGGGAATATTTAGTCTTATAAAAATTATCCGGAAAGAAAAAATATCAATAATTCACGTTAAACAGGGAAAATTATTTTGGACGGCCCTTTTTATGAAAATATTTTTTCCTTCCGTAAAAGTCGTTCTTCACAGAACGCAGGATACCAGACATAAGTGGTATTCCAGATACCATTACAGATTCGCGGATAAAGTTCTTACGGTTTCTGAAGCGATAAGAAAAAATATAATTAATATAGACGGAGCGCCTGAAAAAAACGTTAAAACTCTTTATAACGGTTTTGATTTTGAGTCTTTCACAAAAGATACGGATGCTTCCGATGTTATAAAAGAATGCGGTTTGGAAAATAAAATGGTTATAGGAACGGTCGGGGCAATGGTGTCGCTTGAGGGAAAAGGACAGACATACCTGATTGACGCGGTTGCAGAAATAAGAACCCAATATCCTAATTTGGCGTGTCTTTTGATAGGAGACGGACCCGGCAGAAAAGAACAGGAAAAATATGCCGAAATAAGCGGAGCCGGAGATATTGTAATTTTCGCCGGTTATAAAAAAAATGTGGCTAAATACATAAACGTAATGGATATTTTTTGTTTATTGTCATGCGATACGGAAGGATTCGGCAACGTGAATGTGGAAGCGCAGGCTTTGGCAAAACCGGTTATAACAACAAATATAGGCGGAATTCCTGAAACAGTCATAGCAAATAAAACAGCTTTAATTATTAAACCAAGAGATGTCAAAGCTCTTACAGATGCAATAAAAAAACTCTTGGAGGACAAAAATTTAGCTTTGAATATGGGGATTGAAGGCAAAAAATTTGTTGAGAATCAATTTCCAGATAAAAAAATGGTTGAGAATCTATCCGAAATTTACAGAGAAATTTTACAATGAAAAAATTTTTATATCCGTTGTCTTTTATTTATAACATTATATCCGAATTGAACAGAAAAATTACAAAATCGGTTAAATTGGATAAACCTGTTATAAGCGTGGGCAATATAACCTGGGGAGGAAGTGCTAAAACCCCTGTTGTTGTAGAAGTTGTAAAATATATTCTATCATTAAAAAAAACGCCTGTTGTTCTGTCAAGGGGATATGGAAGAAAAATTGTAACAAAAAATTCTGTTATTGTAAGAGATACAAATAAAATATTAAGCAGTCTTGAAATGGCAGGCGATGAACCGTATATGGTTGCACAAAAAATTTCGTGTCCCGTTATTGTGGGAGCGAACAGAGTAAAATCTGCGGAAGTTGCAAAAAAATTTAATCCGGATGTTTTTGTTTTAGATGACGGATTTCAACACTGGAAATTAAAAAGAGATTTAGATATTGTCTGCGTAAACGCAGCAAATCCTTTCGGCAATGAAATGATAATACCGGCAGGCATTTTAAGAGAAAGTTTGGATGCTTTAAAAAGAGCCGGAATAGTAATAATTACAAATTCGGATTTGGTGACGAAAGAGCGGCTTGAACTGCTTGACGGAAGGATATACGATATTACGGGCAAAAAAAGTCTGAAGGCTTGCTATGGTAATTTCAAATTAAAAAACATGTATGACAATTCTTTTGTCAGACCTGAGGTTTTTAATAAAAATATTTTTACGGTCTGTGCGATAGGTTCTCCGGATAATTTTAAAAACAGCATAATAAAACTGGGATTAAAAATAAAAAAAGAATTTGTTTTCCGGGATCATTACGGATATTCTGCAAACGATATTGAAAAAATATATAAACAAATGTCGGATTCCGACATTATTCTTACCACCGAAAAAGACGGAATAAAAATAAAAGAAATTATAAACGACGGAATAAAGAAAAAAATATTTACTTTGTCCGGAGAAATAATTTTTAATTTTGGAAAAGAAAAGTTTGAAGAAAAAATAGCGGAGATTTTGCGATGAAAAAAGCCCCTGCGGTGTTTTTAGACAGAGACGGGACGGTCAATCATGAAAAAGGATATTTAAACGACGAAAAGGATTTAAAATTATATTCTTACGCTGTAAAATCTATTTTGAAGCTGCAAAAGGCGGGATTTAAAACGGTTATCATAACAAACCAATCCGGAATAGCGCGCGGATATTTTACGGAAAAAAAATTACAGATTATACATAGAACTCTTTTAAAAATGCTTAAAGTCGTCGGAGTTAAAATAGACGGCATATACTACTGCCCGCACGGCACCGACGATGTCTGTGAATGCAGAAAACCGAAAATAGGTATGGGTGTACAGGCTGCAAAAGATTTGAATATTGATTTAAAGCGTTCATATGTCGTCGGAGACAGTATAAGAGATTACAAAATGGGATATAATTTCGGCGGGAAAGGAATACTTGTTTTGACAGGACACGGTAAAAAACAAGTTCAAAATATCAAAAATGAGAAACAGAAACCGCTTGCCGTGTCAAAAAATTTATATGAGGCTGTTAAGGTAATTATCAATGATTATAAAAAAAATTAGTTTAATATCAGCGTTGCTGTTTTTTTCAATTTCGGTTTATTGCAAAGATATCGTTGAAGAGATTAAAATTATAAACGATGTTGCCGTTTCAACACAGAACTTTAAATGGAGAACGTTAAAGAGCGAGCTTCCTGCAGAAGAAAATTTAGTTTTTGATATTTACTGGAAAATTATAAAAGTCGGACAGGCTACTCTTGAAATCAAAGGTTTTGAAGAAATTGACGGTAGAACTGTGTTTCATTTATATTCTCAGGCAAAATCTTCTCCGTTTTTTGATAATTTTTTTAAGGTAAGAGACGTAAACGAATCATGGATGGATAAAGAAAGTTTATGTTCTTTAAGATATCACTTTGATGTTTCCGAAGGAGGATGGAAAAAACAGGAACAGGCAGATTTTGACCATATAAGAAAAGAATTCACTTTAAACGATAACGGGACTATTAAAAAAGGAAAGATACCCACTTTTGTTCAGGATATTATATCGGCATTTTATTATTTTAGAACATTGGATTTAGAAGTCGGCGATGAGTATGTGTTTGATGTTCATTCCGGAGAGCATACGTGGCCTTTAAAAACAAAAGTTACAGGCAAAGAAAAAGTAGAAATAAAATCCGGAACTTTTGAATGTTTAATTTTAGAGCCCGGAGTAAGGGAAGATGCCGGTATTTTTCGGGCAAAAGGCGAACTTAGAGTATGGCTTACAAATGACAAAAACAAAATGCCGGTAATGATGAAAACAAAAACTCCTTTCGGTTCTATAGTTGCCAAACTTGCATCTTACAATTTTAAAATGCCGGATGAAGTTGATGTCATTCGAAAAACAGATAAACCGGCGGAAGGAAAAAAAGAAGAAATTAAAGATAAAATACAGGGCGAAACAGAGATGCCGAATGATATCAAAAACTAAAATAATTATAATTTTCATATTTATATCTTTAAATTTATATGCAGAGGATATAAATCAAAAAATATGTTCTAATTTTAATGCAGAAACAGATAATACGGTAAATTTTCAATGGAGAAATTTGGAAAAAACTCTTCCGAAAGAAGAAAAAATATTATTTGACGTTTATTGGAAATTTGTAAAAGTCGGACGGGCTACGCTTGAAATCAGAGGATTTGAATATATAAACGGCAGAAAAGCTTATCATTTATATTCAACGGCAAAAACTCTGTCTCTTCTGGATAATTTTTATAAAGTAAGAGACGAAAACCAGTCATGGATTGACTCCGAAAGTTTTTGTTCTCTGAAATTTTATGCCGATATTCGGGAAGGCGGCTGGATTAAAAAACAAAAAATAGATTTTGACCATATAAACGAGAAATATGTTTTAGATGAGCAGGGAGAATTTACGGTAGGCAATACAAAAAGATGGGTTCAGGACGTATTATCTTCGCTATATTATTTCAGGACCGTGAATTTGGAAGTAGGGGACGAATATTTTTTTGACGCCCACGCCGGAAAGGATACGTGGATTCTTAAAACAAAAGTGACGGGCAGAGAGACGTTAAAAACCGATGCGGGAATTTTTGACTGTTTTGTTTTAGAGCCGGCGATGAGAGAAAACGCCGGCATCTTTAAAGCAAAGGGCGAATTGAAAGTTTGGATAACGGCGGATGCAAGAAGAATGCCGGTTAAAATGAAAACAAAAATACCGATAGGGTCAATAACCGCCGAAATATCGTCATATCGTGATACAAACGAAATAAAGGAAGATAAAAGTGAAACAGCCGGAAATAATTGAAAATTTTTTGTCAAAAAAATATAAGACGCTTATTCTGGCCGTGGGTTCGGAACTGAGAACCGATGACGCCGTCGGAATGTATATTGCTGATGAATTATTAAAATATAAATATGACGAAGATAAAATCCGCATCATAAAGGGCGCTACCGCGCCTGAAAATTTTACGGGCGAAATTAAAAAGTTTAAACCGGAAAGAATGCTTATTATAGATGCGGCCGATACGGGCAAAAAACCCGGCGAAATTGATATAATAAACGCAAACGACATAGATGGCGCTTCTTTTTCAACGCATATGATGCCGATAAATATATTCATAGATTATTTGCTTAAGCATTTTGAATGTAAAATTTTAATAATCGGCATTCAGCCGAAAAATCTTGAATTCGGAACCGTCGTAACTCCTGAGATTAAAAAATCGGCCGATAAACTTGTTAAATTGATAGCCGGAAAAATTTTTTAACGATAAAAGAAGGTTGAAATATAAATGGAAACGAAAGTTTTAAGTACAAAAAAAGAAAATAAAAAAAAACTTGTATCGGAAGTCGCCGCGACGCTGAGCCAAAAAGGAATAGTGGTACTGCCTACGGATACGGTTTACGGCGTAATGGTAAGTATTTTTAACCGTAAGGGGCAGGAAACGATTTATAAATTAAAAAACAGAAACGACAGAAAACCGCTGATTCTTTTGGCTCATGATAAAGACATATTGAAACAATTTGTCGTGTTTCCTGAAAAAATTGAAGGCATAATAAAAGATTTTTGGCCCGGACAGCTGACGCTTATACTTCCGACAACCGAAATAGGCAAAATATTAACCGGAGGCAGAGACAATCTCGGAGTCAGAATTCCTAACTGCAAAATTCTTCTTGAAATAATGAGAGAGCATAACCGTCCGTTGATGAGCACTTCGGCGAACATATCCGGCAAAGAAAGCGCCAAGGACGCAAAACTTGCTCTGGAATATTTTAATGAAAAGGTCAATATTATAGTTGATGACGGCAAATGTAAATTTTCTTTTGAATCTACCGTAATAGATATGGTAAAATTTCCGTATGTGGTTATCCGCAAAGGATGTTTGGATTGTAATAAATTATTAAAATATATATAGTAAAAATACGAAAGGGGACTAAAATGGAAGATTTAAAAAAACAGGACAGTGAAATTTTTAACGTTATTGAAGAGGAACATTCAAGACAGGAAAACACGATAGAACTTATTGCGTCGGAAAATCATACTTCAAAAGCCGTTATGCAGGCGCAGGGTTCGGTTTTAACTAATAAATACGCCGAAGGATATCCCGGAAAAAGATATTACGGAGGCTGCGAATTTGTAGATAAAATAGAAACGATAGCGATTGAAAGGGCAAAACAGCTTTTCGGATGCGAATGCGTAAACGTCCAGCCTCATTCGGGAGCTCAGGCGAATATGGCCGCGTTTTTAAGTTTGATAAAACCGGGCGATACTATTATGGGAATGGACCTTTCGCACGGCGGACATTTATCGCACGGAAGCCCTTATAATTTTTCAGGCAAATATTTTAACGTAATTGCCTATACGGTTGATAAAGAAAAAGAAACGATAGATTACGATAATCTTGAAAAACTTGCCAAACAGAATAAACCTAAACTTATTGTTACCGGCGCAAGCGCATATTCAAGAATATGGGATTGGAAAAAAATCAGAGAAATTGCGGACTCGGTAGGCGCTTTTCATATGGCTGACGTAGCGCATTATGCGGGACTTATCGCCGCGGGCATTTATCCCTCTCCCCTAAAATACGCCGATATCGTAACCACAACGACGCATAAAACATTAAGAGGCCCCAGAGGCGGTATGATAATGTGTTCCGAAAAATATATAAAAGCCGTAAATTCATCCGTTTTTCCTGGCATTCAGGGCGGTCCTTTAATGCATGTCATAGCCGCAAAAGCGGTTGCTTTTAAAGAAGCGTTGGAACCTTCATTTGCCGTATATCAAAAACAGGTCGCAAGCAACGCAAAAGCGTTTGCAAAAGCTCTTGCCGAAGGCGGACTGAGAATAGTTTCCGGCGGTACGGACTGCCATATGTTTTTGGTTGATTTAAGACCGCTTGGCGTAAACGGAAAAGACGCGCAGATTACGCTTGAAAGAGCCGGAATTACGGTTAATAAAAATACAATTCCTTATGATCCGGAAAAACCGATGATATCGTCCGGAATAAGAATAGGAACGCCTGCCGTAACGACTAGAAAGATGAAAGAGCCGCAGATGGAAAAAATAGCGGGATATATCATAGAAGTTTTAAAAAATATCAATAATGAAACCGTAATAACAAATGTAAAAAAAGAAGTTACGGCTTTATGCAGACAGTTTCCCGTTTACTGATTTTAGTTTTTATTTATAAATATTACGTTTGACAGAGAGAAAAAAATGAAAAATATTTATCGGACGTTTATTATAATATTCTTTCTTTTTTCTTACGGAATATGCTTCGGGCAAACATGCAACAATCAGGCATCAAACAGCATATCGGCCGGCGATTTTTATACGGTAGGCGTTAATAAAGACGGTACCGTAAACGCCGTCGGAGACAACGACAGCGGACAGTGCGGCGTCTTGTATTGGACTGAAATAGTTGCGATATCAGCGGGAAGCATTCATACAATAGGATTAAAAAAAGACGGGACCGTAGTCTCAGCCGGAGATAACGAATACGGACAATGCAATGTTTCCGACTGGAAAAATATAGCGGCAGTTTCGGCCGGAGCATCTCATACGGTAGGACTCTGCAAAGACGGTACGGTAGAAGCCGTCGGCAATAACGACAACGGCGAATGCAATGTTTACAGATGGAGAGATATCGTAAAAGTTTCGGCCGGAGGCGTTCACACCGTAGGATTAAAAAGCAACGGCAAGGCTGTCGTGTGCGGATATAATCTTAAAGGACAGTGCAATGTTTCGGATTGGGAAGACCTTTCCGACATAAGCGCAGGATATTATCATACGGTCGGTTTAAAAAAAGACGGAACGGTAGTCGCGGCCGGAGACAATGAATACGGGCAGTGCGATGTTTCAGACTGGAAAGATGTTGTTGCCGTTTCGGCCAATATTTTCCATACGGTGGGTTTAAAGAAAGACGGCACTGTTGTTGCCGTTGGGGATAATCAATACGGGCAGTGCGATGTTTCTGACTGGAAAGATATCATTGCGATTTCGGCCGGCGATTTGCATACGGTGGGTTTAAAGAAAGACGGCACTGTAACAGCCGCAGGTAATAACGAACACGGGCAGTGCGACGTTTCATACTGGCTGAATATTAAAAAGGATAATAAATGAAGAAAATAATATTAAAAAAGAACGAAGACAAAAGAGTCAGACATGGGCATAAATGGGTTTTTTCAAACGAGATACAAACTATTTATGATAAACCGCAGGCAGGCGATATTTTGGAGTGTTACGACAGTATGAATAATTTTGTCGGAACAGGTTTTTATAACCCTCATTCGTTAATTGCATTCAGATTATTGTCGGCCGATAAAAATGATATTATTGATATAAAATTTTGGGAAAACAGAATAAAATCCGCGTTAAAATTAAGACGCGAATTATACGGCGATATAAATTCTTTCAGGCTTATTTACGGAGAATCGGACGATATATCCGGATTTATTTTGGATAAATACGAAGATTACTGCGCCGCGCAGTTTATTTCCGCCGGAGCAGATAAAAATAAACATGACATATTGGAAGCGGTTACAAATGTTTTAAAACCGAAAGGGATAATGATTAGAAATGATTCCCATTTGAGACAGCTTGAAAATCTCAGCGGAGAATCTGAAGTTTACAGCGGACAAATTCCGGAAAATTTGATTATAAACGAAAACGGAATAAAATATTACGTTAATCTGCAGAAAGGTCAGAAAACGGGATTCTTTTTTGACCAAAGGGATAACAGAAAAAAATTTCAAAAATATTGCAGAGATAAAAAGGTTTTAGATTGTTTTACCCACACGGGGTCGTTCGGATTAAACGCAATGGAAGGAGGCGCAAAAGAAGTCATATTTGTTGACTCTTCCAAACCGGCTCTTGAAACCGCGCTAAAAAATTATGAGCTGAATAATTTTAAAAACTTTAACGCTATAGAAGCCGACGCGTTGGAATATATGTCTTCCTCGGAAGCTGCCGGAGAAAATTTTGAAGCCGTAAATATAGATCCTCCTGGACTTATAAAAAGCAAGAAAGATTATTTTGCCGGATATAAACATTACGTTAAAATAAACGAACAGGCCGTCAGACTTCTTAAAAACGGCGGGATATTTGCGACAAGTTCGTGTTCTCATCACTTACCGTTCGGAGATTTTAAAAAAATGATACAGGAAGCCTGTTCAAAAGCAAAGAAAAAAGCCGTTTTTTTGGAATTCGGTACACAGGCCAAAGATCATCCCATACTTCTTTCAATGCCCGAGACCGAATATCTGAAATTCGCCGTGTTGAGAATTTTTTAAAATAATAAAAAAACTCTTTAAAAAAATAAAATGATATTGTATAATCGTTGTATATAATGACAGATTGCGGCGGGTATAAAAAATGGTTAAAATTTTATTAGTTGATGATGAAGTTTTTGCTAGAGACGCGATGGCAAAAATAATTAAAAGAAAAGGATTTGAAGTTTTTTTAGCCGCTACCGGAGAGGAGTGCATATCTGTTTTTAAACAAGAAGACCCCCATGTTGTTTTTTTAGACATAGTTTTGCCCGATATTGACGGAGATCACATACATAATTATTTAAGAGAGTTAAAAAAAGACGTCGCGATATATTATGTGACCGGAAGCGAAACTATTTTTACGGAAGAACAAGCTAACAGGGCGGGCGCTGTAGGTTATCTTCAAAAACCGGTTGACATGACTGAACTTTTCAAAGTTTTAGATAATATTAAGAAAAAATTTGAAGAGGAAAAAATTTGAAAAAAATAATAAGTTTGTTCTTGGTTATTTGTTTGTCTGCAAATATTGCGTTTGCTTTTGATCCGTATGCCGGAACTGAAGAAGAGGCAGATAAAAAATCTCCGATTCAGCTTATCTACGGAATAGTTTTAACTTTAACGGGAGCTTTTCTGACTTATGACGGTTTTTCAAAAGTTGAATATGATACTTCAAAACCGTCGGTTGATTATATGACTGTTATACATGCAGAGTGGACTTCAAGCGATAAAGATTCACAAGACAAATATGTCTATACATTGACATCGGGACACGGACTTCCGACCAATCCTGCCGATCCTCCCATAGAATCAAATATTATTTATAACAGCGGTAATGTTGATTTGACAAACGTCAAAGTAGAAGTCAGATACTTTCATGTAAATCAGGATCCGATAGTAGTATGGCCAACAGCACCTCGCGAAGGTGATGAAACTACGGATATGTACGGCTATCGTATAGTTGATACAATTAGTCTTGCAAAAGGAGAATCAGTTACTTGGGAAGATACATTTGCATATTATGCAGCGGGCAGTGAAGTTCCGGGCGGTGTTCCAAGAGTGATAGATGAGACCATAGGCCTTTATCTGGGTGAAGCAACTTCGATAATAATGGAAGTCAGATTAGATTTATCAAATAGTTATACAAAAATATATGAAAAAAGAAATAAAAGTGATTTAGAAGGTGTAGCCGGAATTGTTATAGCAGGTGCAGGAATATATTTTCTAGCTGATTATTTTATAGGGCTTAAGAAATTTGACAGATATATGAAACAAAATCAGATGAACATAATGCTTGCAAGTTGCCCAAGCGAATATAAATTACTGTTTCAAAAGAGAATATGAAAAAGATAGTAACAGTCTGTTTTCTGCTGTTTCTTTATACTTTTTGCTTTTCGGTTCCCGACCCTGGAGGAAATGCATCAATAAAACAGGATTTGTCCGGCACAGGCGTAGCAACGCCGGTTATTTCAAGAACCCCTTCTTTTTCAAAACCTTATCCGACAAACAAATGGTACAATTCTTTAATTTATAATGATTCTTCAAAGCCGTCATTGGGAATGTATACTCAGCCGCAGCTTCATGTTGTATCTTACCAGACTGTTGCACAACAAAGATATACGGGTAGCCTTTTAATAGGTTATCCTATATTAACCGCATACAGCGGAGGAGGCTGTTTTACTTACGGCAGTGATTTGGCCGATCCCACAAGGTCTCAGCTTTGCATAACCGCGACTGATGCGTCTAACAATCCTAAAACAATAAATACAAGCGACGTAAAATTAAAATCTTTTTCCGATTGGGCTTGTACTATGGATAACGGTCAGTATGAAGCAACTTTCGGACAGGGAATGCTTTTTTCTTATTTTAATTTCAAAAACGGTTCAAACGCAATGATTTCTTTTCCGAATGCAATTGATGCAAATAATTCTTTTAAAGTTTATACGTCTTCTTCAGTTCAGGTAACAACAACAGATCCTTTTTATGCTGATAAATTAATACTTGAAGTTAAATCTTATTATACCGGCAATTCATCATCAAGTACCAGATATTACGGAATATTTCTTCCGCCAGGTTCTCAGATAAAACTGAATGCATATTCTTCGTCCGTTCCGGCTAATTCAACACAATTTATAAATATAACGTTTCCTTCTTCGGCAAGATATATGTCCGTCGGGCTTATGACTTCAAAAGAAGACTTAAACGAATGGTATAAATATGCGTACAATTTTGTTACAGACACAAAAGCTTCGTATGATATAGACAGCAGATACAAAGTAACGACGAATTTTCAATTTATTTTTGACGTAAAAAGAGCTGATGCAGGACTTATTGAAAGCCAGACTCTTTTTGCAGTTATGCCTCATCAGTATAAAAATAACGAGCTTTCTCTGAATTATTTTAACGCCAAAGAATTTTCTTCAATAAGAGGAAGAATGAAAGCAGTCAGCGGAAATAAATTTTCCACAAAATACGGATTTTACGGCATAGTTCCGTTTTTAAACCATACTATATCTTCTTCGGTAAAAACACTGATAACAAATGCTCTTGCAACTGATAAAAATGCGAATATAGATCCGGCCGGGTATCAGGCGGACAATACATATTATTACGGTAAAAATTTGGCGAAAATCGCTAATCTTATAACAGTTGCCGATAATGCCGGAGACGCATCGGCAAAGAATTTGTTGATATCAAGATTGAGAGCAGAACTTGCAAACTGGTTTACTTATTCAAGCGCCGAGACAAAAAAGTTTTTTGCTTATGATTCAAACTGGGGCGGACTGATAGGAATTAAAACCGGATTCGGGACTGAAAAATACAGTGATCATCATTTTCATTACGGATATTTTATTTATGCATCCGCGATTCTTGCGATGTATGACGATGATTTTGCAAACCGTTACGGCGGAATGGTTGAACTTCTTATAAAAGATATAGCAAATATTTCCCGTACAGACACGAATTTTCCGTATATGAGAAATTTTGATGTTTATGAAGGACACAGCTGGGCGGATGGAATGGGCGGTTCGGAAATTTCATCTTATTCTGATTCAATTAATGAAGAATCTTCATCAGAAGCAATGAATGCATGGGCCGCCATATATTTATGGGGTATGGCTACAAATAAAACTTCATATTCAAATTATTCAAACAGTGAAAATAATATAAAACTCGGAATATGGCTGTATACGAATAATTATAATTCGATAAGAGACTACTATTTGGACGTTGATTCCGGAGACAGTGAAAAAGAAATATATCCTTCATCACTTTTAAGTACTTACGGCAACCACGGGTCAGTAGGAGTTTTGTTCGGAGGAAGAGCGTGGTATTGGGTATGGTGGACCCCGACCCACGGAGCAAGAGAAATAAAAGGCATTCAAATTTTTCCTCTGACTCCGTCAATGTTGTATTTGGGGTATGATAAAGATTATGCACAAAATAATTTTTATGCAAAAATGCTTTCAGAAGCTCCGGGAGATTATTACTGGAACGACGTTTGGGAAAAATATCACGCGTTGTTTGACCCGGATGCGGCATGGAATAACTTTGTTGCAAATCCGGTTGTTGACGACGGCGGAACAAGAAGTTTTACATATCATTTTATAAATTATTTTAAACAATACGGTGTGCAGGCTGCGGGATATAGTGCTGATTTTCCGTCTTATCTTGTTACGGAAGATTCTTTCGGCAAAAAAAATTATATGGTGTACAATCCTTTGCCTGTAAATAAAACGGTAAGATTTTACGACGGTAGCGACGCTTATATGGGAAGCGTTAACGTCAACGCCGGAACTTGCCTGATAACGTCAAATTTAATAACCGATGAAACGCCCGATAATATTTTGGTTTATCCGGTTCCGTATAAACCGGGAAGCGGTGGCAGTTATGACGCAGACGGCATAACATTTCAGAATATAGGCGCAAACGCAAAAATAAAAATATTTAATATCGCCGGAGAACTTGTTTTTGAGACTGTTCAGAATTATTTTTTTGTCTGGGACGCAAAAAACAGATGCGGCAATAAAATCGCTTCCGGCGTATATATATATTACGTAACTTCAAACGGCGGAAAAACATTTAAAGGAAAAATTGCTGTTGAAAGATAAAAAAATTGTCAGAGGCTTTGTATGTTTAGAAATCTAATTATAAGATGGACCGTATTTTTTATAGTTTTAACAGTTGTTTATTTTGTCGTTAACGCAAAAGTTCATGCCGTCGCCGAGGCAAGTTTAAAATCCGCCATTACGGTTACGCTTCCGGTTTACACAAAAGACGAACTAATCAATAATCTTGAATCAAGGCTGAAGTATTTATATTTAAAAACCAAAGGCGTAAAATTTTACGTTTATAAAGTTAAGAGAAGAGAAAATCTTTGGACAATAGCAAAAAAATACGGATATTCCGTACATACAATCATAGGCTGTAATCCTCAGATGAAAACTTATAATGTAAACGAAGGGCAAAAACTCCTTATACCTAATGTCGGCGGTACTCTTCATCCGGTACAGCCTGAAGATACAATAAAAACCATATCGGAAAAATACGGCGTTGAAGAATCAGTTTTAAAAAATACAAATTTTGCTTTAAACGGCGATTTGCGCCAAGAATTTTTTGTTTTTGTTCCGGGCAAAAGACCTTTGGTTAATTTATTAAATGAAAAGATGCAGCAAAAATATGCTCTCAGAGAACTTTTTGTTTCGCCTCTTGCGGGAAGAATTACCAGCGCTTTCGGAAAAAGAAGACATCCGGTTACAGGCAAAGCAAGCAGACACGGCGGCATAGATATAGCCGTTAAAGAAGGGTCATGGGTAGGAGCTGCGGCAAGCGGAGTCGTTACCGTAGCGAGTTACGACGTCGGACATTACGGCGTTGCCGTTTTTATTGATCATCAAAACGGTTATATAACGCATTACGGGCATCTTTCAAAAATTTTGGTAAGAGTAGGCCAGAGAGTAAAACAAGGGCAGCTTATAGCAAGAAGCGGTTCTACCGGAAGATCAACCGGACCTCATCTTCATTTTACCGTAAAAAGAAACGGCGTGAACGTAGATCCGCTGCAGTTTTTGTGGTAAATTTAAAATTTTTATTTAAATTATTTTGTCAGATTATCCAAAATTAACTGTTTAATATTCGGCGCAACTTCTCTTTTAGGCAGAGCAAATACGCTTTTTATAATAAAATCAGCTGTTAAATCTTTTGCCTTTATCAGTTTTATATATTTATTGGCGTTTGAAGTGTCCAATTCCGAAAAATCCGTTGAATCAGTAAAAACTACAAAAGTTTCTATAAAAGGTCTGAATTTATCGTTTTTATCCGTAAAATTATTGTCTTTAAGTATCTTCTCAATTTTTTTGCTGACCTGTTTAAACTGGTTGTCCGATTGTTCAAAAATATTTCTTCTTTTTTCCGAAACCATTTCCGTATTATTTGCCGTAATTTTAAGGGACTCGTTTATGCTTCCTGAAAGTTTTGCGTTAGGAAAATATTTTGTTTCAAACAATAATACGGTAAAAGGCAGCGGCGCGGCGGTAAAAGCTATAATATCTATTTCCTGCCCGTTAACTATAATATTTTGTTTCGGAGAGTAAGGTTCTTTCATAAATACCGTCGTCATTTTTGCAAGTCTGTCCGAAATTTCCTTTTCAAACATTCTTCCGGCCCCCAAGGATGCTTGCTTATCATGGTCTAATATTGAAGATAAAATAGTATTCTGCGACTGCAGATTTTTTATTTTATCGCCTATAGAATCAATAGAAAGCAACGCTTTTTTTATTTTGATTACAAGTTCCGTTTCGGTTACGGGTTTTGATATAAAATCAAAAATCATGTCTCCCGCAAGATTTGTCACGGATTGTCCGTAAACGCGTTCCATGGCGGTTAAAAGTATAATTTGTATTGTCGGAGCGGTCTGTTTTATATAAGGCAAAATATCAAGTCCGGTCTCTCCTATTCCGAAATGAATATCAAGAATCAGCAAATCAATCGTATCGGGATTGTTTAAAATAAATTTTTTAAGTTCCGTAGTCGTTCCAAACTGCATAACTTCAATATTTTGAAAATGTCTTAAAATAGTCCTTTCAAGAGATGATCTTATATTTAAATCATCGTCGGTTAAAGCTATTATTTTTTTCTTTTCGTCAGAACTCATTTATCCTCCTCGTAAACCGGCAGAACAATAATCGTTTCAAGTCCTTTTTCGTCGTTAATGCCGGAATTTTTTGCCGAAACGGTTCCGTTTAAAATGCCCGCAAAATACGCGCTGTGCAGCGTTCCTTCTCCCAATCTGTCGCCTTTTGAACTTTGCAGCTGCTGTTTGTATATTTTTGACAGTGTAAGATCATCTAATCCGCCGGCGTTGTCAATGATTGAAATCATTAAATTCTTTTTATTTTCGCTTAAATAAACTGATACTTTTATTTTTGCGGAAAAATTATCGTTCATCAGCAGTTTCTGCAAAGCAAACACCGAGTTGTCTATTATATTTCTTACGGCTATGAAAATGAGTCTGTTTATATAACAGTATAAACGGTCTTTATCGTTTAATTTTAACGCGTTTATTGAAATTTCAATATGCGGTTTTAATTTATAATTATAAAATTCTATTTGTTTTACGATAATTTCGTTAATGTAATTCAAATCGGTTTTATGAAGTTTGCCGTTGCTTAAGTCTTCAACGTGTTCTCTTGTCGTTTTCTGGTTTTCTAAAATTTCATCACTGTAAGGCTTAACTATTTTTTCATATACTTCCGACAGTATATCATTAAATCCCGTATTTGTTTTTTCCAGCTGGTTTACAAGATCGTGCCGGGAACTTCTTAGAAGCTCAACGGTGTCTTCAGCCCAGTTTAATTCCAGAGACTGCAGCCTTTGAATCTGCGATTCAAAAGAATCCTTGATTTCGGATACGGTTTGTTTTTTTATAAGCTCGCTTTCCATCGCCGCGTTATAGGTTAGGTTATTATTGTATTTGTCAATCAATATAAAAATAACAAGCAGTATTATAAGCCACAAAAAATTGCTTGTATCCACGCTTGATCCGGATATCATTTCATAATATTTAAATGGAGTAATGCCGGTAAGATGTATGATGATTGACAGGTATACGGCCACGATAAAAACGGAAAAAATAAAAGATACAAGTATAAATTTTGTGGTGTCTCTCTCAAAATCTTTTTTATTCAAAACGCTTCTGCGCAGATACAACAGATCGTCATTTATTTTAATGTTACGCAGCGGCAGAATCATTTTTAAAAATAAAATCAAAATAATGATTATAAGAGGAATAGAAATCATCTCAAGAAATAAAAAATTCTGGAAAGAGTGGATTGAAATCTTTTCCAAAATTTCCGGCAAAACCGTATGCGAAACGGTTTTTACGGTTGATATATAAATATAACCGGATAATATAAATAATATAAATTCGGCCTTTGTTATGCTTGTCAAAAATATGTTAAGCCAGGATATATTTTTTTTTGTTAAGTTATACCGGTAATGTTCGGTCAGCATAACGGTGTTGTATTTTAAAATCGTTACGCAAATAATGCTGCCTATTAAAACCGTAAGTATCATATTCGGGATTTCCACGAAAGTTTCGGCCGTATAATTTCCTATTAAAGACAGAATTCCGCCTGTATTTTCTATGTTAAAAAGATTTCTGAAAGATTCCGTAAAATAAATGGAATAAGGCTGTTTAAATATGGCGTCCTGAAAAACAACGTTCTTTATAATTGAAGAAAAAACGGAAATGACAAGCCCTGTTGCGATTCCGGCGAAAAGAATGAATCTCGCTGATATGAAAAAAGTTTTTTTAATATCGTTGTCTACATTTGTTTTTGTATTGAAAATAGTAAGTTTGCCGGATTCGGCAAGCCATCCCCAGAAAAGAGCTCCGGTAATGTTTATTACGGCAAAATAAATAAAATGAGGAGAAGTTATATTTGATAAAACGATAGGAGTCGTTATCGCCACAATGACAGCCCATACGCTCCCGATGGTGACTGCGGCAACAAATGTTCCCAGCATGTCAAAAGTTAAAAACCGGTAGCTGTTTTCATAAACGAAACTGTGTCCCGCCCAGTTTAATAACACTGAAAAACACGCTATCAGAAAATAAAATTTCTTTTCGTTGACAGCCTTCAGTAAATTATCAGTAAAATTAGGCATATAAGTATTATACCATAAGTAAAACAACTTTTTCGTTAAAAAATGATAAAATGCCTGTATGACAATAGAATTACTTGCGCCCGCCGGCAATTATGAATCTTTTTTTTCTGCGGTAAATGCAGGAGCCGACGCGGTTTACGTCGGGATGAAAGATTTCAGCGCCCGCTCAAAAGCAAGAAATTTTTCTTATAAAGAATTATATAATATCTGCCTGTATGCAAAAGAGAAAAAAGTAAAAGTATACGTTGCATTAAATACGCTTCTTCAGCAAAAAGACCTTCTCAGGGCGTTTGAATGTCTTGAGCAGATAAAATCTGCCGGCGCGGATGCGGTTATCGCACAGGATGCCGGGCTGGCCTGCATGGCAAAAAAATATTTTCCGGAATTAAAACTGCATGCAAGCACGCAGCTTGCGGTTCATAACTCTTCAGGTGTAAAACAAGCGGTAAAAATGGGTTTTTCCAGAGTAGTGCTGGCCAGAGAACTTTCCTTTGATCAAATTAACGCCATTAAAAATAACACTTTAGCCGAAATTGAAGTTTTTTGCCATGGAGCATTATGTTTTTCCGTTTCAGGTTTATGTCTGTTTTCAAGTTTTATAGGAGGATACAGCGGGAACAGAGGATTTTGCACTCAGCCATGCAGAAGGCTGTGGACCGTAAATAAAAAACAGGGATATTTTTTGTCTCCGAAAGATTTACAATTGTCAGGATATATCGAACGGTTAAAAGATATAGGCATAACTTCTTTAAAAATTGAAGGCAGAATGAAAAATTCGGATTATGTATATAAAACGGTCAAAGCTTACAGACTTCTTATAGACGCCGCTAAAAATGATATGGATAAAGCGGTTTGCGAAGCGGAAAATATTTTGCGTTTTGATTATGCAAGGCAAAAAACGAGTTTTAATTTTAAAGGCAAAGACGAAAATATTTTTGAACCGGAAAAATCAAAAAATACGGGTTTGCCGATAGGCAACATTTATGACGCAAAAGAAGACAGTTTTTGCGTTAAAACCGATTATATTCTCAAAACAGGCGACGTCATTAGAATTTCAGACGGGAAACGCGACAGCAGCATTGCGTTTGAAATAAAAAGAATTGAAAAGATTTCCGAAGGCTGGAAAATATTTCACGAAGGTATTTACGCGGAAAACGGTTTTGAGATATTTAAAACGGCCGATTATAATGATAAAGCAGAAATAACCGGCGTATATGAAAAAGAGCCGCCTCCGGTAAAAAAAACAGAACTGTATATACCTAAATTTAAACAAAAAGCTTCGCTGCCGAATTTGTTTATAAGAATTAATAATTTTAAATGGTTAAAACTGCTTGGAAACACGAAAGAATCCGTTATTTTAAAATTGACGCCTGATAATTTTGACGGTATAAACAATATTCAACCGGCGGGTTCTCATTATATTGAGCTGCCTCCGTTTATTGACCAAGAAGATACTGAAAAATACCGTGACAAAATAGATTTTCTTATAAAAAAAGGTTTCGTCAATTTTTTTATAAACAATATAGCGCATTTTGAATTTTTTCAAAATAAAAAAGTTTTGCTTTACGCGGGTCAGTTTTTATACACGCTGAATACTTATGCTGCCGAATTGTTCGGTAAATTTAATATACGAGCCTTTACGGTTTCATGGGAAGACGATACGTCCAATATTTCAGAAATTGCACGATTGCTTAACGGCGGATTAATCGTATATTTATCGGGATTTCCCGAGCTTGCGGTTTCAAAAATGACTTTTTATGACGCGGTTAAAAACCAAAATATAAAATCCGCAAGAGATGAATTTAAAATAATAAGCTCGGAAAAACAAAATATAATACTGCCCAGATATCCCGTAACCGCTTTCGGCTTAAAATCTATTTTTTTAAAATTCAAAATAAATTCATTCGCTATAGATTTGTCATATATAGAACCTGATAAAAATTATCTTGACGCGGTTTTAAAAGCTTTTTACGGCAGCGCTAATATTAATTCCGTTTCAAAATTCAATTTAGACAGAAAACTAAGATAAGAAACTCTTTTTAAAATCTTCCGCCGAACGCAAAAGACACTTCCGCGTTTGACGGTATGCTTTGTCCGTCAAGAGTAGTCGTTTGCGAACTTACGGCTCCGGCAAAATCCAGGAAAATACATCCGGTAAGTATTCCGAATCCTCCCGTATATGTCCACGAGCCGTTGTCGGCGATATTTTTGTTAAGACCTGCGCGCAGGGGAATATTAAAGTGTTTTTTATTAAGTATATTATATTCAATACCGAATGCAAGCTGCTGAGAATCAAATCCTTCAACCATAGTTTTATTTTTAACGATATCCAAATCGCATGCGAATATGAGATTTTTTAACGGAGTTAAAGCCATGCCCGCGCGTATTTGCCTGTCCAAAGAATAGGAATCATTTTTCCACATCAGATAATCGGGAGCGTCCAGAGGTTTTTGAGGCCTGTTGAAAGACGGATTGTTTATGTTTTTTATGACAAGCGCAAATTTCGGCTGAAACATTATATTTTTTTCAAAAAATCTTGAAAAATCAAAAGTTGTTCCCAAGTCAACGGACAGCTGAGTGGTAGTTCGTCTTGTTTTAAGGGCCTCGTCAATCGCGTTTCCGATGTTTTCATTATCTTTTAATATCATTATTGAAGTCTGCGCCATTTGTCCCTGAATAATATTTAAATTTGCGCCTACCAGTATTCCTTTGTAAACTTCTTCTCCGTATCCTACGGAACATTCCGCAAAAACTCCGGCATCCACAAGAACCTGCGTTTCATTTTTATCATAGGTTTCTGATTCGCTTCCAAAGGCATTGATAAGATCTGCCGCATTTGGCAACTTGGCAACAATAATATCTGTCATTTTAGAGATAGCATTTTCAGTGGCGCCTACATCTAAAGCCATGTTAATCAGAGCAGCGGCCATTTGTTCGGAAGTTGTAGTGCCAGACAATCCTAACAGTGTTGTAAGCGCAGACTGAATGCCGGCATTATCTATAGCCGCTGATATATCATCCGCATATTGTTCATATCCTGAACGCACATCAAAATCATCAAGAGGCAATCCGCTTGAATCAGGTGACCCGATACCTATGTTTGATGTATCAACAAAAGGAGTTATTCCTGATGTTCCGAATGTTCTAAAAGAAAAAGAGAGTTTTTTAAATCTGGAGAAAATTCCGGCGTTTAAATCAATAAGAGCGCCGGTTTTTGATTTTTGTAATTCGGCTATTAAAGCAAATCCCTCAAAAATAGCGGCCACATCCTGAGCTGTGGCTTTTAAGTTATTATCTATTTTTTCAGCCAGTTGGTTGTATTTGTCAGCCATTTGCGTAAGTTTGTCAATTAAGGACAATGTTTTTCCGGTTGTTTCAATTTCAGCGCCGAGTAAAAGAGCTATTTCATTATTATTCTTGTCGCTTATTATCGCAAGATTTGCAGGATTCCAGTATTGTGTGTCGGCGCCGTTAGCGACCGCGACTCCGGCTCCCCCCATGGCAACCGCCCGCGCGCCTACATTCTGCCATTTATCGGCGTAACCTGCCGGAACAAAAAATATGATTGCAAAAAACATCAGAATACTTTTTTTCATACGGCCTCCGTACAA
Source organism: Candidatus Proruminimicrobium quisquiliarum (assembly GCA_018433245.1). GTDB lineage: Bacteria > Elusimicrobiota > Endomicrobiia > Endomicrobiales > Endomicrobiaceae > Proruminimicrobium > Proruminimicrobium quisquiliarum. The sequence goes on from JAHDRN010000025.1 coordinate 34,381, forward strand.
TAAAATTATTTTAACTTTTTCTTATATTTTATAATTTTTACTTTTAATTTTTTAGGATTTGAAGTGACGTTTGAATTTTCATCAAATTCAAGAATCATCTCATAGTTTTTTAATTCATTTACTCCGAATATGCTTATTGCATTTTTATTGTTTTTTAATTTATAAACCGAAAAAGACGGAAAAAACAGATTGTTTCTGCTGTCTATCATTAATTCATCGTCAAACGACGTTCTGTCAATGTATTTAAATTTGTTGTTATGAGAATAATAATTTATTTCGGCGTTTAAAATTGTGCTGCAAAGAATGCGGCCGGTTGTAAATTTTACGTTTAAAACTCCGCTTTTGTAGGCGTACAGAAGTACAAAAAAAGATATAACACAGAGCATGAAGACGATAATATAATTTTTCACAAAAAACAAGATAGCGCCTTCCTTTGAGATAATATAAAAACTTCCTTAAAAATAGTATAATCTTTGCGTATGGCTATTTCAAGTAAAAAATCATTATCTTTTTTAGGCGAATTCGGATTGATTGAGCATATAAAAAACAATAATACAAAAGCGGGTCCGGCGCATAATGTAGTTTTGGACATAGGCGACGATTGTTTTGTATTTTCTTCTTTGAAAAATTCAAAATATGCCGTAACCGCCGATATTTTAATAGAAGATACGCATTTTAAAACAAAATGGGCGACTCCGGAACAAATAGCGAAAAAAGCAGTTGAGGTTAACGTAAGCGATATCGTTTCAATGTGCGGAGCCAAACCGTTATATTTATTTATATCAATCGGAATTCCGAAGAATACGGAATTATCATATGCCAAACGGTTATTTGCGGCGATTAAAAAAAATTGCGATAAATACGGCATTCACATTTCCGGAGGAGATACCGTCAGTTCCGAGAAACTTACAATTTCAGTTACGATAATAGGAATAAAAGCCGGTAAACTTATAACACGTTCCGGAGCCGAGACCGGAGATATTGTATGCGTAAGCGGCAATTTTGGCGATTCCGGAGCAGGATTTGATATCTTAAATTCAGACAAAAAAAACTTAACCTGTTATGAAAAAAAACTTGTTAAAAAACACCTGGAACCGGAAGCAAGATTTGATATCGCAAAAATTCTTTGCGGAAATAATATTAAAATAACTTCAATGACCGATTCTTCCGACGGATTATTTAAGTCAGTTGAGCTTCTTACGGCAGATTATAATAAAGGAGCCGTCGTATATCTTGATAAAATCCCGGTTTCCGACGAGCTTGTTAAATTTGCAAAAAACGATAAAAATAAAATATACCGTTATGCCTTAAACGGAGCGGAAGAATTTGAATTGGTTTTTACGATAGCGCCTAAAGATAAAATAAAATTACAAAAACTGATTCCGGAAATTTCATATATAGGTTATGTAAACAAATCAAAAGGAATTAAGTATTTTTACAATAATAACGAAACGGCAATAAAATACAATGGCTACAAACATTTTTGAAAATAAAAAATTTCTTACTGACAGCGCGGAACAAACGAAAAAACTGGGCAAAGATTTTGCGTCCGTGTTAAAAAAAGGAGACGTTGTTTTTTTTAACGGTGATCTCGGAGCCGGCAAGACGACTTTTATTCAGGGCATAATGTCAAAATTCGGAATAAAAAAATTCGTAAGAAGCGCAAGTTTTATGCTTGTAAGCGAATTTGCCGCAAAAGACATAAGTCTGTATCATATTGATTTATACAGGCTCGGAAAGACTGATGTTTACGATTTGGGGCTTGATGAATATTTGTTCGGAAAAGGAATAGCGCTTGTTGAATGGAGCGAAAGACTTACCGGATGCAAAGATCAAAAAAGATGGGAAATAGATATAGAATATAAAGATGAAAACAAAAGAAACATTATAATAAAGAGGATATAAAGTGAAAATTTTAGCGGCTGAATCTTCGGGTTTGTCTTTAAGCGTTGCCGTAAGCGAAAACGGCAGAATTATATGCGAGTATTTTTTTAACGCCGGAATGATTCATTCCGAAACATTGCTGCCCGTAATCAAAAATATATTAAAAGAAGCCGGGTGGAAGCTTGAAGATATCGATCAGTTTGCCGTTTCAAGCGGGCCGGGAAGTTTTACCGGAATAAGAGTCGCTATGACAACAGTTAAAACATTGGCGCAAAGTCTAAATAAACCGGCGGTTTCCGTTGACTGTCTTTCAATACTTGAAGAGAGTATAAAACTTCCGAAAATAAAGATAGTAGCCGCGATAGACGCTTTAAGAAACGAAGTTTTCGTAAAACAAAATAAAGAAATTATAATAATGCCGGTTGCAAAATTTGCGGAGAGAAACAAAAAACATAAAAATAACATAATCGTAATAGGCAGTGCCGTTAACGCTTATAAAACCGTACTGTCAAAAAATCTCGGCAATTTTGCCGTTAGTATTCCTGAAAAATTTAATTTTCCTCAGGCTTCGGTTCTTGCCCTTATGGCTGAAAAAATAAAAGGCAAATCATTTGAAAAAATAGAACCTTTGTACGTAAGAAAATCCTGGGCCGAAGAAAAATAATATAATTATTTATTTAACAGGTATATTATCTTTGAAGCGTTTTCAATTACCGAAATATACATGCATGCTTCCTCAAGCGTTTGTCCTGCGGCAAAAATTCCGTGGCCTTTTACGACAACGGCTTTATGTTTTGATATCAGCTTCGGTATTTTTTCGGCGACTTCATCGGAACATACCGTTTGAGCGCAGGAAAGCACCGGAATTTCTCCGAGATAAAGCTGTCCTTCGGAATCAACCGGTTTAATGGAATTGTTTTTAAAAGAAAGTATAGTGGCGTAAAGCGCGTGAGCATGCGCGACGGCTTTAATGCCGGGATTGTTCAAATATATGGCTCTGTGCACTTTTGCTTCAACTGAGGCGAGTTTATCTTTTTTTGAATCTTTAAGGTTTATTGAAACTATGTCCTTTTCAGTCATATATCCGGTCATAACGCCGTGTTTTTTTATAAATATTTCTTTATTTTTCAGTATGCTCAAATTTCCGGAATGAGAATGATTTAATCCCTGTTCACATAATATTTTTCCGAATTTTAATATCTCTTTTTTTTCTTTTGACATTATGGATTCTCCGTTAAGTTTAATATGTTTTTGATTTATCAAGTATATATACGATAACTTCTCTGTGCATCCATGATTTTTCTTCCGCCGCATTATTGACGCCTAAATCAATTCTGTTGCCTATAATCGCCGAACCGGTGTCTCCGGCATAGCCGTATCCGTATCCGGATATGTAAAGTCTTGTTCTCAAAGGAATGACTTTCGGATCAACGGCTACGATTCCGCGCTGCATTTTTTGTCCTAAAAAAGTAATTGTGCCGTCTCGCCATGCCAAAGGATCGCCGGGATAATATGCGGTCGCTATCATTTTCATTCTTTTTGCCTTTGACAAATCAAAAGTTTTTTCAATATTGCCGCGTTTATCAAGCAAAAGCAGTCTGTAAAAAGTTTTTGAAACGGTATTTTCTTTGTTGTATACGACGCTTTTTAATACGTTGTCGTGGTATGTGTTAACTGATTCCCGTTTTGTGGTTTTTACTACGCCTTTTTGTAATTCCACTTTTCTTAAGTTTGTAGCGTATGTTTTGCGCCAAATAGGTCTGAAAGCCGTTTCGGTTTTTTCTTTGCCTTTTGTTATTTTTACTCTTGTGATTTTTATTTTTGAATCGGCTTTTACGGGCTGCGAAAGGTCGGCCGAAATCAGATCGTCGGGATTTAAACGGATATTGTTTTCTTTTAAAATTTCGGACAATAATTTGTTTTTTTCGTATTTTATGGGGATTATTTTATTGTCGGTTAAAATAAAAGCTTTCTGCGATAATATATTATTCACGTTAAAAAAAAGAGCTACGAAAAATATTATGACCGGAATATATAAAAATCTTGTGATATTTTTTATTTCAATTTTCTTCATATTCGTCAAGATAAGGCCTTGATCTGAACGACACTCCGAGAGAATCGGCAATTTTTTTAATTTTTTCCGTATCAAGTCCGGGCAGTTCAACGGCCGTTACCGTTACCGAAGGTATGTATATCTTCGCCTGTTTTATGAAATCTATGACTTCATCAAAAGATTTTTCTTTAAACGCCGGATTATTTAATTTATTGTGTTCCTGGGGATTTGAACCGTTTAAACTTACCGATATAATATCAACCAGACCTTTAAGTTCCGGCAAAATGTTTCTGTTATGGTATTTATTTGCAAGCCCTGCCGTATTTATTCTTACTTTTGCGCCTTTTGACTTTATCCAGGCGGCGATAGTTTTAACTTCGTTAAGCCTGATAAGCGAATCGCCGTAACCGCAGAATATTATTTCATCATATTTTTTAGGATCGCCTATTGAAGCGATTACTTCCTGCGCCGTAGGTTCTTTTGAGAGGTTTAAAGAGTTTCCTCTGAATTTACCGGCCCATTTTTGTTTTATGCAGTAAGGGCATGACATCATGCAGCGGTTTGTTATGTTAAGATAAAGGCTGTTGCCGTATTTATAAGATAATGTATCCATTTTTAATTTCCCATGTTAAACAGTTTTACCGTATTTGACGACGTTATTTTGCAAACTTCATCAAACGGCATATTTTTGATTTCCGATATTTTTTTTGCTATTTCAACCACGTAAGCAGGCTCATTTCTTTGGCCTCTGTACGCCTGAGGTGCAAGATAGGGACAATCGGTTTCAACAAGAAGTTTTGATATATCCGTATTTGCAATAACTTCTTTCAGTTTGTCGGATTTAGGATACGTACACGGTCCGTCAATACCTATTAAAAAATCCAAATCCAAAACTCTTTTTGCGTCATCAAGATTTCCGGAAAAACAATGGATAACTCCCTTCGGCAATTCTTTGAGTTCGTCAAAAAATTTAAACAAATCGTCATAAGCCGAACGGCAGTGTATGCATACCGGTTTATTAATCCGCAGCGCGAGTTTCATTTGCTCAATAAAAACTTTTTTTTGCACGTTTCTTGGCGATAGATCGTAGTGATAATCAAGACCGATTTCACCCACGGCGACGCAATTTTTGCCGCTTAGCAATGTTTCAAGTTTTGATTTTGTATTATCGTTAAATTTAACCGCGTCGTGAGGATGTATCCCGAACATTGAAAATATACCGGGATTTTTTGAAAATTCCGATACTTTGTCCCATTCGTCAGGGTCGCAGCCTACTTCAATAATATATTTAACGCCGTTTTCAAAAGCCCGTTTTACGGTTTCTTGTCTGTCAGCGTTAAATTTTCCATCGCTTATATGGGCATGTGAATCTATAAGCATATTTTCCTTTACTTCTTATCCGTTTCAATTCTGGGAAACATTATTCCAAAATTTCCGATTTTATTGCCTCTTGGGCAAAAACCGTTTTCCGGTATTATTTTATCGGCGAAATATTTTTTTGAAACGGTTTCAAAATCGCCGTCGGCCCCCGCCAGTGTCCATATTTTTTTTGAAAGGGCCGGCATAAAAGGAGCAATATACATGGCGATAAGCGCAGTTGACTGGAAATATGAAAACAGGCATTGGGCAAGTTTTACGGTATCTGTTTTTGCAAGTTTCCACGGAGCATCGTTTTCTATCTGCTGGTTTATTAAAGTAATGGCCTGCTGAAATATTTCGGCGGCTTTATGAAACTGCATTGATTCTATCGCCTGTCCGTATCCGTTTTCAAGAATTGCAGCCACTTTTTTCGTAAGAATGTCGTCAAAATTTTGGCAATCCGGAATTTTGCCTTCAAAATATTTTTCGGTCATTTTGTTTGTTCTTGAAATTAAATTTCCTAGATTGTTTGCCAAATCAATGTTATATTTATGGCTTAAAGCCTGCATGCTTATATCGCCGTCCGGGCCGAAAGGAATTAAAGATACCGCAAGGTATCTGCTTGCGTCTGTTCCGAATTTGTCAACGAGTTCTTTGGGAGTTATTATGTTTCCTATTGTTTTTGACATTTTTTCGCCGTTTATCGTAAAAAATCCATGGGAATAAACGCTTTTATGAACGGGAATGCCTGCGCCCATCAGAATAGCGGGCCATATTACGCTGTGAAACCACAAAATATCTTTAGCCATTAAATGTATTTCTGCCGGCCAGTATTTTTCAAAAGTATTAGTATCATCGCTGTACCCTATCGCCGAAATATAATTTATAAGGGCGTCAACCCATACATAAACAGTCTGAGTTGCGTCAAACGGCAGAGGAATTCCCCATTGGAGATTTGCTCTGGAAATGCTGATGTCTTCAAGCCCGAGTCTTAACTTGCCGAGTATCTCGTTTCTTCTTGCCTCGGGCAGCACTTCAAGATGCTGCGGATGTTTTGGATCTTCTATCATTGATATCAATTTTTCCGTAAAATCCGACAATTTAAAAAAGTAATTTTCTTCGCTCTGTATAACCGGCGGTTTTTTATGGTCGGGACAGCATCCGTTTTCGTCAAGATCTTTTTCGGCGAGAAATTTTTCGCAGTGAACGCAGTATAATCCTTCATATTGTTTTTTGTAGATAAGCTGTTTGTCAAAAAGTTTCTGGGTTATAAGCTGTACGGTTTTTTCATGTTTTTGGTCGGTTGTTCTTATAAAACCGGAATAATCTATATTCAAAAGAGCCCATGCGTCTTTAAAATATTGGCTTGTTTCATCGCATAATTCTTTGGGAGTTTTTCCTTTTGCCTGTGCGGATTGGACTATTTTCGCCCCGTGTTCATCTGTTCCGGTAAGAAAAAAAACGTCAAATCCCTGCAGTTTTTTCCAACGAGCCGCTATATCGGCCGCTATAGTCGTATAGGCATGGCCTATATGCGGTTTGTCGTTTACGTAATAAATAGGAGTAGTAATGTAATACTTTTTCATAAAAAGTCCCTTGATTTTTTTATCATTATACCAAAAAATTATGTTTTGGATAACAAAACTACTGTTTCAATGTGGTAAGTCTGAGGAAACATATCTACCGGAATTATTTTTTTAGCAAAATATCCGCCGGCCGCGTATATTATTTTTAAATCTCTTGCCAGAGTTGAGGGATTACATGAAACATAAACTACTTTTTCCGGAGCAAGAGTCAAAATATGTTCTATTACGGGCTGCGTAAGCCCCATTCTCGGAGGATCAATTATTACGGCGTCAAATTTTTGAGTATTTTGTTTAATCCAGTTTTCCGCCGTTGAAGCGGAAAAAGAAACGTTATTTATCGCGTTTAAAACGGCGTTTTGGCGCGCGCTTTTTATGGAGTCTTCAATTTGTTCCACTCCCGTGACGTGTTTAACGTGAGGAGCCAGACATATTCCTATGGATCCTGTTCCGCAGTACATATCAAGAACGCAGTCTTCTTTTTTAGGATCAAGGCATTTTATAACCGTATCGTAAAGAATTTCTGCGGCTTTTGTATTTGTCTGGAAAAAGGAAAAAGGCGCGATTGAAAATTTAAGAGTATTGCCGTAAACGGTAAGACTTTCCGTTATATTCGGACTGCCGTATAAAAGAGAAGATATTTCTGAATTTACCGCGTCGGAAAATTTTGAATTGTGAGTCCAGTATACGCTTGACGCATAATTTTTTAATTCTTCCGTAAGTTCCGACCAGAATTCGTCTTTTATCGTTTCAGTTTTATTTGTAACAAGATTTACCGAAAGATCGCCCGTATTAATTCCTTTTCTAAGCACAAGATGCCTGAAAAAACCTTCGTGGGATTTATTATTGTACGGTCTTAATTCCGTTTTTATGCAAAACTCTTTAACGATTGCCGCAGTTTTTACTATGTCTTGATGGGCTATAAAACAAGGAGGAATGCCTATGTATTTGTAAAAGCTGCCTTTTTCGTGCAGACCCATGTCAAGTTTGCCGTTATCGTCAAAAAAACTGAATTCCATTTTATTCCTGTAATGCCATTGCCGGGGGCTTTCAATAATGTCCGGAATTTCGGTTTCGGTAAAATTTAAAAGTTCGCGCACGCATTCTGTTTTAAATTTTAGCTGGGTTTTATAATCGGTATGCTGAAAGGAACATCCGCCGCATTTTCCGAAAGACGGACACTCCGGTTCTTTTCTGAGAGAAGATTTTGAAAGAATGTTTTTTAGTTTTCCTTCTCTGAAAGTTTTTTTATCGCGCGTAACGAAAACTTCGGCTGTTTCACCCGGCAAAAGCCCTTCGCAGAAAAGAGCGATACCGTCCGTGCATCTGCACAAAACATTGCCGGGGAAAACGATTTTTTCGGCTAGTACTTCAATAACTGTGTTTTTTTTTGAAGTTTTAGTCATTATTTGATCGGAATATTTTTATTTTTTTTGTCTTTTTTTTGTTTTTTTAAAAATTTTAAATATTCCGCAAAAGACATAATCTGTTTTTCTTTGCTCAGCCATACAAAAGCGCTTGAATTATCCGATAATTCAATTTTTGTCAGATTATCGGAGATTCCGTCGTCAGACCATGCCGAAGCTATGATGTTGTTTGACGCGCCCTCTTTTTTTGCCGATATTTTCAACTCTTTATAAATTAAGTTTTTAATATCGCCGGCTGACGGAATTTCCGTTCCGAATATCAGATATAATACGACGGGATAATCTTTTTTGTATTGTTTTATTTCAACTTTGTAATTGGATCTTTCCGCGGTTTTAATGTCTGCGGTGTAATCTTTCGGATGAACGATTTTTTCTTTCTCGGTTTCGGCGAAGAGAAGTCCGGCCGAGGCGAATAAAATAATAAATAAAAAAAACGTATTAATTTTCATTTACATCCTGTTTTGTCAAAGATAAAATTTTTCTAATATCTTCGTTATTGAGCATTGTTATTATAACCTGTTCCGGAGTCAATCCGTCTGTGCATACGGCAATATCGCAGTTTGAATATGCGGCTTTGCGTTCATCCATCAATTTTTTAACACCTTCAAGCGGATTTAGCAATTTTTTTATCAAAGGCCTGTGGTCTTGGCAGGCTATTCTGTCCAAAATTTGTTTCGGAGAAGCGAATAGATTTATTATTATTCCGTTTTTTCTCAATAAATCAATGTTGTTTTTGTCCAAAACGACTCCGCCGCCGCATGCTATAACGCAGGAATCCATTGACGACATTAATTTTATGACATGCGATTCGTATTCACGAAATTGTTTTTCGCCTACGCTTTTAAAAATATCCGATATTGACGCCGATAATTGTTTTTCTATCATATCATCAGTGTCAAAAAATGTTCTGTTAAGCTTTTTTGCCAGCAACTTGCCTACTGTTGTTTTGCCGGTTCCCATAAATCCGGTAAGTACGATATTTTTCATTAAACCTCTAAATATAAGTTCTGAAACAACATTCTAGATTATTTTCCGTATTTTCGCAAATTTTTTACAAATAATTTATTGACAGAAGAGGACATATTAGATAAAATATGAAAATATAAAAATATATTATAAAAGGGAGGAAAAATGAAAAAAAATTTTACAATGGGGTTATTATTTTTAATAGCCTTAAGTTTAGGAGTCAGCGCCTGTGCAAAAAAACAAACCGTTGCTCCCGAACAGCAGGAAGCAGCGCTTGAACAGCCTCAGGATCCGCAAATAACGGTTGAGGATATAAAATTTACGGAAGAACCGTCAATAAGAGACGCCAATATAGAACAGAAAACAACTTTGGATACCATTTATTTTACGCTTGACAGCAGTTCTTTAGATGATGCCTCAATGAATACGCTGAAAGAAAATGAAAAATATCTCAAAGAAAATCCTGCGGTCAATATTGTGATTGAAGGACATTGCGACGAAAGAGGAACTACCGAATATAATTTGGCTTTAGGACAGAGAAGAGCTTTGAAAGTGAAAGAATATTACGTCCAGCTCGGAATTGCTCCTAACAGAATAGCGACGATTTCTTACGGCGAAGAAATGCCGGTCGTTAAAATGAGCACAGAGTCGGCATGGGCTAAAAACAGAAGAGCCGAAACAAAAATTATTACAAATAAATAATAATGAAAATTAAAATAACAGCATTATTTTTTGGCGTATTTTTATTTGCCGGCTGCGCTACGGTTCCGCAGACTGAAATTACCGATCTGAAAAAAGAGCTTGCTCAATTGCAGATTAAATTTAACCAGCTTGAATCAAGGCAGGCTGATTTATTTGCAAAATATGAATCCGGTCAGGTTACAAACGACGCAATAAACGCTTCCAATCAGGAGCTTTTTAAAAAAATATCTCAGCTGTCTCAGAAAATTCAGGATTTGGAAATCATTCAAAAGAAGTCAGCTTCTTCGTCAGGCGGCGCTGTTTCAGTGCAGACTCCGACGGTAATTTATCAAAACGCATATAATGATTATCTTGTAGGCAAATATGAGCTTGCTTTGACGGGTTTTAAGTCTTTTATAAAAAAATATCCCGAACATGAACTTGCGCCGAAAGTGCAGTATTACATAGGCGAATGTTTGTATTCGCAAAATAATTGGAAAGACGCGTATGAAGAATACAAAACAGTTGACAGTATGTATAACGGTTCCGAGTTCAGTTCTTCCGCAAGACTTAAAATGGCATTGTGCCTTGAACTTTTGGGCAGAAAACAGGACGCGCAGGTCGTATTTAAATCTATTTTAGTTGATTACCCTAAAAGTCCGGAGTCTTTTACAGCTAAAGAAAAATTGAAAATGTATGCAAAATGACAGAACAAGGTAAGAGTAATATTTTCCCGTTTTTCGTTTTATCTGTAATAATTCATCTTGCGGTATTTTATGCGTTTTTTTATCAGGCAAAAAAAAATGTATTTATTCAGATTCCGGTAGAGGTTTCTTTTTATTCTCCGGTTCAGGAAATCGTTGCTGCTGCCGAAACGGTCAGCAGCAAAAAAACGGAAGAAATAAAAAAAGAGCAGCCGGAACAAAAAATAAAGAAAGAAGAAATAGTCATCAATAAAAAAGAAGCAAAGAAAGAAGAGAAGAAAAAGAAACCGGAAAAAACCGAAAAAAAAGACGAAAAGAAAATCGTAAAAGACGATGTTTTCGGAAAAAGAACCATAATAGACGCCACGGATATTAAGAACTTGTCGGAAAACGCGGCTGTTTCGCAGAACAGAAACATAATGTTTGACGACGCGAATTTTAAATATAATTATTATACGAACGCAATAGTAAAAAAAATAGGCAAATACTGGCAGTGGTCAAGTTCTTACGCTTCGTTCAGAGCCGTGGTTTATTTTAAAATTGACAGAAGCGGAGCGGTTCATTCCGTTAAAATAAAAGAATCCTCCGGTGACGATGATTTTGACCAAAACGCATTAAGGTCGGTGCAGCTTGCAAGTCCTTTTGCTCCGCTGCCTGACGGATACGGCGAAAAAGATTTAGGAGTATATTTTGAATTTAAATTCCGTTAATTTAATTATAAAAACATTTGCGGTTGCAACAATTCTGTTTTTTAACGTTTTTCAGTTTGCCTATGCGGCTGAAAACGAAGTCTTTTTGTCGTTGTCAAGCAGCGGCGGCAAATCAAGAATAGGGCTTGCCGATTTTATTCCCGTTAACGCTTCAATGGAAGAAATGGGAATGTCAAGAGACATTAAAGCCGTTTTGGAAAACGATTTAATACTGTCAAGGCAGTTTAACGTGGCGACTGCAAACACTTCGTATAAATTTGACTCTGATTCTCAGTTTTCTTTTTGGGAAGATAAAAATATTTCCATTTTGATAGTCGGAGAACTATCCGTAACGGAACAGACAAAATTAACGGTTGTAGTAAAACTGTATGATTTTAAAAGCAAAGAATTTATATGGAGCAAAAAATATTCCGGTAATTTAGGCAGTTACAGATATATAGCCCACCAGATACACGATGAAATAATAAAAAATATAGTCGGCGAAGACGGAATAGCGTGTTCAAAAATAGCTTTTATAAATAACACTACAAAATTTAAAGAAGTGTACGTTATAGACTATGACGGTTATAATCTCAGAAGACTGACAAAGGATAATTCAATCAACATTCTGCCCAAATGGGTGCCCGGCGCAAACGGCCTGATATATACTTCTTATCTCTACGGAAATCCCGATCTTTTTCTCATAGATTTGACAAACAGCAAAAGAAAGGCTGTTTCAACTATACAGGGACTAAATTCTCCGACGGCTTTTTCTCCGGACGGAAAAACTATGGCCGCAACATTGTCAAGAGGCGAATATCCTAATTTATATTTATTAAATGCCGACGGAGTCGTTCAGAGAAGGCTTACGCAGGGCAGATATATTGACACAAGTCCGTGTTTTTCTCCCAGCGGCAGAGAAATTTCTTTTATATCCGACAGGGCAGGCTATCCTCAGATATATATAATGGATATAGACGGGGTTAATTTAAGAAGGCTTGCGACGAAAGGAAATTGCGATACTCCGGCATGGTCTCCGAAAGGCGATAAAATCGCTTTTACGATGAAACTGGACAATAATTTTGATATTTTTATATATGATCTTCCCAAATCTCAGGTTATAAGATTAACCGAAAAACAGGGAGACAATGAAAATCCGACGTGGTCTCAGGACGGCAGATTTATAGCTTTTTCATCAACGCGTTCGGGCAAAGCGGAAATTTACATAATAGGATTGGACGGTTATACCAGAAAACTTGTTGAAATGCCGGGAAGTTCTTTTACTCCGTCATGGTCAAGCGGTTTATAAAATAAAGGGGTTTAAAATGTTTGAGGGGAAAAGTTTAATAGAAATTCTTAATATGGGAGGCTGGACTCTTTATACGCTTTTAATATGTTCCATAGTATCGGTAACGATAATAGTATTTAAAATATTTGAATTCAAAAAGAAAGGAAGGATAGACGCAAAATCATTTCTTAAAACAATTAAGAAAAAAATACAGGATGAACCCGTAAGTTTTGCGGTGCTTTATTGTGATAAAATAAATACTCCGGTATCTAATGTGGTTAAAGCGGGGCTTGCAAAATATGCCGATACTTCATCAACAAATGTTGAAGAAACAATGAACAGGGAAGTCCTTATAGAAACAATAAAACTTGAAAAATATACGACAATAGTAGGTACGATAGGAAGTATAGCCGTATACATAGGCTTATTCGGCACGGTGCTCGGTATTATCCGTTCTTTCCATGATATATCAAAAGTGGGGTCCGGCGGAATTTCAGTAGTTATAGGCGGAGTTTCAGAGGCGCTTATAGCGACTGCTGCCGGTCTTTGCGTGGCGATCCCGGCTGTCGCCGCTTATAATTTTTTTATGAAAAGAATAGATAATTTTGTCGTTGAAATGGAATATGCCGTTTCGGCGCTTGAAGAACTTCTTAAAACCGGTATTCAAAAATGAGTAAGAACAAAAGAAATAAAGTCGTTGCCGATATAAATATAACTCCTTTTACCGATGTCGTATTGGTTTTGCTTATTATATTTATGATAACCACTCCTATGCTTTCCCAGCATGAAATCAAAGTAAATCTTCCAAAAGCAGAAAAAATGGAAACAGACGACGCGAAAAATATAGAGGTTACTATTGACAAAGACGGGCTTGTCTATTTGAACGGATCGCAGATTCATATCGCTTATTTTGAGGACGCCGTAAAAAATTTGATTTCAAAAAATCCGGAAAAACCGGTAATTATAAAAGGCGATAAAACGGTGCAGTATGATCTGGTTATCCAGGTAATGGATAAGGCAAAAAAAGCCGGAGCGTCTAAATTCGCGCTTGCCGTTGAGATGCCGGATAAAAAATCAATATGAGAAAAATCTACATTTTTTTATCGTTTCTTTTATGTTCTCTGGCTTTAAATTATTTTTTATATTCAAATAAGTTAATTGATATCATAACAAACAGCGCGGTATCGTTTTTTTATATTCAATGGCCCGTTGAAAGACTGTTTATTGAACCGTTTTATGCGTTTGCGTATTATATTTTAACAATGGAAAGAACCGGTTATATTTTTGCGTTAGTTTCATGGGCTTTATGGATAGTTATATTTACGGCGGCGGTTTCAAGATATAAAAAAATGAGTTTAAGACAAACGCTTATAAATTCTTTTTTCGGCGTATTGTTATTTGTTTCGGCTGTAATGGCGGTTATACTTCTTCCGGTTCCCGGCCCTAAGTTGGCAAATACAGATGCATATAAAGTTTTTGATATACATTCTCATACCGTTTCTTCAAGAGATGCGATAGCAAGCATAAATTCAAACATAAGACTGCACAAACAACACGGATTCACAAATTTTTTTATTACCGAACATGATAACGTTAAAGGATACGGGACTATTCCGTATAATATAAAAAACATAGATTTTATTTATCCCGGAATACAGATAAGAACAACCGACGGAGTGTCGGTTTTGCTGCTGGCGGATAAAAAATTCAGTTATGATTATTTTAAGGATAAAAGCATAAAGCAAATTATAAATTTAGCGCATGATAAAGGAATGCTTGCAGTAATGCCTCACTGGTGGAAATGGAATGACCCGCCTTTGCAGAAAATAGTTGAATACGGAATAGACGGGTTTGAAATATATAATTGCGGATACAGATATATAAGCGACGAAAAAAGAAAAGACATAATAGACGTATGCAAAAAAAACAATTTAATGATGTTCGGCACGATAGACTGGCACGGGTACGGCAATATGACGAATGTATGGACCGTGACCGAAAGACGCGACGGAAAAACTTTATTTGAAATATTGAAATCAAAACCCGAGCTTAAAATTATCGTTCATGATACTAAAGGTTCTCAGTCTTTATTAAGATATATTTTTGAACCTTTCTCCGCATTTTATTTTTACATTGTGAATACCGAAATGATATATATATTGAGTTTTTATATGATTTCGGGAGTTTTGATCGCGATGTTTTTTTATTTTCATATAAAAATACTTGTAAGATTTTTCAGTTTGTTTTTTTCTTCGTTTTTTATGTTTGCGACTCTGTACTATTTTAATACATATATATATATAGCGGCTAAAAATATAGTTATCCCCGAGATGATCCTTCCTCTTGCGGCAGGATTTTCTGTTTTATGGCTTATTGTTTGGATTATAAATGGAAAAAATATTAAATCTTAAAAACACGGTAATTTTTGTATTCGTTGCTATTATCTGGAAGATATTTCTTGCAGGAACGCTTTTCCTGCATCCGGATGAAGCGTATTATTGGCTTTGGTCAAAACATCTTGAATTAAGTTATTATGACCATGCTCCCATGATTGCCTATTTTATAAAACTTACAACAATATTCTCGGATTCAGAACTTGCAGTCAGGTTTTCGGCGATAATAGCGATGGCGGTATTAAGCGTGGTTATCTGGAAATTTGTAATAAAATTATTTGGAAGCGAACTTATTGCGTCGGCTTCCGTCATTCTGCTTCATTCAATGCCTATTATATTCTCGGCTTCATTTATTATGACTCCCGATACGCCGCTATTTTTGTTTTTGTCAATTACAACGTTTTTTATATGGAAATTTATAGAAACTGAAAACGGAAATTATTGGTATCCGGCGGGTTTATTTTTCGGGCTGGCTCTTTTGTCTAAGTATACCGCGGTGCTGCTGCTTCCGGGGTTAGCCGTATATATTATCGTTTTTAAAAAATATTATTGGTTTAAAAAATATCAGATTTATTTAAGTTTGTTAATAGCATGTGTATGTTTTTTTCCTGTTGTTTACTGGAATTATCAAAACGGATGGATATCATTTGCTTATCAGCTCGGGCACGGTCTTTCAAGCAGCGGATATAAAATAAACTATGTGTTTGATTATCTTGGATCGCAGATGCTGATTTTCAGCATAATTTTATTTTTGCCGACATTGGTTGTGTCATTCGGATATTTATTTTCAAAAGATCCAAAGAAAGTTTTTTTGGCTTCAGTATCATTGTCAACGATATTATTTTATTGTTTTACGGCTTTAAAAAAAAGTCCTGAAGCAAATTGGCCGGTACCGGCATATTTTACTTTTGCGGTAATATCCGCGAAATATTTTATGGAAGGCGGCAAAGCAAAAAAAATATTATTCATTTCCGCGGTAATTTTTAATGTAGCCGTATCGGTAATTGCGGGACTGCATGCTAAATTTACAATAATACCTCTGGAAAAAATATCAAAAAATATAGCTAAGGCCGAAGCTACAAACTGGTTTTACGGTTATGATAAACTTGCCGATAAATTAACCGCTGAAAATATAAAATACGTATTAACTCCTTCCCATCAGACATCTTCCGAGATAGCCTTTTATTCAAAAAATAAAATCAAAACGTTTGCCGATTCAAAATCTTCAAAAAAAAGCCAGTATGATATATGGGGCAAACCGGAAATTTTTAATTCAAACGAGCAGGGAGCATTTGTTTATGAAGTTTTTGATGATAATAAATCGGCTCCGTATGGTATAAACGAGTTGTTTAGGCATATTTCAAAAGAAATTGATGAATTTGAAATTATAAGACACGGCGTTATTGTACGGCAATTCAAAATAGAAAAAGTATCAAATTAAAAATTCACAAAAAATTCACAAATATTTTAATAGAATTGAAGAAGTAAGATGTATAATAATAATGCGAAAGAGTGGGGGATATAAAAAAAGCGTTGAAAAGATATGATAAATGATGTATAGTTTTAACAGTACAAAGGCGGGCAAATGAAGAGGATTGTTGTAAGGCAATCAATATTTAATTTGTTTGAAACCGGTGTGGCGAGAAAGACACTGGTAGCCTTTGTATTTTTATGTATGCTTGTAAACGGATTTACGCCGAGGAGTGAGGAAGGGCGAAACAGTTTTGTAGTAGTGATGGCGTGCGCGATGGAGAATGCGGTGAGCGAGATATTTGTGAGCTGCAACGAGGCGTTGACGGCGATATCAAATAAGATAACGAAGGATTTGTACGCGCTGTTGCTGGGCAAAGACGTAAAGACGAGCGCGCCTGTTAATAATGAAGAGAAGAAAAGCCCTGATCCTGTAAATACGACGAGTGACAGCGGAATAATGAGTGAGAAAAGGCAGGATATAAAGACTTGGAGCAATAAGACGCAAGACAGTAAAGGATATATAAGTTTTGTAATGACAGGGAAGTTGTATCGTTTGTATGAGAACATGAAGGTAAGCGGCCAAGACATAAGAAGTATGATTATATTATCGTTTTTAGTATTTATAATA
>JAHDRN010000005.1 GCA_018433245.1 Candidatus Proruminimicrobium quisquiliarum
CGTACCAACCGTAATTGAATCTCCAAAAACTAAAATCCTTTTAATATTTCTTTCTTTTGTTTCACTAAACTCATAATCCCTAAAACCGACTGAATTTGTTTTAAAATTGTCATAATTTTTGTTGTAATTATTAATATCAAAATTTTTTTTCATCTCATACACTAACACTTCACTATCTGACAATTCCCATATCCCATCGCTTCTCAAACCATGACGTTCAGGAAAAAAGAATGCATCAATAAAAAATACTGCCGCCAACAAAAAGAAAAAAAACAGCAAACCCGCTATTACATATAAAAGAATATAAATATATTTTTTTTGTTTCATTTTACAATAACCATATCTTTGCCGTCTATTTCAACAAAATTAACACAAACTTCATCTTTTGTATAATGAGTCAATCCGGTAAAATCAGCCTGTATAGGCAGTTCTCTGTATCCTCTGTCAATAAGAACAACAAGCTGAATTGATTTAGGCCGGCCGAAATCTTTAAGTACGTCAAGCGCCGATCTTATCGTTCTGCCGGTATATAAAACATCGTCAACCAATATTATATTTTTACCGTTTACGTCAAAAGGTATATTTGTATCTTTTATCGTAGGTATATCGGCATTCTGTCCCAAATCGTCTCTGTAAAGAGTTATATCAAGAAATCCGAAAGGAATTTCTGTTTTCATTTTTTTAATTTTTACTGTTTCGTTAAGAAGTCTTTTGGCAAGAAAAACGCCTCTTGTCTGTATGCCGACAACAGCAAGTTCGGATAAATCCTCATTTTTTTTCAAAATTGCCTTGGCAAGTTTCGTTATAGTTTTTTTTATTTCTTCCTGCGTTAAAATTATTTTTTCCATTTTATTTTTTCATCTCTTCTATATATTTGACATAACCTGCTTTAGCCAATTTTTCATCTTTTGCAATTATTGAATCAGCCATATCTTTTCTGTACTGTATAAGTTTTTCCGCAAGTTTTTTATCTTCCAAAGCTAAAATCTGAATGGCAAGTATCGCTGAATTTATCGCGCCTGCTTTTCCTATGGATACGCACGCAACAGGCACAAAAGGAGGCATTTGTGAAACGGAAAATAAAGCATCCATGCCTGCAAGATGTTTGCCGTCCATCGGAACGCCTATTACAGGAAGCGTTGTTTCGGAAGCGACTACTCCCGGAAGAGCCGCCGACATACCGGCTACGGCTATAAAAACTTTAACGCCCGATGAAACAGCGTTCTGAACGCATTTTTTAACATGTTCCGGCGTTCTGTGCGCAGAACCGACATTAACAGAGTAGGCGATTTGAAATTTATCAAATATTTTAAGACATTCAGCCATCGCAGGCAGATCCGAATCTGAACCCATAATAACGGAAATCTGAATTTTTTTATCCATTTTTCAAAACCCTCCATGCTATATCTCTTCTGTAATAACTGTTTTCAAATTTTATTTTTTCAACCGATTTATAAACTTTATCAACCGTAGATTTTATATCGTCCGATACTGCGGAAACGGCAAGCACTCTTCCGCCGGCCGTAACGGTTTTTCCGTTTTCAGTTTTAGTTCCCGCGTGAAAAATTATCGCCTCTTCCGGTTTAACGTCATTAAAACCGGAAATTTCATAACCGTTTACGTGTTTTTCCGGATACCCGCCTGAAGCTATCACAACGGTTACCGCCGATTTCTTTAACCAGTCTATTTTCAAATCGCCGAGCGTTCCGTTCACCGTATTTGCCATTATATCAAATAAATCTGTTTTTAAAAGAGGAAGAATAACCTGTGTTTCCGGGTCTCCAAATCTGCAGTTAAACTCCAAAACATAAGGCCGGTCTTTAACAATCATAAAACCTATATATAAAACACCTTTATAATCTATTTTCTCTTTTTGTAAGCCTTCCAGTATTTTCGGAACTATATTTTCTTTAATATCTTTTAATAATTTTTCCGTAGCAATCGGAGCCGGAGTATAAGCTCCCATTCCGCCTGTATTTAATCCCGTATCTTTTTCGCCTATTCTTTTATGATCCTGAGCCGGAGGCATTATTTCAAAAAACTTTCCGTCCGTAAAAAGAAGAACCGAAACTTCTTCGCCTTCCAGCCATTCTTCAAATACTATTTTTGTTCCGGAATCGCCGAAAGCTTTTGAAAGCATCATCTGCTCCGCGGCATTAAGAGCTTCTTTCCTGTTTTGGCACATAACTACGCCTTTTCCGGCTGCAAGACCGTCCGCTTTAACTACGATCTTTTTATCTTCAGGCCATTTATCTAAAAAATCTTTTGCCTGTTTAAAATCTTCAAAAGAAGCATATTCTGCGGTCGGAATTTCATATTTTTTCATAAAATTTTTTGAAAAACTTTTACTTGCTTCAAGCATAGCGCCTTTTTTTGAAGGGCCGAAAATTTTCAAATTTTTCTCTTTAAAATAATCAACTATTCCCAAAGCAAGCGGCACTTCGGGCCCGACAAACGTATAGTCTATATTTTCTTTAGCGGCAAAAGCAGCCAAAGAATTAATGTCATCTGATTTTATTTTAACGGTTTCGGCGAGTTTTTCTATGCCGGAATTGCCGATAGTGCAATATATTTTTTGAATTTTGGAACTCTGTGACAACTTCCAGACTATGGCATGTTCTCTTCCGCCGTTTCCGACAACCAAAACTTTCATTAAAAACTCCGTCTATTTAAAAAATGTATTTGTCAAAAAATTTGACTACGACAAGGAAAGTCAAAAAAGCCATAATAAAAGTTGCTATCATAATATACCAGTTTGATTTTATTATATATGCAAGTTTTGTATCGTTTCCTTTGACTTTCATGGCATACTGCGCTCTTAAATCTTTGCTCATATCGGCATATTCAATAAATTGCGCGCATGAATCCTGTTCTTTTTTCCATTTGCAGTTGACCATACAAAAAACTCTGCCTTCACCGTTTTCATCAACATTATTGTCACCTTGAAAAAAACAATTAATACAGTTTTTCATGTTTAACCATCCTTTAAATTATTTTAAAAAATCTATTGCATTTTGGAATATTTGTTTACCCCAGCCGTAAACGCCGTCATAGCCTTCTCTTGCCGGATGCTGAAGAGCATAAACATATCTTTCCGGATGAGGCATAAGCCCGAAAACGTTGCCCTTATCGTTACAAATGCCTGCAATCGCGTTCATTGACCCGTTAGGATCTTCCGGATACTGCGTTTTTGAGCCGTCTTTATCGCAGTATCTAAAAACCACCTGCGATTTTTCTTCTATTTCTTTTAAAACTTTTTCATCGGCTATAAATTTACCTTCTCCGTGCGCTACCGGCAGAGAAATAACATCAGGAATTTCTTTCGTCCATATACATTTCGTATCACCTTGTTTTTTCTCTGTTTTAAGATAAACCCATCTGCATTCAAATTTATTGGAATCATTATAAGACAAAGTTGAAATCTGCTCAAACTTTTCAGGTTTCGGCAAAAGCCCCATTTTGGCAAGAATCTGAAATCCGTTGCAGATTCCTATTATGGGTTTTCCCGAAAGCGCAAATTTTTTAACGTTGTCGCCGAGTTTATTTTTAATTTCATTTGATAATATTTTTCCGGAAGCGATATCGTCTCCGTAGGAAAATCCGCCCGGAACGGCAAGTATATCGTACGATAATATTTTATTTTTATTTGCTATCAGCTCATTTATATGAATTCTTTCGGCTTCGGCTCCGCACATTTCAAATGCCGATTTAAGTTCATAATCGCAGTTTGTACCGGCAGTTCTTATTATTATGGCTTTTATTTTTTTCATTTTAAAAATCCTTTAACTCAATTCATCCCAGAAGCTGTCTCTGCCAGGATTTCTGCAAATCTTTTATTTTTGTTTTTATTGAAATTTTTGATTTCTTTGACTCTATAACAAGACTTTGTTCCGATTCTGTTGTTCCTATCTGCGCAAAAACAAAACCTTTAAGCGTTTTCTCAAATTTTTCCTTATTTTCAGGCATTATTTCAACAATAAATCTTGTATTGGATTCTGAGAAAAGTTTTTCCGTCAAAGTCATCTGAAAGTCCGTTTTTATCAGGTCGGCATTGATTTTTGCTCCGAGTTCTCCCGCAAAAGCCATTTCTGAAACGGCTGCCGCAAAACCGCCTTCCGAACAGTCGTGGCAGGCTTCAACAAAACCCGAAGATATCGCATCATACATCGCTTTCATAAGTTTTCTTGAAACTTTTATATCTACATCAGGCACTATGCCTTTTAATCCTTTTATTTTTGCATATACCGATCCGCCGAGCTCGTTTTTCGTAAGTCCGACAAGATAAATATAATTTCCCGCTGATTTAAAATTCATCGTTATTGTTTTATCAACGTCTTCAATTACTCCCATCGCCGAAATCAAAAGAGCAGGCGGAATTGAATATGTTCTTCCGTCTATCGTATACTCGTTATATAAACTGTCTTTGCCGGATATGAAAGGTATTTCAAAACCTTTTGACATATCGTAACATGCCTGAGCGGCTCTCACAAGACTGCCTAGTATTTCCGGCTTGTTCGGGTTTCCCCAGCAGAAATTATCAAGAACAGACAGCATTTCGGGATTTGCTCCGACGCAGACTGCGTTTCTCACGGATTCTTCTATCGCCGACGTCGTCATTTTATAAGTGTCTATTTTTCCGTACTCCGGATTTAAACCGTTTGAAAGAACAACGGCTTTTTTAGTATTTTTAACTACTGTATAAGGCCATATTACGGCTGCGTCCGACGGACCGAAATTATGAATTGAATTTCCCAAAAGAGGCTTTACGACAGTCTGTCCCTGCACTTCATGGTCGTACTGTCTTATAATCCAATCTCTTGAACATACGTTAATATCCGATAGAACTTTTTTCATATCGTCCGCCAAAACTTTTGCTGACGCCTTTACCGGTTTCTGTTTTAACTGTTTTGTTTCTTTCCAGACCGCAGGTCTTGTAGGTTTTGGAACGCCGTCATGTAAAAATTCCATGCTCATATCGGCAACTTTTTTGCCGTTATAAGTAAGCGTAAGCTTATTATCGTTTGTAAATTTTCCTATGAAAGTCGCTTCAACGTTTTCCTGTTTAAAAAGTTTTAAAATTTTATGTTTATTTTTCGGCTGAACGGCGAAAACCATTCTTTCCTGAGCTTCGGAAATCCATATTTCCCAAGGTTTTAAACCTTTGTATTTTAAAGGAACTTTTTCAAGCTGAACTTCTACTCCTGTTTTTTCCCCGAGTTCTCCTACCGCGCTTGAAAGGCCGCCTGCTCCGCAGTCGGTAACTGCTCTGTAAAGATTCAAATCTCTTGCTTTAAGCATCGTATCAAGAACTTTTTTTTCTACTATCGGGTTTCCTATCTGAACGGCGCTTACGTCCGATTCCTTGTCAAGTTCAACAGACGAAAAAGTTGCTCCGTGTATTCCGTCTCTTCCGGTTCTTCCTCCGACTACCAACACTAAATCTCCGGATTTAACTTCTTTAAACGCTTTGTTCTTTGGTATTATTCCCATCGTTCCGCAGTAAACAAGCGGATTTGCCATATATCCTTTATCAAAAAAAACGGCTCCGTTAACCGTCGGTATTCCCATTCTGTTGCCGTAATCTCTTACGCCGGAAACAACGCCTTTTGCAATTCTTTTAGGATGGTGCATTCCTTCCGGAACTTCCGAATATTTTGTATCGGGAAGCCCGAAGCAGAAAACATCAGTATTGGCAAGAGGTTTTGCTCCCAACCCTACGCCTAAAATGTCTCTTATTACGCCGCCTATTCCCGTCGCCGAACCTCCGTAAGGTTCAAGAGCCGAAGGGTGATTATGAGTCTCAACTTTAAAAGCGACGCCGTTTTTTGAATCGAAATCAATTACGCCGGCATTATCTTTAAAAACCGATATACACCATTTCTTGTTTAACTCAACGGTCGCTTTAAAAATGGTTTCTTTAAGAAGATTTGAATATTTTTTTACTTTCTTTCCTTTTGAAGTTTCTTCTGCATATTCTATATTGCCGGTTAAAGTTTTATGTTTGCAGTGTTCGCTCCAAGTCTGCGCGACTGTTTCAAGTTCAACATCCGTAGGATTTCTTTTTGCGGCTTTAAAATATTTTTGTACTTCTTTCATTTCTACAAGAGAAAGAGAAAGAGTATTTTTTTTGCTAAGTTCAATCAGCTGATTGTCATTAAGAGAATTTATTTCAACAATGTTTACGTTTGAATTCATTTTATTTTATATTCCTGAATTAGAGTATTTGCCAAAAGACCCGTTGCGATTTTTGTAAGTTTTTTATCGTCGGTTTCGCCTTTAAAAATATATTTATGGCCGGTTTTTACTTTCACTTCATTTTCTATGCCCAAGTCTTTTATGGCTTTTACGACGCTCTCCGAAACCGTATCGGTAACTCCGGATTTAAACCAGACTTCTATGGAATTTTTTTCTATTTTTTTATCGGAAAGTGAATTGTAGGAAACGATTGAAAACTCTTCGGTAATCTTATCGCTTAAAAGTTCCGAAGCTATAATTTCGGCCTGTTTTTTTGTTATATCAGAATCTATTCTGTAAACAGGCATATATTCGGACGATTTTATACCCTTTACGCCTATGCCTTTTATATCGCTTATCAAATGCGTTGAATGCGGATTTGAAAAGCCTTTTTTCATTTTAATAGCAATTTCAAATATCATTTAGAATTCCCTGCCCGTTATTTTTTCATAAGCTTCTATGTATTTCGCTCTGGTGTTGATTATAACGTCTTCAGGCAGAGACGGAACCGGAGGCTGTTTGTTCCATTTTATTTTTTCAAGATAATCTCTTACGTACTGTTTATCAAGACTGTCCTGGCTTACTCCTTCCTGATATTTTTCTTTTTCCCAAAACCTTGACGAGTCCGGAGTAAAAATTTCATCTATAAGAATAAGTTTGTCTTCGTAAATTCCGAATTCAAGTTTTGTATCTGCCAGTATTATGCCTCTGCTCAAGCAGAATTCGCTTACTTTTTTATAAAGAGTTATTGAAACTTCGCTTAACTGGGCAGCCAAATCATCGCCGATTCTTTTTGCCGTTTCTTCAAACGAAATATTTTCATCGTGTTTTCCGCCTTCCTCTTTGCTTGAAGGAGTAAAAATCGGTTCCGGAAGCTTTGAAGATTCTTTAAGCCCTGCAGGCAGTTTTATACCGCAGACAGTCTGTGATTTTTGATATTCTTTCCAGCCTGAACCCGCGAGATACCCTCTTACTATACATTCAATATCTATTCTTTTTGCTTTTTTTACTATCATTGCTCTGTCTCTCAAAAAGTCATACTTTTTAAGTTCTTCCGGAAAATTTTTAAAATCTCCCGTTATGATATGATTCGGAATTATATTTTGAACATAATCAAACCAAAACATTGATAATTTATGCAGTATTCTTCCTTTATCGGGAATCACAGAACCAAGCACATAGTCAAACGCCGAAATTCTGTCGGTAGCGACTATAAGAAAATCTTTCCCGTAATAGAAAACGTCCCTGACTTTGCCCTGATGAAACAATTTTGCCTCTTCTATATCATTCGACCCTATCATAAACGAACTCCTTTTTTTCTTACAATCTAAAGATGGTATATTTTAGTATTTTCGGGGCTTTCTGTAAAGTAAGAATATATTTGACAAATAAAATCTATTGTGGTACAATTCTTCCCGTGTTACCTATTGGGGATGTGGTGTAGCCTGGTTTAACACACTGCCCTGTCAAGGCAGAGACCGCGGGTTCAAATCCCGTCGTCCCCGCCAGAAAATTATGTCAAGTCCAATTTTGAAGCAACAAATTGGACTTTTTTATTTGATTATGAAATTTAATAAATATACCGATACCGCAGTTGAAAGCGCAAAAGCCGGAGCAAAAATCCTTTTAAAACACTTAAATAATCTTGAAAGTATAGAGTATAAAGGAAAAATAGATCCTGTAACGATTGCTGATAAACAATCTCAAAAAGCGATAATTTCAACGATTAAAAAATCTTTTCCCGACCATAATATAATAGCCGAAGAAAAAGATACTTTTAAGAAAACAGAATCGGATTACTGCTGGATTATAGATCCTCTTGACGGGACCGTAAATTTTGTGCACGGAGTTCCGTCTTTTTGTATTTCAATCGGCTTGATGCATAAAAAAGAAATCGTATCGGCCGTAATATATGCTCCGGCGTTAAATGAATTATTTGTCGCCGAAAAGGGAAAAGGAAGTTTCTTAAACGGCAAAAAGATACAAGTTTCAAAAATAAACAAAATGCTCAGAGCTCTGCCGGTAACCGGATTTCCTTATTATGCGCAGGAAAAACCGGATCGTGTTTTAAAAAATTTTAAAAATATAATGATGGTAACGCAGGGAATGAGAAGATTCGGATCGGCCGCAATAGATATGGCTTATGTAGCGTGCGGAAGATTTGATTTTTTCTGGGAAGAAGGATTAAAACCGTGGGATGTTGCGGCCGGAATTTTAATCGTAAAAGAAGCCGGCGGAAAAATATCGGATTATAATAACAAAAATGATTATCTTTTCGGACAGACTATGGTCGCTTCAAATAAACTGCTTCACGGACGGATAATAAAAATCCTCAACAAATGAATAAAAAAATTAATCAAATAATCAAAATTTTAAATAAAGAATACGGAAACATAGGAATAGCTCTTAATTTTTCAAATGTTTTTGAACTTTTGGTCGCCACAATTCTGTCTGCCCAGTGCACGGATAAAAGAGTAAACATAATTACATCCGAGTTATTTAAAAAATATAAAACAATAGAAGATTATGCAAAAGCAGATCTCGTTGAATTTCAAAATGACATAAAATCGGCAGGTTTTTACAGAAACAAGGCCAAAAATATAATTTCAACCGCCAATAAAGTATTAGAGCATCATAAAGGAAAAGTTCCCGATACAATGGAAGAACTCATAAAACTTAACGGAGTTGCAAGAAAAACGGCCAATATCGTATTGGGAAGCGGCTACGGAATAACCGCAGGAATTGCCGTTGACACTCATGTTATCAGACTTTCAAATCTTATAGGACTTTCAAAAAATACAGATCCCGTAAAGATAGAACAAGATCTCGTAAAAATAATACCTAAAAAATACTGGATAAAAATTTCATTTTTAATACAAACTCTCGGACGAAGAATATGTAAAGCCAGAAAACCTTCCCATGAAATATGCCCCATAAAAAATTTATGCTTATTTTACGCAAAAAACCGTAAAAAACGAAATATTGCCTAATATATTCAAACTTGCTATAATTTCGGGGTTAAAATCAATTTATGAATATGTGGAGACAGAATGGAAAACTTAAAAGAAAATTTGCTGTTGCTGTGCGATTTGCAGGAGATTGACACGCGTATTGTTAACATGGAACAGAATCTTATTAATCTCCCGAAAAAAATAGAAGAAAAAAAACGCGAAATTATTAATTTAAAAGCAGATTTTGAAAATAAAAAAGCCGAATATGTAAAATTGAATTCTCTTAAAAAAGAAAAAGAATCGGCGCTTGCGGCAAAAGAATCCGCAATAGCAAAACATACCGCGGATTTAAACACGGTAAAATCAAATGATCTTTATAAAACATGCCTTCTTGAAATAGAAAAATCAAAAGCGGATAAAAGCAACATTGAAGACGAAATTCTCATTTTAATGGACGGCATTGAAAAAGAAATGTCAAATTTAAAAGAAAATGAAGAAACACTTAAAAAATCAGAATCGGAAATCAACAATTCCGTTTCATTAATAGAACAGGACATTAAAAAAATTCAGACTGAAATTGACGTTTTAAAAAAAGAAAGAGAAGAATTTGCAAAGAAAATAAATTTGAACATTTTGTCTCAGTATGAAAGAATACGGGAAAACAGAAACGGACAGGGGCTTGCTCTTGTTGACGGAGACAGCTGCACCGGCTGCAATATGGTATTAAGGCCTCAGCTTATAATGCAGGCTACAAAATGCACCGAAATTGTTTACTGCGACAACTGTTCAAGAATTTTATTTAATAAAAAATAAAAATATAATGCAGATACCGTATGGTCGCTTTACGCTTCGGGCGTAAAGAGGAAAGTCCGAACTTTACTCTCCTTACGGAGAAAAACGGTAGCGGGTAATCCCCGTCGTCCGCGAGGATAGAGGTGCGAACAGTGACGCTTTCTGCCGAAAGGCGGAAGGTTCCCTTTTAAGGGAAAATCCCGCTATAATGAAAACGGGAATGAAACGGCTAAATCCTTACCGGAAAGCAAGATAGAAGTTTTATCGCTTGACCGCATAAAGCAATTTATGCGGCAGAGAAATGACCATAGTGTTCGGAAACGAACATACAAAATTCGGTGTATAGGTATCTGCGTTTCTTTTATAAAGGTTTTATTATGGATCTGATTTCCGTCATTTATTGCATACTTATCGGTTTACTGGCCGGTTCTTTAAGCGGTTTGGTCGGCATAGGCGGCGGCATTGTTATGGTCCCGTTAATGGTTCTGTTTTTTGCAATGCCTCAGCATCTGGCGCAGGGCACTTCTCTGGCAGTTCTTCCGGCAAGCATCATCACTATATGGGTGTATTATAAATCAGGCAATGTCAATATTCCGGTTGCGCTTATTATTTGCTGCGGATTTATCATAGGCGGTTATTTCGGAGCCAAATTCGCATCCGTATTGCCGGCAAATATCTTAAGAAAAATATTCTCAATTATTATGCTTATTGTCGCCGTTAAAATGTTTTTTTCTAAATAGGAATGCCTAATGAGCGATTCTTTTTATCACAAACCGGTTATGCAGGATGAAGTAACAGAATATCTTATTACATCAAACAAAGGTTTATACGCCGACTGTACTTTCGGAGGAGGCGGTCATTCTTTTCATTTTTTAGAAAAATTTGACAATATAAAAATATTAGCTTTTGACCAGGACGCAGACTCATACGATTATTTTTTGAACAACGAGCAGAACAAACGTTTTCATAACAGAATTATATTCTGCAGGTCAAATTTCAGAGACATACTCAAAATTATAAAAGAAAAAGGATTTGACCGGCTTAACGGAGTATTCGCCGATTTGGGAGTGTCGTCAAAACAGCTTGACGATATGACAAGAGGTTTTTCTTTTAATTCAGATGAAATCCTTGATATGCGAATGGACCGGACAAAAAATATTTCGGCATACGAAGTTATAAACTCCTATTCGGAAGAAGAATTAAAAAATATTTTTTTTGAATACGGAGAAGAATCTTTCGCGCCGCAGATAGCCGCGCAAATTGTCCGCTCAAGGCTTAAAGGCAAAATACGCACATGCAGGCAGTTAAGCGGCATAGTATCATCCGTAAAATGGAAAAAAGACAAAATAAATCCGGCGACAAAAATTTTTCAGGCGTTAAGAATATATGTAAACGATGAACTGGGCAGTCTCAGAGATTTTCTTGACAGTCTTCCGGAAATTCTGCTCCCCGGAGCCAGAGCGGTAATACTTACGTATCATTCTCTTGAAGACAGAATGGTAAAACAGAGTTTTAAAAACTTTCATAAAAATGGATTAAAAATTATTAACAAAAAAGTTATAATAGTCTCTGAAGCCGAAGCGATAAGCAACCCTAGAAGCAGAAGCGCGAAGATGCGAATATTGGAGAATTCAAAAAATGAATAATAACAAACATAAAAAATCCAACATTTTGGTTTTATTTTGGATTATGCTTGTAGTGCTTTTGACGATATTAATTTACACTTATGAAAACAATCTGCTGTTAAAATTTGAATCCAAAAATTCAATTTTGAAAACCGAATACGACAAACTTAAAACAGATACCGATGAAATAAAATACAAGATAAACGCCATTCTTGCTCTGGAAAAACTTGATAAAATCGCAAAAGAAAAAAACTTTACGACGCCTGCCGAAAAAGAAATCGTTAATATAAAAGAATGATCAGAAAAAATATATTCACATTTCAGCAAAATAAAAATGATACAGCCGTTACCGGAAGAAAAATATTTCTTCTTTCATGCCTGCTTTTTATATTTTTTATAATTATCGCAAGAGCTTTTTATTTCCAGGTTTTTAAATTCGCCGATACGGAAAAACGCGCTGATTCCACCGTAAACAAAGAAATCATAGAAAAACCCAAGCGCGGCGATATATTGGACAGAAACGGCAATATTCTTGCGATGAGCGTGAAAAAATATTCACTGTTTTTAGACGGCAAAAATATCAACGACACGGCTAAAATAACAAAAATACTAAATGACGCCGGCATACAACTTTCCAAAAAACAAATGACGGAAATAAACAAAAAAAACAGAAACATAAAAATAACCGATGATTTAGACGAGATTTCTGTAGAAAAAATAAAAGAAAACAAAAAGTTTCTTATAGGACACGAATATAAATTAACTTACAGATATGTGCGTCTTTATCCCGAAACAAAAATGCTTTCACATGTTTTGGGAAGAGTCAATAGCGACGGAAAAGGCATTGAAGGTATTGAAAAAACATGCGACAATCATTTGACCGGCAATTCTTTAAAAATATCCGCAAAAGAAATCGGAGGAATAAATAAAAAAAGAATTTATACCGAAACTCCGAATGAAAATTCTTACTACGGAAAAACCGTTACTCTTACAATTGACAAAAAAATACAATTTATAGCCGAACAGGAATTACAGGAAGGATTGAAAAAGAATAAAGCAAAACATGCGGTAGCCATAGTTCAGGATCCCCATTCAGGCGAAATTCTTGCGATGGTCTCGCTGCCTAATTATAATCCGGGAAAAAAAATAAAAGACATATCCGTATTGCGTAATTATGCCATAAGCGGCACTCTTGAACCCGGTTCAACATTTAAAATTATAGCGCTTGCCGGAGTACTTGAAGAACATTTGTTCAAACCGACTGACAGAATAGACTGTATGAACGGGAAAATGGAAATTTATAAAAATGTCGTAATAAGCGACCATGAAAAACAGAAAGTTATTTCGCTTGCCCGTGTAATGGAAGTTTCTTCAAATATCGGAACTGCCAAAATAGCCTTAGCTTTGGGGGAAGACAGATTTTATAAATACATCAAAATATTCGGGTTTGACAGCAAAACCGGAATAGAACTAAACGGAGAAGAAAACGGAGTGTTAAAACCTACAAAAACATGGAGCGGCCGAAGCCTGCATACCATTTCATTCGGGCAGGAAATTCTTACAACTCCTTTGCAAACTGTCAACAGTTTTTCGGCAATCGCAAATAACGGACTTCTTTTAAAGCCTCAAATAATCAAATCTATAGACTGCGTGCAGCAGTCTACGCAGCCTGTATCCATAAGACGCGCTGTTTCTGAAGATACGGCTTTTGAAATTCGTAAAATTTTAAAGGGAGTTGTTGACAAAGGAACTGGAGCCGGAGCAAAAATTGAAGGATATACAGCAGGCGGAAAGACAGGCACCGCGCAAAAAATAGATAAAACAACAGGAAAATATTCAAAAAAACATTATGTCTCTTCTTTTTGCGGAATGATTCCGGCAATGGAGCCGAAACTTGTAATACTTGTTTTATTTGACGAACCGCAGGGAGATTATTACGCCTCTTCTGTTGCCGCTCCTGTTTTTGCTAAAATAGCTCAGAGAACGATGCAATATCTTAATATACCGAAAGATGAAATTGGCGTAAAAAAAAATAAGGAATAACTATGTTATTAGGAAATTTAATATCCGAATTAAACGCTCAAATATACGGGAATATTGAAACTGAAATTACCGGATTATCATACGATTCAAGAACCGTACGCAAAGGTTTCGTATTCTTCGCATTTAAAGGTATTCACGCGGACGGCGCATCATTTGCGCACGAAGCCGCAGCCAAAGGCGCGGCATGCGTAGTTTCCGAAAACAAAATAGATAATCTCGGATGCACAAACGCCGTAGTTAAAGACATTAACGAAGCCATGTCAAAAATGAGTTCAAAATTTTATGATTATCCCGACAAAAAAATGACGATTATAGGAGTTACCGGAACCAACGGAAAAACTTCAATAACGTATATGACGGAATCTTTGTTCAAATCAATGGGGATACAGATAGGAGTTATAGGCACGATATCTTACAGATACGCCGGTAAAATAATCGATGCTCCGAACACTACGCCGCAATCTTTAGATCTTTACAGAATGATGTCCGAAATGGCGGCGGCAGGAATAAAATATCTTATAACGGAAGTTTCATCTCATTCTCTCTCTTTGGGCAGAGTAAAAGGAATAGAATTTGATATCGCCGTTTTTACAAATTTAACTCCGGACCATCTTGATTTTCATAAAAACATGAATTCTTATTTTGAAGCCAAATCAATGTTATTTTCATCGCTTTCAAACAACCGGAAAAAAAATACAAAATACACAATTTTAAATATTGATGACGATTACGGCAAAAAACTTTTTGAAAATGACATTAAAGCCGAAAAGCTTTCCTATTCAACAAAAGACGTAAAAGCCGCAATCTCGGCTTCCGATATAAAACTTAAAAATACAGATTCTTCTTTTACTCTTAAAACAAATTTCGGAACAAAATCTTTATCCGTTCATCACATAGGACTTCATAACGTTTACAATATTCTTGCCGTAACAGGAATTTGTATCGCCGCAGGTTTTAAATTTGAAGATATTGTGCGTTTTATAGAAAATACATCTCCCGCGCCGGGAAGATTTGAAAAAATCGTTTCAAAAAAAGGTTTTACCGTTATTATAGATTATGCGCACACCGACGATGCTTTAAAAAACGTACTGTCGGCGATTAAAAATCTTAATCCCTCAAGAATTATCACCGTATTCGGATGTGGCGGAAACAGAGACAGAACAAAAAGACCTGTTATGGCAAAAACCGCCTGCACAATGAGCGACTTTGTTTTTATAACGTCGGACAACCCGAGAGAAGAAGATCCCGTAAAGATAACCGAAGAGATTGAGTCCGGCGCTAAAGAAATCAATAAAACAAATTACAAAACAATAATAGACAGACGCAGCGCAATTGCAGAAGCTGTTAAATATGCCGGCAAAAATGATATAGTATTGCTTGCCGGAAAAGGGCACGAAAAATACCAGATAATAGGAACCACAAAGTTTCATTTTGACGATAAAGAAGAAGTAATGAAACTTATATAATTTAAAATGGAAAATATAAATTTAAATGAAATAATAAAAGCTGCAGGCGGCGCATTAACAAAAGGCAATCCCGAAATAAACATAAACAAAATAGGAATAGATTCAAGAACCATAGAGAAAGATGCGTTATTTTTTGCAATAAAAGGTAAAACTCTTGACGGTAATAATTTCATAAAAGACGCGGTCCAAAAAGAAGTTGCCGCCGTAATCTATTCAACCGAAGGAGCCGAAAAGAATTTTTCGGACGCAAAAACGGTTTTTGTAAGAGTTCCCGACACTTCTCTTGCTCTTGAAACGGCTGCGAAACTTTACAAACGTAAATTTAAAGATTTGATAACGGTTTCAATAACGGGCTCAAACGGAAAAACGACGACAAAAGAAATGCTTGCCTCAATTCTCAAACAAAAAGCAAAGACTCTGAACAATCAGGGGAATTTCAATAACAGAATAGGCGTTCCTCTTACCGTTTTCAACATTTCTTACGATACAAAATACGCGGTTTTTGAACTTGGAACTTCCGAATTCGGCGAAATAAAAGTTTTAACCGGAATAACAGAACCGGATTATGCCGTAATAACGAATATAGGTTCTTCCCATCTTGAATTTTTTAAGACGCAAGATAATGTTTTGAAAGAAAAAAGAGAAATTATCAACGGCCTTAAAGAAAACGGAACGATTGCGTTAAATATTGACAATTCTTATCTAAAATCAATAATTGAAGAAACAAAAAAGACGCGTAAAGTCATAACTTTCGGTTTTTCAAATGATGCCGACGTTTACGCAGATAATATAAAACTTGACGGAGAAACTACGGTATTTAATATAACTATTAAAGGCATCACAGATGTTTTTGAAATACCTATAAAATCAAAATTTAACGTTTTAAATGCGTTAGGAGCCGCGGCAACGGCTTATTCAATGGGCTTTTCTATTGAAGAGATAAAGAACGGTCTTAAAACTTTTACCCCTCCTAAAATGAGAATGCAGACAGTCAAACTTTCAAACGGCGCTCTTGCAATAAACGACGCTTATAATGCAAACCCCTCTTCAATGTCGGCGGCGATTTTATCGCTTGAACAGTCATATCCCGGGAAAGATATTATTCTTGTAATAGGCGATATGCTTGAACTGGGAGAAAATTCCTCTCAGTATCACGCGGAAATAGGCGATCTCATAAATAAAATATCTTCCGTAAAAACAGTTTATATGTACGGAGATAAAATAAAATATACCGGAGAACGCATTGCCGGCAAAGATGTAATTTTTTTTAGCGACAGAGATAGTCTGTTAAATTCCATTAAGACAAAAATCAAACAAAATTCTCTTGTGTTTTTTAAAGCGTCAAGAGGCATAAAACTTGATATAATATATGACAACCTTATAACTTCGGAGATCTAAATGCTATACCATTTTCTTTACGGACTCAGAGATATTTTTTCGCCTTTCAATCTTTTTCAATATATAACTTTCAGAGCGGGCGGCGCCGTTCTTACAAGCCTTCTGATAACTTTTTTAATAGCCCCTTACATAATAAATAAACTTAAAGAATTAAAAGCCGGACAGCCTGTAAGAGACTGCGCTCCTTCAAACCATCACTGTAAATCAGGCACGCCTACGATGGGCGGCTTAATAATAATAATTTCAATACTTATATCCGTTCTTTTATGGGCCAGACTTGACAATCCCTATATTTTGTGGCTCTCCGCAGCAACGCTGTTTTTCGGAATAATAGGTTTTACCGACGACTATCTTAAATTGACAAAAAAAAATCCGAAAGGACTCGCCGGAAGAAAAAAATTATTCTGGCAGACTCTGTTTTCGCTTGCGGTAGTAACTTATTTGTTTTTTAATCCGGTAAATGCAAACTACGCAACTTCTCTTAATATACCTTTTTTAAAAAATTGTTTTTTGCCTTTGTCTTATTTATATTTTGTTCTTATTCTTTTTGTTATAGTAGGAAGTTCAAACGCGGTAAATCTGACTGACGGATTGGACGGACTTGCAATAGGCAATATTATAATAGCGACTCTTACTCTGGCTTTATTTTCTTATCTTATCGGAAACTCTCATATATCGTCTTATCTTAAAATCATATATGTCTCAGGTGCAGGAGAAATATCCGTTTTTTTAATGGCAATGTTCGGCGCAAGCATCGGATTTCTATGGTATAACGCGCACCCTGCCGAAGTTTTCATGGGAGATACCGGAAGTCTTTGTTTGGGAGGGCTTTTGGGGCTTGTTGCGGTATTTATAAAACAGGAACTTATTTTATTTATAGTAGGCGGAATATTTGTCGTTGAGGCTTTGTCGGTTCTCATTCAGGTGGCTGTATTTAAAAAAACAAATAAACGCGTATTCAAAATGGCGCCTATTCACCATCATTTTGAACTCGGCGGATTAAGAGAAACTAAAGTCACTATAAGATTTTGGATTATCGGCATTATTCTGGCAATAATAGCGATTGCCTCATTAAAAATCAGATAACACAATCATAAAAACCACTGCTGTTTTAGATAAATTTAAATTCGGGATAAAAAATGAAAAAAGAGAAAGAAACGATATCTATATTGGGGTTGGGCAAATCCGGCGTAGCATGCGCCAATCTTGCAGTTTCAAAAGGATATAAAGTGTTTGCAAGCGACAGCGGCAAAGCGCGGACTCATTTGCAAATGAAACTTGATAAACGCGTAGAAACCGAATTTAACGGACATACCGATAAAATACTAAAATCCGATATTATAATAAAAAGTCCCGGTCTGCCCCCTGATCTTCCTATATTAAAAAACACTGAATTAAATAAAATACCGGTAATAAGCGAAATAGATTTTGCTATGAGCTTTATAAAACCAAAAAAAATAATAGCCGTAACGGGAACAAACGGCAAAACAACGACAACGACTCTTATATATAAAATAATTAAAAATTACTACAAAAACGCGGTTGTCGCCGGCAATATAGGATTCCCTTTATCGTCTGTTACGGATAAAATAAATAAAGATACTGTTCTTGTTCTTGAACTTTCGTCATACCAGCTTGAAGACTCTCCGGATTTCAGGACCGATATAAGCGTTTTATTAAATATTACTCCCGACCACATAAAACACCATAAAACAATGAAAAATTATGTGCTTGCAAAAGCAAATATTTTCAAAAACCAAAAACAAGGCGACTTCATTGTATTTAATTACGCCGATAAATATTTAAAGGAAATTATTCCTTTGAATAAGAAATCCTCTTTTCCGTTTAATTTTACAAAACAAAATCATAACTGTATTTATTATAAGGATTCGGCTTTTCACATAATACATAAAAATAAAAAAATTGATTTTAAAGCACAGGTAAAAATACCCGGCAGACACAATATAGACAATATTCTGGCTTCAACTGCGGCGGCTTATCTTGCAGGAGTTCCTGTTGATTGCATAAAAAAAACAATATCTTCTTTTAATGGAGTTGAACACCGAATAGAATTCGTAAAAGAAATTAAAGGCGTAAAATATTATAACGATTCAAAGGGAACAAACGTAGACTCAACAAAAGTAGCGCTTGAATCTTTTGACAAAAACATACATCTGATTTTAGGCGGACAGGATAAAGGAAGCCCTTATAAACCGATATATAATCTGATAAAAAATAAAGTAAAAAACATCATTCTTATAGGCGAAGCGACGCCCATAATAGAAAAGGAATTAAAAGGCGCAGCGCCGATTTATAAAGCAGAAACAATTAAAAACGCAATAAAAAAGCTTCATAACACGGCAAAAAAAGGCGATATTGTTTTATTTTCGCCGGCATGCGCATCTTTTGACCAGTTTAAAAACTTTGAACACAGAGGAAAGACGTTTAAAAAAATAATTTTATCTTTAAATTAATATGAACAATTTTTTTAAAATCATCAAGAATTACGTAAGAAATCCGTTCTCCGAACTTTCATCGCTGAACAGATATGACTGGTCGCTGCTGATCGTAATTTTTGGTCTTTTGTTCATAGGCATAACGGAAAGTCTGTCTGTTACTCCTGTGCGTTTGGAAGATATATCTCTAAGACTTTTTTTTAAACATATTGCAACAATATTTCTCGGGATAATATGTTTCATATTTACGGCGTTTGTATTTGATTATAAACTGTATAAAGAAAAAAAAATAACTTTGTGTTTGTTTATTGTAATTATTTTAATGCTTGTCGCGGTATTGGTGTTAGGAAAAGAAACGAAAGGCGCAACCAGATGGCTTGATTTAGGTATCATAAAAATGCAGCCGTCTGAACTTGCCAAAATAGTTTTTGTCTTAATAGCGACAAAAATTTTATCCGTAAAGGAAAAGATTGAAATCAGCCGTAACAAAAAATTTTTTATAACAATGGGATATTTTATAATATTCGCCGCATTGATAGGTTTGCAGAAAGATTTCGGCACCATTGCATTTCTCGGAGTAATATACACCGTAATTCTGCTTATACACGGCTTTACATGGAAACGCGTCCTTATTACCGATCTTATTTTTGTAATTTTCGCCACGCCTCTTGTTTTAAAGCAAAGTTACAGAATGGTACGTATAAACGACTATCTGCCGGCTCTTTTAGACTGGACAAAATCTTCGGATAACGTCAGAAACGCAATTATAGCATTAGGGTCCGGCGGATTTTTCGGCAAAGGATTCGGTCAAAGTGAAATGAAACTGCTTCATCTGCCGGAAGCACATACTGATTTTATTTTCCCCATAATCGGAGAAGAAATCGGTTTTTTAGGAGTATTTGGTATTATTTTTGCATTCGCATATATAATGTTAAAAGCTTTCAAGATAAGCGAACAATG
Organism: Candidatus Proruminimicrobium quisquiliarum; assembly: GCA_018433245.1. Taxonomy (GTDB): domain Bacteria; phylum Elusimicrobiota; class Endomicrobiia; order Endomicrobiales; family Endomicrobiaceae; genus Proruminimicrobium; species Proruminimicrobium quisquiliarum. Next base: position 19,926 of record JAHDRN010000005.1, read on the forward strand.
CGATGATTATTTCGGTAAAAATTTATCTTTTACAATAGGCATTATGTTTGCCGTTCAGGCTGCAATAAACACAGGAATGTCCATAGGGGTTCTGCCGGCAAAAGGCATGCCGTTGCCGTTTATATCATACGGAGGATCTTCAATGTTGTATAGTCTTATAACAATTGGTATATTATTTAATATTTCAAGAAAAAAACAAAGATGAATAATATTTTAATAGTCACCAGCGGCACAGGCGGACACGTATATCCCGGAATGGCTTTGGCTTACGAGCTGAAAAATGCCGGTTATAACCCCGTTTTTATAGTAAATGACGTTGCCGGCTCCGTTTCACTGAACATAGTCAAAAATTCAGGTTATGATTACAGACTTTTAAACTTCTATGCTCCGCCCAGAAAAGTTTCTCTTAAAATGTTTTTATTTCCTTTCAATATGGGAAAAAGCATATTTTCGGCTCTTTCCATAATATCAGAAACGCGTCCGAAGGCCGCAGTCGGAATGGGTGCCTATCTTGCCGTGCCTGTTTTATTGGCTGCAAAATTAAAAAAAATACCTTCAATGATACATGAACAAAATTCAATACCCGGTCTTGCAAATAAACTGCTGTCTAAAATCGCCGACAAAACGGCAATAAGTTTTAAGCAGTCGGCAAAATATTTTTGTCCTTTAAAAACAGTTTACACTTCAAATCCCGTAAGAAAAGATATCTTTTCAATACCGCGTTCTCAGGCAGCCGAAAAACTCGGACTGAATCCTTCCGTATTTACTGTTTTCGTATTCGGAGGAAGCCTCGGAGCAGATAAATTAAACGAAACCTCTTTTAACACAGCGGCAAAACTTTATGAAAAATATAACGATAAAATACAATTCATTCATATAACCGGAACAAAATATTTTGAAGAGCTTAATAAAAAATACTCTAAAATTTCTTATAAAAAATTTATAGCGCCTTATATGCATGATATCGGAAACGCTTATGCATGTTCCGATTTTACAATATGCAGGGCGGGAGCGGGCACGGTAAAAGAAGTTGAAATGTACGGTCTTAAAGCCGTTTTTGTCCCTTATCCGTATGCTACTGACAATCACCAGTATTTCAACGCAAAAAATTCTTCTGCGCCGCAGTCTGTTATTATTGAAGAAAAAAATCTTAAAACAGAAGATTTATATAAAATTATAGAAGAAAACTTGAACACATCCGCAATTGATACGGAACGCGCCGTTAAACCTGATATTTTCCCGCAGGAAAAACTTTTTAACACGCTTATAAACGTCATTAATAAAAAATAATTTAAATAATATAAGGGAGCAAGATGAATATTCTAATCTCAAACGACGACGGCATAAAAGGCAAAGGACTTAAACCGCTTATAAAAGAGATGTCAAAACTCGGGAATGTTTACGTTATAGTTCCGGAACATGAAATGTCCGGAATGAGCCAGTCCATAACGCTTGACGATTACAGACAGATAAAAGATTACGGCAACAATATTTACAGTCTTATTGACGGAACTCCGACTGACTGCGTAAAGTTCGGTCTTTACTCTTTTTTAAAAGATAAAATAGATCTTGTAATATCGGGCATCAACACTCACCCGAATCTCGGACAGGACGTAGTATATTCGGGCACCGTCGCATGCGCAAGAGAAGGCGCATATCTTGGAATACCGTCAATGGCCGTATCCGTTGTAAACGAAAAAAGACCGTGTTTTGAAAAATCCGCCGCAATAGTGCTTGAAATTGCAAAACAATTTTTAAAAACGGCAAAAAAAGGAAGACCGGCTCCTTGTTTAAACGTAAATATTCCGCCGGAAGCAAAAGGAATAAAAGTAGTGTCTCTCGGAATACGCTCTTATGACGAATCCATAGTATCAAAGCAAACCGGCAAAAAGACTTATTATAAACTTGCGGGAAGATTCATATGCGGCAAGAAAAACAAAGGAACGGATATTGAAGTAGTTGAAAAAGGATTTGTTGCCGTTACTCCTCTTTTGCTTGACCAGACTCATCACAAAAATATGGCAAAATATAAATATATGGAAGAACGCTTTGAAAAATAAATTTGAACTTGTATCGGATTTTAAACCTTCCGGAGAACAGCCTCAGGCAATTAATAAGTTATATGAAAATATCACAAAAGGCAAAAAGTCTCAGGTTCTGCTCGGCGTAACCGGATCGGGAAAAACTTTCGTAATGGCAAACCTTATTACGAAACTTCAAAGACCTGCTCTTATAATATCTCCTAATAAAATTCTTGCGGCGCAGTTATATTCGGAGTTCAAATCTTTTTTTCCTAAAAACGCCGTCGAATACTTTATCTCTTATTACGATTATTACCAGCCGGAAGCATATATCCCGTCAACAGACACTTATATTGAAAAAGATTCGTCGATAAATGACCATATAGACAGACTGCGTTTGAAAGCTACAACATCAATTCTAGAAAGAAACGACGTGATTGTAGTTGCTTCCGTATCAAGCATTTATAATCTCGGTTCTCCTGACGAATACCAAAACATGTGCGTAGGTTTTAAAGTCGGCGAAAAAATGAGCATTGATAATCTTACAAGAAAACTTGTCGCCATACATTACGAAAGAAATGAAATAGAGTTTTTAAGAGGCAGATTCAGAATAAAGGGCGATACTGTAGAGATTTTCCCCGCTTATTTGGAAACGGCCGTAAGAATCAATTTTTTCGGCAATGAAATAGATTCAATAAAAGAGTTTAATCCTCTGACCGGAGAAATATACAATAAAAAAGAAAAATGTTTTATATACCCCGCAAAACATTTCGTAACGGCCGGCGATAAAATGGAAAATGCGTTAAAAACTATAGAGGCGGAATTAAATATACAGACAGCCGCCTTAAAAGCAAAAGGGAATCTCCTTGAAGCGCAAAGACTAATGCAGAGAACAAAATATGACATGGAAATGCTCAGAGAAACGGGTTTTTGCAGCGGAGTTGAGAATTATTCAAGACATCTTTCCGCAAGACCGGAGGGATCAAGACCGACTACGCTCATAGATTATTTTCTCTCAAATGAACAGACAAAAGATTTTCTTCTTGTGGCAGACGAATCGCATATCACTCTTCCGCAGATACGAGGGATGTATGAAGGAGACAGAAGCAGAAAGCAGACTCTTGTTGATTTTGGATTTAGACTCCCGTCGGCTCTTGATAACAGACCTTTGAAATTTAACGAATTTGAATCAATAATAAACCAGTCGGTGATGGTTTCTGCGACTCCCGGCAAATACGAACTTGAAAAATCAAAACACGATATAGTGGAACTTGTCATAAGACCTACCGGCCTTGTAGATCCGGAAATAATAATAAAACCCGTAGAAGGACAGATTCCGGACATGATAAAAGAGATAGAAAAAACTATCTCAAAAAAATACAGAGTGCTTGTAACTACTTTAACAAAAAGAATGTCGGAAGATCTTACGGCATATCTTAAAGAAAAGGGATTGCGCGTAGAATATATGCATTCAGAAATAGAATCTCTTAAAAGAATAGAAATTATAAGAGATTTGAGACTCGGAAAATTTGACGTGCTTGTCGGCATAAATCTTTTGAGAGAAGGGCTTGATCTGCCGGAAGTCGCGCTCGTAGTGATTCTTGACGCAGACAAAGAAGGTTTTTTAAGATCCGAACAGACTCTTATACAGACTTGCGGAAGAACTGCAAGAAATGTTGACGGAAGAGTTATTTTTTACGCCGATAAAATGACTAATTCCATGAGTAGAGCCATAAATGAAATGGAAAGAAGAAGAAAAAAACAGATTGAATACAATAAAAAACATAATATAACGCCTAAAACAATTATAAAAGCCGTTACTGAGCTTGAAGAATTTCAGATTAAGGCAAAAAATGAAAGTCTTGAACTTTATACCGCCGAACTTAGCGAAGAATACATATCGCATAATAAAATTGAAGACATATTGAAATCTCTTGAAAAGCAGATGAAAGAAGCCGCCGAAATACTTGATTTTGAAACTGCCGCTCTTCTGCGCGATAAAATAACGGAAATAAAGTCTATGAGGGCTTCAGGTTTAAAAAAGAGAAAACGCTGACTGACCTTTTTAACAAAAAAATATTTTGATAGAATCATTTTGAAATACATTCAAGGAGCCGGCTATGCATGAACACGGAATAGGAAGAGAATTATGGGCAGTAATTGAAGAACATATAAAACAGAACAATTTAAAAAAAATTACAAAAATAAGCATCGTAATCGGCAAAGCAAGCGGAATTGAAAAAGAACTGCTTGTCCATACTATGAAAGATCATATAATACCCGAAACGATAGCAAAAGGATGCGAACTTGAATTTGTCGTAGAAGATCTGACTGCTTTATGCAACGCGTGCCAAGAAAAAATAGAAATTCATAAAATGGAAGCAGCCTGCTGCCCGAAATGCGGCTCAGGAGACATATCAATAATAGCGGGCAATGACGTTTTTGTTAAGAGCATTGAAGGTGAATAAAAAAAAATCGTTTTTAATTGAAATATCAGGGATAGTGCAGGGAATCGGATTCAGGCCAAAAATATATAATCTTGCCGAAAAGCATAATCTTTCGGGATATGTTTTTAACACCGGATCCGGAGTTAAAATAGCGGCTGAGGGTTTAAAACAAAATACCGACTGTTTCATTTGCGAATTAAAGAAATTGCCGTCTTTAAAAATTAAAATTAAAAAAACTTCTTATAAAAATTATAAAACATTTGAAATCAAAAAAAGTTCAAAAACAAAAAACATAATATCCGATTTCCCTGCAGATGCGGCTATATGCACGCAATGCAAACAGGAAATACTTTCACCGTCGGACAGAAGATATCATTATCCTTTCACAAACTGCACGCAATGCGGACCGCGTTATTCAATAGTAAAAAAACTTCCTTACGACAGAAAAAATACCGTCATGAAAGTTTTTAAAATGTGTAAAGAATGTTCCGAAGAATATAAAAAACCGTCTGACAGGCGTTTTCACGCGCAGCCTGACGCGTGTTCAGAGTGCGGGCCGAAAGTAAAATTAACCGTAACAAAAACAGGCAAAACTCATTATGAAAAAGAGGCTCTTTCCTATGCGGCAAAAATGCTGGACGGCGGAAAAATTATCGCCCTAAAAAGCATCGGCGGCTATCATCTGGCCTGCAGCGCTTATGACGCAAAAGCAATACTCAGACTTAGAAAAATTAAAAACAGAGATCAAAAACCGTTTGCCGTTATGGCAAAAAATATTGAAACCGCAAAAAAAACGGTTTTTATAAATAAATTTGAAGAAAAAGAACTAAATTCAAAAACAGCTCCCATAGTACTGCTTGAAAAAAAAGACGCAATAAATAAGATTTTTAACGAATGTATATCTAAAAACAATAAATACATAGGCGTTATGATGCCTTATACTCCTGTGCACTGCATACTTTTTGATCTCATTAAAACAGACATGCTTATCATGACTTCGGCAAACAAAAATGATAAACCTATAATACATACCGAAAATAAAATATATTCTGAGTTTTCAAAAGAAATTGACGCTGTTTTAAGCAATGACCGTGAAATTTTAAATCCGGTTGACGATTCAATAGTGTCATTTTTTGATAATGACAAAAAAATAATAATACGCAGAAGCAGAGGTTTTGTTCCGGAACCGGTTAATCTTGAAATATCAAAGGATATTTTTGCGGCAGGCGCCGATTTAAAAAATTCATTCTGCCTGACGAGAAAAAACTCGGTCTATCTTTCGCCTTACTGCGGAGACATGATAGCTTATGAAAACATTGAATTTATGTCCGATACATTCAACAAAATGAAAAATTTTCTTGATATAAAACCTCAAAAAGCGGTTTGTGATATGCATCCCGGTTATAATACAACGGCTTATTGCTCGCAGAAATTTAAAAATATAAAAAAAATACAGCATCATTACGCGCATATTGCCTCGGTAATTGCCGAAAACAAATTAAAGGGCGGTATACTGGGCTTTTCTTATGACGGAACAGGTTTCGGTTATGACGACAATATATGGGGCAGCGAATGCATTTTATTTAAAAACAATACCGTAAAAAGACTTTGTCATTTTGAATATTTTGATATGCCCGGAGGAGACGCCGCAACAAAAGAAATATGGCGTCTTGCATTGTCTCTTCTAAACAAACATAACAAACTCTCAGCCGTTCCAAATTCAATAAAAAAAGAAAAACTCTATAATCGGATTTTGTCGCTTTTAAATTCAGAGATAAAAAAACCGCAGGTATGCAGCGTAGGAAGATATCTGGACGCTATGGCGGCAATATGCGGGATTTCAAATTTTTGTTTATACGAAGGCCAAACTGCCGCTCATCTTGAATCTTTAGTTAAAAAAGACAGCCGCGAATTTTATCCTTTTGATTTTATTCATAAAGAAAATAATATTTCCGAAATACTATTTTCAAAAACAATTGAATCTCTGATTAAGGATTTAAAAAATAAAATTTCTGTTGAACAAATAAGCGGTAAAATACACGAGACAATATGCCGTATCATATTAAAACAGGCTTTGTTTTTTTGCAAAAAATTTGCGGTAACACAAATCGCTTTAAGCGGCGGTGTATTCCAAAACAGATATATTCTTTCAAGAACAATAAAATTGCTTGAAAAAGAAGGATTTAAAGTTTTCTACAACAAACTTGTTCCGATAAATGACGGCGGAATATCTTTAGGTCAGGCTTATATGCTAAATAAAAAAACGGCCGCTTTATAATAACGCAGCCGCTTTAAAAAAACAATCTTTCACTTTTTTAAAGACTGCCACCATTTTTTATTATCAATATACCATTTTATAGTTTTGATTATCGCATCTTCAAACACATAGGCCGGCTGCCAGCCGAGTTCTTTCTTTATTTTTGAAGCGTCTATCGCGTATCTTCTGTCATGTCCGAGCCTGTCCTGCACATACTTTATAAGACTTTCGTCTTTGCCCAGATTTTTCAATATTGTATCGGTTATATATCTGTTTGTCTTTTCATTGTTGCCGCCGACATTATAAACAGAGCCCGGTTTTGCTTTATGAAGAACTGTGTCTATTGCAGCGCAATGGTCTTCAACAAAAAGCCAGTCTCTGACGTTTAAACCGTCTCCGTATAAAGGAACCTGATTATTATCCATAAGATTTGTTATAAAAAGAGGTATAAGTTTTTCCGGAAACTGATAAGGTCCGTAATTATTGGAACATCTTGTAATATTTACGTCAAGCCCGAAAGTGCGGTGGTAAGCAAGAACAAGCAGATCGGCCGCCGCTTTGCTTGAAGAATACGGACTGCTCGGATCAAGAGGAGTTTCTTCCGTAAAATAACCTGTGCTGCCGAGTGAACCGTAGACTTCGTCGGTAGAGATCTGGATCATTTTTATTTTGTACTTTTTTGCGCATTCCAAAAGATTCTGCGTCCCCAAAACGTTTGTTTTTACAAAAACTCCCGGCTCGGTTATGCTTCTGTCAACATGCGATTCGGCGGCAAAATTTATTATTACGTCAACTTGGCCCGATACAATTTTATCGGTAAGCTGCGCGTCACAGATATCACCTTTTACAAATTCGTAATTTTTATTATTTTTTATATCGTCAAGGCTTGAAAGATTGCCGGCATAAGTAAGTAAATCAAGATTTATTATTTTATAATCATGCCTATTTAGCATATATCTGACGAAATTGCTTCCGATAAAACCTGCTCCGCCGGTTACTAAAATTTTATACATTGTTTTTTCCTTTAAAACATTATTAACATAAAATACTGCAATCTTCACATGGATCAATATAATTTTCATCAATAATAGATTGTCTTATATTTTGAATAGCAAGTCCATTCCATGATTTTTCAATAGTTTCAAATTTTCCAAAATGTTTGAAATCAGAACGACAGTCGAAATATACATCGTTATGAATAGCAATAGAAATATTTTTCCATGGAATATTACACTTCACATACAACTTATTATGAACAACACTAAAATCATTACATAGACTTTTTTGATTTTTTCTAACTACATTTAAATTTGGATCGGTAAAAATTTGAATATTATAGTTTTCTCTTTCTACAAGATCTATACATTCATTAATTTGATAAATTGCATGTTCCATTTCTTTTTCATTTGGCATATATTGAAATACCGATGTTAATTTTAGAAAATTCAATGCTTCAAAATTGTATTTCAACGCAAAATCAAGAGCATTTTTGATTTGTTTATAATTATTGTTCATAACAACCATATTTAACAAAGTTCTTACTTGTTTAAAAGAATCTTTTTTCATTGATTGTTTAAGAATTTCAAGATTTTCTGTTAAAATATCAAAATTCCCGTTTATTCTGATTTTTTCATAAGTTTCTTTGTCAAAACCGTCTACAGAAACTCCTATTGAAGCTCTCATATTCTCAAATATTGCCATATTTTTAAGCAAAGATAAACCGTTTGTCACAATACATAACTCAGTATCATATTTTTTGGCACTTTCAATAATATCATTAATCTTGTCGTATAAAAAAACTTCTCCGCCGATACAAGTAAACCGTTCAAAATATTTCATATATTTTATAATATCGGCTATTGTTTCATCCGAAATAAGATAATTTTCTTTGACAGATTCGCACATTATACATCTGAGATTGCATTTGCTTGTAAGAACAGCAAGCATTGAAGAAGGTTTTGACTTTAATATTGTTCTTTTTTTTAATATTTCAAAATTATTTAAAAGTGTATTTTTTACCCTGTCTTTATTGCTTTCCGTTATATATTCGTCTATATTGTCCAAAAAAGACAACATTTCCGTATCGTTAAAAAACTTGCCGATTTCTTCTATTGCTTTTGTATAATTTTTCATAAACACATATATTTTAGCTATTTCTTCACGAATCAATATTTTTATTTCAGTTTTTGATTCTTTTTTTAAAAATTCAGAAAGAAGATTAAGAGCTTGGTCATATTTTGCAGCTTTAATAAATTGTTTCGACTTTTTTATTGTTGCATACATATAAAAAAACTCCTGCAAAAAATATCATAATTACACATGCCATGCTTATGCAAATATACGGTTTCAAGTCTTTGTATTTTTAAACTAACTGACTGCACTTATTACACGGTTCAATATAAACACCGTCAATAACAGCCTGTCTTATTTTTTGAATAGCCAAACTGTTCCATGATTTTTCAACAGTCTCAAAATGTCCGATTTCTTTGCGATCAGAACAGCAGTCAAAAAATATATCATTGTTTATTGAAACAGATATATTTTTCCAAGGAACATCGCATTTAACTCCAAATGCACTACGGTTTATACTTTTGTTATTATATAAATTTTTTTGGTTTTTACGAACAACATTAAGATCAGGGTCAGTAAGAATCTTAATATTCAAATGTTCTTTTTCAATTATATCCATACACGCATTGATATTCTTTGCAGCTTCGTTACTTTCTGTCTGCGAAAGCCGGCTTGAATTCTGCGGTTCTCCATTCAATTTTAAAAATTTTAATACACAAAATCCGTTTTTAACAGCAAAATCAAAAGCTTGTCTTATCTGAAAGTAATTTTCTTTCATAACTATCATATACAAAAAACTTTTAACTTCTTTGAATGATTCTTTTTGTAATGCTGTTTTTAAAGCCGCTACATTTTCAAGCAATACTTCAAATCTGCCATTTAGTCTTATTTTTTCATATGTGTTTTTATCAAAACCATCCACAGACACGCCTATTGAAGCCTTCATGTTTTCAAACATCGCAAGATTTTCTAAAAGAAGCAAACCATTTGTAGAAACACACATTTCAGTATCACTTTTTTTTGCTTGTTTAAGAAGATATGAAAATTCCGGGCATAAAAAAACTTCTCCGCCTAAACATGTTATTTTTTCAAAATACTTTATATTTGCGGCTATATCGCTTACAATATCTGCTGAAAGTGAAATATCGCTTTTATTTGTCCGACACATTATGCATCTTAAATTACATTTGTTTGTAAGTTCGACAAGCATTGAAGACGGTTTTGATTTTAATATTGTTCTTTTTTTCAATATCTCAAAATTATTTAAAAGTGTATTTTTTACCCTGTCTTTATTGCTTTCCGTTATATATTCGTCTATATTTTCCAAAAAAGACAACATTTCCGTATCATTAAAAAACACGTCTATTTCTTCTATTGCTTTCGTGTAATTTTTCATAAATACATGCATTTTAGCTATTTCTTCATAAATTGGGATTTTAGCTCCGGTTTTTGGTTCTTTTCCCAAAAAAACATATAAATTTCTTAAAGCTCCTTCCGCATCTCCGGCTTTTAAACTTTTTTTTGATTTTTCTATTGTTTTATACATAAATTTCAGATTCCCGCATTTGAATAAACGGCATATTTTTTGTACAGCCTGTCGGACATCATTTCCGCCGTTCTCTGCGTCATTATATTATCGTCTAGTATCCATGACAGTTCGCAGTTTTCATAGCCTGCGGACACTGAATTTTTTAATGCTTCGCCCGTTACCAAAATTTTATATATATTTTTTCTTTAAGAGATCATTAATATAAAACGCTGCAGTCTTTACATATTTTAACATAATTACCATAAATTATGGCCTTTCTTATTTTTTGAATAGCAAGACTATTCCATGATTTTTCAATTGTTTCAAATTTTTCAATATGTTTACAATCACAACGGCAGTCAAAATACACATCATTCTTCATAGAGATGGAAAGATTCTTCCAAGGAATATTACATTTTACATATAACTCATTGCTGCCTGTGCTAGCATTATTATATAACGTTTTCTGGTTTTTTTGACCAGCATTTAAATTCAAATCGTTTGTATCTGTAAAAATCTGAATATTGTATTTCTCTTTTTCTACAATATCCATACATTGGCGAATTTGATCAATTGCATATTTAAGTTCTTTTGCATTCGGACTATATTCAAATGCCGAATTCAATCTTAAAAAATTTAATGCTTTGAAATTATATTTTAATGCAAAATCAAAAGCCTTCATGACCTGTTTATAATTATTTTTCATAATAACCATACGCAATAAAGTCTTGATTTGTTTAAAAGATTCTTTTTGAGTAGACTGCTTAAGTATCTCAAGATTTTCATTTAAAACATCAAAATTACCTTTCATCCTGATTTTTTCATAAGTTTCCTTATCAAAACCGTCGACAGATACACCTATTGATGCCTGCATATTTTCAAACATAGACATATTTTTACCAAGCAATAATCCATTTGTAGAAATACTCAGTTCCGTATCAAATTTTTTGGCATTTTCAACTATAACATTAAATTTATCATACAGAAAAACTTCTCCGCCCAAACACGCTAAATATTCAAAATATTTCATATTTTTTATAATATCGTCTAATGTTTCGTCTGAAATAGTATAGTTTTCTCTTATAGATTTGCACATTATGCATCTGAGATTACATTTATTTGTCAGCACTGCAAGCATTGAAGAAGGTTTTGATTTTAATACAGTCTTTTTTTTTAATATTTCAAAATTATTTAATAATATGTTTTTGACTCTGTCTTTATTGTTTTCATTTATATATTTATCTATATTATCTAGAAAAACAGCTATTTTGGAATCATCAAAAAAATATCCGATTGCCTCAATTGCTTCTATATATTTTTTCTGCGAAACATATATTTTTGCTATATATATATATATTCTTTCCTTCTCATTTGAATCTGATGTTTTTTTTAAAAGACTGTATAAACTACTTAAAGCAACATCCGGTCCACATGATTTTAAAAGTTGCTTTGATTTTTCTATTGTTTTATACATAAATTTCAGATTCCCGCATTTGAGTAAACGGCATATCTTTTGTACAGTCTGCCTGACATCATTTCCGCCGTTCTCTGCGTCATTACATTGTCATCAAGTATCCATGAAAGTTCGCAGTTTTCATAGCCTGCGGATACTGAATTTTTTAACGCCTCTCCGGCCATATAAGCTTCTATTCCTTTATTTCTGTATTCTTTTTTTACGCCCATTATCATAAGCCTTAAATCTTTCACTTTATTTTTAAAATACAAAAATTTTAAAAAACCAAAAGGGAATAACTTCCCGTTTAATTTTTTTAATATATAATTGTAATCCGGTATTGCTATAAGCATACCTGCCGGATTTTCACCGTCATATGCCATCATCACAATTTTTTCATCAAGCAATCCGACAAGACTATCGGCTATGGTTTCAAATTCTTCGTTAGTCCATGGGACAAAGCCCCAATTTTTTTCCCATGCAGAATTGTAAATTTCCATAACGTCAGCCAAATCTTTTTTATAATTCTTTTTAGAAAATGTTCTTATTGTTATTGTAGGATTTCTTTTTTTAACTATGTTTAACGCTTTGTTTAATCTTACCATTCTGTCATCAAGAGCAACGGGTATTTCATAAGCGTACAATTCTTTTATTTTTTTCAGCCCCGCCTGTTCTGCAAGATCAATATAATATTTATGAGTATACGGCATCATTATTCTTGCCGGGCTGTCAAAACCTTCATATAAAAAGCCTACTTCGTCATTTGTGGACGGATTCATAGGCCCCATCATTTTTTTTATATTATTTTCCGCAAGAAAATTTTCAACGCAGGCAAAAAGCCGTTTTGCCGCTTCAACATTGTTTACACATTCAAAAAAACCGAAGAACCCGATTTCATTTTCCTGGAATTCAATATAATTATAGTCTATAATGCCGGCAATTCTGCCGACAATTTTTTTGTTATCGTCATATGCCAAAAAAAGAGCCCTTTTCGCATGCCGCCAAAAAGGGTTTTTATCCGATAATATATTTTTAACATCTCTGTCTAACTGCGGGATCCAATACGAATTGCCTTTATAAATTTCATAAGGACATTTTATAAATTTATCTATTTTGTCATCTTTTATTTCTTTTATGGTAAACATCTATTTTGACCAAAGATTTTTAAACCAGTTTTTAGTGGCATCCGCAAAATCTTTTCTTGAAAATGCGAATTTCCATGATTTTTTAGCGGATGTCTTTGATTTTCTTGTATTGCCGCCCGGGATAAGGCCTACCTGCTTTGAAACTTTTTCAAATTTATCAAGTATAAATTCAAGATGAGCATCCGTATGAGTAGCCATATAACTTGTTCTTATTATGGCCTGAGGAACTGCGGGACTTACTACGGGAGACGTAAAAACGCCTTCATCAAAAAGCATTCTGCACATCTGGAACGCTTTCATATCATCGCCGACTGTTATAGGTATTATAGGAGATTCCGAAGTACCGGTATCAAGTCCCATTGACTGGAAACCTTCTTTCATCTTTCTGGTATTTTTCCAAAGAGTTTCTCTGCGTTCCGGCTCCTGCTGTAAAATATCAAGAGCGACATCTATCGCTCCTACGCATGCAGGCGGAAGACTTGCGGTAAATATAAGTGATCTTGCCGTATGTTTTATATATTCTATTACTTCATTGCTGCTTGCGATGAACCCGCCGATTGAAGCAAGCGATTTTGAAGCTGTCGCCATGACTACGTCAACATCGCTTTGAAGCCCGAAATGCTCTCCGGTACCGGTTCCCCTTTCGCCTAAAACTCCCAAAGAATGAGCTTCGTCTACAAAAATTCTGACGCCGTATCGCTTTGCGAGTTTTACTATCTCCGGAAGATTGGCAATGTCTCCTTCCATGCTGAAAACTCCGTCAACCACTATTATTGCCGATGCGTCTTTATTTTTTATAAGCTGCCTTTCAAGATCAGCCATATCGTTATGCCTGAACCTTACCATTTCGCCCAAAGCCAAACGGCAGCCGTCTATTATTGAAGCATGATCAAGTTTATCGGTTATTACTATATCGTTTTTGCCTACAAGAGAAGATATTGCTCCTATGTTTGAATGATGTCCCGTTGTAAACAAAATCGCAGTCTCTTTACCTACAAATTTTGCGAATTTTTTTTCAACTTTTTCATGTAAATCGTTAGTTCCGTTTAAAAATCTTGAACCTGTGCATGAAGTGCCGTACTTCTTTGCGGCCTTAATTGAACCTTCTATAACCTTAGGGTGGTCTGCAAGACCAAGGTAATTATTTGAACATACTACAACTATTTTTCTTCCGCCTATTATGACTTCCGGCCCCTGTGCGGATTCAACTTTTTTGAAATAAGGATATACCCCCTGCGCTTTGATATCCTTTGTCGCCGTAAATTCATAACACTTCTTAAAAATATCGTTCATTTAATCTAACTCCTAAAAGTTAATATATTCCTAAAACCATTTATTCTTTAAATACCAATTGTATGTTATTTTTGAACCGTTTTCAAGATTTTCAAATGTAAAATCAAGGTCTTTTAATGTTTGGGAATTATCGCAAACCCATGCTTTTTGAAGCATTTCGGTTATTTTCTGTCTGTTTAAAACCTGCGGTTTTTTTACAATAACAGATATAAATTCAAAAATACTGCCTGCAGCCTTAAAAATAAAATCAAATAGAGGAACGGATACTGTTTTAATACCGTTTGAAACTGCTATTGTATCGGCGACATTTTGCCACGAATATATTTTGCCGTCCGCGAGATAATATATTTTATTATCCGAAACAGGATTGTTTATTATTTTGATTGCTATTTTAGCTATATCTCTAACAAAAACAAGCTGTATAAGATGTTCTTTTACGGTTTTAGGAGCGATATGTTTATTGACCATATTGAAAAATGAGAAAATATCTTTATCTCTGGGACCGTAAACAGCCGCCGGTCTTAAAATACAGTACGGCACTATTCCTTTGAGTTTTTTTACCTCCTGTTCGGCCAGCAACTTACTTTTGCCGTAATCGGAAACAGGGGTTTCAATATCGCCGATTTTTCTTATTTTATCTTCAAAAGAAGGCCCCATTGCGGCCTGTGATGAAATAAAAATAAATTTTTTTAAATTTTTATTATTTTCCAAAACGGCTTCTATTATATTTTTCGTGCCTGTTACATTAACATCGTTGTAAGTATCCCATTTCAACGCCCTTACAACTCCGGCGCAGTGAATAACAATATCTGTTTCGGATATTATCTCTTTAAGAAAAGTTTTATCGTTTAAAGTTCCGTATTTTAATTTTACAGGCCGGTTATTTATCCATTTAAGATCTGAATTCTTTCTGACAGCACAAATGACTTCATAGTTGTTTGCGGCAAGTTCCTCAACTATGTGGCTTCCTACAAAACCGTTGGCTCCGGTAATTAATATTTTCATTTTTTAAAATAAAAAATGGCGACGGGTGGAATTGAACCACCGACCAAAGGCTTATGAGTCCTCTGCTCTACCCCTGAGCTACGTCGCCAAACTTGTATAATTTTATTTTTTTTCACAACGAAAATCAATATTTAATATGCGGATAGAGGGACTTGAACCCCCACATCTTTCGATATACGGTCCTAAGCCGTACGCGTCTGCCAATTCCGCCATATCCGCAAAAACGGAATTGGTATTATATCATTTATACTTTTTTTAAGTCAATTTGCAGACTTTTTTATCCGAAGCAAAAGCGATATCTTTTCTTATTGCTCTTTGCAGCGATTCAATATTTGCAAATTTTTTTTCGTTTCTTATGAATTCATGAACTAAAATTTTTATATTTTTTGTTTTCCATTTGCCGGAAAAATTTAAAATATGAACTTCAACCGACAAAGAATGGCTCAATTTTCTAAATGTAGGTCTGGTACCTATGTTTAAAACGGCCGGGTAACATTTGCCGTAAGCGTCAAAAACAGAACATGTAAAAATCCCTTTCGGCAATATTTTTTCTTTACAGACTTTTACGTTTATTGTAGGAAATCCTATTGTTCTTCCGATTTTATTTCCGGAAACGTGAACCCCGTTTATTTCAAATATTCTGCCTGATGTTTTATTGGCTAAACTGATTTTGTTTTTGTTTATTAAATCTCTTATTTTTGAAGAAGATACTATATATCCGCCGTTTTTCACCTGACTTACTACTTTAAGTTTAATGCCGTATTTTTTTACCGCTTCTTTAAGCCACGCTATATCGCCTTCCCGGTCTTTGCCGAAAGCGCAATTATAACCGACAACAAGATATTTTGCTTTTAATTGTTTTACTATTATGTTTTTGAAAAAATCTGCTGCCGTAGTGTTTAAAACCGTTTTATTGACCGGAAAAACCACTATTTTATCAATCCCGAACGATGATATAATTTCAATTTTTTCGTTCGGCAAAGTCAACAGCCCGTCAACTTTCTTAACGGGTTTTTCCATTGTAATAACTATACTCTGCAAGTTATATGCTTTAGCTGTTTTTACAACTTTATCCAAAATAGCTTTATGCCCTAAATGCACGCCGTCAAAAGTGCCTATTGTGATAACGGAACCTTTCATTTTCACCTATTTTGAAACATTAAATTTAAATTCTATAATATCGCCGTCTTTGACTTCATAATCTCTGCCTTCGCTTCGCAGATGCCCTGATTCTTTTACGGCTTTTTCGCCGCCCAATTTAAAAATATCGTCAAACGTCATAACTTCGGCTCTTATAAAACCTTTTTCAAAATCAGTATGAATCACGCCTGCCGCCTGAGGCGCTAAAAAACCTTTTTTAATAGTCCATGCCCTGCATTCATCTTCTCCTGCCGTAAGATATGTTATAAGACCGAGAAGATTATAGCTTGCTTTTATTAAACGGTTAAGTCCCGGTTCGGTTAAACCGAGATCGGATAAAAAAGTCTGTCTGTCGGAATCTGACAGTTCCGAAAGTTCGGCCTCTATTTTTGCACATATAGGTATTGACTGGGCGCCTTCTTCAGCGGCTCTTTTTTCTACTATATCGGTAAATTTATTTTTCATTGAAGGCAGATCGCTTTCCGCCACATTGCATGCATATATTACCGGTTTTGCCGTTATTAAAAAAAAGTTTTTCACCATTTCTGTTTCTTCATCATTTAATTCAAGAGTTCTTATAGCTTTGCCGTCATCAAGATGTTTTTTTACTTTTTCGGCAAGTTCTTTTTCCGCAATTATTTTTTTGTCTTTAGATTTTGAATCTTTCTGCAGTTTATCAATTTTTTTTGTCATTGTTTCAAGATCTGAAAGAAGCAATTCGGTTTCTATTATTTCAATGTCTCTCAACGGGTCAATTTTGCCTTCAACATGCGCAATATCGCCGTTTTCAAAACATCTTACCACGTGCACTATGGCCGCCGTTTCCCTTATATGTGATAAAAATTGGTTGCCGAGTCCTTCGCCTTTTGAGGCTCCTTTTACAAGACCGGCTATATCAACAAAATCAACTGTTGCATAAACTTTCCTTTTTGATTTATAAAGATTCTCAAGAAAATCAAGCCTTTTATCGGGAACTGCCACCACTCCCACATTAGGTTCTATCGTGCAGAACGGATAGTTTGCGCATTCAGCGCCTGCTTTCGTTATAGCGTTAAATAACGTTGATTTACCAACATTAGGAAGCCCGACTATGCCAAGTTTCATATTTGCCTCTTAAAAATAAAATAGTGCTTTTATTATACAAATAAAAACACTATTTTAAAAATATAACAGTCTTATGCCGACATTAACATTGTTTTGATATGTTTAATATCAATATCGCCGCCTGCGGGAATTATACGTTCTTCGTCATCAATATAAGGGAACGGAAGTATTCCCATTTCCATTTCGCCTATTTTTGCGGTTACGGACAAATATCCGTTGAATTTATCTCTGACAACCGAATCGGTATTTATTCTGTCAATTATCATTGAAAGAATAACGGCGGAATCTATCTTGCCGTCATATTTTGAATCTATGCAGAAAACTGAAATATTACCGTCTGTTTTTTTGAGATAAACATGTATGGCTTCGTCTTGCTGAAGAGGATTTGCCATATTAAATAAGATTTCGCTTCCTGCCGGCATATCTTCAAATGATATCGCCGCCATTTGCTTGACTTCCTTTTCTTCAATAGCCGGAGTTATATCCGGTTTTGCCTGTACAGCGTCTTCAAGCGTAGTAATCGGTCTTCTCTGCAATATATAAATTTCACCATCTTTTATTCCGTATTCTATATCTACCGGATAGCCCGCATCCTTTTCAAGAACATTTACTATATCCATTAATGTTTTTACAGTTTCTGCCGATAAAACTCTGTCTTTTGCACCTTCCGTTACGACTTCCTGGCTTGTTCCGTTGGCCGTAGCCACTATTTTTGAATATTTGTCTGCAACCGAATATTCAATAATCTCTCCGCTTGTAGTTTCAACTTCAACCGTATCCGGAGTAATTATGCCCGATACTATTCCTTCTCCGAGACCATAGACTCCTTCAATAATAGTATTGCCGTATTTATTTCTGCTGAATATAACTCCGGCTTTATCCACGTTTATCATTTCCTGTATTAAAACCGCAGGTTTAACAATCTGTCCGGTTTTTATCATATATTCAATACATCTGTCGGAATAAAAAGATTTCCAGCATTCCTGAATATTTTCAAAGACATCCGCGTAGGAGACGTTTAATTTTGTTTCTCCCATTCCGGCAAAAGCTTTATTTTCACTGTCTTCGCCGACTCCGGAAGACCTGACCGAATATCTTGCCCCTTGCCGTAAAGCCGATTTCATTTTACCTTCTATTACTTTTTGCATAAAAGTCTGTTTTTTATCTTTTGAACCATCTATAAGTTTTTGTATTTTTTTTGCAACCTGTTTTGCAGCCGTCTCATTTTTTGTTTTTACGGCAAGTTCAAAATCCGCGGTTAATTGTCTGTATTCTTCATTTTGTCCGGTCTCGCTGAAAAACATATAAAGAACATTGGCACTTATACCTACTCCCGCCGGAACTTTTACTCCTTTTATTTTTGACAAAAGCCTGTAAATCAAGGCAAGTTCCGTAGTTTTGGAACCGAATCTGTAAGCGTCTCCGGCCGATATTTCGCTAAAACCGCATATTTCGGAATCTATGCTTATTTTCTTATTGGACTGATACTCCGTTACTATGTTTTCCAAAACCAAAACAAGATTCTTAATTTCGCTTCTTTTTTCCGCCAAGTCTTCTCTCTTTTCGCTTTCGGGAATAAAGTAACGGTATACGGATATCTGATGAAGCAGTTTGACAATATTTTCTATATCCGAAGCATTCAATTTCTTTTTTGAAGCAAGAGTTTTACCGGTTTCTATAATATCGGTAACATATTCCAGAAGACCGTCTTTTATTTTTTCCTGAGCCGATGCGACATCTTTTTTTAAAGCATTTATATCTTCTCTGTTTTCAATAGTTTTTATGTAATTAAGTTTATCGTTTAATCCCGTTATAATCCCGTAACTTATATTTATATTGTCTATATTCTCCAAATTTTTAAGAGATTCGGATATATTTCTTACTTTGTTTTTGACGTAAACGACATTAAGTTCTTTTACTTTTTGCCTTACGGCTTCCGGCAATGAACTGTCAAATAAAACAAACATTATTTCTTCAAGTTCTTTATCGCCTATTGTCTGGAAATAAATATATTCAACAAGTTTTCTTATGTTTTCGTTATCTTTATTTTCACCGAAGAATGTTTTTATTGCTTTGATATCCTTCGTTTCTATATACCTCTGCAATTGGTCAAGAAGACGCGGGGCAATGTCGTTAAACAAAAGAATCCGGCCCGTTTCTCCGTTGACAAGAACTTTTGTTCCTTCCTTAAGCATAACCGTATTTTCTTTTACTTTTCTGACATTAAATCCTTTTATTTCTTCCGCCGCTTCTTCATAAGTGTAGTACTTTACCTCAACGCTTCCGTCATTCCATGAAGCGCCGTTAAGCACAACCGAAGGTTTTTTTAATTCTCTGGTTGTTATCGCAGCGTGGCTAAGAGTACCGCCGCCGGTCGTTATAACCGCTTTTACCGATTCTATCGCCTTTACGTCATCCGGAACAGTGAATTTAACAAGCAGAATATCTCCTGAACCGGCGTTCTTTCTGTCAAAAGTAATATTACCGGCCACGTAAGTTCCTTTACCGTCGGACGTTCCCGTGCACAAAACTTCAGGGCTGTCGGTATTTTGAATCTGGGCAGACAAGAAACTTTTTATTCTTTCTCTTTCTTTTGTCCCTATCAATTCCTGTTCTGATGAAATTTTATATCCTTCTCCGTTCAGCACCGCAGTAAGTTTGGCTTCCGTAAGTTTCTCGCGTCCGGCTGCGGATATAATTTCCGTCTGAGCGTATTTCAATCTTCTTGTGTAAGGATTCATCAGCCCCCTGACGGATAAAGTTTCTCCGTTAGATAATTTAACGTTGCCGGTAACAAACATCAGATTGCCTATAAAACCTATTGTTTTAAAACTGAATTTTGATCTGCTTATGAGATTTATAATTCTGCTCTGTTTTAACGCATCGTATTCATCTTCCAAAATGGCATTAACAAGCTGTTCTATAATATCATAATTAACATTCTTTACAAGATATCCGTTTTCATCAAAAGAGATACGCCCTTCACCATAAGCCTGTTCTATTGGTTTATTAAAATATTTATCAATGAAACTTTGGTCAAATTCATAATATCTTCTTGATCCGTCGTATGCTTTTTCAATACCGAGATACTCAAAAACTTCGTCAAATATTTGTTTTGCCGACGAAAAACTCGGTTTAGGAAATCTTTCCGTCATTGTATTGTCTCTGAATGCCGTTCTTCCGTTGGACACATAAGAGTATCCGTACCATATTTCTCCCGCCATAAATTTATCTACAAGTTTAGCCAATGTTTCCAGATAAGAACCTTCCGAATATCTGTCGGCCAATTCTTCAAGTTCCATATCAAGATTAGTCGAATGTTTATACAATAAAACCGCTCTGGCAGCTATTTCCGCGATATCTGTTTCCTCATTTAATCCGAAATCTTTATTCAATACGGCCTTCAGTCCGCATGTTCCGGGTTTTTTATCTGAAAAATCTTCTTCCGTATCGGAAACGACATCAAATCCGAGCCTTGTCAAAACTTGGCTGAAATAACGTACTCTCTCCGCATACCCGGATTTTCTTCCGTTTTCATTGTAATAAATAGAAATCCCTCTGTCTTTTTCTCCGAAATTTATAAAAATATCAACGCTGTGAGCAAATAATCTTGTCGTCCATACAAGAATGTCGTCTCTAAAAACAAAATCGTCAATGCTTACCCTGTCTGATGCCAGTCTTGTAAGAAAACTTTGTATATCTCTGTTCATTTTTCCGGAATCGGACAAATCATACGCTAAAATTGAAGTATTATCGCGTATAAATCTTGACGTGCGAATATCTCCTTTATCCATACCGCTTATACTTTTAACTTTTTGTTTAAAATCAAGAATGCTCGTTTGATGTATGGCGTTTATCAAAGTGTGAATCTCTTCAATAGAGGATATAGAATCTTCATTCCATTTGGAAAGAGCAGCCTGTTTTTTTATCGTACCCGGGTCAATATCCCCGTTAGGAATTGAACTCAGTATTTTTTCAAGAGCCGCTTCGGCGGCAGCGCCGTGTTCTGAATTAATTTTTTTCAATATCTGTATCATTCTGGCTACAATTTCAACGGTTTTATCAAAATCTTTTCTTGCAGAACGGTCATTTAATTTTTTCATCCTTTCAAGCACGATTACGTTATATTTGAGAATGTCCTGCAAACTGTCAAAATCTTCGGTCATTGCCGCAACTTCTTTATTTTTTTTATTTACACGGCCTCTGTTTTCCATGAAAACAGGAGATTTGGATTTGAGTTTCTCTTTTGCAATGAGAGATTTCGGAAGTCTGGATACCAGCGGAGTAAAATCAAAATTTTCCGCATACGATTCGCCGTATCCCGTTCGTCCGTAAATATTTTCAAAGTATACGGTTGATTCCTGTAATAAAGCATCAATATTTAAATCGGCGTATATCTTGTTGATTTTTGCTATATTTAAAACTTTATCGTCGTTAAATTCCTGATACGATAATGAGGCGGTACGGCCCAATGTAATCGCGGCAGTTTTACGCGTTTCAATATCGGCATCAGGATTTTCGGCAATTTCAAATAAGTTTTTTATTAAAGCCAAAGCTATTTTCTCGCCGTTAACACCCGATAAATAAAGTCTCAAACATAATTTTTCAAATATAAGGTTATTTATAGATTTAAGTATTAATTCCGTCATTTTTTTTGAATAAACGATTTTTTCGTCATTCGGCAGATAAGGAACTGCCGATTTGCCCGATTTATTTAATGCTTCTATAAACACAGCAAAAGTCTGTTCATTAAACCCGAGTTCATCAAACAAATATCTGTAAACTCCAATATTATCCGGAACATTTTCGGCAAGTTTTCTGAAAATATTTAATATCTCATTTTCTGTTTTTATATATTCTTGGCTGTTTTTATCATATTTTTTTACGGAATTATGCATCATAACAGCCATCTTGCATATATATTCGCAAACTCTGTCATTTGTTCTTGCGCCGTCTTTAAAATTCGACGCTTTTGCGACAAATAATAAATATGACATAACAGTATTAAAAGCGTCTGTCATATTTTTAGAATACAATTTATTGGACAACAAGGATAATTCTCTGAGAGTTTTTTCGTTAACCATTTTTGTTTTTAAAACTATTTGTTCGCAAACCGGCATAACGGCTTTGATAATTTCTGCCGATTCATCTGTTTCTCCGGATTCTGCAAGCCTGTCCGTTAAAGCGATTAATTCCTGTATCTGGCTGTCGGCTATTTGGGCGGTTGAAGGATTTATAACGTCGTACAATGAATTTAAATTTCTAACTGCCGATTCTTTTTTATTATTTAATTCTTCATCCTGCAGTTTGATATCTTTTAACATCTCAATTGTTTTCAGAAGTCCTTTAAGCATATCACGGTCAACGCCCGGACTTGCAAACGATAAATAATAATCTCTCAAATCATTATATTCTTTTATAATATCTCTGAGTCCCCATGGCATTTCTTTGTTATCTATAAAATTGAGTTCATATAATACTTTTGTTATTTCAAGCGCATTTTTTTTGTCTGTTGAATATGCAACTTCAAATATCTTTATCGCGGCAGATCTCAAATTTGAATATTGGTTATTTGCCCACATATCCGAATATAACGGTGCGCTTGCGCTTATTTTTTCTTTTTCAATTTTTAACATATCGGCAAATTCAGACACCAATAATCTGCCGGTTTGAGGATTTCTTACAACGGTGGCCAAAGGTACAAGCTGTAAAAAATAAGAATCTTTAGGACCGCCAAATATCGCTTGTAATTTTATTAACTGTTCAAAAATAATATTATTCTTTTCTTGCGCCGGAGTTTCAGGCGTAATTTTTGATAAAATGTCAATAATTTCTGAAATATCATTTTGAAATCTGTATACCTTTATATTTTTCAAATAATTTATCAAATCAAGAATTATTGCCGTATCAAAATCAGGGAAATTTTCAGGGTCTTTCAATAAAGAATCAGGCGCAAAGTTATCTTCAAAAATACGGTTAATTAAAGCCGTAACCTTAATTTTAAGTTCGTAACCGGCGTATGGATCGGGCAATTCCTCGGAAACAAGGCTTGGAGCAAGTTCCTCAAATGTTATAATTTTTTCTTCAGAAACTCCCATTTTTATCAATGCGGTCTTATGTCTTTTTCCGGCAGCTATGAAATAATCCGATTTTAAATGTTCAAGGGTAAGATTGGAAGACCTGAAACTTTTTATAATATCATCCGGAACTCCGTATTTTTCTAATTCGGCGACATATTCCGGTTTTAAAGACGCACCCAAATGAGACGAGTCCGTGTATGTTCCGGCCGATATGGCTTTTATATTAGTTTTACCGTTTTTTATCATCAATGATTTGAACAACATTTCCGCAACGGGACTGCGGTCCGTATTTCCGCTGCATACAAAGCATATAGTTTTTGAATTATTTTCAAGAATATCTTTTTTAAGGCGTTTTATCTTTTCAACGGCGCGAGTTCTTTCTTGTTCGCCGTCTTTTAAAATTTCGGCGGCAGGTTTTTTTATTTTGCCCTCAAGAGCAAATTTATTGTATACGGCGTGCGTCACCGTAGCGACAATCAAAGCGGCAAAATTAATCCAAAAAAACGGAAGTATTGAAGATAAACAAACATATACTAAAACATAAAATCCCGTAAACAAAACGGAAGGGACAACAAAGCTTTTCCAGTCTCTTATTTGAGTCTGCGGTGATTTTTTAGCCGTGATTTTATCTGCAAGCGTGTGTGCGTATGAAAACGCAAATACTGACACCGCAGCGGTTATTGCAATCGGAACTGCGGACAAAGGATTTGCCGCTATAATACCCAAAGCAAAGAAAGGAATAAATCTGAATATCAGCTCCTCAATCGCAGGTACGGCAAAAACCGTTATATTTCTGTAAAGTTTATCACTTTTGATTTTTATCTTTCTTAAAAATGAATCAGCAACTGACTGAACCGTTAAAACAGCTTCTTCAAGCTCACGTTTTGCTTCGGATTCGTTTATTTTACCGTTAAAAGCCGTATCAGCCCTTCTCTGAAGTATAAATATATTGTCTTTTGAATCAATTGCAAATTCAACGTCAATCGGATAACCGACTTCCTGTCTCAAAGCATATACAATATCAACCATTTTCCTTATATTGCTTTCATCCGTTATTCTGTTAATTTTTTCTTTATTTTCAAGTTTTTCAATCTGAATGCCGCCGTGAGGCAGAGCTATTATTTTCTTCTTATTCTGCAACGCCCTTCTGTATTCTATTCTGCCGTCTCTGTGAAATACCTTAATTCTGTCAGGATCTATTTTTCCGCTTGCAAGTCCCTCGCCTACTCCGCGCACTATTTCCATATTGAAATCGCCGTTGGCGTCAGAACTGAATATTACTCCGGCGCTTTTAATATTTTCAACAAATTCCTGAACAAGAACCGCAGGCTTCACAAATTGTCCGCTTTTGAGCATATATTTAATTGTTTCCTGTTCAAAAAATGATTCCCATACCTCTTTAATATCGGCGTATATATTTTCTTTGTCGCGGTTTAATTTAGTCTTAGCCATTCCGGCAAACGAATAGTTTGCTCCGTCTTCTCCTATCCCCGAAGACCTGACAGCATATCTTTTTCCGTATTTCAGTTTACCGAGATTATCAATATATCCTTTTAATTTTGGGCTGTGCGAATCTTTTATCATTTGAGAAATGATGCCGGCTATTTCTGCGGCTCTTTCAAATTTTGACATGTCTTTAGTTTTTATTATGCCGCTTAACTCGGACATCAGAGTTTTAAATTCGTCCAATCTGCCGGCATCTTTAAAAAATATATCCAAAACACCGCTGCTTATTCCAAGACCGGCAAGTATTCCGAAATTCCTTCCTGAATTGTTTATCTTGGCAAGTTCAGTTGTTTTTGAACCGAACTTAAATTTATCGTCAGATCCTATTTCATCAAAACTCTTTATTTCTTCACTAAGTTCCAAATTCTCCGATACGGCGGAAAAATTATTGCGTATTTTTTCGTCAAGAGCATCCGTTAATTCTTTTATTCCTTTGTATCCGTAAAAATATTTCCAATACTTTGCCATTTCAACAAGTTTAACGGCAATATCCATATCTCTGCCGGTCAAGCCGCTTTTTTTAAGCAGTTTATCCGCCGTGTTTTTGAACCCTTCTATATACCGGACGTATTCGGCAAGTATTTCTCTCTTTTTGCCGGCAATTTTGACTTTCAGCTCTTTAACTGCCGGATTCGCTTTTCTTAAAACTATACTATTGATTTGTTTTTCGGTCGATTTAATCAGCACATACGCTTCTTTAATATCTTCCGTATTTCCGGCGTTGTCAAACATATTCTGTATCTCTTTAACTTTATTGAGCACATACACAATATTTAATTCGTCTATCTTTTCTCCTATTTTATCGTCATATTCCCATGCGACAAGCATACGGAGAATTTCTTTCAATTTCTGGGTTCCCGCAGACTGATAATAAACATATTCTACAAGCTTTCCTATGTTAGGGTCTGATTCGTTGGCTTTTAAATAATTTTTTACTCCCTGCACGTCGGAAGCATCTATCATCTTCTGCAATGCATCAAGCCGGCTTTTATTTATTTCATTAAATAAAAGCATTTCTCCTGTTTCCGGATTTATCAGAACAACGTCTCCCGCTTTTATTCTTACGGTATGTTCTACTGTTTCCCTTATGAAAAATCCGCCTTCGTTGACTACATCTCCCTTATAGGTGTAGTATCTTAACTCTATTTCATTGTCAGACCATTTACTCTGCAATAAAACAGCAGGTTTATTTTTTTCTCTGGCAACAATGCTGGCATGGCTGTAAATTCCGCCGCTTGTAATACAGAATCCGGCAGGGATATCCATTTTTTCAACGCTTTCTTTCATAATCTGCTGCGCTATCCATATACTGTCATGTTTAAGATTATTTTCATCATATTCAACTTTTCCGATTACGCTTCCGCCCGTTCCGACAGATAGCCCAATCGCTTTAGCCGTAGGAGTTTCTTTCATAAACGGAGGCTGTTCATGAAGAGTGTTTATCGTTTTCTTTTTTTCGGAACCGCTCCTTTCGGCCTGTCTTTCAACTTCGTATCCGTTTTCCTGAAGAATTTGAAGAAGTTCATCGTAGTTTAACTCTGTTCTGTTTCCGTATACATCTACATATTCCACAAATGCGCACTGCATTCTCTCTCTTTCAGCGTCAACAACTGCTTTTACGGAAAGCCAGCCTTCGTACAATTTTATCACTCCGGATTTGGCTATCATACCGCCTATATAACCTTCCGTTCTAAAATTGATTTTTGAATAATCCAAAAGATTTAGAAGCTGCGCCTGTTTGAAAGACTCATCTCTCTCCCATTCATTTCCGTTTATTATGTCAACTATTTTGGAGGTCGGTCTGTATTTTGCATTAATCTCCAGAAAACCCGTCTCAGGATTTTTTATTATTTTTCCTTCCACATACATTCTTTCAACATTTTCAATATTTCTGTCGATTCCTTTAAGACCGAAATAATCGTATACGGCATTGAATATATCTTTTCCGGTCTTATCTTCTTCATAATAAGAATCATTTAAATCCAGCCCCGTTTGCATTGTTTGTTTCTGTTTTTCATAATCTCTGATTACGCTTTCGGGAATCCGGCGGCTGTTTTTTAATACTCTGAAATCTTCAAGCGTCAACTGCGGAATAGCAAATTGATGGTAAAAATTCTTGTCATTATCATATTCAAGACCCTGCAGACGAAAATCCAAATCTTTCGTGTCTTCTACTATAGAAAATGCTCTTTTAAAATATTCGGCGTAGAATTCTCCCTTTCTCAGCGATTCTGAATTCCCGCTTGCCCAAACTGCTTTAAATTCACATAATCCGAGCAATGATTCATTATAATCGGAAACTCTATTGTCAAAACTGGTTATGTCAAAACCAGCTGTCGCAAATGCTAATGAAAGCATCGTTGTTCTCATAGCGTTGCCGTCGCTTCTGCCGGAATCATAAAATGCGCAAACTATGCTGTCTTCAGTATTGTCAAAATCCACAAATATTGAAACACTGTGCGCTCCGAGCTTTTTATTGTATAGTATTTTTCCGTCACTTATATAAAGAATCCCGCTTTGTTTTGACTCTGCGAGCTTTGCCAGAAAATCCTTTACTTCCGTACGCATTTCTTTTTTAGAAAAATCATATACTTTAAGATAATTTGTAGCAGGATTTACAATAACTTCCTTTGCACTGTCTTTTTTTATTTCATCGTCTATAAGACTCATAAAAACAGATATTGAAGTCTGATGTACCGCATTAATAAGAGTATGCACAGTATCTATTTCTTCAATTTTACCGGCAGTCCATAATTTAAGTTTGTTCTGCAACGTTACATTTTCAGAAGCAAGTCCTCTCTTCATTCGTTCCTTTATTTTATCAAGAGATTTCTGTGAATCTTCGCCGTATTTATTATATTGAGTATCAAATTTTTTCAAGCCGTCTATCATTCTCTGCAAAAATAAAATTGAATCCAAAAGAGAATCTTCATTTCCCCTGTTAAGTTCTGATAATGCAAGGATGTTGTTTTCAAGAATAGCATTAAAAATTTCAAATTTATTTTCGGACTGAACATCGCGGACGGGAGCTTGTATTTCATGTTTTTTTGTTCTGAAATAAGTTGCCGGAGCTGAAAAACTTTTTATTTTTTCGGTCACGGTGTCCGGAAGCATATTTTGTAACATTCTCAAATAATCAGACTTATAAAAAACTCTGTCGTATATAGATATTTTTTCGTTTATTTCCTCATAGGGGATTCCTATAGCATCATAAAACAACTCAAGTCCCGCATAAGTTTTTATTACATCCGACCAACCGTACGGTATTCTTGAATAAGCCTTATCCCTTCTCATCTCATCGCTGAAAAGTTTTATATTTATTAAACGTTTTTCCTGCATTTGTTTCAGCAAAGATAATCCTAATTCGCGATTTATTAAAAAAATACGCGACGATATTTTCAGAAGAAAATCTGTTTTGTTGATTGAAACAAGAGAACTAGAACTGTATGATTCTTTTTTATCCGCAAGGCAGATTTCAAATATGTAATTAAAGACTGTCAGGGCGAGAGATTCATCTTTAGATGTATTTTTTACTAACAAAATAACCGGAATCAAAGCATTAAATATATTTACGTCTGCGTCATGTTTCATAAATTCATTTATAAGATAGTTAACCTGCTCGTCAATAATTTTGTATTTTTCTTCAGCCGGGAGTTTTGAGGCGTTTTTTAAAACCGCCACGGTTTTTTCTACAAGACCTTTAATATTTTCATTTTGTTTATAAAAAGATGTTGTTTGAATGTACTGCAATCTTGAAATTACGTCGTTTAAAGAAAAATTAAAATCAGAAGCATTCCCGTTTTTGACAAAATAATCTGTTTCATTCTCAGTCAAAACAGGTTCGTCTTTCTCTGTTATAATAATTCCCATACCGTCTTGCGAAATGGCAGTATAAAAGAATTTTGCAAGCTCAAAGCCCGTAATGCTTCTTAAGGTCGGAAGGTCATTTCTGAAAAAACCTGCTTTGTATGCTTCTCTCAAAACAAATGCCGCTCTTTCAGGATGTCCTGCATATAAACTGTCTGTCAAATTAAGCAGTCTTATACTATCGGAAACTATAAACATCTTTTTTTGTATTAAGGCATAATCTATTATTTTATCAAACAGAAGGTTTCCGCTCTCGTCTTTGACATATAGAGAATCCATATAAAATATATTCATTACTGATTTCGCCAAAAGCATCGGACCGCTGAATTCCTCTCCGTTCCCTTTTTCCGCACATGCAACCATTATGTCATAGAGATAATTCATTTGTTTGGAATACAAATCATATTTTTCGGCATCCGAAAGTTCATAAGCATTTGACAAATCAGCTCTCATCTTTTTAATCTGCTCCGTCATGCTTAGTTCGGAACCTTCCATCTTTGGACCATAATTTCTCATCGCATAATCCTGATTTTTGATTATAGAATCCAGATTATCTATAAGATTTCCTATTTTTTCATTGACATTTATTTCTTGGGTAATAAAAAGTTTGTCAAAAACGCTTGATATTTCCAATTTGGCCGTTTTTAATACTGCCGACGGAATTTTTCGCAAATTAATAAAATTTCTTGAAATAAGAATCGCAGAATTATAAACGGCATGAGCTAAAAAAGATGCTGCAAAACCTGCAAGAGGAACCGCCGGAAAAAGCGCCGATGCCGTAACGTATATAGCCGTAAAAACAAGCGAAGGCAGAATAAAATCTTTAAAATTTCTTGTTTTAGAACCGGACTTTAAAAATAATTTATCGGCAATAACGTGGACAAAAGGAAACGCCGCAAGACTCGCAACTGCGGTAACGGCAAATGCGGCTGCGGGAACAGGCAAAATTGCGGCAAGGCTGCCGGTTATCGCAAAAGGAATAAATCTGAAAACAAATTCTTCCCATACCGGCGCGATTACCGTTGTATACAGTCCATACCAAAATGTTTTTATATTTTTAAATATATTATTAAATATTGACTGTACGGATTGCCCATTGGGCGATGTTTCCCGGATTTCTTTTTTTTCAATATTACGAAAACGCGGCAACAGAGATTTTCCGTCAAAATTATATTCTTCGTTATATGTTTTAATCTCAGTGTCAGAAGCATCGGTATATACAGCTGTTATTTTTGCTTTATCTTTTTCAAATTCTTCAATTCTCCAATCTACGGAAACTTTGTCGTTATAATTTCGTGATTTTAAAGCCTCGTCAACAACTTCCCGTATCAACTGTTTTTGTTTTTCGGGATTCAATTTTAAGAAATCAGGCAGTTCATTGACGGCCGCCAACGCTCTGAACAGTATTTCCGGAAATAAAACGCTTGTCCATGTTTCCGTAAGAGGCTTTGCGTTAATCGTATTGTCAAGAACCTGTCTGTATCCTCTTATGGTATTCCAATGAATCTCGCCTGCGCGGCTTATGTCTTTTGTTATTTTCGGAGTTATCTGTATATAAGATATTTGTCTTTCTTTCGCTATTTCTTCCAATCCGCGGCTGTGGAATCCGCCTGTTACTATAACCTTTATTTTCTTACCGTTAATCTCATCGCGTAATTTTATAATTGCTTCCTGCCCGTAAGCCGCGTTAATATTTGCGGCGTTATTTTCATACGGCAGTATTTTATCGGCGAATACTCTGTCTCTTTCTATATTATTGTAATGGTATTTTGCAAGAAGCCGTTCATATTTATCCAACTGTCTGCTTGTATTCTCAGGGAAATAAGAATTCCATATAATTCTGAACTTTTTAAAATCTTCACTGAACCGCAAATAATCGTCTGCCGTTATATTCGCTCCAAAATATTCTTTTATAACAGGAATAAATTCATATAAAAAGGTAACTTCGCGTTCATATTTATTTTTGCTTAATTGCGCATACAATCTGTTTAAAAGCTGTTTCTCTTCCTCAACAAATACGATTAAATTTACGTTTTTATTAAATTCAAGATATGTAAAAAAATCTTTAAGCTGCGCAAATTTGCCGTTTTCAAAAATTTTATTCTTATCCGCTATATTTTTCAATTCCGAAACTATATTCTCTATATCCTGAAAATTATTGCTTGTTTGGGCCAATTCGGAATATTTTCCGTATTCTATATTTGATTTTAATACGTTTACAAAAGTTTTAAACTGTTTTGACACTTTATCAAGATTTAAATTTTTAGATTGCGCCAAAAGGTTCATATAAGTTTTTACATTTTCAAATTCGTTTAAATTGACGCCTCCTTTTTCGGCTAGTTTTGATAATTTATCGTAATATTTATTTGCGCTTATTTTATTGGATTTATATCTTTTCACCAATTTATTTAATCTGTCAGTATCTCTGTTAAAGTAAGCTTTTCTTACGGGTTCTATTTCATTCTGCATTCGCGTGCATATTTCGTTTATTTCCGGCTGCAAATCTATTATTTCATTAAGCAGTTTTATGTTTTCTTCATAAATATTTTTATCTTCTATGCCTTTTATAATGCAGTCTTTGTTATTTATTGCCGAATAATATTCAACGCCTCCAAGCTGTCCTGATTCAACCAAATCTTCTATCATCTGCCTGCCTAACTCGTTCTCTTCCAGGCGGCTGAGCCATTTTGTATCAACAGTCCCGTATGCTCCTTCCAAAAACAGCTCGCTCAATTTATATTTGCCGTCCAAATAACTTATTATTTTTGCGATATTTCTCTGAGTTTGCGGATGGCTGTGCAAATCCTGAATGTTTATTATAATCTCGCTGCTGCCGAAATCAACAGCTTTTGTAACAAGACCGATTGAAGGCAGAGTTAAAAAAGCCCTGGAATTTTCTATTGACTGTTTTTCATTACCGTAAATGACCGCAGCCTGGGAGATATCCGCAAATACGCCCGTAAATATGAAACACATCACGGTAAATACGGCCGTAAATTTTATCATGATACTTTTATTCAGTTTATTGAATGTTCGTTCCATTTCAACTCCCAAAGAAAAAACCCGCTTAATATTCAGCGGGTTTTAACAATAAATATATTCTCGTAATTTTATTATTAATAAAATCATACGCATTTTTTACCGAAGTAAAAAACAACAGCATAAGCATAAAATAAAAAATAAAAAACGCGCACGTTCGGTGTTTATCAACAACTTTTAAATTAACAGCCGGCACGGCGTCATTTAAAATGCCTATAAAAATTTGAGATTTTAAAAATTTAAAGTCTCGGTCAAAATGCGGCTGCACAATACCGTCGTTTGCATGTTTCTTGCCGGTTTGTTCAGCCCCGGAAGCGTCGTTTTGTCCGGCGTCCTTTTGAGAGATTACCTTTCCTACTATATCCAATCCTATTTTCCCTACTGCGTCAGATATAAAAAAAACCGTAGCAAAAATATCTTTTTGTATTACGGAAACCTGATTAAGTTTAATTGCGTCATTTACCGTAACGGCCGAAAAAATAACATTTAAAACAACGGTAAATGTTATAAAACAGCTTAACATTCCGGTAAAAAAACCGCTTGAAAGTCTGCGCTCAAAAAATACCATTATTCTATCCTGTAAAAAATCTATAAAACAAGTATACACCCGGGAAGTCTTTTTGTCAACATATTTATTGCCGCTATTGCGCAAAATTATTTTAGCATTTAACGGAAAATATTCAAACAAGGATTTGTGAAATTTTTGTAAAAAAACCGCTTATTTTTTATTGACAAAACGCAAGAGATGTTATTAAATATGGGCGTTAGTCAACAATACGGAGGCTTTAAATGAAAAGAACTTTATTATTTTTGTTTGCCGTTATCCTAATCGGAGCACAATTTGCCTATACAGATGACGGACGCAATATTTTCAGTTCAGCTTCCCAAAAAGTTGAGAAAAACCTTCATAAAGGTATTTTTTATGATATGACCGTAACCGATAAAAACGGAAAAATTGTACAGAAAGGTGTTGCTTACAACAAAAACAATAAGGTAAGAATGGATTTTGGCGACTTAATTACAATTGTCAACGGTGATGATATGTATTTATACAACGTTGTCAATAAATCTGCAATGAAAATGTCTGCCCAGAAAGAAACAGGACAAAACAAACTTGAGTCGTTTGATTCTTTTAAGGTCCCTGACAATTCTGTTTTTATTAAAAAAACTACAAAAAACGGATATCCCTGTAACTTAGTTAAAGCTGAGGAAGACGGTATCAAAATGGATTATTATTTAACCGAAGAGTTCGGCTTTCCTACATGCGTAAAAACAAGTGACGGCAATGAAATAAATATGACAAACTTCAAAATCGGAGTAACTGATGATAAATTTAAATTACCTCCCGGAGTCAAAATTACGGATATGAATAATTTTATGTGAGCTTTATCGGAATCTTCAAAACAAGAAAAAACAAATGTCCTATCAGGTATAATGAAAGAAGTTGCAGATGATACTGTTGTAAGCGGAGTAAAAGAAGCTAAAGACGAAACCGTACAGGAACAAAAAAGCAAAGTAAAAGAAGAAACTAAGAAAAAAACAAAAGAAACTATAAAAGATTTATTCGGTTTTTAAATAAATTTTGAACGGAGGAATTATGGACAAATTTAAATGTATCGTATGCGGTTACGAATATGATCCTGCGGCAGGCGATCCGGAACATAATATACCGGCTGGGACATCTTTTGATAAACTGCCTGAAGACTGGGTATGCCCGGTTTGCGGAGTAGGCAAAGATCAGTTTGAAAAAATTTAATTGCAAAAATTAAAACAAACCTTTGTTTAATTATTTGTTTTTAGGCGGGATTTTTTATGAAAAAAATATATCTTGACAATCAGTCTAATACGATTCTTGACGATCATATATTTGAGAAAATGTTGCCGTATTTTAAAGAAAATTACGGTAATCCCCAAAGTATTTATTCGCTCGGACAAATTTCAAAAGATGCGGTTGAACAGGCCAGAAATTCCGTCGCTAAACTGATAAACGCAAAAAACAATGAGATTATTTTTACATCTTGCGGTTCCGAAGCTAATAATCTGGCGATAAAAGGTTTTGCTTTCGCGCATTCTAAGATTAATAAACACATTATTGTTTCGGCAATAGAACATTTTTCAATTCTTAACGCCGTAAATTCTCTTAAGCAGCACGGTTTTGAAATCACAACCGTTCCGGTTGACAAACAGGGATTTGTAAAAATTGAAGCGTTAAAACAAGCTATGAAAGACGAGACTATACTTGTGTCAATACAGCACGCTAATCCGGAAATAGGCGTAATCCAAAATTTAAGCGAAATAGCAAAAATAGTCAAAAATAAAAATGTCGCTTTGCATGTTGACGCAGTCGCGTCCGCAGGCATGATTCCCATAGACGTTGAAGCATTAAACATAGACATGCTTACTCTGTCGTCAAGCGTAATGTACGGACCCAAAGGGGCGGCCGCGATTTATATAAGAAAAGGAACTCCGGTTAAAACGCAGATTGACGGAGGCGTTCAGGAATTTTCAAAAAGAGCAGGTACAGAAAACGTGCCCGCAATAGCAGGGTTCGGCGCAGCGTGTGATTTGGCTGCGGCTGAAATGCGCCAAAATGCCGCAAAAATGCAAATTTTAAGAGACAAACTTATAAACGGGCTGAAAGAAAAAATAAAATTTATTTATTTAAACGGCCCGGTTGAAAACAGGCTTCCCAACAATGTAAATTTTTCAATAGAATTTGTTGAAGGCGAGGCTTTATTTCTGCTGCTTGACGCAAAAGGCATAATGGCCGCAAGCGGCTCTTCGTGCGCTTCAAAATCTCTTAAAATGTCACATGTTTTAACCGCTCTTGAAGTTGATACAGCCGTAGGACAGGGTTCTATTGTTTTTACGCTTTCAAAATATAACACTGTTGAAGAAATAGATTACGTAATTAACGAATTTCCGGCAATAGTAGAAAGACTCAGGCAGATGTCGCCGTTGTACGATCATTTTATGAAAACCGGAGAAAGAATGAAGGCCGGACCCGGAACAGATTACGGCCATGAGCATGAACATTGTGAAAACTGAAATTAAATTTTAAAAAATACGGAGGAATTATGGCGTTTTATTCAGAAAAAGTTATGGACCACTTTGCCAATCCGAGAAATGTCGGAGAAATAAAGGACGCTTCGGGAGTAGGAGAGGTAGGAAATCCCGTCTGCGGCGATATGATGAAGTTTTATATCAAAGTTGAAAACAATAAAATTGTTGACGTAAAATTTAAAACTTTCGGATGCGGGGCCGCTATAGCGGTGTCTTCAATGGTTTCGGAGATGGCATTGGGCAAAACGATTGAAGAAGTTCTTGAAATAACAAATGAAAAAGTAGCTCAGGAACTCGGAGGGCTTCCTCCTAATAAGATGCACTGTTCAAATCTTGGAGCGGACGCATTGCATAAGGCGATTGAAGATTATAAGAAAAAAAACGGGCAGGTATAAATATGAGCAAGAAAAAATGTAATTGTTCTTTCTGCGAAACTGAAATGAAGGAAGTCTGCGGAGAAGAAAACTTCTGCAACAGAAATTTTATTGAATTCGCAAAATGCGAAAAATGCGGAATAATGTATGAAAAATATTTAGAGAAATGCCCGCAGTGCTCACAGGAAAAAAACGATAAATAAATCAAAATTTATTGAAACACAGTAAAACGTCAGGAGCATGTTATGAGACAAATTACCGAAAACATATACGCCGTCGGCATAGTTGACTGGAACGTCAGAAAATTCCACGGCAACACGTATATCACAAAAAAAGGCGCAACTTATAATTCTTATCTTATTACTGGAAAGGAACCTGTCCTTATA
This sequence comes from Candidatus Proruminimicrobium quisquiliarum, assembly GCA_018433245.1. Taxonomy (GTDB): domain Bacteria; phylum Elusimicrobiota; class Endomicrobiia; order Endomicrobiales; family Endomicrobiaceae; genus Proruminimicrobium; species Proruminimicrobium quisquiliarum. Next base: position 55,704 of record JAHDRN010000005.1, read on the forward strand.
GATGTGGTTCATAAAGGTTTTGAAGAAGAATTTCTGTCAAATATTTCAGAAATCATTGACCCTAAAGAAATAAAACATATAGTTTTAAACCATCTTGAACCGGATCATTCCGGTTCTCTTGAATATGTAGCCGAAATGTGCCCTAACGCAAAGTTTTACGCAACCGCAAAATTAAAAGAAGGCGCATCCAAATATTATAAACTTAACATTGAAATAAACACGGTAAAAACCGGAAACTCATTTAATACGGGCGATTATACTTTTAAATTTATTGAAGTCCCGATGATTCACTGGCCCGACAGCATGATGACATACTGCCCGGAGAAAAAAATTCTGTTTTCAAACGACGCTTTCGGACAGCACATAACGTCAAATAAACTTTTTGACGACGAAATAGACAGGGCCGATTTGTTTAAAGAAGCAAAAAAATATTATGCCAATATACTTTGGGCTCTCGGCTCAATAATCCAAAGAAAACTGACCGAACTTGCCGCAATGAATCTTGAAATTGAAATGATAGCGCCGAGCCACGGAATGATATGGAGAAAAGAAATTTCCGGGATAATGGAACTTTATATGCAGTGGGCGCAAAATAAAACCGAAAATAAAGCCGTTATTGTTTATGAAACAATGTGGGGCTCAACGGAAATAATGGCAAAAGAAATCCTAAAAGGATTGACTTCAAAGGCAATAGACGCTAAACTTTTTGACATCGCTTCAACTGATTTCGGAGAACTCGCCTATGAGATGCTTGAGGCAAAAACTTTTATAATCGGCTCTTCTACGCATGACAACGAAATGCTCCCTTATATTGCCGGATTTTTATACTTTCTAAAAGGACTTAAACCTCAAAAAAGAACGGCATTCGCATTCGGTTCTTACGGATGGGCCGGCGGAGCGGTAAAAGATATTGTTGAAACTTTAAAATCTTCCGGAATTGAAGTAATCGGACAGACAGACGCTAAATTTAAACCCGATTCATCAGAACTAAAAAAATGTTTTGACGCGGGCGTCATGCTGGCCGAAAAACTTAACTGACCGGATTATTATAAAGCCGTAACGGAGGTGACATGCTGCCGGATATCATTGGCATTGTCGGTCTTGCATCTCTTGTTTTGGGCATTATTTTTTCCGTAAAACGCAACACAAAAATGCAGATTCTGTTTGTAACAATCGCAATAATTCTCCTCATAATCCGTTCAACCATGCTATTTTTTAATTAAGGAGTATTATATGTTATTTGAAATTTTTGAATTTGCCGGAATTGCGGGCTTTATATTTATTTGTCTGGCTGTTTTTTTTGCAGTAAGAAAAAAATTCAAACTCCATAGACTGTTTGCAATAGCCGGATTTACAGCAGTCATTGTTCACGCTTCAATATATTTTATATTTTTAAAATAAAGATATTGACACAGTCATCTATTTTGTATACAATACCAGATTGTAATGATTACAAATAAGCTAAGAGCTGCGGCTTTAAAATCAACTTTTCAAAGAGAAAAAATTCTTGAATATATTTCTTCAAGAAAAGAACATCCTACTGTAGATAAAATTTATAAACATATGCTTAAAATATGTCCCACCATATCAAAAACAACCGTATATAATAACGTTAAATCTCTTGATAAAGCCGGACTTATAAAAGCAGTAAAGTTTTCCGGCAAAGGTGAAGCCATCTATGACGGAAATCCGTCTGTTCATTATCATTTTGTCTGCAACAAATGCGGAACAATATTTGATTTGGATTTAGACTGTAAAAATATTATAAAAAAAGAAATAGACGGGCATCTAGTTGAAAACGTATGCGCTTATTTTTCAGGCGTATGCAAAGAATGTAAAAAAGATTTATAAACATAAATCTGATAAAAAAACCGGAGGTATTAATTATGGCTGGAAATCACAAATTTTTTATTTGCAAACACTGCGGAAATCTCGTAGGAATGGTGCTTAATAAAGGGGTGCCGCTTGTATGCTGTGGAGAAAAAATGACGGAACTTATCCCGAATACCGTTGACGCAAGCACGGAAAAACACGTTCCCGTAGTTAAAATTGAAGAAAATACCGTAACCGTAAATATCGGAAGCGTTCCCCACCCTATGGAACAGGCTCATTACATACAATTTATATACGTTGAAACGAAAAAAGGCGGACAGAGAAAATCTTTAAATCCGGGAGACGCTCCCAAAGCCGTATTTTCTCTCGTTGACGACGAAGTCGTTTCGGTATACGAATACTGCAATCTGCATGGTCTTTGGAAAACAGATTTATAATTTTTAAGGGAGCAAGACGATAAATATTTTTATTTTAGATAAAAATCCAAAACTGGCGGCAAAGTTTCAGTGCGATAAACACATATGTAAAATGATAGTTGAATCATGTCAAATTCTTTGTTCCGTGTTTTATTATAATTCTGAAATTAAACCGCCTTATAAACTGACTCATAAAAACCACCCGTGCTGCGTATGGGCAAGAGAGTCTCTCGGAAATTTCAAATGGCTTCTAAAACATACGGAATATTTATTGGATGAATACTCTTTAAGATATGCAAAACGCCACAAATGCAATGATGTTTTCTGCTGGATAAAAAGCAACATGAATGTTTTGAAATTTAATAAAACAGAACTAACCGATTTTGTACAGGCTATGCCGGAACATTACAGACTTAACGACGCCGTTAAAGCTTACAGAAATTATTACAAAGGCGAAAAGGCTGAAATAGCCGTCTGGAAAAATAGCGTAATACCTGATTGGTTTGCATAAAAATAAACGGAGGCTTAAAATGAAAAGCGTAAAAGGAACAAAAACAGAGCAGAATTTGCTCAAATCATTTGCGGGAGAATCTCAGGCAAGAAACAGATATACATATTTTGCTTCTGTCGCAAAGAAAGAAGGATACGAACAAATTTCGGCGATTTTTACCGAAACAGCAGACAATGAAAAGGAACATGCGAAAAGATTTTTTAAATTTCTTGAAGGCGGAGATTTGGAAATAACGGCGACATATCCGGCCGGTAAAATAGGAACAACTTTGGAAAATCTGCAAGCGGCGGCGGCGGGAGAAAATGAAGAACACACTATTCTTTATCCTGAATTTGCAAAAGTGGCGGAACAGGAAGGTTTTGACGAAATAGCAAGCGTTTACAAATTTATTTCAACTGTTGAAGCCGAACATGAAAGAAGATATCTCGCACTTGCGGCAAATGTCAAAAACGCCAAAGTGTTTAAAAAGGACAGCAGCATAAAATGGAGATGCAGAAACTGCGGATACGTATATAATTTGGCTGAAGCGGTTGATTTGTGCCCTGCATGCGCGCATCCTAAAGCATATCAGGAAGTCGCGGCGGACAATTATTAATTTAAAACAAACAAAAAAGCGCATCTTAATATTTAAGATGCGCTTTTTTTATTTATTTTTTTTACTTCTGTCCGTTTATAAATTTATTTAACTTATCTTCAAGTTTCTTCTGTTCGTTAAGAACAAATCTCATCGCGTCTGCCACAGGATCCGGTAATTTTGCATGTTCAAGATGATCAACTTCTTCCTGACTGTACCCCAATCCTATTCTTGCAGGAACACCGACTGCGGTGGCATTTGCAGGAACATCGTGTATAACAACCGAACCGGCTCCTACTCTGACATTGTTCCCGAGCGTAATTGCTCCGATTACAATTGCATTTGAACCAATAGTAACATGATTGCCAAGAGTCGGATGTCTTTTCTTTTTTTCTAAAGAAGTCCCCCCCAACACAACTCCTTTATATATCAAAACATCATCCCCTATTTCTGTTGTTTCTCCTATTACTACGCCCATTCCGTGATCTATAAAAAATCTTTTACCTATTGTTGCGCCGGGATGAATTTCAATTCCGGTAAAAAATCTTGTTATGTGGGATAAAAATCTTGCCCAAAAATAAAAATTATGTTTCCACAGATAATGAGTAACTCTGTGTGACCATATTGCATGAAGTCCGGGATAGCATAACAAAACTTCCGGCCATGACCGTGCGGCGGGATCTTTATGAAATATTGTCTGAACGTCTTCTTTTAATAAATTAAACTTACTTTTAATACTCATATTGCCTGCATTATACAAAAAAATATAATTTTTTTATACAAGTTTGACAAAAATATTCTAAACTATTAAACTAATGGTCTTTCAGGGTTATAAAATATCAGAATGGAGAGATGGCCGAGTTGGTTTAAGGCGCAGTCCTGGAAAGACTGTTTATCAGAAATGGTAACAAGGGTTCGAATCCCTTTCTCTCCGTTTTTTTTTGAGTCCTTTTGGACTCTTTTTTATTTATTTTGAACTTCGGATATCGGTTCACTACCGTTCAGCTCTGCTTGATATACCTTGTCCAAAATAAATAAAAAATAGCCTCAAAATCATCTCAAAAAAATTTATATACTCGGATGTGCTTGGTATACCATTGCATTAAAAAAATAAAAAATATTCGCAAAATCCTTCATAAAATTACTCTACTTGATATACCTCGTTCAAAATAAATAAAAAATAGCCTCAAAATTTTCTCAAACATTTCTACTGCTTTTATTTATGTGTTTTTTATACACTACACTCTTGAACTACTTTATTTCGCCTAAAATCTTAATGTTTCAAACGACACCAAATAATCTTAAAACCTTTGCTAAAACAAAGAAACATATTGTTAAGTAATTTTGTATTAAGATGTGGACTGGTTTACCAGTAAATTCTTGCTGTTTTTTGTGCAGTTCTTTTGTAAATATCCCGTTCAAATTATCAATATTATCTTCCTTACACATTCCCGCTTACTAGATGTGGAAAGGCAAGCAAAACGGATCGTCTATATATTCTCATATTTATTTTGATATAATAAATAACATATTTTAAGGAACGGTTTAAATGCCTCCAACAAAAACCATACAAGGACTTTGCATCGTTACATACTTTCTATTGAAGAAACAGGATTTTTCTTGTATTTACTTGTGCTGGGCATGATAAGCAACTATTTAAAACATTTATAGAGGAGTTATAAATGGCTGAAGCATTACGGGAAATATCATCGTTTTTAGAAAATTATACTTTGCAAGATTATACAGAACCTAATCCTAATTTTTTTAAAATAGCCGGTTTCCCGCGATGGGAAAATGTTAGCAGCAATATACTGCAATATTTTTTCAGAAATCAGGCTGTATTAAATTTATTTTTAGAATGCACAGATGACAATGATCTCAAATCCAGTCCCATTACAGGAGAAATAGAAGTTCTCCGTGAAGAACAAACCGAGAATTTAAAGCGAATAGACTTAGTAATTATTACAAATAAATTTGTAATAGGCATTGAAAATAAAATAGGCGCGTCACTTTATAATCCTGTAGATGATTACAATAGTCATTTGAAAAAAGAAGCAGGAGAAAGTAAAATTCCAAAGTTGATAATTTTATCTGAAACTCCTGTTATAAAAGACAACAGATACGCAAGAGTAACACATGGTGCTCTAATTAAAAAAATACAAAAAAATTATTACAAGCTCTTAAATGTTTTAGGACATAGAGATTTTCTTTTACTTACAGAATATATTAACAATATAGAATCTTTACAAGGAGCACGGTATATGAATGAAAAATTTATAAAATTTGCTGCAGAAGATGATAATGCTGATAAAATAGAACAGATTGCTCAGAAATTTTTGTCTGTAAATTTAGAATTAAAAAATATTGCTTATAAAATTTTAGAAGATTTAGGAGATGAAATTAAGCCGTTTACGAATAAAGATGTTTGGCAAGCCAGAACAAGCTGTAAAATGCTTGCCACGGCATATCTGGATAGCTGTTTTTTTGAAGGAAATAAATATAATTGTGCCATTGATATAGATGTGACGGTTAAAGGGTATAAACTTTTAATATTTGACAGAGGTAACAAAACGCTTGATGCGGAATTTATAAATATCTTAAAAAAAAGACTGCCAACTTTTACAAGTGATTTTAAACAAGAAATCAAAGATAAAACTCCAAGGTTTGTTTATAAGAATGATTTTTCTTTTGATGAGTACGATGAATTGTTAAAATTAGTAAAAGAAATTTTAACGTCTTTTGCAAAGGAAACTGTATAATTATTTCAGCAAAGGTTTGGCTTTTACGCTGTAATGTTTCATGTATAGGCGGTTTTAAAAGTTTATTTGTAAATAACAATGAAATTTTAGCTGTTACCCCAAAAGGAACTTTTGTATCAAAAAATCAAGGCAGAACTTGGGTATTTAAAGGGAGATAAATATGCAAAAAAAGAAAACAAAAGATACCCAAAATTTACAAAACAGTAACTTGTATAAACTGGGCGGATTGTTCGCACATATTTACACGGCAGTAGCACTTATCGGGCGAATAATTGCTAATAAAAAAACTGAAAAATAAGAGAAGGAGTATAGAAAATGCAAGAGTACTCACGGGAAAATATTGAAAAATCTCTACGAGAATTGTTGGCGCAGCAAAAAGTACCTAATATCCTTATATGTGGCCAGACGGGAGTTGGTAAGTCATCTGTTATCAATCTTATTTTTAATGATAGTGTTGCATCTGTATCAGATTTTGAGCCATGTACCAAAGATATAAAGCTTTTCAAAAGCAACTATGTTAATATTTACGATAGTGAGGGTTATGAAATAGGTGAGGAAAAGCAAAAATATTATAAGAAAATGCTGTTGGATGAATTTTTGATAAAGAAAAAAAATAGCGATGATGCGCCACATTTGGTGTGGTACGCAATTTCAGGTTCAGCGAAGAAATATACAGACACTGACATTGAAATTATACAATGCATTAAAGAAGCAGGATACCCTTTATGTGTTCTTATAACCAAAATAGATAACTCTGGGCATAAGACATTAGGTGAAATAATTAGTGCACTTAAACAAGATTTACCCGACACTGAAATATTTAGGATAAGTAACAGAATGGAAGAAGAAGTGCAAAAACTGTGTGACAGAGAAGCGCTTGAAAAATGGTCGTATAACGCACTTAAAGATGTAATTCAAGATAGATTTGTAGCGGCTTTAAAAGGTGGACTTGAACAAAAAAAGGAACAGGCAGAAAAAAGAATTAAGGAAGCAACACGACTTCTGCAAATTATATCCGATCCGGAAAAGCATTTTGCTAATCTTGTCGCTGAAATTCTCGTAATCTATAACATAAAAATAAAAAATAAACCGTTGATTGATGGACTTACTTCAGATGTAATAATATTTATAGGTAAGGTTACCGGCACGCTTATCGATTTGGGCATTCAATTTGCTTTTAAAACATCTAGCGGAAAAAGAGCCGGAAGTGTTATTGCTAAATGTGTGAAGTTTGTTGGAAATCAAATTGTATCTACGCTAACAATGAGAAAATTAGCTGAAGCGTTTTCTTATTTATGTTATAAACAATGTAAAGATTCTATAGAAGGTAAAGAAAATTATTTTAATATAGAGCAACTTATAGAATCAGCTAATTTTATAAAACAACTGAAAGATACATATAAGTATATACAAGAAGAATCTAGTGAAGATATTGTTGAGGAGTAAATGAAGCTGTCTGATTAATAAAAAGGGAGACAATATGCCACATTCAAATATAAATTTAATAATGTTAGGTAAAGCGGGCTCCGGGAAAAGCAGTCTTATCAATTATTTGTATGGTGAGGATATACTTAAAACAGGCGCAGGAAAATCTGTTACACCAAGTGGTGAGTTTAAAAAAACTATCATATCTGTTTCGCTCGGTGATATAAAAACTTATACTTTTTACGATAGTTGGGGTTTAGAAGCAAATAAATCAAAAGAATGGCAGAAGGAAATAGAGAGAAAGCTAAGTGATAGATTAACAAAAGAAGATTTTATCTGTGGCGCAATTTATTGCATATCATACGCTTTTACCCGCATCATTGAAGAATTTGAAATAAACATATTAAATTTGCTCATTTCAAAAGGATATAAAGTTGTCATAGTATTGACTAATGCTGATTGTTGCGATGAAACACGAAAAAATAAATTTAGAGATGAGCTGAATAAAAAGCTATCCGGACATGAGAAAAATTATAATATTGTAGATGTATGCTCAGTAGAAGAAGAAAAAATTTTAAAAACAGCAGACACTTCTGTATTTGGTAAAGAAGAACTTTTAGCAAAGATAAACGACAATATTCATGAAAATTTTACACATTCATATCGTCTTGCAATGAAAGATTGGCTTGAAGAAAGTCGTTTTGAAATTATGAAAGCCCACAAAGACGCAAAAAAAGAGATAGCAAAAGGTCTGTCATTTTTTAAAAGTCCCGAAAAACAGTTGAATCTACTTGAAAATAAAATAAATATACGATTTAGCAACGTTAAAAAAAATATTGCTCGCAAATTAGCGGATATTGAAGAGGTATCACCATATATGTTGGATGTGAAGAAGAGCGTAAACACAAAAATCGATTCCGACATTAGGCGATGGAATCCCTTTATTTTTGTTCGGGAAATTTACTATGATTTTAAATTTGGGCCAAAAAAAATGATGCGATATCTTAAAGAAAATACTAATACAATGCTGGAATTAGTGGATTCTATTTATGAAGATAAAATAAGGGAGTATATAATTTAGTTAATGCTATTTGATAAACAATAACGATTAACCCCGTATAAAATAAAGTCAAACAAAAGCGACAATATGCTGTCGCTTTTGTTATATGTAAAAAGGAGAGAAAAATGAAGAAAATTAAATTTACAATATTAATGTTGGTATTTATGGCAGTCGGTTGTTCTTCAAACAGCTTGAATGTAAAAAATTATGAAGTAACTGGAAAATTAAAAGACACTTTAGATATAACAAAAGTTGATATTAAATCAGTTCAAGAGAAGAATCCCTTTAATGGAGCGATTGTAATGAACAATATAATAAAGTTTGTTTTTGATGTTCATGGAAATGATTGGTTAATGGATATTGGATTTTTTTATAATCGCCCTATAGAGGTGGATAGAAGAATGCTTTTTAAAGTGTTTGATTCTAAAGGGAACGGCTTAAGTAAGAAAGTAGAATTAAACGATTTGGAAATATTGAAAGCCCCTACAGAAGACAATCCTGTGGCAACTTGTTATTACGAATTATCAATGCCAGAGTTAGATGAAGCTAAAACAAAATACAATATGATAAATTTTAAAAACCTAACAGTAGAAATTTCTTATGTAAACGAAGAGTCTCCAGGAATTTATATGATCGATAACACTAATAATATGTATGAATCAGTAGAAAATGCTAAAAATCGAAAAGGAGAAGCCAAAGATTTTTACAATTTATTTAAATGATATGGTTATATCATCGTTGTTTTCAATTTTTGATAATTTAGTCAATACTGGTTGTTAACATATAAATTAAAAAAGAGGTAATGGAAATGAAAAAAACTATTTACATAAGTATGATACAGGATTGTAGATTGGTAAACTATATTAAAAGCATATGTTCTGTATTTTAATTCATTAATACAACAAAAAAATTCCCTGATAAGTTTTTAAGAATTTTTTGATTTTGTTCTTGATTTTATGACTTGGAATTGTTCCCAGTTTTCTTTGAAGTATTAAAAAATCTATAAATTCCCTGTATTTTCGCTGTTTATCAGGGAATTTACAGAGAGCATTGCTATTGATACTAGTTACTCCGTTTTTTTATACTATATTTTGATTTTTATATACCTCGTACAAAAAATAATCAAAAATCATCTTAAAATACTTTGTAAAAATATACAGAATTTCTAACTTATTTTGAGAAATTTTTTGCCTCGTCTAAATCCAAAATCTTCTCAAAAAATATTGTGCATTAATCTACACTGAAAAACCTGCATAAAATTGCTGTGTTTATGTATATTGTTCAAATGATCTTAAAATACTTTGTAAGACATGATAACTTAATTTTCAGTATACACTCACTCAGGTCTTGTAAAAATTTAAATTAGTTCGTAAAAAATACATAAAAATCTTCGAAAAATACTGCTTGATGTACATTTGAATTGATGAAACTTGTTCAAAACATAAGATAGATTTTGTATTCTAATTGTCGTACGTTGCATGTACGCCACAGATAGTTATGTGTAACCGGTAGAATCAAAAATATAAGATTTAGGATGACGAAGATAAGAATGGAAGAAATGAATAAAAAAAATAACAAATTCTATTTAAATCAAATTATAAAAAATGTAGTAAATAAAAAATACATTTATGGTGCTGTTTTTTACGTATCCTCTAAAAACAACACTATTGATTTAATCAGTGCATATGGCAATGTAAAAGATGATGAACAGTATTATATCGCCAGCATAAATAAATATTTTGTTTCTGCTATAATTCTTAGCTTATGTTCTAAAAACAAACTAAATTTGCATGATAAAATATCAAAATACATTCCGGGACAAGTCGTCAATGGTTTACACATATATGAAGGTAAAGAGTATTCTAATGAACTTACAATTGAACATCTTATATCTCAGACATCTGGTTTACCATGCTATCTGACAGATAAACAATTCAATGGGAAAATAGCAATAAAAGAACTTGAAGACGGCATTGACCAAGCTTGGCCTATAGAAAAAGTCATTCAAGAAGTAAAAAGAATGAAACCACATTTTCCACCAGGAAAAGAAGGCAAAGCTAAGTATGGTGACACTAATCATCAAATTTTGGGATTAATAATAGAAAATATTATAGGAAAACCAATAAAAACTGTTCTTAAAGATATGTTTAAAGATTTGAATTTAACTAAAACTTATGTCTATGAAGATCTAAATGATAAAAACTATGCTCCTATTTATTACAAATCTAAAATTTTGAATATCCCATTATTTCTAACATCAACACAAAATGATATTATTTCAACTGCAAAAGATACTATGATATTTTTGAAAGCATTCTTTGAAGGTTATTTTTATCCAAAGGAAAAACTGGATGAGCTGAATAAGTGGAACAAAATATTTTTTCCATTTAAATATGGTGTTGGAATTCAAAAGTTTTATATGCCTCGCATTATTTCCCCATTTTATCACGTTCCAGATATGATTGGGCACTGTGGATCTACCGGAGCAGTGGCTTTTTATATACCTGATATGGACATATATATTACCGGAACAATCAACCAGCAGGCAAAACCCAATATTTCATTCCAGACAATGATAAAAATTATTAATAAATTTGGGAAAAAAAACGATTGTTAGATTTAACATGTGGCTCATATAAGATAAAATATTTAAACTGTCAAATTTGAATTTTGGATATTTTTTGATTAATATATATACAATATAATTTTTAAACAAATAGAATTTATGAATACAAAAATTATAAAGATATTAACTGTTGTTGCTTACTTAGTAATGGTAGCAGTCAATTATATGGCTGTGTCACTTCCCCTTGGCGGAAGAGGCACGGGAGAAATATCCGACAATTATTCAAATCTTTTTGCGCCTGCAGGGTATGCCTTTTCCATATGGGGTATAATTTATATACTTCTTGGAATATATGTTGTTTACCAATTGTGGCTCGTAAAAAATGAAGTGGCAGAGAGAGTCAATCGTATCTTTATTATGAACGCTCTCTTAAATGCTTCTTGGTTATTTGCATGGCATTACGACATAATTTGGCTTTCTGTAATTATAATGGCAGGACTTCTTTTTACTCTTCTCAGGATTTCTGATATTTTGCGCACAAATGTTCTTGTTTCAAAACAGCGTTGGTTCATACGTATGCCGTTTAGTATTTATTTCGGCTGGATTACTGTAGCGATAATTGCAAACGTTATCGTTTTTCTTGTATACATCGGATGGAACGGCTCTGGGACTTCGGAAATTTATTTGACAGTTACAGCTCTTTTGGCTGGAGCTTTTATCGGTTCGTGGCGTATGTTGCGTGACCGTTTTATCCCCTACGGGCTTGTGCTTATATGGGGTTACGGCGCTATTCTTGCAAAACATCTTTCTGCGAGCGGTTTTGGCGGACAGTACCCTTTCATAATCGGAACTGTTATTTTTTGTTTATCTGTATTTACCGGGACAATAGTATTTATAATCTTCAAGAAAAAAAATAACTGATTGCATTGATAAAATTCTATCTAACTAATTTATACACTAACGGGGTGAACATGAAAAAAGTTATAGTAAACGATAAAATGCAGCAGAATTATGAATATATCCTTTCAGAAAAACCCGGCAAAAATTTTGCTCAAAACTTCAAACCGGAACTAACCCCGAAAGAAATGTTGGAACTTGGCGTATTTGGCGGAAAATATATGACCGATTGCATATCGGAATTTCCTAATGACTGGTTTATCAAGGCAAAATTATGCTCTGAAAAACATGATCCTGACTCTAACTTTTTTGGAGTAAATGCCAGCCAGCCTTTATCTGTATGGCGCCAAAAAGGCTGGATACATTCTGATGACCCCAGAGGCTGGTTTCAATGGTACTGCCGCTATTTTATGGGCAGAAGGCATGAAGATGACGAAAGGCAGATTAAAAGATGGAAAGCAATCAAACGCCACATTGTGCAGCTAAAAAACAATTGTCATCCGGGCGACTGGAATTGCCGCAGAAAACAAAGACAAGCCGTATTGCATTGGGCATACGACAGCAGAAAAATATAAAAAGTTATTAGTATCATCATATTTATTTATTCTATCCTTCCAATCTATAAATCATAATCTTATATTTCTCTTGTTTAAAAGCAAAATATTTTGTAGATTTTGAGTGATGTTTGTGTGTTAAAATTTTTTCTTAAAGGAGAATTGGATGATTGTTTATATTGATAGATTTATGAGTATGGGAGATGTAAAAAGAAACGGGTTGTATTTAAAAACACATAAGTTAAAAACTTAAAGGATAAATCATGTATATAGAGAAGCAAATAAGCAAAAACGATTTGGGATGGAATTCGTTTTTTGAAGAGCATTTTGAGCAGTACAAAAATAAAAATTACGCGGCAATGAGGATCATAAGAGAAAACAGAGGCAAGTACGTAGCCCGCAATGAGAACGGAGAATTCTTATGCGAGATAACGGGCAGATTCAGATTTGAAAACGAGACAAGCGACAAATTCCCCACAGTAGGCGACTGGGTCGCAACTTCCGTTGTTCCTAACGAACGAAAGGCAATGCTTCACGCGGTTTTACCGAGAAAAACAATATTCAGCAGAAAAACCGCAGGCGAAGTTACCGAAGAACAGGCAATCGCCGCAAATATTGACACGGTTTTTATAATAACAGGGCTTGATTCTAATTTTAATATCAGACGAATTGAACGTTATCTTTCAATAGTCGCAGACAGCGGCTCTTTGCCGGTTATTATTTTAAACAAAGCGGATTTATGTTTGGAAGCTGATACTCGTAAAGCGGAAGTTGAATCAATAGCAAAAGGTTACGATGTTTACGCTATAAGCGCTTATAGTCAAACCGACGTTGAACAATTGAAAAAATACATTAAATTTGGCGAGACTATAGCGTTTTTAGGTTCATCCGGAGTCGGGAAATCAACTATCATAAATTCATTTCTTAAAACCGACTATTTAAAAACCGGAGAAGTGAGCGACTTAGGAAGCAGAGGACGGCATACTACTACTTTCCGTGAATTGATACTTCTTCCCGAAGGCGGGATGGTTGTTGATACGCCAGGTATGAGAGAATTGCAGGTTTGGGGCGATGATAAAGGCGTCAATAAAGTTTTTGACGATATTAACGACTTATCAGTAAACTGCCGTTTCAGAGACTGCACGCATATAAACGAACCGGGATGTGCCGTGCTTGAAGCATTAAAGAACGGAAATCTTGACGAAGACCGTTATAAAAGTTTTCTGAAATTAAAAAAAGAATACGCTTATTTAGCGGCACGCCAGACAATGAAACCGAACGCCGTTGAAAAAGCGCGCTGGAAAACGATTACAAAATCAGTCAAGCAGTTGAAGAAACTTAAAGAATATTAGTTTATGAAAAGCCGCGCCTTGTTTGTTTTTCTAAACAAGGTGCGGCTTATAAAAATAAAATCATAAAATTTTATTAAATTTATTTTGGTATTATGCCAAGCGTCAGTTTTTTCTTACTAAAGTATATATAATTAGTTTTATATTATATTGTTTTAAATTATCTTTATCTGCTTCTGAAATACCAGTTCCTACCAGCATTTGTAGAATAAAAAGTCCCTTTTGTAGTCATAGCAATAATCTCATTATCCTTATCAATTAAATCTTCAAATTCCCCAATTGAAGATGAACCATTAAAACGCGCATACCAGTTTCTACCATTATTTGTGGAATATTCTATTTTACCAGAATCACTTGCACAAATTCTTATCATTTCCTTTCCTAAATCCAACATTTGACTCATAATAAATCCCTCCCTTATATTTTATTTTATAAATTTTATTTTTTCTTATCTAATCATTAATTACTACAATTATATAAAATATTTATTTTTAATAATATTACTTTGATATATAATATAATTATGATTCTAAGTGCAAGTAGAAGAACAGATATTCCTGCGTTTTATTCAGAATGGTTTATGAACAGGCTTAAAGAAGGCTTTGTTTATGTGAGAAACCCTATGAATTTCAATCAAATTGCAAACATTCGTTTATCTCCAAATAATGTTGACTGTATCGTTTTTTGGACAAAAGATTCAAAAAATATTATGCAATATCTGAATCAAATTAATGAAATTGGTTATAAATATTATTTTCAGTTTACAATCACTCCTTATGGCAAAGAAATAGAAAATAATATCAGAGATAAATATGAAATTATAGAAACTTTTAAAGAGTTGTCGGATAAAATAGGCAAAGAGAAAGTTATATTACGTTATGACCCTATATTTATTCAAGAAAACAGTAAATACTCTATAGATTTTCATATAAAAGCATTTGAAAAACTGATTAATTCTCTGTCACAATTTACAAACAGAGTTGTAATCAGTTTTATTGACGGTTATCGTAAAGTCGCAACAAACATGAAAGATATAAAAATTAAAGAAATATCAAATAATGATATGCGTTTCATAGCTAGGTATTTTTCGGATATTACAAAAAAACATAATTTACAGCTTGAAACATGTGCCGAAGAGATAGACTTAAAAGAATTCGGGATTAATCATTCACAATGTATTGATGGAGATTTGATAGAAAAAATAATTGGGTATAATATTTTTAATAAATATATACGAGATGATAATAGATTATACTGCGGATGCATGAAGTGTGTTGATATAGGGCAATATGACAGTTGCATTCATAACTGTGCATACTGTTATGCAAACATAAACAAAAAGAAAGCCCTTGAAAATTATAAAAAGCATAACAAAAAATCCCCCATCCTCTTCGGCGATTTCAATGCCGAAATGGTAAAAGAAAGAACAAATGGCATAGAAAGTTTTAAAATCAGTCAAGGCGAACTAAAATTATAATCTTATAGAAGAACTCCTATGAAAAATATCTCGCAGGCAATCAAAGAATTAATGGTTATTCCGGGAGTCGGTAAATCAATAGCCGAAGATTTGACCGATATCGGAATATTTTCGGTTTCGGATTTGAAAGGCAAAAATCCTGAAAAACTTTATGCCAAATCAAATAAGTTTGCAGGAAAAGTTCAGGACAGATGTTTGCTTTATGTTTTCCGCTGCGCCGTGTATTTCGCAGAAGGCGGCCGCAACAGCGAAAAATTAAAATGGTGGAACTGGAAAGATAATAGAAAATAGCTGTTAATTTATATAAAATAATTAGATATAATTAAGTTATGTTTAAAAAATGCTTTTTGGCATTATTTTTATTAACCGTTATGTTTTCTTTATCTTCAGCAGATATCATTAAAACAAAGCCTATTTTCGTTATAGGACAGGACAGCCAGTCAATTGAAGAATTCTTCTCATCTTTAAAACAATTCAATATAAAAGAAATATCTTATCCCGACGGCATAATGGTTTATACCTCAATAAATTCAATAAGCGGACTTGACGAACCTTCATATAACGGCGCCGGCGTTAATTATGCCGACGATATGATTAAAAACTATCCCGATATTAAAGTTGTTCAAATCGGACTTTATATGAAAGATATGCTTGATGAAGTTATAAACGGCTCTTTTGATGACAACATAGACAAACTCGGCGTCTGGATAAAAAATTCAAACAAAGACGTTTATCTGCGCATAGGCTATGAATGCGATAATACCGAAAACGACTATAATCCTGAAAAATATATAAATGCATACCGTTATATAGCAAACCGTTTAAAAAATAACGCAGTCTCAAACGTTCATTTTGTATGGCATATCATCGCATGGAACTCAAACAGCAAAAATCCGTATAATCCGATGATTTATTATCCGGGCGACGACTGGGTTGATATGATAGGAATTTCTTTTTTTGACGTTTCGGCCGTTAAAGAGCGCAAAATTGCCGGCGATATAGCGTTTAATAAAAAGAAACCGGTAATGATTGCCGAAAGTTCTCCTTTTAACAGATACAGCGTTGAAAACAAACTTGCATGGATCAACGCTCTTTTTAAATACGTTAAAGATTATAAAGTTTCGTTTATAAGTTATATCAACGTTAACTGGGACGAACTTCCGATGTTTGAGCAGCAAAAATGGGGCGACGCAAGACTGCAGCAGAATAAAAAATTAATGCAGACATGGGCTGACAACATAAAACGGTTTAAAAAATAACGGATTGTTGCCTTAATTCAAAATATTGCATATAATCAATATACGTCTCAAATTATACACGGAGGTTCTATGCATAACACGCCTTTGCCTGTATTAATATTATTTATTATTTTATATTGCATAATTATTCTCGGCATAATCAAACCGTCCATATTTGTAAATCTTACAATCAAATATTTCAAATTATCTCTAAAATTTTACGGGCTTGAACTTGAAGGAGACATAAAACCGACCGATAAAGCAAATAATATCGCAAGATTAATTAACTTCCTTGTATTAATAGCATTAACATTTATATTGTTTTCAGAAAAATTTGCGTCTCGTTAATAAAAATTATTAAACGCGGAGCCAAACATGAACAAGCCGAAAATCATCGTCTCAAAAGACGGGCCGTACATAGTATCCGGCAATGTTCCTCTTAACAAAGAAATTGCCGAAATAGGAAAAGAAGACGAACCCGAAAAATGGACGGAAACCGAAAAATATCCAAACAAAGAAACTTACGCTTTATGCAGATGCGGCAATTCAAAAAATATGCCTTTTTGTGACGGCACGCATGTAAAAACAGGTTTTGACGGAACCGAAACGGCAAGCACAAAACCGTTTCTTGAACAGGCAAGAACTTTTGAAGGACACGATATAATACTTAAAGATGCGGTAGACTTATGCTCTGTCGCCCGTTTCTGCCACCCTAAAACAGGAACATGGAAATTGGTTGTAAAATCAAAAAAGCCGGAAGCAAAACAAGAGGCAATCCGTCAGGCATGCAGCTGTCCGGCCGGCAGACTTGTAATATACGACAAAAAAACCGGAGAACCGATTGAAAACAAATACGAGCCGTCAATTACCGTTACGGAAGATCCTCAGGCTGAATGCAGCGGACCGTTATGGGTAAAAGGCGGCATTGAAATTGAATCGGAATCGGGGAAAAAATATGAACCAAGAAACCGCATGGCTTTATGCCGCTGCGGCAACTCAAACAATAAACCGTTCTGCGACGGAGCGCATCTGACGGTCAATTTTGACGACGGCGATAAATCCGTAAAAAAATAAAAGGAGCTGTGAAATGCCGATTATTACGGTAAAAATGGCAAAAGGAAGAAATCTGAAAACAAAACGCGAATTTGCAAAAGCAGTTACGGATTCGGCTGTAAAAATTCTTGACGTAAAAAGCGAATGAGTAACGATTTTATTTGAAGAATTTGAAAGAGAAAAACGGGCTACGGACGGTCTTTTGCACAGCGATAAATTCGGCAAAGGTTGCGGAAAGAAAATCAGAAAAAAATAAGTTTTTACAAACTCAACTAAAAAAAATATATAATTAACCGTATCAATGAATATTAAAAATGTTAACAATTTATGCAGTATTGAAAAAAAGAATGTGGCGATATCTTCGGTTATTGCCGCTTTTTTCATTACAGCCGCAAAAATCACAGTCGGCGTTTTAACGGGAAGCCTCGGAATAATTTCTGAAGCTCTGCATTCCGCATTAGATTTTATCGCGGCAATAATTACATACATAGCAGTGCATTTTGCGGATCAGCCCGCAGATTATTCACATCATTACGGACACGGAAAAATAGAAAGTTTATCTGCCCTTATTGAAACCGTGCTGCTTGTTATAACATGCGCATGGATTATCTATGAGGCTATTAACAGACTGGTTACCGGAAATTTTCATCTTGAAGTGACTTTTTGGAGTTATGCTGTCGTTATATTATCAATAATTGTTGATTTCTCGCGGTCAAGAGCTCTTTTAAAAGTCGCAAAAAAACACAACAGTCAGGCGCTTGAAGCAGATGCCCTGCATTTTTCAACCGATATATGGAGCTCTTTGGTGGTTTTGCTCGGACTTATATGCGCTCAGATAGGCTGGCATAAAGCCGATTCAATAGCGGCGCTTGCCGTAGCAATTATAGTTATAGGAATTTCTTATAAACTCGGCAAAAAGGCAGTTGATACTCTTTTGGATAAAGCTCCTAACGAACTTATTCCCATAATAAAGAAAATTTTAAAAGAATTTCCGGAAGTTTCTTCTTACCATAGTTTAAAAGTAAGGCAGTCCGGAGCGGATACGTTTATTGAAATATCCATACATTTTTCACCGAATCTTCATATAAATAAAGCTCATAACATTACCGAAAACATTGAATCGCGCATATGTTCGCATGTAGAACGATGCCATATTCACATACATCAGGAACCTGAAGACGCAAATCATAACTAAGTTTTTAAACGGAGAAAAATGTTAAAAGAAATTATACTTGCAGCAGGATGTTTTTGGGGAGTTCAGGCTGTTTTTGACAATACGCCGGGAGTTATCTCCACGCAAGCCGGATATACGGGCGGAACTCTTGAAAATCCTACGTATGAAGACGTTTGCACAGACGCAACCGGACACGCCGAAGCAGTCAAAATAATTTACGACGACAAAAAAATATCAACTGACGAACTGCTTGATATATTTTTCACTTCTCACGACTCTACAACAAAAAACAGACAGGGACCAGATATAGGTTCGCAATACCGTTCCGCAATTTTTTATACGACTCCCGAACAGGCAGAAACCGCAAAAGAAAAAATAAAGGAATATTCTCTTTTCTTAAAAAACCCGATAGTTACTGAAGTCGTAAAACTTGAAAAATTCTACCCTGCGGAAGAATATCACCAGAAATATTTCAAAAAACAAGGAAGACCGTCTTGCCATACAAATTTTTTTGACAAAGAAAAATTCTGGAAAGAAAAATTAAGCAAAGAAAGATATAATATTATGCGTAAAAAAGGAACTGAAAAACCTTTCAGCGGCAAATATGTGAATTTTGACGAAAAAGGCGTTTACCGTTGCGGAGCCTGCGGTCAGCGGCTTTTTGCATCGGACTCAAAATTTAATACGCAATGCGGCTGGCCCGGTTTTGACAAAGCTATGCCTGAAGCGGTTAAAATAAGAAAAGATTACAGCCATAATATGATAAGAGACGAAGTTATCTGTTCAAGATGCGGCAGCCATTTAGGACATTTGTTTGACGACGGGCCTACAAAAACAGGAAAACGATTTTGCATAAATTCGCAGGCGCTTGATTTTGAGAAGGAGAAAAAATGAAAGTACATTATTTTCAGCATGTGCCGTTTGAAGGGCTTGGAAGCATTGAATGCGAACTTAAACATAAATGCCATAAAATAACTTCAACAAAACTTTATAATGAAGAAATTAATGTTTCGCCGAAAGATATTGACCGGCTTATAGTTATGGGCGGACCCATGGGCATATATGACGACGAAATCTATCCGTGGCTCAAAGAAGAAAAAAAATTTATAAAAGAGGCGATTTTATCAGGTAAAACAGTACTCGGAATATGTCTCGGGGCACAGCTTATCGCAGACGCGCTTGGAGCAAAAGTTTATAAAAACAAATACCGCGAAATAGGCTGGTTTCCGGTTATAAAAACAAAAGAAGCGAAAGATACGGTTTTATCGGACGTTATGCCGGATAAGTTTGAAGCGTTTCACTGGCACGGAGATACTTTTGACATTCCACCGAAAGCCGTACCCATAGCCGAAAGCGAGGCATGCGTAAATCAGGGATTTATTTTTGACAACAGAGTTTTGGCTCTTCAGTTTCATCTTGAAACGACTCCCGAATCGGCCGCGGCTCTTGTACAAAACTGCGCGAATGAACTTGACGGTTCCCGCTATGTCCAATCTGAAGAGATTATATTTGAAAATCCTCAAAAGTTCTGCGGTATTAACCGAATAATGAGTTCAGTTCTGAAAGCGCTTGAAAATAATAATTTAAAATGACCGGAATTGATTTGATATTGTTAAATCTTTTGCTAAAATAATAGCGGCATTCAATATAAAAAAGGCTTTAATATGTTTAAATTTTTGGTAATCGGACTCGGCGGCGGACTCGGCGCTATACTGCGTTATATAGTAAGCAATCTTGATTACCGTTTTTCAAACGGCGTTTTTCCGGTAGGAACTCTTACCGTAAATGTAACCGGATCTTTCATAATAGGTTTTTTATGGGTATTTTTTGACCGTTTTATATTCCCGCCGAATTTGAGATTATTTTTATTCATAGGCGTTTTAGGCGGATATACGACTTTTTCAACTTTCAGTATTGAAACTTTTAACCTTATCCGCGACGGAGAATACAACATCGCGCTAGCAAACATAATCCTGTCTTTTGCTCTGACGCTGATTGCCGTATTTGCCGGATTTTTTGTATCAAGAATGTTATTAAATATCTACAAATAACGGAGGCTCTGAAATGAATTTACCCGAAGCGGGCATGCTGTTGAGAGTTTTTATCGGAGAATCTGACATTTACAAAGGAAAAGCCCTGTACGAACACATAGTTTTAAAAGCAAGAGAACTAAATCTTGCCGGCGCTACCGTTATAAGAGGAATTATGGGCTTCGGCGCGGACAGCCGCGTGCATAGCGCAAAATTACTGCAGTTATCCGAAGATTTGCCGGTTATAATTGAAATTGTTGACGTTGAAGAAAAATTAAATACTATTATTCCGTTTCTTGATTCTGTTGTTACCGAAGGTCTTATTACGCTTGAAAGAGTCCGCGTAATAAAATACCGCCACAGCGATATAAAAAAAGAGGATTCTTATGATAAAAATTAAAAATATTTACGCCAGAGAAATTTTTGATTCAAGAGGAAATCCCACGATAGAAGCCGAAATCATTCTTGACAACGGAATTTCAGCGGCGGCAAGCGTGCCGTCAGGTGCTTCAACCGGCACAAAAGAAGCCGTTGAACTGCGCGACGGCGATAAAAACCGTTTTAACGGAAAAGGCGTTTTAAAGGCCGTTAAAAACATAAACGAAATCATAGCTCCCGTTCTGATAGGAAAAAATCCTGAAAACCAAAAAGAGATAGATGACGCAATGATTAATCTTGACGGCACTGAAAATAAAAGCAGGCTAGGCGCAAACGCAATTTTGGGAGTTTCAATAGCCGCTTTAAAAGCGGCGGCGCTTAACGCAGGTAAACCTGTTTTTGAATATCTTAAAAAAGAAAATGAAACAAGAATACCTCTTCCTTTTCTGAACATATTAAACGGCGGCAAACACGCTGATACCGACGTTGATTTTCAGGAATTTATGATTTGTCCGGCCGGAGCTCTGTCTTTTAAAGAAGCTTTCAGATATGCCGTTGAAACTTACCACAGTTTAAAATCAGTTCTTAAATCAAAAGGTCATTTTACGTCAGTGGGCGATGAAGGCGGATTTGCTCCCGAACTTTCTTCAAACGAAGAAGCTCTGGAACTTATAATAACCGGTATTGAAAAGGCCGGATTTAAACCCGGCAGAGATATCTTCATAGCTCTTGATCCTGCGGCAAGCGAATTTTACGAAAACGAAAAATATATTCTGAAAGCCGACAAGAAAAAACTGTCTTCACAAGAAATGATTGATTATTACAAAAAACTTGTAGCCGCTTATCCTATAGTTTCAATTGAAGACGCTCTTTCGGAAAACGATTGGGACGGCTGGAAAATTTTGACGAAAGAACTTTCGTCAAAAATACAGCTTGTCGGGGACGATCTTTTCGTTACAAATAAAAAAATACTGGCGGAAGGCATAAATAAAGGCGTCGCAAACGCGATTCTGATAAAACTTAACCAGATAGGAACGGTTACCGAAACTCTTGAAACCGTTGAGCTTGCAAAAAATAACGGATATTCCTGCATGTTTTCGCACCGTTCGGGCGAAACGGAAGATTCTTTTCTTGCCGACATCGCGGTCGCGACAGGATGCGGACAAATCAAAACAGGTGCGCCGGCCCGTTCGGAACGAGTGGCAAAATACAATCGTCTTTTGAAAATTGAACAGATGGCGGAACATAACTCCGTGTTTAATAACGCCAAACTTAACGTAAAAATATAAAAAAGGAAATTTAATATGAAAATAACGCAAAATATACATGCTTTAAGAATACCTTTTAAAATCAATATTTCACCGACGCAGACATCCGAAAGATTTGTTTACTCCTATATAATAACCGGCGAAAAAATAAGCCTTATTGACACAGGCGTCGCAGGTTCAAAAAAAATAATTTTTGATTATATTGCAAACATAGGCAAAAAACCGCAAGACATTGAAAATATTTTTCTTACGCATTCCCACCCGGATCATATAGGTTCCGCAAAATCAATACAAGAAGAAACCGGCTGCAAAATTCATATTCACGGCGACGAAAAAAGCTGGGCGCAGGACGTTGAATTGCAGTATAAAGAAAGGCCCGTTCCGGGTTTTCATAATTTTGTTGAGGGTTCAGTAAAAATTGACAATATTTTAAACGACAATGACGAAATAAATCTCGGAAACGGCATAATATTAAAAGTATGCCATACTCCCGGACATTCAAAAGGATCCGTATCATACTTTTTAAAGCAGGATAATGTTTTATTCTGCGGAGACGCCGTTTTGTCTTCCGGGCAGATGCCTGTCTTTGAAGATTTGCAGGAATGCATATTGTCCGTTAAAAAACTTGCAAATTTTAAGAACGTAAAATTTCTTCTTTCTTCATGGGATAAATCTTATGAAGGCAATATGATCGGCATGATATTTGAAGACAGTATTGAATATCTTTCAAAGATAAAAAAAGCGGTTGAGAATATTCCAATTTCGGAAAGAAAAGAACCGTCGGAAATTTGCAGAAAAGTTATAGCAGCGTTAAATTTGCCGCCTATTATGGCAAATCCCGTAACTTTTATGTCTTTTAAATCGTTTTTAAAATAAAATATCACACGGAGGTCTCAATGAAATTTAGAATCACATCGTTATGCGCGTTGTTTATCGGATTATTGTTTACCGCACAAAATTTGTACGCGTTAAAAGACGGATGGCAGCTTGAACTTAAAAAAATCGCACTTAATGTCACTTCTACGGAAGTGCAAAACGCCGAGACATACAAAGCTGCAGGCGTTTCAAACGCAAGACTTACATCTGACTCGCAGACATTAATGCAGGGAACATTCAATTTTGCCGCTGATTATTTCGCGCCTAAATCGTTCTGGTCAAACACGCTGCTTATGGAATACGGAAAAACTTATCTGCGTCCTGTAGGAAAAGATGAAATCACAAACGAAAATGTCGATAAAATATTAATTACTACGGATTACACATACAGGCTTTGGAACATTAAAGATTTTTTAGGCGGCTTTGAAGCAGGCCCTTTCGTAAATATTGGATATGAAACGGAATTCACTCCTCAGGATAATACACCTCTCAAAAAAATAATAAGAGGCATGGCGGGCGCGAAATTGTTTGAAGGAAAATATCTTAAAAGCTTATATGCGGCAGGCGTAGGCGAAGCCGACTATACTTATGAACCGGAAAGCACAAAATTCGCGCTGGAAGCTGGTTTTAAACTTGAAAATCCCATCAGAGAAGGCTTAAAAGTAGTATCATTCGGTTATTACAGAAATTACTTAAGCGAATCAACCGAACGAATAACCGATTTGCAGTACGAACTTGAATTGGACGTAAGACTTGACGTAATGTTATATAAAAATCTTTCGCTTGCCCCTTTTATAAATTATTACGCTGCCGAAGCAAAACATTTTTCCGGCAGAGGTGAAAATCTTTATACCGGATTGTCGCTTACATACAGTACATTCTTTAAAAAAGCAAAGGAAATTGAATGAAACTGACAATTCTTGCAGAAGGCGCGACAAAATGGCAGCGTTTCATAAGACGATGGGGCGTGTCTTTTTTGCTTGACGACGAGATTCTTTTTGACGCGTTCGGAAGGGCCGATATTTTCAAGCAGAATCTTGAAAAATTTGATGTGGACATAAAAAAAATAAAAAGCGTCATCTTATCGCATGAACATTGGGATCACGTCAACGGATTCAAATATTTAACAACGGCTCAAAAAGAGCTGACAGTTTATATTCCGGACGGATTCAGCCGGAAAATAAAGGAAAGTATTTCTTCGCCGAATATTAAATTCATTGAAACAAATAAAATAACCGAAATAAAAAATAATGTTTTCATATCCGAAACGCTGTGCGGTTATCTGCACGGCAATAAAATCTGCGAGCAGTCGCTTGTGGTAAAAACAGACAACGGTTTATCGGTAATATGCGGATGCGCCCATCCCGGCATAGATAATATCGTTAAAAAAATCAAACGTGATTTTAATGAAAACATTCATACTCTGATAGGCGGATTCCATCTGAAAGACAATGACGAAAACACGAACAAACTTATAATAAATAATCTTCATGAATACGGCATACAAAGAATTATCCCTATGCACTGCACCGGAAAACGAGCCGTTGAATACATAAAGGAAGTTTTCGGACAAAGTTTTGCAAATATTGACGAAGGCGATATCATAGAACTTTAAAATTTCAATACAAATAAAAAACACTCTTTTGTTAAATTAAAAGAGCGTTTTTTATTTTTCCGATTTATTTTTTTCTTTACGTCAGTTTTTTGTCGTCTTTTGCAGGGACGTCTTTTTTCATTTAAAATATATTTATAAATGCTTTTTTAAATTTTTTACATACTGTTCAAATGATGTCATTGAATAATATTTTTTGACTGTTTTAAAATTATGAACTGATACTTTATTCCAAATATTTTTGTTTCGGTATAATTCTTCTGTTTTTTTAATAAATTCATCAGGTTGTAAAGAAACAGACTGATTTAACATACCTATAATACCTTCATATCCGAACTTTGTGGATACAAGAGGAGTTTTTGACGCCATTGCGTCAAGCACTTTCTTTTTTACGCCTGCGCCGTACCTTAAAGGGCATATAAAAACCCTGTACTTTGACAATTCTTCCGTAATATTTTTTATATTTTCTTTTGTTTTAATATTTTTATGCTTACCTTTAAATGCGGAAGCGCCTTTTCCCAAAACACAGAATTTAATTCCGGGATTATTGGACGTAAACCTCGGGAAAATATTTTTTATAAAATAATCAACGGCGTCAGCGTTCGGTCTGTGCCCGAAAAAACCGAAATAACATATATCTTTGCGCTGCAAAAAACTTTTATTCGTTTTTTTTACTTCGGTACAGGTCGGCAGCAAAATTATTTTTTTATCCGGGAAATATTTTTTCAGTTCTTTTTGTTCTTCGGTGCTTATTGCGATTAACATACCGGCCTGTTTATAAAATAATAATTCTTTTGCTTTATATATTTTATTATTTTTAATATTTTCTATTTGCGACTCGGCGTCTGATTTTTTAAAACCTACTTCATGCACGTCAACAATCGATTTTTTTACAAGAGGCATATATTCACGGGCATCAAAAGGAATATCCCAGTATTTTTCAATTATTAAAGTTTTTATCTTATGTTTACTTATAAAATCCGTAAATTTATCTTTATCCGCGATTTTTTGTAAAACAGTTACATTTTTTAAATTTTTAAAATATTTCCCGCCGGAACCGTATGATTTTAAAGGCATAAAAAAAATATTAAAATATTTTGAAAGTCCGCAAACAAGAGAATATACGCGCCAATCGCCGGCGTTAGTGTTAATTTGAGGCATTGAAGGTGAAACAATCAATAAGTTTTTTTTCATTACTTGCGGTATTGTCCCGTTTACCACATTTTTTCAAGATCTTTTTTTTCGTATTTTTTATTGATGTCTTTGAAATAGGAATGTTCTTTTTTATCAAAATATTCAGCGACTTCTTTTTTATTAAAAAATCTGTAAATAAAAGCAATAGGGACGAGGCAAAAATAATATACGATAAAAATAATTATTTTAGTGTTTATTTTGCCTAAAAAACCGGCAAATTTCATCCACCAAGACGCAATTAACAATGATAATTTAGGAATAAAAAGGCTTATGAAAAGAAAAGCAGCCGCAAGAACGAGGAATATTTTAATCTTAAATATTATAAAAACAAGAAACATTGCCAGCGCAAGCACCGACATTATTTTTAATTCCTGTTCTTTATTCATTTAAGCCCCGTTTTGCGGCCGTTTTATATTAGTTCAAACCCGGAATATTCATTCCGCCCATAAATTTCTTTGATTCTTCCGCCATTACTTCCTGCGATTTCTTTACCGCTTCCTGCATTGCCGCTACCATCAGTTTTTCAACGTCTTTAACTGATTTTTGCATTATATCTTCCGGAAGTTTAATATCAATAATTTCGCTCTTGGCATTAATTGTAATTATAATATTTTTATAATTAACTTCCATGACTTTTGCTTTTAACGCTCTTTCCATATCTTTGAGTTTGCTTCTCATTGACATCGCTTCTTTCGCCATCTTGAATAATTCCATTGCAATTCTCCGGTTAAAAATTTTTATAATTTTAACAATTTACCCGTATTTTTTCAATTTTATTTTTATATAAACAAATTGCTGTTCGCCTTATCTGACTCTGATATGTATTTTGCCACTCCCGCATATTCTATTCCGTCAATAAGCTCCTCTTTTTTTATGCCCATTATATCCATTGACATCGTGCATGCTATAAATTTTACGCCGTTTTTCAGCGCCTGATCTATCAGCTCGTTTAAAGAAACAACGTTTTTCTTTTTCATAACATATTTCATCATAAGAGTTCCGAGCCCGAACATATTAAGTTTAGACAATGCAAGTTTGTCCGCGCCTTTAGGCATCATCATTGAAAATATTTTATCAAGAAAAGATTTATCTTTTGAACAGGCTTTGGGTTTTCTTAAAACATTCAAACCCCAGAAAGTAAAAAACAAAGTCACTTCTTTGCCGCTTGCTTTTGCTCCGTTTGCTATAATCATTGAGGCAATAACCTTGTCTAAATCGTTTGAAAACACGACTATAGTCTGTGCGTTAGCCTGATTTACGGACTTGTCCGGTGCAGATTTTCCCTTTCTTATTACGGCCTTAACGGTTTTTCCGTTATTTTCAACATTTATAAGAGTATTGCCCGTAGTTTGACACCAGCCTTCTATATCCGAACCAAAGCCGCAGTCGGTAGTTGATATTTCAAGATATTCGCCTTCTTTCATATTTTTTATTGTATCTGCAAGCTTCATTACAGGGCCCGGACACTGCATTCCGCAGGCGTCTATTTTTATAATATTGCCTGCATTTTTCATTTCCTCTTTTTTATCGGTTTTATTCATTGTTAAAACTCCGGTTTTATCTTTTACCGTTTCATCGTAAAGAGTCTTGCCGCCCGCATAAGAATAAACGTTGTCAAATCCGTTCTGCATAAGAATTCTTGCCGCTATATAACTTGTAAAACCTTTTACGCAGAATAAAATAACTTTTCTGTCTTTCGGTATTTCGCCGAGTCTTTCTCTCAGCTGCGCCGCGGGAATACTTACTGCGCCTTCAATAGTTTTCATTTCAAAAGATTCGGCCGGTCTTACATCTATAAGATATGCGTCTTTCAAATCTTCGTAAAAAGCGGGTTTTACAAAACCTTTAAGAATATTATCGGCAGCCATACCCAAAATATTGACCGGATCTTTTGCGCTTGAATAAGGAGGTGCATAACATAATTCGCTGTCTGTAAGCTCCTGTACTTTTCCGCCGTTTCTCATTACGGAAGCTATAACGTCAATCCTTTTATCAACGCCTTCGGCTCCCGCGCCCTGAGCTCCCAATATTTTTCCGCTGCCGTTAAATATCAGTTTTAAAACTAGCGGAGCGGCATCCGGATAATAACCGGCATGCGAATTTCCCCATATCAAAACTTTTTTATAATCAATTTTATTCTGTTTAAGGTATTTTTCATTTTTACCTGTTGACGCTATAGTCTTATTAAAAACTTTTACTATCGCAGTTCCCTGGCTGTCTTTATAAACCGATTTCAAACCCGCTATATTATCGGCTATTATTCTTCCCTGTCTGTTTGCAGGACCCGCAAGAGGGATAATAGCAGGTTTCTTTGTTATAAAATCAATGACTTCAACGCTGTCTCCGCAGGCGTAAATATTATCGTCCGACGTTTTCATTGACGAGTCTGTTTTTACGGCTCCGTTTATGCCGAGTTCAAGCCCGCATTCTTTTGCAAGCTGAGTTTCCGGTTTGACCCCTATTGCAAGCACGGCGATATCATAAGATATTTTTCTTCCCGAGTTTAATTCAATTTCGTTATGTGAAAAACTTTTAACGCCGTCGTTTAATATAAGCGAACAGCCCCGCATTCTCATTTCATTCTGGGCAAAACAGACTATATCTTCATCAACCGGAGCAAGAATCTGCGGAAGCATCTCTATAAGAGAAGTATCTATGCCCGCTTCAATAAAATTTTCAGCCATTTCAACGCCGATAAAGCCGCCGCCTATAACGGCCGCTTTTTTTACGTTGTTTGCCGCTATGTAATTTTTTATTTTATCTGCATCCGATAATGTTCTTACGGTAAATATTTTAGGATTATCTATTCCTTTTATGGGAGGTTTTACGGCAGAGGCTCCGGTTGCAAGGACAAGTTTATCATAAGCAATTTCGGTTCCGTCTGACACTTTAACTTTTCTATTTTTTCTGTCTATGGAAACAACTTTTGAATTGAGTTTTACTTCAACGTTTAACAGATTTTTAAACGTCTGGGGATTTGATACAAGAATTCTTTCTCTTTCGCTTATAACTCCTGAACAGTAATACGGAAGTCCGCAGTTTGCTATTGAAATTTCATCAGTAGCTTCTAAAATTAGAATTCCCGCTTTTTCGTCCAGTCTTCTTAATCTTGCCGCGCAGCTTGCTCCTCCTGCTCCGCCGCCTATTATTACCGTTTTCATAAGGCGTACCTCGTACCTCATTTAAATAATTTTAAAGCAAAAAAACCGCCTATAAGAAGAACCATAAATACGACCGTTAAAAGATTAAAATATTTTTCTATAAAAGTCTGTATTTTTTCTCCGTATATTCTTATAAGGCCCGCGACAAGAAAAAATCTTGCCGATCGTCCTATTGCAGAACCTATAAAAAGAGAAAATAACGAAATTTTAAAAAGACCTGCCGTAATTGTTATGGCTTTAAAAGGAATCGGAGTAAAAGCGGCAGTGAATACAGTTATAAAAGCATGGGCTTCATATTTAGTTTTCAAAATTTCAACAACCTCGTGCAGATTATACATTTCAACTATTTTTTTACCTACAAGTTCAAATAATTCATAACCTATGTAATAACCGAGCATTGCTCCCAAAACTGACGCGATTGAACATATAAGTGCCGTTCTGAACCACTTTTTTCTGTCCGAAATTACCATTGGAATCAGCAAAACGTCCGGCGGCACCGGAAAAAATGAACTCTCGGCAAAAGATATGCAGAAAAGCGCGTATTCGGCGTATTTTGTTTTTGCCCAGTGGATAGTCCAGTCGTACATTTTTCTTGAAACAGTAAAAGGATAATGCAAAATTTTTTTCATAATACCTCTATATAAAATAATAAAATAAAAACAAAAATATTCCGAAAATTATTCTGTAATAAGCAAATATTTTAAAATCATGCGACGATATAAATTTTATAAACCATTTAATAACGATAATCGCCGACAAAAAAGCCGCCGTAAAACCTATAATTATAACAACTGCGGACTGTAAATTGACGACATCTGAACTTTTATATAAATCATAACATGTTGCCGCAAACATTATCGGTATTGCAAGAAAGAATGAAAACTCTGCGGCGGCTTTTCTTGAAAGTCCCGAACAAACTCCGCCCATTATGGTTGAAGCCGATCTTGAGACGCCCGGTATAAGAGAAAGTATCTGTGAAAGACCGACAACCAATGCCGATTTTTTGTCAATATCAAGTGCTTCGCCCGTCGTTTCTTTTATATTTAATTTTTCAATTATTATAATTATTATTCCTCCGATAACCAAAGCAGCCGCCACAGTCATCGGATTAAACAAATATTGTTTTATAACGCCGTGAAAGAAAAAACCGACAACCGAAGCCGGAATAAAAGCTATTAAAAGATTGACTGCAAATGAAAAAGATTTTTTATCTGAAAAAACATTTAAAACAAGTTTTATTATTTTTGTTCTGTAAAGCCACACTACCGCAAGAATCGCGCCTAATTGTATTACAACTTCAAAAAGTTTAGCAAAATCATCATTAAATTTAAGAAAATCCGAAGCCACTATAAGGTGTCCGGTTGAAGAAACAGGAATAAATTCCGTAAGTCCCTCAACTATTCCCAAAATTACGGCCTTACAAAAAAGAATTATTTCCATTTTTATTACCAGCGCAGTTTCGGATTTCTTGCGGCTTCAACTTCGTTAAGCCTTGAAACAGGCGTTTTTGAAGGAGCGTTTTTTACCGCTTCCGGATTATTTTTTGATTCGTCTATTATGCCGGACAAAACCTTTACAAACTCATCAAGAGTTTGTTTAGACTCGGTCTCTGTAGGTTCTATCATCATAGCCTCTTCAACTATAAGAGGAAAATATATCGTCGGAGCGTAATATCCGTAATCAAGAAGTCTCTTCGCAACGTCCAGAGTCCTTACTCCCTCTCCCAAACGGCCTTTTGAAGAAAGAACAAATTCATGAGTGCAGACGTTTCCGGCAGGAACAGTAACTTTATCTTTCAAAAGATTAAGAACATAATTTGCGTTTATATTAGCTTGAACGGAAGCTTCTTTTAAACCGTTTCCGCCCACAGATTTTATATAAACAAAAGCCTTCAACAATACGGGAAAATTTCCGTAAAAAGCTTTCATTTGTCCGACTGACGTCTTTTTATTTTTATAATTTAATTTAAATAGTCCGTTTTCGTTTACGACAGTAGGAACAGGCAGAAAATCTTTAAGAAAAGATTTTACGCCGACCGGTCCTGAACCGGGTCCGCCTCCGCCGTGCGGAGTTGAGAAAGTTTTATGCAGATTTATGTGCATAACGTCAAAACCCATATCTCCCGGTCTTGCTATGCCCATAACGGCGTTAAGATTTGCGCCGTCATAATACAAAAGAGAACCGTTTGCATGCATGATTTCGGCAATTTCGGGGATATGTTTTTCAAATACGCCCAAAGTATTCGGATTTGTCATCATGATGCATGCAATTTCGGGAGTTAAAATTTCTTTCAACTTGTCAGGCGATAATGTTCCGTCAGGTTCGGATTTTAAAGATATCACTTCAAAACCCGAAAGATTTGCCGACGCCGGATTTGTTCCGTGCGCGGAATCGGGAACTATTATTTTTGTTCTTTTTTCTTTTTTGCTTTTAAAATATTCCGATATTATTAAAAGTCCCGTATGCTCGCCGTGCGCGCCTGCTGCCGGCTGAAGCGTAAAATTATTCATGCCTGAAATTTCGCATAAAGCTTTTTCAAGTTCAAACATTATTTCAAGATTGCCCTGAACCGTATTTTCAGGCTGCAGAGGATGGACTTCGGCAAACTTTGCGCATGAAGCTATTTTTTCGTTTATTATAGGATTATATTTCATCGTGCATGAACCGAGCGGATAAAAAGTTGTACTTAAAGCGTAATTTTTTCTTGAAAGCGCCGTATAATGCCTGACGACGGTTCCTTCCGCAAGATCCGGAATATTCGGATTATTTTTCCTTTTATATTTTTCATCAAGAGCAATATCATTTTCAACATCGCAGTCAAATATTTGCGTTTCTCTGTCTGAATTTATTTCATTTAAAATTTTATTCATTTTTGTCCTCTGATCCTATTTTACGTTTGCGATTATACCTGTAAGAGCGTCTATTTCGTTTTTTGTTCTTTTTTCGGTTACCGCAAACATTAAGCAGTCTTTATATTTTTTGCCGCAGAACGCAAGAGAAAGCGGGCCGATTATGTTATTTTTAAGAAGCTCTTTTTCTATTTTTTTTATATTTTTCGTCGTTTTAAAAACAAACTCGTTAAAGAAAATTCCGTTTTCAAATAAAGGCGTAAAACCTTCAATATTTTTTATTTTGTTAAAAGCGTATCTTGCTTTTGAAATATTAGTTTCGGCAAGTTCTTTTAATCCGCTTTTGCCGAGAACTGCCGTATATACGCAGGCCGCAAGGGCATTAAGAGCTGAATTGGTGCATATATTTGACGTGGCTTTTTCTCTTCTGATATGCTGTTCTCTTGACTGAAGAGTCAAAACAAAACCCGTCCGTCCGTTTTTATCGGTGGTTTTTCCGACAACTCTGCCGGGCATTTTCCATTCAAGAGATTTTTTAACGGCCATAAATCCGAACGTGGAACCGCCGAAATGCATTTTATTGCCGAGAGGCTGTCCTTCTCCGACGGCAATATCAGCTCCGTATTCTCCCGGGGTTTTCAATAACCCGAGCGAAACCGGATTTACGACTGCCGCAAAAAGAGCATTTTTTGATTTTGCAATATCGGATAACGCCTGCATATCTTCAATAACTCCGAAAAAATTCGGAGACTGAATCATTACGCACGCCGTATCAACGTCCGTTTTATTCTGTAAATCGGAAATGTTAACCGCGCCTGTTTTTTCATCGGATTCAATTTTTATTATTTTAACGTTTTGTTTTTTAAGATAAGTTTCAATAACTTCCAGATACTGAGGATTCAGAGTTTGCGCCACGGCTATTTTATTTTTTTTTGATGTTCTTACCGCAAGAAGGGCAGCTTCGGCCGCCGCCGTTGCGCCGTCGTACATTGACGCGTTTGAAGTATCAAGACCCGTCAATTCGCATATCATGCTCTGGTATTCAAAAATAGCCTGAAGAGTTCCCTGGCTTGCCTCTGCCTGATACGGAGTATAGGCCGTCCAGAAATCAGACCTTCCGGTTATTTCATCAACAGCCGCAGGAACAAAATGGTCATATATGCCGGCGCCTCTGAAACATGCCGCCGAGCTTTTGTTTTTTGAACCGTATTGTTTAAATAATTCCAAAACTTTAAGTTCGCTTACGCCGTCTGACAGATTAATTTTTGACGCTCTTACTTTTTCGGGAATCTGTTTTGAAATAAGTTCTTCTTCCGTTTTTACGCCTACAATTTCAAGCATCCTTTGTTTATCTTGTTTGCTTACCGGTATATAATTCATTTTTTCGCCTTATTATTTTATATTGATTTTTTGTAATCTTCCGCAGAAAGTAAATCTTTCAAATCATTTTCATTTTCAAGTTCTATCGCGAAGAAAAAGCCTTTCTCGTACGGAGACTGGTTTATAAGCTCCGGGCTTGATAAAACCGCGTCGTTGACTTCAACTACGGTTCCTGAAACCGGACTGTATATGTCAAACGCGGATTTTACCGATTCAACTACGGCGCAAGGCTGTGTTTTTTTAAATTTTTTACCTACTTCCGGAAGTTCAACATGGACGATATCGGTTATTTCATGCTGGGCATGGTCTGTAATACCGACATATACTTTGCTGCCTTCTTTTCTGGCCCATTCATGCGTTTTTGCGTAAAACAGATTACTTGGAATGTTCATTTTTTTCTCCGTTATTTCCTATTTTTTTTATTTGAGATATTTTAAATACTTTTGATGTTCCCTCTTCAAGAAAAACAGTAACCGTTTCTTTTATGCAGTTGATTGCATTGAGTTTCCCCTTACCGGAAGGTGTGCTTACGATTGAACCGATCGGAGGCAGTAACTTCTTAAAATTCGCATATAGTTCGTGTTCATAAGAAATACAACACATAAGTCTTCCGCATAACCCCGAAAGTTTTGTTGTATTAAGAGATAAATCCTGGTCTTTAGCCATATCTATCGTAACCGAATTAAAATCTTTAAGAAAAACTTTGCAGCAAAGCTGCTGGCCGCATGTCCCTATACCGCCGATTATCTTAGATTCATCTCTTACGCCTATCTGAACCATCTGAATTCTTGTTTTTAAAGCATGGCCCAAAACTTTTATGAATTCTCTGAAATCAACTCTTGATTCGGAAGTGTAGTATATAAAAAGCTTAGTTCTGTCAAAAGTGTAGTTGACGCTTGTAAGTTTCATATCAAGTTTCATTTCGGATATTTTTTCATAAACCTTATCCCACGCCAAATCATTTTTATGCTCGTTATTTTCAAGCCTCTTTATATCATGTTCATTGGCTTTTCTTACAACAGTTCCGAACTTAACGTCCGCCGGCTGCGCCATTTCTTTTTCTTTTTCGCATACAAAACCGAACTCAACTCCGTGTTCCGTTTCAACTATCACAGTATCATTAAGTTCCAAAGTCAAGTGTTTAGGCTGGGCATATATCTTTTCTTTAATTTTTCTTACAATTACTCCGACTACTCTTGGCATTGGATTCTCCGTTTAAACCGTTTTTGAATTTATATACAAAAATAAATTATCTAAAACCGTATTGGGGTTTGCGTTTCTTGTTAAGTATATCTTATGTTCGGACAACTTTTCAATTATATCTATGTATTTTTCAGGTTCTTTTCTAAAACTTTTCATGGCTGATTCAGTGATAATATCCAAAATAGACAACGCCGTATCTCTGTCTCTTGAAACCTGTCTGCTTTTTTCAAGCAAATCAGCCGCCGGCATTTTTTTTCCCGTAAGTTCTTTCCATAAAGACGCATATTCGTTTTGAGTGTTCAACATCAGATATTCTGCTTTGCCGAACGAACCCTCAGCGTCTTCCGCTATTTTTGCCGCCGTTTCTTCATCCAAAGAATGCTGCTGTTGTAAATATTTTACAATCTCGTCTTTGGGCAAAGGCTGAAAAAAAACGGTTTGCGTTCTTGACAATATCGTAGTAGGAATCGTTTCCCTGTGTTTTGCTATAAGAATTAAAATAGTGTGTTTCGGAGGCTCTTCCAGCGTTTTTAACAAACTGTTAAATGCGTCTATCGTAAGTTTTTCGGCCGGCTCTATGATAAAAATTTTCCATTTGCCTTCGGCGGATTTCATATAAACGTATTTTTGCATATACCTTATAAGATCTATGCCGAGCTTTGTTTTTTCCCCCTCTCCGTCGGGCATTTCTTCCTGTTTGGCAAAATTTATCATATGCAGATCGGGATAAGAATCTTTATTGATCATTTCACATGCCGCGCAGTGTCCGCACGCGCCTATATCTGTTTTTGAATAATCGTTTATAGTGCAATTCAAAATCTTTGCGAATTCCAGCGCAGTCTTTTTTTTGCCTACGCCGTCTTCGCCTATAAAAAGATAAGCGTGCGGTATTTTATTGTTTTTTATCTGTTCGGTAATGATTTTTTTTGCCTTATTCTGGGCGATTATATTTCTAAACATTCTTTTTTCTTTTGCTTAAAAATTTTTCAATTTCAGCATTTATTAAAATCCGGGTATCCTTTACCGTCGGTTCTGTTTTTATAGTTTTGATTCTTTTAGGATATTTTTTAGCAAGCGCAAGAAAACCTCTGCGCACATCGTTGTGGAATTTTATATTCTCTCTTTCAATTCTGTCGCCGTTATTAAAACATTTCTTTGCTTTTGCCCTTACAATACCTATCTTCGGATCTATATCAAGATAAATTGTTAAATCAGGATTAATGCCAAGTGTTGCAATATTGTTTAATTTTTCAATAGTTTTTATGTCTATTTTTCGTCCGTAACCCTGATAGGCTATTGTAGAATCGGTAAATCTGTCGCAAATGACAACGCATCCTTTTGCCAGATTCGGTTTGACAATATCTTCAATATGCTGAACTCTTGCAGATTCGTAAAGCATAAGCTCGCACAACGGCGCTATTTTTAGTTTTGGATTTAAAAGAATATTTCTAACCTGTTCGGCAACCGTACTGCCACCTGGTTCTCTTGTTAGAACAACTTTAAAACCCTTATTTTCTAAATATTTTTTTAAAAGCCGGGATTGTGTTGATTTTCCGCACCCTTCGCAACCTTCAACAGTAATAAAAAATCCTTTAAATTTAGCTACCATAGAAGAGAATTTTATAAAAAAAAAGGTAGAGTGTCAAAGAAATACCGGCACAATCGTTTTTTAATATAAAAATACGGCAAAATTAAGCCGCAGAAAGGACTGCTTTTGCTTTTATAATTATATCTTTCTGATCAACGGCAAGTTTTGTTATGTCTATTTCAATATCATTAGCTTCGGCAAACGGAATAAGGAATATCAGGGTATTTACGGCGCGCGTGTCAGGTTCTGTGTTTGAAAAAGCTCGCTGCGTGAGCGTTCCTATATTGTTTTTAAGATAATCTGCAAGATTTTTTTCTTTTTCATAAGAATCCGGAACGCCGGCAAGCCTTATAACTTCAGTATCCATGTCATCACCGGTATCGCTGCCGATATCAAACATCATTATTTTTAAGGCTTTTGCCAAAATATCTTCATACTCGCGGTTTTTAAGACCCGTGGTTTTACCTTCAAGGGCAAGCTGCTTTGCGGCCGCTATTCTGAAAATTATCAAATCAATAAAGACAGAAGCCGCGCCGCCGTCTGATAAAGCGTTAACGTCAAAAAATCTTTTCAAACCGGCGTTATTCATACTCAGCAAAGCCGTTATTTCGGCATACAGTTTTGCTTTAAGTTCTTCTCCGTCTGATAAATTTACATAAGCTCCGTACAGTTTTTTTATCCGGTCAAATGTATTGTCGTCAAAACTTTCGGAAAGCTCTTTTACGCTAAAAGTTTTGGCA
Organism: Candidatus Proruminimicrobium quisquiliarum; assembly: GCA_018433245.1. Lineage (GTDB taxonomy): Bacteria > Elusimicrobiota > Endomicrobiia > Endomicrobiales > Endomicrobiaceae > Proruminimicrobium > Proruminimicrobium quisquiliarum. The sequence continues at coordinate 92,869 of JAHDRN010000005.1, forward strand.
ATTTTTCCGGCCGAATATTTTGATTTGGCAGCCGATATCGTATTTATCAAACGGCCCGCCGAAAAAATTTCTCTTAACATACCGGATAAAAGCGTATCCTGTTCCGAATCAACGGCTTTTTTGATAAGGCTGTTTTTAAATATAACCGGCTGTTTTGCAATATTTGCTTCCATGAATGAAATTATTTTTTGAACGCTGTCGCAATCATAAGCAAAAGCGGCTTCTGAAGAATCTTTTGTAAAATTATCCGTAATAAAATATTTACCGTCTGTATTTTCAACAAAACCGAACAGCAAAGAATTACCGGATATATCCGTTTTTTGCAATTCGGATGAAACAAAAACATAAACCGAAACATTTTTTGATTTTGCCTGCGACAGTATTTCATTAAATTTTTCAAGTCCTATATCCGATACAAGCTGTCTGTAAACTTCATAATCCAGAATAAGCTGGCAGCTTACATTTTTCTGAGATTCAATTATGCTTATAAAATTATTTACTCTGTCTTTTTTATCTGCCGATACGTTAAAGTCGTCTATGTATCTGAAAACGCTTTCTCTTACGGCAAATCCGTATCTTGCAGTTGAATCAATATATGAAACAGCCAGATCTTTAATTTTTGAAGTGTCAAAATTATTAAGAGTAATTTCAACGATTCCGGCATTATTATATTTCAGCGATTGCAAACCGCCTTTTAAAATTTTTATTTCTTTTATATCAAGATTTTCAGATTTTATTTTTCTTCCGTAAATTTTATTCACGCATAAAGACACCTGCTTTCTTATAAAGGCGCTTTTTTGCACCGAGGCGACAATGTCATTGTAACTGCAGCCTTCTGCGTAAAGATACAATACATTTTCAACTACGGAATAATAAAGAGGCTCGGCGTTTATTTTAATGCCTGCCGGTTGTAAACTCAGTTTTTTTGAGGAATTTTCGGTTAAAGGACCTTCTATCACAAAAACCGGAGCAAATACGACGCCGTCTGATATTTCAGGCGTTGAGTTATTGTAAAAAATATTATCTGCAAATATTTTTTCATATATAACCGCCGTTTTTTGTCTATTGCCGTCTTTTGAAAAAATAGAATCAATTAAATCTTTAAAAAATCCCGTCAGTCTGATAAACGAATAATTAGCGTCTGTTTTGCTTTTTGTTTTCACTTCAGGCATGGCACCGAAAAAATCATTTACCGTTATCGCATCGGAAAAAGATTTTTCAATTTTTATCTGTGAGGCTGAAGCATCGTACATCTGGTTATGATGTATATATATGCTGTAAGGATGCATTACTTCTTTTGTAACCGCTTCCTGCTGCTGTTGAGGAGTAGGATTATTCAGCTGGCAGATAAGATCAAAACCGCCTTCCGCTTTCTGCCATATAAGCCAGTTTTTAAGATCCGTAATATCGGTATGGTCAAGAATTACGTAACGGACGTTAAATCCGTTCATATCAGCTTCAACTTCTTTATTTTCAACGATATCGGAACCCGTAAAAGAAGATGCTATTTCGGCGGTTGTTTTGTTGTTATCGGTACCGTAAAAATCAAGTTTCCAGTCATTCGGATTTTCGTTAAGATCAATAAGAGTTTTTCTTACAAACCATACGAAAGTTCTCAGCTCTTCACCGGTAGCAGAACCGCATGACCAGAATCTGAAAGTTCTGTCTCCTTTTGAAATTTTATCTTTTAATATATTTATTACAAAACCGTATTGACCGTCCGGAGCATATTTAAAAAGAGGAGCATAAACTGTGCCGCGGATATCTCTTTTAAAAAACTGGGTATAATAATGTAGATTGCCTTGTAAATCTGTAGGAAGATATTCGGCTATAAGTCCTTTTATTAACGTATATGCTTCTTCTTTTGATATGTCATTTGACAGAAAAACCTTTTCAGTTTTCCCGAAAAAGCCGTGCTTATATAAACCTGTCAATCCATTTTCGGCATCTCTGAAAAAAACTTTTTTAAATCTCTTAAAAAAAGCTCCTTCTTTTTCAAATTCCGCAACAATATAATTAAAATGTTTATATCTGATCTTTTTATTTTTTCTGTCGGTTATTCCCGCAAACATCATTCCTATTAAACCGTAAGGAAATACAGCAGCCGCGGCAGGATTTTGAGAAGGCGCAGCCGTTGGCAAAGACACAGACGTTTCGGTTTGTGGCTGTGAAGAAATAAGACTGTCTGTTATTTCTTTTATTTTGTCCTGTCTTTGAGATTCTGAAATAATACCCGAAGCTATTTGGCTGTCGGCTACTTTACCTGCAAAAATTTCAACAACTTCCTTCATAGTCTTTTGAATGTTTTCCGCCGGTTTTTCGCCTCTGCCCTGTAAAAATTCTATGATGGCATCCTGTAAAAGATTCAATGAATCTATACCTACTTTGTTTCTTACTTCTTCAATTACGGCGTATGCCACGGTATAATTATCTGTATCATCTGTCAAATCAGTTATTTTTTTATCTCCCGTATACTGCATCATAACCGAAACTTTTTCCTCTATTCGCGCGGCTTCAAGCTCGGCATATAATTCTGAAATTTTATATCCGTCGGTATTGTCATGTATGCCGAGAATATTTAAAAACCTTATATGGGCAACCTCATGGGCAGCAACAAATATCGGGCTTACAGCGCCGTCGCCGCTTATAACATAAGCAAGTCCGGCGTTTGATATCTGAGGACCGCCCGGCCTTACGACTCTCGCGTCGTGCAATATAGAAGAGTAATCTTCGCCTGCGCCAGTAATAAAATTCATCATACCGCACATCGCCTGCCACTGAAAACTGTTGTTTATATCAGCAAGGCTTAAAGGATCTCTTAAAATATATTTGCCGTCGAGATATTTAAGAATATCGTCTTTATTAAAAAATGCGTCGGCAGAAACATGGTCTTTTGCATTTAAAAGCATAAAGGCGTAAAAACGGTAATGCATATCTTTCTGCCCGTTTATTGTTTTTGTCAAAGCCTCGGAATCATCTCTTGAAGACAGAATTTCAAGGTAAGAAATTTCATCAGGGCTGTATGCCTGCAAAAGAATTTTATTTAAATTTTTATTTTTCTGTATTTCGGCAAAATTATCCGATATCATTTCATCAAGATCCTGAACGATATCTTTCCAAACATAAAGTGAAAAACCCGCATCTATTGACGGCGTTAAAATGCTGTCTGTTGAAGTTATTTCGGTTCTTATGTATAACAGGCTTTCTAAAAATTTTTCGTATGAAGAACGGTCTATATTTGATGCAAAAAAATCACGTAAAGTATTTATTTCAGCTTTTTCCTGTGCCGTTAAATGCGTATTTTTAAGATATCCTGAAAAAATTATTTCAAATCTGTCCGACTGTATATTAATAATTTCCTGCTGAACCTGCGCATATTCCGTAGAAACAAAACTGTAATTAAAATAATTATTAATAAGCATTGTTCCGCCGGCAAGCGTTGCAATTATAAGGACAGCCGCTATAATCTGGGACGTCTTGATTTTTGCACCGTTTATATAGGCTTTTATAAGACCGGAATTGTATGATTTGTGAATCGCCGACGATAAAAACTGACCGGCTATAATCAAAACCGGAACCATAACCGGAAATACATACAATCCTATGAGAACAGGCATTACTGAGGCAAGAGTAAAAATTGCTCCGTATAATCCTATTTCTGTTTTTGCATTTTTATCAGTTATCAGTCCGTGAGATTTTGAAAATATTATGCCTCTTGTGACGGAATAAACAACTGTCGATATAGCAACTATCGGGAAAATACCGCTTACTATTGCAAATGCAGTTCCTGCAATAATGGCCAGAGACGACAAAGCATCAAAAACAAATAACGCCGACGGTTTTTCGGTTAAACTTATACTTTGTTCAAAAACTTCTTTGTCCGCTATTGATTTTATTCCGTGTTTCTTTATAAACGATGAAATAAACGATGAAAACGGAAGATTGTATATCCATTCCCATTTATGAGCCGTATTTTTGTATTCAATTCCTAGAATTGACGCAGGATTTTTATCCGGTCTTGCAATTTCATCTATAACGGCTATTCTTTTCTGTCTTGCCGATTCTGAGATGTTTCCTGATTTTATTTCGTTGTCAACATATTTTTCAACGGCTGAAGCAGGAACTGATCCGACAGCCATAAATTCTTTCAAAAGTTCAATATTGCATCTTTTATCCGTCATATTTGCCGAATCGGAAAAATCGTCGGTCATTGCTGAAATAAAAAATAAAACCGCCGTTATATATGTATACTGCGCCTTATTTATGCTGCCTTTCAGCAATTCTTTCAAATCTTCTTTTAACGGATTTATAAAAAGCTGGGTGTCGCCGGCTCTGTCTTTCAGTATTTGCAGATGCATAGGAAGAATTTCCTGCTTTAATTGAAGATAATCGCCCGTCGCTTTTGTTCTCTCAATAAACATTTTTTCAAGTTCTTCAAGAAGTTCCGGCGTTTTATCATACTTTCTTATTGTTTCGCGCGTAACAAGCTCTTCGGATTTTGCTTTAACTTCGGCGGGAAGAGTTTCAAATAAATATTCCTGAAATAATGACGGAAGCCTTGCAATTACGGCTAAATCTATGCCTTTTATCTCCGTAATGCCGAATTTTTCAAGGTGGCGCAGTTTAAATTCCAGTCCGCCGTTTGATAAATCGAGCGACGGATATTTTTCAAATAACGCGTTTATTCCCACCCCGTTTATTTTATTTGCCGTCGGTTGAAATTTGTTCTCATCTATATCTTCGGAACTGCGCATCTGCCCGTTATAATTCAACAAAACTATTTTTCTGTCGCCTACTGTAATTTCGGTTTTTTCTTCCGTATAGTTAAGCGTAATTTTATCTTTTACAAGATATTTCATGCTTTCTACGGTTTTTTCTATGTTTTCTTTTGAATACTCTTTGTTCAAATATTGTATTGCCGATACGACGCCCCATTTAAACTGCATGTAATCGGACGCGCATGAAGCAACCGTAAAACTCAAGGCATTTGTCTCTACGGCAGTTTCTTCTTTGATAATTTCTTTATAAATTTTTTCAGATTGAACTATAGGGCTTTTAACATTCGGCGTGATTGTTATATAACTGATTTTTCTGTCGTTTAAAAGCTGAGATATTCCTTTTGTATGATAGCCGCCGGCAACAACGACTATTACGTCTTTTGCTCCGTCAAGCATATTTTTATCCGCATCATTATTTTCATGTTTAATTTCTCTTCCGGCAAGAACATTGTTGATAAAAATGCCGTTTCTGTAATTATTTGCCGAATAATAAGAATCCAGCATATCAAAATCAGTCTTTAAATCAGATAGTCTGTCAACTACGGCATATTTTGCGTACAGCTCTTTAAATTTGCCCATTTTAGAAGAAAAATATTCATATTCGTTTGCGGTTAAAGAATTAGTCATGTATTTTTTAAAAATATCGTAGAAATCAGCCAAAAAAGACACTTCGTATTCTGTATTGTTTTTAGAAAAAGCCTGCCTCAAATTATTCAGCAATATTCTTTCTTCGTTAATAAGCTCCACCGGATTTACCGACTCGGCCGAAATACTGACATTTGCGTAAACATATAAAACAGGATATTTTTTTGCCAAATCAATTTTATAAACGCCGCTCAGCGATTGTATATGGCGGACAAATTTGTTTACGTCCGAAAACCCGTCGGTATTTTTTACTATCTCGCTATATTCGGCATAAGTCATACGCGATTTAATATCGCTTAAAAACAAATTAATTTCATCGGACAGTTTTTTTCTGTTTATTTTTGCAAGATTTACATTTATATATTTGTTTATATTCGTAAAATCCGACAAATCAACGGGCATTATATTTTTGTAATCTTTCGGATTTTTATTGATTTCTTTTACGGCTTTTAAAAGCAATTTGTAAAATTTTGCCGTATCAATAACGCCGTTATTATGTCGTGAAACTATTTTGTTCAACCTAAAATTTTTATTTGACGCCTGCGAAGCATTTATAAAATCTATATCAGCTTTGATTTTTTGAAGTCCGGCATTATAAAATTCCTGTCTGTCCATTATCGCCGAAAGCGTTTTTAAATTATTTTTATGTACCTGTTCGTCTTCCAAACCTTTTAAAACAGTATTTCGCCCCGTTTTGTATGCAAAATATTCCGATCCCGTCAGCCTTCCGTTGGCAAGCAGAGAGTCGGCAAGATTATTTCTGTCTTTTAAATCCGGTATTTTATAAAGCCATGAAATATCAACATCTCCGTACCCGCCTTCTATAAACACCTGCTTAACTTGATATTGTTTATCTATTGACGTTAAAATATTTTTTATATTCAACTGTACCGACGGATTTGAATGCAAATCCTGTATATTGACTACAACCAAATCGCTGTTATTATCAACCGTTTCGGTGATTTTGCCGAAATCTTTTGAAAACAATTCCGCAGTCTCGGTAACGGCAGATGATTTTTCATATAAAACGGAAGCCGACAGATTGGCAGTTAATAATGATAACAAAAAGCATACGACAGTAATCAAAGATATTGTTTTTTTGCCTAAAATAAAAGAAAGCATATATAAAAAACATGCTTTCTTAAAATATTTTGATATGTAAACGGCAGACCAAAAAACCCGCAATAATCCCAAATATCTCAGTAAAAAGATGCAAATAAAAAGCAATACAAACGCAGCGGTTAAAGGAACCTTAGTTGTTTTATAATTGACGGGCAAAAACTTTGCCGATAACACAACAGTATTGGGCGGCAATAACGCCGTTTCAGCGCCGACAAACTGTTTTTTTAAATCAATAAAAGACATTTCATGGTTGTTTTGCGCTTTTAAACTCAAAACGTCTTTAACGACAATATCACAAACGTTTATCACATTATATTTTGTTTTTTGATATAGTTCATACTGAACTTTAAAAACATTAGAAATCCCGCAAAAAATATCATTCGCATTTGTTTTTTGCTCAAACGCAAATGAAATATTTATTGAAGAAAAAAATACAGCCAAGGATAATATAAATACCTGAATCCTTTTCATAATTAGATTAAGTATAATACATTTTTTTAAATTATTAAACTATTTATTGAAATTTCACGATTTTTTTACATATGTAAATATTTAAAATGCTTCCAGCATCGTTACATAAAAACCCGCAGATTCGCATGAAAATCCGAAATCGGTTCTTAAATTTATTCTGGGATTGCCTTTCAGTTTTATTCTTAAGCCGGCTCCCGATGCCGTTTTGATTTTCGTTACGTCTATTGATTCTAAATCATGGTAAACATTTCCGACGCCGCTGAAAAAAGAAATCTGCAGACTTTCAGACAGGTCCGTTTTGATTTCAGGCTGTAAAAAAACAACTATATTATCAACATATCTGCCGGAATAATATCCTCTCATTTGATTTGCGCCGCCGAAAGTAGAAAGCATCTGAACAGGCGGATATCCGTTTAAAAATCTGCCGTAAGCCTGATAGGAAAATAGCGTTTTTTTGCCGATCCGGAAATAATTTCTGAAATCCATTATTGTTTCGCAATAATCAAAAGAACTTCCTGTTTTTGAATCATATAAAAGCCATGATAATTCAAGACGGTATCCGGTTTGCGCATAAAGATTGTTGTCTCTGGTATCGTATGACGCTTTAAATCCCGCTCCGGAAATTACGCCTTCCGTATCATACTGTTCCATAAGCCCGCCTGTTTTTTTATCTTTAACCGATAAATTGCAGATATTGTACATTACTCCGATTTTTAAGTTATCTTTTATTTTTCTGTGCAATCCGAATCCGACGCCGTAAACATAATTTTTATAATTTTCCTCATTATCAAAATCACTTTGATTTCCTGTCCCGTAAAACTGTTTTTTAAAATCGTTGAACAATATAAAACCGTCTGCGGCATACAAAGAAGAAAGTTGTATTTCCGGACGGACAACCAAGAGAAACTGGCTTTTTGTCGTTCCGAAAATAACGCTGTTTATTGACGAATGATGTTTTTCGCCTTCGCTTTTAAAATAGAGAATATCCATTGCTCCAAGACCCAAACCTGTTTCATCAGCGTAAAAAACCACAGGCAAAATAACATTGCCTTTATCCGCTTTTGCCGGAAGAACGCAAAAGAAAAAACAGCATATTATGAATTGTATTGTTATCAGATGTTTCATGAGAAAATTAATAACCGGAAAGAATATCTTTCATATCCCTTACTGATTTTTCAAGGCCGTCAAAAATTGACTGCGCAATTATCGCAAATCCTATATTAAATTCGTTAAATCCGCCCAAAGCGCAGATATTGCGGACGTTTTTATAGTCTAATCCGTGTCCGGCGTTGACGATAAGATTATTTCTTGCGGCAGTCATTGAAGCTTCTTTTATTATTTCAATTTCATCCAAAATATTTAATTTTGATTTATAAATCCGGGCATACTTGCCGGTATGCAGTTCCACCGCGTCAGCCTGTATTTCCGCACAGGCTTCAACCTGCTCTATTTTCGGATCGATAAACATGCTGACAATTATGCCGCTGTCTTTAAGTTTTTTTACCGTTGTTTTAAGTTTTTGCTTCTGCGAAAAAACGTCCAACCCGCCCTCCGTCGTAATTTCCTGCCTTTTTTCAGGAACGATACATACCGAATACGGTTTTAAATCAAGAGCTATTTTAATTATCTCTTCGCTTGCCGCCATCTCAAAATTAAGACGTGTTCTGAGCTGGTCTTTTATCGCGTAAACGTCTTTATCCTGAATATGTCTCCTGTCTTCTCTTAAATGAGCCGTTATTGAATCGGCTCCTGCTTTTTCGCATATTGACGCCGCCGTAAGAGGGCTTGGGAAATCTTCTTTTCTGGCTTGTCTTAAAGTAGCTACATGATCAATATTAACGCCCAATTTTATCATAAGTTATCCTTGATTTCTTTTTTTGCGCATTCCGAAACGGATTTCGCCATATTTGTAATTTCAATTTTATTTTGCCCTTCAATCATAATTCTTAGCAAATTTTCAGTGCCGGAATATCTTACCAGTATCCTTCCGTTGTCTCCGAGCTTTTTCTCAATTTGTTTAATTAGAGCCGATGTTTTTGGAAGACTTTCAACGGGAATCTTCTTGTCAACTTTTTCGTTAATTAAAATCTGGGGATACTTTTTGACAAAAGAACTGATTTCCGACAAAGTTGTATTTTTTTCAACAAGAATTTTAAGCATCTGCAATGAACTCAATATCCCGTCGCCGGTATCAAGAAATTTTTTAAATATGATATGACCCGACTGTTCTCCGCCGAGCACCGCGTTATGTTTTATCAAATTTTCATACACGTATCTGTCTCCGACTTTGGCGGCTACGGTAGTAATTCCGAGTTCTTCCATTGCTTTTAAAAGGCCGATGTTTGCCATAACCGTTACGACGAGAGTGTTGTTTTTCAGCTGTTTTTTCTCTTTTAAATATTTTGCCGCCACAGCCAGAAAATAATCTCCGTCTCTTATAACGCCTTTGTCGTCAACAAATATTATTCTGTCCGCATCTCCGTCATAGGCAAAACCGCAAAACGCTTTTTTTGATTTTACGACTTCCGAAACTTTTTGAGGATGCAGCGCACCGCATTGAAGATTTATGTTTCTGCCGGTTGGTTTGTCGTTTAAAACTATCAGTTCGGCCTTAAGTTTTTTTAAAACATCCGCGGCTATTTTATGAGAGGCTCCGTTTGCGCAGTCAACAACTATTTTTTTGCCTTTAAGCATATCCGCAGGAACAGCGGACAGCAGGAATTTGTTATATTGTTTAATTATATTTTTACCGGCAAAATTTTTAATTTTTTTGGGTTGGGGCAGTTTTCTTTTTTCGTTAAGAAACTTATTGATTTCATATTCCAGTTTATTTTCAACGGCATCCGACAGTTTCATCCCTTTTGAATTAAAAAATTTTATGCCGTTATCATAATAAGGATTATGCGACGCGGAAATTACAATTCCAGCCTGATAAGAGTTGTTTTTTAAAAGATATGAAACCGCAGGCGTGGGAACCACTCCCAAATCGGTAACGCTGACGCCGGCCGAATTTATACCCTTACGCAAAGCTTTGAATATCCTAAGGCCTGATTCTCTGGTATCTCTGCCTATAAGAACGCCTTTGCCTTTTGATTTAATGTTTTTTGCAAGAACATAACCTAAAAACGAAACCGTATTGTTATCAAAAGGAAATTGACCGGCGTTTCCCCTTATGCCGTCGGTGCCGAAAAATTTCAAAATAACTCTCCTCTGGCTATAACAATAACGTGAAGCCAAAATAAAAGAGCCAAAATTAAAGCGATAATCTTTAATTTCCAATTCCTTTTTATTTTTCTTTTAATCTTTTTTTTATCCAAAAATCTATTCATTTTTCCCTATATAAAACTGCATAAGTTTTTTTAACAAGTCGTCGCGTTCAGCCGACATAATTTTTCCTTCGTAAGAAATTGATATGCTGCCTGTTTCTTCCGATATAATTATTACTACAGCGTCTGTAATGGCGCTTAACCCTATTGCGGCTCTGTGTCTTGTCCCGAGATGTTTGTCTTCAACATCCGAACTTATCGGAAGCACGCATCCCGCGGAATGTATTCTTTCGCTTTTTATTATTATCGCACCGTCGTGTATGGGAGATTTTGTATGAAAAATTGAAAGGATTAATTCCTGGCTTATCAAACCGTCTATGCGGGTTCCCGTTTCGGCGTAATTTTTTAAACCCATTTCCTTTTCCAAAACTATTAATCCGCCGAGTTTTGATTTGCTCATTGTAACGGACGCTTCAACTATTTCAGACAAAAAATCATTGCTCGCGTTTGTGTTATTTCCATAAACGAATTTACTGCCGAGTTTTGCAAGTCCGAGTCTTATTTCATCGTTAAATACAACGGCAAGAATTACGACGGCTCCGAGCCAGAATTTATTCAACAGCCACGAAAGCGTCTCCATCCGCAGAATACCCGCGATAAGCGTTACAAATATAAGAATCAAAAGACCGACAATTATCTGTGTCGCCCTCGTTCCTCTTATTATCAAAAGTATCCTGTAAAATATATAGGCGACTATTAAAATATCTATGATATGAACGAGATACTTTGACCAGATATCCAAAACAATTTCCATTTTAAACGCTCCTTACCGCGTCAAAAACTTTCAATGCCCGCGCTATTTCCTTAACGTTATGCACTCTTAAAATATCGGCGCCGTTAAGTGCCGCGATAACGTTTGCCGATATATTTGCTGAAAACCTTTCTTTTATGTCTTCGGCGTTTATGATTTTAGACAAAAAACTTTTGTTTGACAATCCGACCGCCAGAGGCAGTCCCAAACTTTTAAATTCCGACAATTTTTTAATTATCATCAAATTATGCTCAACTGTTTTTCCGAACCCTATTCCCGGATCTATCATTATAGAATCTTTATTTATTCCGTTTTTTACCGCGAAATCAATTCTATCCGATAAAAATTTAAATATATCAAAAACGGCGTCTTCATATTTTATATTCTTCTGCATAGTTAAAGGTGTGCCGAGCATATGCATAATAATAAGACCCGTCTTATTTTTAGAAACCACATCCGCCATCTTTTCGTCATATCCGAGAGCGTAGATATCATTTATAATATCGGCTCCTTCGTCAATGGCAGCCTTGGCAACGGCCGGTTTATACGTATCAACCGATATCGGAAGTTTTGTTTTCTTTCTGATAAGCCTGAGAAATTTTACGATTTTTTTAATTTCTTCTTTTTCCGAAACAGGCTTTGAACCGGGTCTTGTAGACTCTGCTCCGACGTCAATAATATCCGCGCCGTATTCTTTCATATTCAAAACTTTTGTCAATAAAACGGTTTTTCCTTCGGTTCCGTCGCCGTAAAAAGAATCCGGTGACAAATTAATGATGCCCATAACCAAAGTTTTTTTGCCGGTTGTTATCTTTTTTGTACCGCATACGACGATTTTATTCTGTTTTTGGATTAAAGCGTTATTAAGACTGTCCGCCAATTCTTTAAGCCCGAAAGGCTGCTCTTTGAATTTTAATATAAGTTTTTCAATCTGCGAGGCGGTTCCGAAAAGAACAACTCTTGAAACGCCGCTTTTAAACCTTGAAACTTCTTCGCTTACGGCGGCGTCCGTGCCGCACGACAAAGCTTCCTGTTTAAGAATATTAGCGGCTCTGTTGTCTATGCCATCTATAATAAAAATGTTTCCGCCTGATTTTTTAAGCAGTTTTTCATGCGCGTAATTATGACATCCTGTTGTCTTTATAATTTTTAAAACTTCACCGGTATTTTCTGCCGAAGTTTTTCTGACTATCATTAAAACCCTACCTTAAAAGAGAAAGAGCTTCCGCTCTGGTTCTGGCGTCTTTTAAAAATATTCCTCTTATAGCCGATGTAACCATCTTTGAGCCGGGTTTTTTTACTCCTCTCATCGTCATGCACAGATGTTCGGCTTCCATAACAACCATAGCTCCGTTGGGCTTTGCCACCTGCATTATCGTATCCACAATCTGCTTTGACAGTCTTTCCTGAAGCTGCAGCCTGTGAGAGAAAGCTTCAACGACTCTGACCAATTTTGACACTCCGACTATTCTGTCTTTTTTAGGAAGATACGCTATATGGATTTTGCCGTAAAAAGGAAGCAGATGGTGTTCGCATATTGAATATACCGGAATATCCTTTACTATTACTATTTCTTCGTGTTCTTCCGTTTCATAATGAACCGGAATCAGGCTTTTTACGTCAACGTCGTAACCCGAGAGAATTTCTTCGTAAAATTCCGCCACTCTTTCCGGAGTTCTTTTAAGCCCTTCTCTTTGAGGATCTTCGCCGAACGCTTCAAGCATCATGCGCACGGCTTTAATAATTTTTTTACCGTCAAATTTATTTGTCTTCATTTTTTCCTATCTTGTCAAAAAGTTCGTTTTGAGAGCTGTCCTGCTTATTTTTTTTGCTTTTTTTGTCCGGTTTTACTTCTTCGGCAATTATTTTCGGCTCTTCCTTAATTTCTTTTTTATCGGGACTGCGAGTTTCTTCAACAGGTTTTACCGCCTCTTTTTCCTGCTGCATTTCAATTTTATTTTCCTGAATTTCTTCCTTTGCCTGAAGTTTTTCGCCTTTCATTATGGCGTCAACTTCATCGCCCGTTAAAAATTCTCTTTCAATAAGCATCTCAACCATATATTTTAACTTTTCCATGTTATCTTTAAGAATTTTTTCAGATCTTTCTTTTGCAGCCGCTATTATATTTTTTATTTCTTCGTCTATTATTTCAGCCGTTTTATCGGAATGTTTCTTATTTCTGGAAATATCCCTTCCTAAAAATATTTCTTCGCTTTCCGTACCGAGCGCAAGCGTTCCGACTTTATCGCTCATACCGAATTCCGTTACCATTTTTGTTGCTATTTCCGTTGCTCTTGCTATATCGTTTTGAGCGCCTGTCGTTATTTCGTTAAATACCAATTCTTCGGCCGCTCTTCCTCCGAGAAGTATTGAAAGCCGCCCGTTTATCTCGGTTCTTGAAGTTAAAAATTTATCTTCAAGAGGAAGCTGCAGCGTATAACCCAATGCGGGGCCTCTTGGGACTATTGAAACTTTATGAACCGGATCCATGCCCGGAATAACTTTTGCGACTATTGTATGTCCCGCCTCGTGATAAGCGATAATACTTTTTTCTTTATCGGAAATAATTCTTGACTTTCTTTGAGGGCCGGCAATAATTCTGTCTATCGCTTCCTCAAAATTTTTCATTCCGACTTCGGTTAAATCTTTTCTGGCCGCAAGCAAAGCCGCCTCGTTTGTAAGGTTCGCCAAATCGGCGCCGACAAATCCGGGAGTTCTTCTTGCTATAACTTTTAAGTCAACTTCTTTTGATATTTTTATGTCTCTTACATGCACTTTTAAAATTTCTTCTCTGTCGTTTAAATCGGGGCTGGGAACAACAACCTGTCTGTCAAATCTGCCCGGTCTTAAAAGAGCAGGATCAAGGACATCAGGTCTGTTTGTAGCCGCTATTATAATAACCCCTTCTTTTGTGTCAAAACCGTCCATTTCAACCAAAAGCTGGTTTAAAGTCTGTTCTCTTTCGTCATGACCGCCGCCAAGACCTGCGCCTCTGTGCCTTCCCACCGCGTCTATTTCGTCTACAAAAAGCAGACACGGAGCATTTTTTCTGCCCTGGTCAAACAAATCCCTTACTCTTGACGCTCCGACTCCGACGAACATTTCTACAAATTCAGAACCGCTTGAAGAGAAAAAAGGAACTCCCGCTTCACCCGCTACTGCTTTTGCAAGCAAAGTTTTACCTGTGCCCGGCGCTCCGAACAACAAAACGCCTTTTGGTATTTTACCGCCCAGTTTTTGGAATTTTGCCGGATTTTTTAAAAACTCCACTATTTCCTGAAGTTCTTCTTTTGCTTCTCCGCAGCCTGCGACATCTTTAAATGTTTTTTTTGTTTTTTCATTGTCGGCAAGTTTAGCCTTGCTTTTGCCGAACGCCATTGCCTGTTTGCCGGCGCCGTTCATTCCTCTTATCATCCATAACCAAAAAAGAATAAGAAGAATTATCGGACCCCAGCTCATTAAAAGCGGGCCTATCCATCCGTTTTGAGGTTTGCCGGAAAACTTTGATACTTTAGAATTTTCCATATCCTCAACAAGTTTCGGATCGTCCAGCGGAATTGTTTTAAATTTTTTAGGTTTGCCGTCGGCTGATAAAAATTCTCCTTCTATCATGTCGGGAGAAACTAGAACGTTAGCGACTTTTCCTTCTTTGACGCTTTGTTTAAAAACGGAATACGGAATATCTTCCTTGACTCCGCTTTTTCTTGAAGACTGCATAAATACCAAAAGTATTACAAATAGGACTATCCAAAAAGCAAAGCCCCATGAATTTTGTTTTTTCATAAATTAATCTCCTAACGCGCCTATATAGGGTAAGCCCCTGAATTTCTCATTAAAATCAAGACCGTAACCTACTATGAATTTATTTTCTACGGAAAATCCGCAATATTTTATTTTAACTATGCTCTTTTTTTTAATTTTCTTGTCAACCAGCACGCAAAACGCCACGCTTCTCGCTTTTTTTTCCGTCAAAAAATTTTTAAGATAGGCAAGAGTTTTACCGGTATCGTAAATATCTTCCACAATCAGCACGTCTTTATTTTCAACGTCGTAATCGGAAGAAAAATCCAACCGGATTTTGTCTGCCGATTTTTTGCCTTCATAAGACGAGACTTTAATAAAATCAAGCTTGAAATTAACATCCAGCTTTCTGATTATATCGCTGCAAAAAACAACGCTTCCGGACAAAACGGACAGAACGATTAAATCTTTTTTATAATAATCTTTGTTTATGCGTTTTGCAAGTTCGCAAACTTTTTTTTGAATTTCATTCTTTGAAATTATTTTTTTTATTCCGGCGTTTTTATGTTTCATCTTTTTCACGATAGATTATAACGAAAAAAACGTGATAAATCAAGATAATTTAAGCCGTTATTTTTTACAGTTTAAAGGATTATAATTTTACTGTTAATTTGCTTTTATCCGATTGGGCAAGTTCAAACTCATCGGTTGTTGAAAGCGCTTTTTTGGGGCATGAAACGACGCACTGTCCGCAAAATATGCATTTTGCAAGAGACAGCGTCATTTCAAAAACTTTATCGGCGACTTTCGCCACGACAAGCGCTTTTGCGGGACAATTTCTTACGCATATATTGCAGCCTATGCATTTTTCTTTGTCAAAAGCAATTTTGCCGCTATAACTTTTGTGTATTTCTCTTTTTTTGAAAGGATACTCCGAAGTTGCGGGTTTTTTGAAAAGAGAAGAAGTAACTTCTATAAGCATTTTTCCTATTTTTTTACTCATTTTATAACCAAGCCTTTATAATGATATTTAAGGTTATCTGCGCCAAAGCTATCGGAGCCAGATATTTCCAGCAAAAAACAAGCATTTGGTCTATTCTAAGCCTTGCAAATAAAGTTCTCATCAATGCAAGCAAAAATAATATAAACGCTATTTTTAAAATATAAATTACAAAATTGACGATTAAACAAGAGCCGAAACCAAAAGGCAAAAATACGGCCGCCACAAGCGAAGCGCCCGCTATAGTCTGCATATTCATTGCAAGCCTGAAATATGCGTATAACGGACCGGTATATTCGGTAAATACGCCGGCGACAATTTCCGTTTCGGCTTCCGGTATATCAAAAGGCACTTTTTCCAATTTGCCCTGCAAAGTTATCATTGCTACTATAAACCCTAAAATATTTACAAGCCATAACCAATTATGAGTCTGATAAAACGTTATCAATTCCGAAAACGACCATGAACTTGCCAAAATAGCCGGCGCAAGAACGGCCATAAATAACGGAACTTCATAAGCGAAAAGCTGCGTCAAAACTCTCGTAGAGCCGATTAAAGCATAGGGAGATCTTGAATACCATCCCGCCAAAGCGTAAGACAGCGTAGGCAGAGTAAGCATGTATAATACGAAAATTATGTCTCCGTTAAACGGCAAAAGCGACGTTTTTGAAAATAACGGAATATACAAATATGCGACAATAGTCGCAACGCATGCGAAAACCGGCAATATTTTAAAAATTCTAGCATCGGCGTTAAGAGGGATTATAAGTTCTTTACCCAAAAGTTTAATAAAATCGGCAACCGGCTGAAACCACGGAGGCCCGACTCTGTTTTGCATTCTGGCGTATAATTTTCTGTCATAATATTCACCGATTAAAGAAAGTATAAACAAAAATAAAAGACCCGGGAAAATTAAAATTTTTATTAAGTATAGCGTCATATGTGTTTATCCGATTTTTTTATTTTTGAGAAATCAACGCCTTTATTCTTCTTATACCAGTTTATTGAAAATTCTCTCAGCTGTTTCCATGTCATTCTGTTTTCTTTTTCAGACAATACGTCATTTGCCGCGACTATCATTCTGTCGGTGCATGAAAAACACGGGTCTATAGCCGCAACGACTATCGGAACATCGGCGAAATTTCCGTTTTCAAGCATTTTTGCGACAGCCTGAACATTGGCAAGAGTCGGAGCTCTTAATTTTACTCTGTCAGGCTTATCAGTTCCGTTTGATTTAACGTAATGTATATCTTCGCCTCTGGGAGCTTCGTATCTTGAAACGGCTTCGCCCGCCGGAATATTTTTCGGAACGTTTACCGATAAAGGAGTCTGCGGAAGTTTTTTTATAAGCTGTCTGATTATAGAATAGGATTGTAAAAGTTCCTTAACCCTTACTACCGCTCTTCCGTAAACATCGCAGTGGTCGTCGGTTATAATATCAAAATCAATTTCCTCGTAAGCTGCATAAGGATCGTCTTTTCTGACGTCTCTTTTTATGCCTGAGGCTCTTCCGGTAGGACCTACCGCGCCGAGTCTCAATGCGTCTTCATAAGAGATATATCCTACTTTTGAAAGCCTTTCTATAAAAGAAACTTCTTCCGTGGCAACTCGAACATAATATTTTGTTCTTTCTTCAAGTATGTCAACCGCTTTTAAAATCTGGCCTTTTTCTTCTTCCGTTACGTCTTTTCTGACTCCGCCTATAACGTTAACCGTATAATTTACCCTGTTGCCTGCAAGCAGGGCAAGAAGATCCATAACAACTTCTCTGTCTCTCCATGAGTACATAAGAAGAGTATCAAAACCTATTTCATGAGCCGCTACGCCAAGCCACAAAAGATGGCTGTGTATTCTTTCAAGTTCTCCGAACAATGCCCTTATATAAGAAGCTTTTTCCGGAATTTTAACATTTGCAAGTTCTTCAACAGCCTGAATAAAACATGTTGAATGAGAGTGAGAACATATCCCGCAGACTCTTTCCAAAAGATAAACACAGTGAAGATAAGGTCTGCCCTCGCAGCCTTTTTCTATTCCTCTGTGGTTATAACCTACTTTAACTAAAATATCGGCTACGCGTTCGCCTTTTAAAGTAACGTCAAAACTTGCCGGCTCTTTAAGCGCAGGATGCTGCGGCCCTACTGGTATTACAATTCTTTTAGTCATTTTTATCACCGGATTTTTCTATTTTTTTATCTAAAACCGACGGATCCCAGTCTTTTCTGAGCGGGTACTGTCCCTGAGGCCAGTTATCCGGCAGAGGGTATCTTCTTCCCTCGGGCAGTCCTTCAACTTTTATTCCGAGCAAATCCATAAGTTCCCTTTCGGACAATTCGGCCGCGGGAAACAAATCCGTAATCGTTGAAACTGCCGGGTTATCTCTGTCTATTGAAATTTTTATATTGAGAACTCTGCCTTCTTTATCCGACATATGATAAATTACTTCATATTTTTCGCCGGTATCAAGACCCGTAATCGTAACAAGTATTTCAAATCCGTCTTCTTTTATAAGTCTTTCAAAACATTTTCTGAAATCACCGGCAACAAGTTCAAGCCAGAGTCTTCTTTCCCTCTGCACGTTAATGCCGACTACGGAAGAAGAATATTTGTTTTTTATCTGAAGAGCTATGTCTGTCGCATGCATTATTTCTTATCCTTTAGGCTTTTTTCGTATTCTTTTAAAAGTTTAACTACTCCGTCTATTATAGCATCCGGGCTTGCCGGACATCCCGGTATATACATTGAAACCGGTATCGCTTCGTCAATACCTGAAAGCATGCTGTAGCAGCCGTTAAAAACTCCGCCGGAACATGCGCAGGTTCCTACGGCGACAACAAACTTCGGTTCGGGCATCTGCTCGTAAATTCTTACAAGCCTGTCTTTTAATTGTCTTGTGACGGGCCCCGAACACAGCAAAACATCGGCGTGCCTCGGCGTTCCCTTCAACAATGAACCAAATCTCTCAAGATCGTAAGTGGGCGTAATAGACGCAACTATTTCTATGTCGCATGCGTTGCACGCGCCGGTATTAAAATGAATTACCCACGGCGATTTTAATCTTGCCCAATTGACTATTCTATCCACTATTTTCATTTAATCTTCTTCCCTGAATAAAATCGGAATGCTTATAAAAGATATAACTATAAATAAAAGAACAAAAACCAAACTGCTTTTAATATTAACCGGAACAGTCGCTATAAGCAAAACAACAACGTGCATTATTGTAAAGAAAAAAGCAAACGGAAAAAATCTTGTATAACTTGGTTTTCTTCTCTCTTCAGCCGGTTCTTCTCC
This sequence comes from Candidatus Proruminimicrobium quisquiliarum, assembly GCA_018433245.1. Taxonomy (GTDB): domain Bacteria; phylum Elusimicrobiota; class Endomicrobiia; order Endomicrobiales; family Endomicrobiaceae; genus Proruminimicrobium; species Proruminimicrobium quisquiliarum. Next base: position 111,994 of record JAHDRN010000005.1, read on the forward strand.
GCACGAATAAGCTTTGAATTTTCCTTTGGGGTTATTGCCGCTTTTATAAGACAATTTTGACAATAACAAAAACACAACCGTTACTATTATCGCGATAAAAATCACAATTACAGGAGGCGTAATAAAAATATTTTGCATTTTATCCCTTTAGATTCCTTATATTTTTAGTGCTGAGCGAATCATATTTTTTTACTATATTTACGATCAACCCCGACGCTATAGTAAGTATGACTACTTCTATAATAATCATAACTATAATAAAATTCTGCGCTATTTCCGGGTTACCGCCGAAATAACCGCTTGCCGCAAGAAGAAGCGTAACGCCTTTTGTCATTATTTCAATGCCGATTATAATTGCGACGATATTTTTTGCAGTCATAACGGCAAAGATTCCTATAATAAACAATATCGGCATTATCATAATATAAAATTTAAAAAGTATTAAAGATTCGGCGTTCATTTTTCTTCCTTGCCTTTTTTAAATAATACCACAACGGCAAATATGCCTGTTAAAAGTATTAAAGCCTGCCCTATTAAATCAACATGTCTGAGATTCCACAAGCTGTCTTTTGTCGTAACCGTTTTTTGCGCATCATTCATAACAGGAATCCAGTTTATATTTTTTTCGTCAAACAAATATATGAAAAATCCGCATACTGCGACTATTAAAAACAATATTATGATTTTTTTTACCATTGACATTTCATTTATTTTTTTCTGTCCGGCATAGACCGGATTTGTCAAACTTATAACGCTTATAAAAATAACGGTAATAAGTCCCGTGCACACCGACAATTCAAACATTGCCGCAATGGGAGCTTTAAGCATAAAAAGGGATATTGAAACCAAAAAACTCACGGCTCCGAGCAAAATGGCTCCTCTTATAATACGGTAATGCGAAACGGCAAAAACCGATATTATGACTATAAGCGCCAACAAAAAAATGTGAATGTACAAGTTTTCCAAAATATCCTCTCTTAAAAACTAAATAAAAAAGCCATAAAATTCAAAATAATCGGAAAAAACAGGCCCGTTAAAATCGTAATCGCGCATAAAAACAAAGAGGCCAGTCTTATTGTAAAACGAGCTTCTTTTATTGTATTAAATTTTTCTTTCAATTGTCCGAAAAATATTTTCTTTTGCATAATCAAAAAATATGTTAACGTAAAAATACTTGCAAGCAACGCCAAAACGGCAAATTCTTTGTTGCCTGAAAACCATAACGCCAAAACAATCAGCAGCTTGCTCCAAAAACCGGCAAGAGGCGGAATTCCGGCAGTAGACAAAAAAGCAATGACGGAAGTCGTAGACGTTACAGGCATACGCGACGCCAAACCCGACATATTATGTATTTGATTTGTATTTACGCGGCTTTCAAGAGCAGAAGCATTTACAAATAACAAAGATTTAAAGACCGAATGGTTGAATAAATGAAACATTCCGGCAAAAACACCCAAAATAGTTCCGGAACCGAATGCCAAAACTATATAGCCCACCTGACTTATGCTTGAATACGCCAGCATTCTTTTGAAATTATCCTGGTTTATCGCTCCAATAGCCGCAATAACTATTGATAATGAACCAAAAACTAAAAAAACAAGCTGCATACTGTAATTAAAATCAAAAATAGCATAAAGCCTGACAAGCGTATATATGCCCGTAGTTTTGGTAACTATACCGGCCAAAAATACCGAAGTCGGATTAGGAGACGCCGAATATGCGTCAGGCAGCCATCCGTGAAACGGCATAACCCCGCCTTTTATAAATAATCCCACTATAAAAAATACGCTTGCGACTACGATTAAAGGATTTGCTCCGTATTCTTTGTACATCTGCGCAACTTTTATAAAATCGGTTGAGCCTGCCGCCATAAACAATATTGCGACAGCACTTAACATCATTACCGTAGCAACGGAAGAAATAACAAGATATTTAAAACTTGCTTCCAGAGATTTTTTTGTTTTATCCAAAGCTATCAAAACATACGACGTTGCGGCTATTATTTCTATAAAAACATAAATTGAAAAAATATCTCTGACGAAAACAAGTCCGTTCATGCCGGCAAGAGCCAGCAAAACAAGATTTACAAAATGAAATTTCTTTCCGGAAGCTATTGTTTCGCTTGCGTATAAAACGCATATTGCGGCAAAAGAGACTATCGCTATGGAAAATAACATTATCCATGAAATACCGTCACATTCAAATCTTAAAGACAATAAATCTACAAGACCCGTACTGAAAAAATTCGGAGAAAAAATAAAAAACATCTGGAATAATGAAAAAAGACCGGCAATAAGAACCGCGATCTTATAGTTAACCTTATAAAGATTAAGATTTAATAATAAAACTAGAAACAACGGAATTAAAACCAGCAAAAGAAACATTAGTACCCGCCTAAAAAATTATAAAAATACAAACTATTCCTATAAGAACCCACAACAGATAAACAGACATATTCCCGTTATGCGCTTTTCTGGTACTTCTTGCCATTTCGCCTATCCCGGCAGGAATAACCAGATCATAAAAATAATTCAACGCCTTATCTGCTACAAATAAAACTTTTGACAGTCTTTTTATAAAACTTATAAATATGTTGTAAGGATCCAGATTTTCATTTAAATTAAGCTTGTCAATTTTTAAAAACTTAGCCGCCGGCAAAGCATATCCGAGATAATCGGTTTTTTTCTTATAAGCTTTTATAAAATTTAAAACAGCCAAAATAAATAATATAAGCGAAATTAAAATTAAAATAACGGTTAAAACATTTGAATGCGTTTCGGGAAGATTTAAATTTAAAACAACCGAAATTATTTTAAGCGGAACCTGATGGAATAAACCCAGCAAAGCGCATGCCAGCGCAAATATAATAGTAGGAATAAACATCCATGTTGACGCTTCTTTGTCTTCAAAAGCGCTGTTATTCTGACCGTTAAAAAATAATCTGGCGCCCCAGTTTATTATGGTTATAATGGCAATCAGCGAACATATTAAAAGCCCCGCGTAAAATATCCAATGAACTGATAATGCGCTTTCGTAAATCATTTCTTTTGAATAAAAAGCGTAAAAAAACGGAACTCCGGCAAACGCCGCGCCCGATAATAAAAAGGCGACAAACGTATAAGGCATACTTTTTCTCAGACCGCCTTTTATAACATTCATATCCGTTGAGCCTTCCGCTTTTTCAATATTTCCCGAAACAAAGAACAAGCCGCTTTTATAAATAACGTGAGCATGCATATGAATTAAGGCGGCAACAGTGCCTATTACCGACATCGTTGATACGGCTACTATCATAAAACCGGCTTGGCCTATGCTTGCATAAGACAGCATCTTTTTAAAATCCGTCTGAACCATTGCAAGCGCATTTGCGACAAGCGCCGTAATTATTCCGAAAGTCATCGCCGAAACGCTTATAAATGACGATTGTTCTATAATAAAAAAATCATTTGTTATTCTGATTAACAAATATATGCCTAAAATCTTTTCAACGGCCGTTACCATAAAAACCATAAATGCCACAGGAGCTTTTGCTGACGCTTCCGGAATCCAGCTGTGAAACGGCATTGCGCCCAATTTTGCGGCCGCTCCTATAAACAGCATAATAAAAGCCGTTGTCGTAAACAGTCCGTAAGTACCGGGGACAACAGCTTTTAATTCACAGATTCCTTTTGAAATACTGAACGAATCTCCCGCAACGCAAACAAGCATAACGCCGAACATCAGGCACAAATCAGCTACGGCCGATATCGTAAAAGCTTTTATCGCGGTAGGAACAGGTTTGTTTTCTCCCGAAGCTATCATCAGAAACATGGGAATCATCAACGCTTCCCAGAAAAATAAGAAAAATATAAAATTATCAGAAAATAAAACTCCGTTAACGCATGAAAGAGCCAGCAGCATTGACCCGTAAAACACTTGCGTTTTTTTATTCTGTTTCATAAAAGCAACGGCATATATTGAAGTTATAAGCGTTACCGCGGCTAAAAACACAGCCATAAACGAATTCAGTTCATAATTTCTGAAAAATAAATTAACAAGATATGCCGACGCGTCACATATACAAATAATTTTACCGTAAAAAACAACGGCAATCAAAAAGTTTAATGCGGCTGCAGCCAAAAATAAAACATTTTTTGTTTTATTAAACTTTGAAGGCAACAGATATATTAAAACGCCTGCCGCCGACGGAATAATAATGCTTAAAATTATATTCATTTAAAAACCTTGTCCTTTAATTGTCTGGGCCGCCAAATTTGCTATGTAAAATAAATATCCAAACGAAAAAGTGAGAATTAAAGACAAAAACGCCAATGATACCACGCTTAAAACCATAGGTGAATTCCAATTTTCTTTTTCTATATTAGGATATTTCTTTTGACTGCCGAGAAAAACTTTCCAAAAAAGTCTTACCGTATATAAAACCGTAAGACCGGCGCATATTATAAAAATAAGAGCCGCAATAATATTTTGGTCGTAAACAGTGCCGAAAATTACCAAAAATTTACTAAAAAAACCGGCAAACGGAGGTATTCCCATAACTGATAACGCGCATCCGGCAAAGGCAAAAGCCGTTATCGGCATATATCTGAATAAACCGCCCATCATATCAAGCTGTTTTGTATGTATTTTATGTTCTATTATTCCCGCCGATAAAAAAAGTCCCGCTTTTGCAAGTCCATGCATTAAAATAAACAGCATGGCTCCGACAAAAGCAAATTTTCCGCCCGAAATAAATCCCAAAAATATAAAAGCTATTTGGCTGATAGTTGAAAAAGCAATGACTCTTTTAATATCCTTTTCAACAAACGCGACCGCGCCCGATAAAAATGCGCTGACGGATACGATACTAAATAAAACTATTCTTATTTCTTCGGAAGGAACTATCGTAAAATTAAAAAGTCTGGCATAAACATAAACACCTATTTTAACCAAAACAGCGGCATGAAGAAGCGCGGTTACCGGCGAAGGCGCTATACCGGCATCGGCAAGCCATGAATGCAGAGGGAATGTCGCTGATTTTGAAAAAATGCCCAAAATAATAAGTATAATTGCCAAATTAACCGCAGAACCCTGCAAATTTGCGGCTGAAATAACATCTAAATCAAACGAACCGGCCTGTTCGGCAATCATTAAAAAACCGATTAACATACACAAAGCGCCGGCTGCCGTCATTATAAAAGTCTTATTTGCTCTTCTTACATATTCTTTTTCTCTGAAATAACCGATTAATCTCCATGAAGCAAGAGCCGTCATTTCCCAGAAGAAATAAATGAATATCAGGTTTGCCGAAAAAACTATTCCCATCATTGAACCGACAAACAGTAAGACTATAAAAAAATATTCGTTCTGATTATCATAAGATTTTATGTATTCAAACGAATATATTAAAACTACTATGCTTACAAGAACCGAAGCCATAGCCACAAAAACCGAGAATATATCGGCCTGAAGAATGAAGTTTATTTCCAATATGGGAAATTCATAAACGAAATCTACCGGAATTCCGGCTTGGACGGCTTGAAAAATTATTATTAAAAGAAGAAACGGAATCAACATCAGCACTAAAGCAAAAAAGTTTCTGATAAAAACAGAAACTTTTCCAAAAAGCGGAATAAGCGCCGAAAACAAAACCGGAATTGCCACAACAAGCAGCAACATTATATCATATGACATTTATACTCTCTGTTGTTATAATAACTGCGGCGTTTATTCTAACCAATTTTATCAGCTTTGTCAAATAAACAAACCGCGCTTAAACCTAATAATTTATGAATTTTTGCCTGCCTGATTTTAGGCAAATCTAAAAGATAATCCTACAAAGTGTGATCCGAAAGTTTCCTGAACTTGCGTGGGTATTTCTAACGCATAGTCAAATATCAGCTTTGTTCCGTCCTGAAATTCATGTTCATAACCAAAACCGAAACTGAAAGCTTCTTCCCTGCCGCCGGCTCTTAAGGCAAGTTTGCCTTCCACTACATAACTTTCCAAACCGAACTTTACCGTTGTTTCGTTATTTCTTAAAAGAACATCCATCGCCACCGTAAAAAAAGGCACCTTAAGAAACGGAACTTCTTCATTAAAGTATGAAACGCCTATAACATTGGTATTATAAACAACATTGTCCGTTACATAACCGACATCAGGACTTGTAAGGTATTTGCTGCTCAAACCTAAACTTATTCCGTTTGTAAACTGCGCCAGTACGCCTAAATCACATGTTGGAGCGCCTTTTGATGACGGTAAGTCTCTGTCCTCTTCGTCAAAATTCGCTTCCTGCATTAAATATTTTAAATTCAAACCGGCCGTTAAATTAATTATGTTGGTATCAAGATTAAAAACATCGTTTAACTGTCTTGCATAACCAAGGTTAAAAATATCTTCTCTCCATACAGAGGTAGCCGATACAGATGACCATGCAAGAGATATCGCTCCGTATTTCTGTGAAAATACAGGATAAACAAAAGCAAGATAATTGGCTCCTATATCAACGCCTTCTATTCCCGTAAACAACCTTGATCCCATAAACGTAAATTCCTGTCTGGCTATATTGGCTATTCCGGCGATATTATATAAAGGCGCGTTTGCGTCGTTTGCGACTGCGGTAAAAGCTCCGCCCATCGCAAGAGGTCTTGCGCCCCAATACGTATTTTCAAAAGAAGCGCTGACGCCTGATAAAGCAGTCATTATTAGAAAAGATATTGCAAATATTTTTTTAATCATTTTTTATCCTATCTGACGAATGCTATTGTTCCGCTTATTAAACTGCTTTTTGAAGCAACTTTAATCTGATATATATAAGCGCCGCTTTCAGCGTAACTGCCGTCATCCTTTTTGCCGTCCCATTTGAATCCGCCTGAATCGCCGCTTGTTATTTCTCTTATTTTTTTACCGTTGATATTAAATATCTTTACAACGTCTCCGTCCATTAAATTATTAAATTCAACTTCAGCCCTGCCGTAAACTACAACTCTTTTTTTAGGTCTGTATTCGCTGTCCGGCAACGAGCCTGAACCGGCAAAGGTCGCATAACGTCCAAGTTCTGTAATTTCAACAGACACCGTTCTGCTTGAACTGTTTACAACAGGAGCTTTGGCAGAAACAGACTTTGACAAAGAAACGGTAGAACCCGAATCAACGTCAACCCAGCTGCTTCCGTTAAACCTTTTTATCGTTATATTCTGCGACGTTGTTTTTGAGCCGTAATATAAATTTAACACAGCCGAACCGGTAAGAGTCATATCCGGCGTTATCTCAAAACACGTTAACATCATTTCCTGAGCTGCGGCCTTTGACGCTGCACTTGCATCTATTGTCTGGTCAGTATTAAGTTCTGTTATTGTAATATCCTCAGAACTCGACAACGCTCCCGACGGCAACACCAGTTTCGTGTTCCCGTAAAGCTGATTGCCGGATTCCAAAGTTACCGTTCCGCCCGAAGTGCCTATATTAGCGGTAACGCTTGCGGATATAACGGCGTAAAATTTTGACGTTTCGGTGCTTACAGAAACGCCTTTAACGGCCGTCGCTTTTATTTTATATTCAATCTGTCCCGATTCCTGTGAAAAAGCTATTCTTTTTGAAAACGTTACGTTGCCCAGATTACTTGCAAAACTTATATCTTCGGTTGTTTCAGAACTGCCGGGCAATGTATAAATAAGTTTTAATTCGGATAAATAATTCGGAGAACTTCCGACGTCAACGCTGCCTACTATAACCATTTCTTTGGCTACAGGCGAAACTTTTTGCACCTGAGAATGAATTATAACTAATTCCGGTTCCGTCATTACGGCTCTTGCCCTAAATTTAGTTGAAGTAGAAACTATCACAGCAAAAAGCTGTGATGCTGAAAATAAAAACACGCAAACAAAACCTGCCAATAAAAAAATCTTTTTCATTTTATTCATATATTAACTCTATTGTTAACGTATCCGTAGAATACGAATGATTCTTTAAAACTTTTATCGATGAAGAAAAATCTGCGCCTATATACAAATATACAGGAAACATCGGAGTTCTTCCGTCTTCTAAACTTGAAGAATATCCGGCAAACTTATCTTCCTGATACTGAACGCCTCTTCCGTTTGCCGTATCTGTTTCGGCTATTGTTCCGTGTTTCCAAATTCTTGCATACATATTGGTAACAGGATCAAATCCTACAGTAGCGAGATCCTGCATCCACAAATAACATTTATATCCGCCGCCGGGAGTGTTTGTTAATATCCCTTCGTTTTGATATATAACAAGTTCTTCAGACGCCAAAGGTTCTCTCGGATTAACGCGCCAGCACATCGGTAAAACAACCGTAGTTGTAGACTCATCAACAAGACCTGCCGGACTGTTTTCAGCATCTATTATTCCGGTATATCTGGGACTTGCCGAAGCGTTTGTATTATCTGTATAAATTTGAATCCATCCGTTTGCTGTAGCCGATGAAGACATAGGCAAATCATTTAACATAACTTCAAAATACTGATCGGCAACCTGCCATTTTGTAACGCCGCGTTCTACGGTAAAAGATAAATCGCCCGTATAAGAACCGCCTTCTCTGTCTTTCATTTTTACTTCAAGAGTAGGTATAGATTGTTTTTCCCATCTGATATTGTCAATGTCAACTTTTACGTCTGAAGATACGTTTGAAGTATAAATAACCATAAATATAAAATCTGTTTTTTGAAGATTTGAAAGTGTAATATTGCCTCCGCTTAAAGGAAATGACAATTGTTGCCAATTTCCGTTAGCAACAAAACCGAGTTCTGTTAGAGTTTTTCCTACTTCATATCCGTTTACTTTTATGCGGACAGACATATTGCCGGCAGCAGTGCTTGTTGATCTTACTACAAATTTTAAATTCCCCTGATAATAGGCGGACATATCTCTCTGCATAGCCGCATCAGACGTTGTTGCAAAAGATATTCCCCAGCCGCTCCAGCCGAGAGTAACTCCCGGTTTTGTATACGTCCTTATAAATTTCATTCCTTCCGGGGTAGGTATTGTCGTTGAACTGCCGTAAACGTCATCAATTATAAATGAGTCCGAAAAGATAAACATTTTTACATAATCGTCAGGGCTTGTGGTTACATAACTGGTGCCGGAAAAATTTTCGGACAAAACGCCGTATGTGTTTTTACCTATATTACCGGCGCAAACCACGGCGGGAAAGAGAAGAATCACAGACGAAAAAACAAATAATATTTTTTTTATTTTCATATTTTTTATAATCCAAAAAATTACCGCTTTGAGAATTATACTAAAAATTAAAAGAAATTCCAAAAAAATGAGAACCGTAAGACTCTTCAACCTGTAAAGGAATCTCCAAAGCGTAATCTATAATAAGTTTTTTATTATTTGAAAATGAAAATTCATAACCGAACCCTATGTCAAACGCTTCCTGTCTGCCGCCGGTTCTTAAGGCAAGTTTCCCGTCAATAACATAACTTTCCAATCCGAATCTTAAAGACGTTTCGTTATTTCTGAATATTATATCCATCGCAGCCGTAAAATACGGGATACGCAGCCTCGGCAAAAGTTCGTTATAATACGCCAAACCTATGACGTTTATGTTGCTTACTTTATCTTCATAAACAAAACCTATATCGGGAGACGTTAAATATTTACTGCTGTATCCGACGCTTATCCCGTTTGTAAATTGCGCAAGCATTCCTATATCAGCCGTTAATCCTCCTTTTGAAGAAGGAAGACCGGTGCTGTTGCTTAAAGAAAAATTATATTCGTGTCTCAAATACTTTAAATTTAATCCGGCCGTTAAATTTACTATATTTGTATCCAGATTAAAAACATCGTTTAAATATCTGGCATATCCTATATTAAAAGTATCTTCTCTGCTAAGACCCGGGCTTGATAAACTTGCCCAGGCAAAAGACATTACTCCGTACATATTTGTTTTCATTGACAAAGGTTGAGTATATTCAAAATAATTAGTTCCTATTTCAACTCCTTCTAATCCGGTAAACAGCCTTGCCGCAGTTAAAGACACCTGTCTCTGCGTAAGATTTGCTATGCCGGCAATATTGTACAAAGGAGCATTGGCATCGTTTGCAACGGCGGTAAAAGCTCCGCCCATAGCAAGAGGTCTTACTCCCCAATACATACTCTCAAAGGACCCGTCAACTCTTGCAAGAGCCGTTACTATTATTAAAAGTGATAACGCCGTTATTCTTTTTATCATCTTAAATTCCTATTTTACAAAAGCTATTGTGCCGTTTATAAGTTTACCTTTACCCTGAATATTCAACTGGTAAATATACGTTCCGCTTTCAGCCCAGCCGCCGTCATCTTTTCTTCCGTCCCATTCAAAGCCGGTCGCATACCCGCCTCTTGACGTTATTTCTCTTATTTTTTTACCGTTGACGTTAAATATTTTCAATTTATCACCGTCAGTCATATTTTCAAATTTAAACGTATCCTGACCCATTATAACGACTCTCTTTACCGGTCTGTAATCGTTATCAGGCGTTACGCCCTGAGTTGATACCGCATAATATCCCAATCTGCCTATTCTGGCTGAAATTGTTTTCATATTTGTATCTATTACAACATTATCGGTAATAGTTATCCATTTTCCGGTATCGGGATCTCTGTATTTCATAAACAATCTTGAAACATTAGCATTTCCGTAATATAATGTGAGCGTAGCTTTAGGATTTATTTCCAATCCTTCAGGACTTATTAAATACAAAGCTACGAAATAATCCGTTTCGGAAGCTTTACCTGCAACACCGGTACCTGTAAACGACGGCGGATTATTCGGATCTAACTGCGTAATAATAATATTTTGAACTCCGGTAAACGAACCGTTTACAAACACTATGGAGGTATTTCCGGCTGTCTGATTTCCGGATTCTAGAACAACAGGAACCGGATTTGCAGGATCAACGTTTTGAGATGCAACTGCGGTTACGGTAGTCACATATAATGCCGTTGCCGTGCTTACCGACATGCCGCTTAACTGACCCGATGCCGAAAACAAATAACTGATATTACCGCTTGTTTGTTCTATTTCTATAGCTTTAACAAATCTGTAAGACGTAGCAGATATAGGCACTATATTAGTTACAGACTCTGTAACGGCTGAACTTCCCTGTAATGTATACGTAAAATCCAGACTGTTTAAATTTCCGCTTTCTGAAAACGTTACGGTACCGACGACAACCATTTCTTTATTTATAGGCGGAACATGTTCAGGCGCAGTATGCAGTATAGTGATTGTCGGCGTTCCTATGGTAACGACGGCATCGTATGTATAAATAGCCGCAAACATACAAACAGGTGTCAATACGGCTAATGCTAAAATTAATAATGAATTTTTAATTTTTTTATTCATAAGCAAACTCTACCGTTATAGTTGCGCTGTATCTCTGTCCGCCTACAACGTTTAAAAATTTTGCTCCCAGATATATTCTGGGAAATATTCCCAAAGTCTGATTCATTCCATAAAATGCGCCCGTATTTTCAGCGCCCTGAAATCCTCTGTTATCCCATATTACGTTATAATCTTCAGTATGATTTTCCGCTTTATCCAGCATCCAAAACCAACACCAGTAATCTGCGCTTGCAGGATTTGACACCGCGCCCGCATCATATAATTTTGCGGTAACGCTGCTTACCGCTACTTCGCCTATTGTTAAAGTTCTTGTATCTCCTCCGACTGCATAAGGAAGCTTATAATCGCTTGCTCTCCAGCAAAGAGGTATTTTATGATTTAACGACGGCGACATCAAACCGTTTCTGTCTGTCGCGCCGTTATCCGTATATATTCTTACATCCCAAATTTTGTTTGTAACATACATATCTAAATCAAGTTCAATATACTGGTCTGACGCCGTCCATCCAGCATTGCCGGATATTGCGGAACTGCCGTTCCATGTTATTGTCGTAACAGCGACATCGTCTGAAATTCTTTTTAAAGAAGGCGTAAAAGAACCGGTACCGCTTTTTACCCATACTATATTATCTATATCAACTGCATGCCCTATTGTAAGAGCTGCCCCACTGTTGCTAATCATAAATAATTGTGTAATATTTGCTAGATTTGCCGATGTTAAATTTGCATTTGTGGCAGTATTAAGAGGAACTGAAATTTCATGCCAGCTGCCATCGGCAGAAAAACCATAACTGTTTAAACTGAACCATACTTCAGTAGAGGTTCCTATTTTTAATCCAACTTTATAAGTTGCAACTATGGAATTACTTGAACGGGCATAAAATTTTAAATATCCGTTGTAATATGACGACATATTCTTGGAACCGCCTGTATTTTGACAACTGATACCGGCTCCAACCCACCCGGTAGTATTTATTGCAAATCTCATATATTTGCTTCCTTCCGGGACAGGAGAATCCGTTCTGTCGCTTATAACAAAACCGTTCCAATTATCCAGAGAGACGGCGTCTGCGTCGGTAGCTGCCATTCCGTACTTTGCGCCGTTATAAGTTTCAGTCCAAATACCGTACACATTTCTGCCTATATTTGATGAAAAAGCGGAAGGAACTGCAAAAACTCCTATAAGAAAAACAATAACAGTTGATAATGTTTTCTGTATTCTCATTATATTCCTAAAAAAATAAATTGCAGTCAATCAAAATGTTTCTATTCAAAACAACTTAACAAACAACAATCTTTTAAATTTTAACGCTGCCGTCTTTTAAAACTTTAAATTTTTTTAAAAAAACAAACTCTTTATCAAACGATTTTAAACGTATCTCTGCAAAATACTTTCCTTTCGGCAAAATACTGCTAAACTGCGTTTTGTAATTTCTCTTTGAACCTGTGTATACGGGAACCGTTTCTCCTAAATTAACGCTCTGAATTAATTTTTTCTTTTTATTAAGAATGCTCATCTGCATACCCTGCGGACGAACATGCACGTTTCCCAAATTTTCAAGACTTATGTCAAAACTGACGGCGCTTGTGCTGCTCTGAAATACTTTTAAATTATCAAGTTTTATATCCGGTTTTTCTGTTCCCTTGATGACAAGATAAACCGGCACGCTTATCATAACATTCAAAGATTCGCCTTCTCTCTGAACGGAAAATGACAGCATCCCTGACAAAGATCCGGTCATTGTTTCTTTAGGCGCTACTTTAAAATGAACTTTACCTGGTTTGTCCGGAGAAAGTTCAATTTTATCAACATCAACTGTAAGCCAATCTTTTACAGTGATACCGTTGTTCCCGCTGTAATTTTTCCAGTCTTTTGTGGAAACTTTGGCGGAAACAACAGTATCATAAGTACTTGTTACATCTATTGACGCCTCATAAATTTCATCTGCAGGCATCACAATTTCAAACTTTGAAGGGTCAACTCCCAGTCCCGCGTAAACAACGCTGCCGAACAATAATAGAATTAACCCTGCAAAGATTTTCCGCATTATTCGTTAAACGACTCCAGTGTTATAGTTTGTGTTGCATAGTTGCCGGCAAAAGCATCTCTGAAATTTGCACCGAAGTGAATATACAATGTTCCGCTTGTAAACGGTTCAAATCCGCCTGCTGTGCCGTTCATATAAGTAAGATAACCCTGATCCGAAAGTATTGTATAATACGCTGCATCTGCTACAAATCCCGTATCACTCTTATCTTTCAAGTAGAAACCGCCTGTCTGATTTTCAGGAACAGGAGCTACTGTTACATTTGTTGTTGTAGAAACTTTCATACCCAATACAAATCTCTGGGCTCCGGACGAATTTTGTCTTATCAAACCTGCATAAGATTTACTTCCGCCGCCTAAATCGTAGCCGATTGTGTTTTTATAACCAGTAGCGTTATTGGCGTTATCCTGATACAACTGAACGGTTACGCCTGCTTTCTGGTTTGTTACCGCAATTTTGATTGCCGCGCTTGCATTCTTCCAGTTATCCGCGCTTGCAAAAGCTCCGCTGTAATCTGACCATGTAATTGTGCCTACCGCCGTTGTATAATTGCTTGTTGCAACAAGTGACGGTACAAAACTGAAACTGCCGCTTACATCTACTTGTGCCGTATATGTTCCCTTAATAGCAGCTGATGCAATTTGGCTGAACAATACTACACAACCCAAAACCAACACCAAAGAAAAAAATTTCTTCATCTTCTACTTCCTCCCTTTTTATTTTACTGCAAAGACTTCCGACTCTTAACTAGTATAGAGTTTAATAAATTACTCGTATTTTGTCAAACAATATGCCCGAATTTTACAAATATTTCACAATTTATTTAATGGTCTGCAAGCACTTTCATTGCTTCTCTTGCAATCATAAGTTCTTCATTTGTCGGGATTACCATAATTTTAACTTTTGAACCGTCAGCCGATATAAATCTCTCATCCTGCCCTGGAGTATTGTTTTTTTCTATGTCAAGTTCAATATTTAAATTTTGTAAATTTTCACAAGCTTTTTCTCTTACGCTGGGCACATTTTCGCCTATTCCGGCCGTAAACGCTATACCGTCTATGCCGTTAAGAACACCGTAATACATGCAAATATATTTTTTGGCGCTGTAGCAAAGCATGTCAAACGCCAATTTTGCTCTTTTATTGCCGGCCTGTATCGCCTTAACTATTGTTCTCATATCACCGGATAAACCGGAAATTCCACGGAGGCCGCTTTCTTTATTTAGAAGATCATTCATTTCGTCTGATGTTATCTTAGGATTTTCAGCCATTATATGAACCAAGACCGCAGGATCAATATCTCCGCATCTTGTTCCCATAACAAGCCCGGCAAGAGGCGTAAAACCCATAGAAGTATCTATAACTTTACCGTTTTTTATCGCGGTAATACTGCTTCCGTTGCCTAAGTGGCATGTAATTAAATTTATATCTTCCGGATTTTTTCCAAGCATAGCCGCGGCTCTCTGCATTACATATTTATGAGAAGTGCCGTGCATTCCGTATCTTCTTACGTGATCTCTTTTATAATATTCGTAAGGAACGGCATACATATAAGCATAATCCGGCATAGTTTGGTGAAATGCGGTATCAAACACCAATATAGAAGGTATGCCCGGAAGCATTTTTTCAACCGCTTCAATACCGGCATAATGATGGGGCGTATGCAGAGGAGCTATTGAAAAACATTCTTTAAGACCGGCTTTAACATTTTCATCCACAAGAACCGAGTCGGAAAATTTATCTCCTCCGTGAACTATTCTGTGCCCTATAGCATATATCTCGTCAACATTTTTTATGCTTCCTTTTTCAGGGTCAAGAAGGTGGCTTATTATCAATTCAACAGCTTCAAAATGATTTGAAACTTTACATAAAGTTTTTTCTTCCTCCTGTCCGACCGACTGCCTTTTGAAATAAGCTTCCGGAAGACCTATGCATTCAACCAGACCGCAGGCAATCTTTTTTTCGTGCGTCATTGAAAACAAAGCATATTTTACAGATGATGAACCGCAATTGACAACTAGAACTTTCATTGTTTTATCCTTTATATTTTATTAATTAAAATTTATATTAACATTAAAAAGACCGTTATTTGCTTATCCAAGCGTCATAATTATAATTTAAAATTTCTTCCGGTTTAAAGAAAAAAGATATTTCTTTTTCGGCATTTTCCAAAGAATCCGAGGCATGAACCGCATTTTTTCTGTTATTTGTTCCGAATAAATTTCTTATTGTGCCTTTGTCGGCTTTCTGCGAGTCCGTTGCGCCTATAAAATTTCTCACTTTTGAAACGGCATTTTCCGATTCCCACACGCAAACTACTATCGGAGCGCAATCCATAAATTCAACCAACGGCTGAAAAAACGGTTTTTCTTTATGTATTGAATAGAACTGCTCTATGACGTTTCTTGAGGGTTTTATCATTTTCAAGGCGGCTAATTTTAGACCGAAATCATCAAAAGCCGTTATTATATTGCCGACTGCTTTTTTACCTACCGCGTCAGGTTTTATTATTACAAGCGTTTTTTCCATTTTTATCTCTTATTTTAATTTATCTATGATAGCCTGACCCATTTCTTTTGTGCCGGCATTTCCGCCCAGATCATAAGTAACCTGTTTTTTCTCCGATATAACTTCGGAAACGGCTTTTTCAAGTCTTTTTGCCGCGTCAGTTTCTCCTATATATTCAAGCATCAGTTTAGCCGAAAGAATAAGAGCCGTAGGATTAACCTTATTAAGCCCTTTATATTTAGGCGCCGAGCCGTGAACAGCTTCAAATACGGCGCAGTCTTTGCCGTGATTTGCGCCCGGAGCGACGCCGAGCCCTCCGACAAGACCGGCGCATAAATCGGACAATATGTCGCCGTAAAGATTAGGCAAAACTATAACGTCGTATAATTCGGGTTTTTGAACGAGCTGCATACACATATTGTCTATAAGCCTTTCTTCATATTCAACTTTGCCTTCAAATTCTTTTGCAACTTCTCTTGCGACTTTATAAAAAAGTCCGTCGGTACATTTCATAATATTGGCTTTCGTAACTGCGGTAACTTTTTTTCTGTTGTGTTTAACCGCGTGGTCAAACGCAAATCTCACTATTCTCTCACAGCCGAAAACAGACATCGGTTTTATTGAAATAGCGGATTCTTTTCTTATTTTGCCTTTTGAAATATCTATTATTTTGTTTGCTTCTTCTGAATTTTCGGGATATTCAACGCCGGCGTATAAATCCTCTGTATTTTCTCTGACTACGACCAAATCAATATCGCTGTATTTTGATTTTACCCCGGGATACGTTTTACAAGGTCTCAAACATGAATACAAATCAAGTTCTTTTCTTATTGCTACGTTGACCGAACGAAACCCGGTGCCTATCGGAGTCGTTATAGGGCCTTTTAACGCAACTTTATTTTTTGCTATTGATTTTAATGTGCTTTCGGGAAGAGGAGTTCCTTCTTTTTCCATTATATCAACGCCCGCATGCGCTATTTCCCATTCAATTTTTACGCCTGTGGCTTCAACGACTTTTGCCGTAACCTCGGCCAGTTCGGGTCCTGTTCCGTCACCCGGTACCAGAGTAATTTTGTACGTCATTTTTCAATCTCCTTATTTGTTATATTAAACATTTCAAAATTTTTAAGTTTTAATTTAAACAATATATATTTAGCCAAAACCGCCAAAATACCGAGACCATATTCAACGCTTCTTATGAAATTTATTGAAGAGGCTTCGTCAAAATATTTTGCGGCGACCGGAATTTCTCCTATTCTGAAACCCGCTACGGCGATCTGCACTATTATATGCTGGTCAAAAACAAAATCATCGGAATTTTTTTCAAAATCTATAGTTTCCAAAACTTTCCTTGAAAAAGCTCTGTAACCCGTGTGATATTCTCCCAGATTAAGCCCTAAAATTATATTTTCTGTTATCGTAAGACATCTGTTAAAAAAATATTTATAAAAAGGCATACCGCCTTTTAAAGCTTCTTTTCTTGTTCTGATTCTGTTGGCCATCATAACGTCGCATATATCGTTTTCTATAAGTCCGGCCAAAAACGGAACAAGTCTCGGATCGTATTGATAATCTGGATGAAGCATAACTACTATATCGGCACCCATTTCCAAAGCCGTTCTGTAACAAGTTTTTTGATTCCCGCCGTATCCCATATTTTTATCGTGTTTTATGACTTTTAATCCCAATTCTTTGGCTTTTTCAACGGTATCGTCTTTTGAATTATCGTCAACAAGCAGAATATCGCTGAAAGAACCTACCGGTATTGCGTCTATCGTTTGTTTCAATGTTTTTGAGGCATTATAAGCCGGCATTACCACTATAACTTTACTTTTCATTTTTAACCTCTGAATTATTTTCTTCTATTGTCGCAAACTTAAACAAATCATAAAAAGAAACTTTTTCTTTGGCTATCCCTATAAATCCCATAACATAAAAGGCAACCATATCCGCAAAATGGAGTGAGGCAATGCATGTAAAAGCAACGGATTGTTCTATTCCAAAAACCCCCAATGCAACTACTCCCATAAATTCAACAGCCCCTATATAACCGGGTGCCGTAGGAATTATTACTCCAACTCCGATTACAACTATTACAAAAATAGCCTGCATTACTGATATATCTACTCCAAACGCTTTAAAAAAGAGCATATAAGAATACGCTTCAACCACCCAAACAAAAAATGAAAGAATAAAAACTTTCAGTATGACTCTCCAATTATCAAAAAAACATAATCCTGTTGTAAATTTTGAAAACATTGACATTATAATATCCAGTATTTTTTTAGATAATTTTATTTTTGATATTAACCTTAAAAATTCTTCCTTTTTCTTTGACATAAAAAAAAGTACTATTGTTATTGTACCGAAAATCAAAGCACACATTAAAAATGTATTTTTTAACCATTGCGGTATATCAACAAAAATTGCTATCAAGAAAAAACAAATAATAAAAACAATTATATCTATAAGTCTTTCAATAACTACGGTTGCAAAAACGCCGCTTCTGGAAATTTGCAGTCTCTCTCCTGCAATTTTTGCGCGTACAAATTCTCCGAGTCTCAGAGGAAGAACATTATTCATAAAAAAACCAAAAATAAGGAAATGGAAACTTCTAAAAACTCCTATTTTTTTTAACGGCAAAAGTAAAAAATACCACCTTATTGTTCTAACAAAAAATGAAGATACAAAAATCAGCATTGCAAGTGTTATCCAATACAAATTTGCATTTTTTATCAATTCAAATGAATGTTTAAAATCAACGTTACGAACACTGAGATACACAAGCACAAAACTTGCTACCGCACCCAGAATAATTTTTAAAGTATGTTTTCTAATAATTTTGTCCTTACAGTGAATTTTTAATTTTTTCAGCCTGTTCTTCTATATAAAAATTAAATTTATCATATTTTTGCGCTTCGTTGACGTATTTAACGGCATTTTCTTTATCTCCGTCGATCCAATACATCGAAGCCAGACTCATCTTCAACTGAGCGCTGCTTTTGTAAAGATTTACCGCCTGTTTCGTATAATCTATCGCTTTTTCAATATATTGCTTTCCGTTTTCCCTGTCTGAATCATAAACGGCGAAATTAACATTGGCAAGCTGATAATAATATTCGGGGTTTTTTTTATCAAGTTTTACAGCCGCATCAAAGTTTTTAATTGCAAACTTATACTGTTTTGAAAGATAAAAATCAAGACCTTTTTTATAATATCTGTCAGCTATAACGGGTTTAAACGTAAAAAATAATAAAACCAAAAAAAACAAAGTAATCAAATACGTATTTATTCTCTCTTTCGGTAACTTTTTTATCTCCGGAAAAAAAACGGAGCAAAGAATAACAAAAAAAACCAGCATATTCGCAGGCACAAAAAAAGCATAATCAATCAGATTGAGCAACAAAAAAAAAGTTATGCTTATAAATATAACTTTATAATATAATTTATCGCCTCCGTATTTTATCTCATATAAAACTTTTTTGTAAAACGAAAACAAAAGCCATGAAAATGATGCGACGCCTATTATACCAATATCGGCTAAAATTTGCATAAAAATATTATGAGCATACAACGTATTAAGAACAAATTCAGGTCTGAATGTCCTGAATAAAACGGAAAAATTGCCGAATCCGTTTCCGAAAAAGATATTTTCTTTAAAAATTAAATATGCGGTCTTCCACCAGATTATTCTTTCCGCTATGCTGTTTCCGTTATAATTTTTTAATACGGAAACGTATGTCGTCGCACCTACAAGAATCAACAAAATCAAAAATATAAGTATTTTTGCATAATTTTTTTTTCTTTCTTCAAATAAAAAAATCAATGTTATAAACAGCGACAAAGCTATTGCTATTCTTGATTTTGTAATAAATATTGCAGCCAAAAATACTACCGCCATAACAATATATACTTTTGAAATAGTTTTTTCGCTGTCTTTTATAAGCAAAAAAAGCAATGGGTACACTAAAAGCAAAAAACCGGCTATAACATTAATGTTTAAAGCCATGCCTTGATAAAAAGAAACATTGCCCGAAAAAAAATCATGAGGAACCGATATAAACCTTGAAAGAACTATCATTGACAGCCATAAACCCACAAAAACAGGAACTACAAATAATTTTTTTCTTACGGCTATTGAAAGAAACGTAACGTGAAAACCTGCCGCCAGGGCCGAAACTAAAACCAAAATATTATCCCTTACATTTACCTGATAATCGGCATTTATGTAAGACAGACAGGCTGCACCTGCCAGAAACAAAGCCGGCAGAATATAATGAATGTTTTTATATTCATAATTATTAACTAAAAACAACAGCGATGCGGTAAAAATCAAAAATATCGCAACTTGAACTGATATTAAAAAAGAAAAACGGGACACTATTGAGAGAATAATTACCAGCGACAACAAAAAAAACACAAAACTGAAATTGATTTCATTAGACTTTTGCATTTATTATCTCTATTTTATCGTAAAAAAAGTTTAAACAGCAATTGTTCTTCAAAAATAAGGATTGTATTAAGCATAACTGCCGGAGGCGGCAAAAACAATGTCAGCATTGATCCGACCGCCAGATGAGGGCCGAAAGCTATTGCTTCTTTTCTCATAATTTTTTTAAATAAAATCAGCGTAAAACCGACAATGCTTCCAAGCAAAGATGCTATAAATATGGCAAACAATACTTTTTCCCAACCTATAAATGCGCCGACTCCGGCCATAAGTTTTATATCGCCGCCGCCCATAGCATCCTGTTTCAATACCCACTTGCCGACTACGGCAATTATATACAACGATCCGCCGCCCACAATAAATCCCAGAAAAGACTGAATTAATCTTTGTAAAACCGTATCAGCCAAAGTATAATTTAAAAAACTTGTTCCAAAACCGACTACAACAAGCAGTAAAGAAAGTTCGTCGGGAATAATCTGGAATTTAAAATCTATCGCCGTTATAACCAGCAGTGAAAAAGAAAATATACAAAATACCGGCAATAAATAAGAAAAACCGAATAAATAATACATCAATAAAAATAAAATGGCGCAAATAATTTCTATAACCGGATAAATAATTGAAATTTTTGAACCGCAGCCTCTGCACTTGCCTTTTAAAAATATATAACTTAAAACCGGAATATTATCATACCATTTTATTTGTTTTTCGCATTGAGTACAGCGAGATCTGGGTTTTATTACAGAAAGGTCTCTGGGCATTCTGTAAATGCATACATTGGCAAAACTGCCGAAAAACAAACCGCATAAAAAAACTATTATAATTTCAAATATAATTTCAAACATGAAAATACCCCAAATTAATATTCGCTCCAAACAATTCCGTTCGTGTCTTTATGGCTGCAATCAATCCAAAATTCCCCTTGCTGCCGCGTTTCGCTGTCTTTCGTTTGATACGCCCATTTTCCGGAATCTCCGGTAGGCTCGGTTGTAATCTGATTATTTTTATCGTGATAAGGCGGACAGTAAACATCGGGAATATATTTTACATATTTCCCGTCTTTTGTTAACGCTTCGGCAAGATTTTCAGGAAAATTACCGTTATTGTCTCCGTAGTATACGGCTATTGCCGTTCTTAAAGCCGTCAAATTTGCTCTGGTTGTGGCTTCATGCGACTTTCTGACTATACTTACAAATTTAGGATATAAAATCATGGTAAGAAATAAAACAACGGCTATTCCTATCAATATTTCAACGATAAAAGAATTCTTTTTCATATCCATTGTTTAATTATCTCCCTTTAACCATATTGGTTAATAATCTTTCCAATTCCTCTTTTTTAGTAGAGTAATTATATGCCACATCTCTTGAAATCCTGTTAGCGATAACAGCCTCGTAAATAGACTGGTTCATTGTGTGCATTCCCCACTGTTTACCAGTTTGTATAACCGAATAAATTTGTTCAATTTTTGAATCTCTGATTATACTCTTAACGCTGTCATGAATAATAAGAACTTCGGAAATAAGAACCATTCCTTTACCCGTAAAATGAGGCAGAAGCTGCTGTGAAATTACGGCTTTTAACGTCATTGAAAGCTGCGTTCTTATCTGCGGCTGCTGATGAGCGGGGAATGAATCTATGATTCTGTTTATTGATGACGTTGCGTCCATAGTATGAAGAGTTGCAAATACAAGATGTCCAGTTTCTGCCAGAGTTACGGCTGCTGCCATTGTTTCATAATCTCTCATTTCTCCGATAAGTATTATATCGGGATCCTGTCTCAGAACATATCTTAATGCTCCGGCAAAAGATTCCGTATCGGAACCTACTTCTCTCTGGGTAACAATACAGTTTTTATGCTGATGCAGATATTCTATCGGATCTTCAATTGTTATTATGTGACCGTTTCTGTTTTCATTTATATAATTTATCATTGAAGCAAGCGACGTGGTTTTTCCCGAACCTGTAGCTCCGGTAATTAAAACCAATCCTTTAGGCAAATCAACTATATCATAAATAATTTTCGGAAGCCCCAAATCTTCAAATGTCTTGGTAGTATTCGGCAAAAATCTCATTGCAGCACCAATTGACCCTCTTTGTCTGTATACATTTAATCTTACTCTGCCTACGCTTTTTACCGGAAATGACGCATCAAGTTCATGCTGTTTTTCAAATCTTTCAATCTGTTCGTTGCTCAATACGGAATAAATGATTTCTTCCGCCATTTCTTTCGTCAAAACAGTCTCTCCCATCGGGCGGATAACCGTATCAACTCTCATCATAGGAGGAATCCCGACGCCAATATGTAAATCCGAAGCCATATTGTCGCATATTTCCTCTAAAAGCTCGTTCAAATCGTAGTTTTTCATTCTTTTATATCCTTTGTTGATTTTTTAATTTTTTATAAACGGGCAAAGGAACCAGCTTTTTGAAATCCCCGTCAAGAATCGCTATTTCTTTTACCATACTGGAGG
Organism: Candidatus Proruminimicrobium quisquiliarum; assembly: GCA_018433245.1. Taxonomy (GTDB): domain Bacteria; phylum Elusimicrobiota; class Endomicrobiia; order Endomicrobiales; family Endomicrobiaceae; genus Proruminimicrobium; species Proruminimicrobium quisquiliarum. Next base: position 134,814 of record JAHDRN010000005.1, read on the forward strand.
ATAAAAACGTATATTCCTGCCCCGGCATCAGAAAAACAGTCTCAATTTTTTTATTGAGAGTTCTGTTCATTAACGCCATCTGAAACTCATATTCAAAATCAGATAACGCCCTAAGCCCTCTTATAACTACAAATCCGCCTATTTTATCAAGATAATTGACCAAAAGCCCCGAAAAGGAATCTACTTTTATATTTTTCAAAAAACTCGTTGATTCTTTCATCATTTCCACTCTTTCTTCCAAAGAAAAAAGATGATCTTTACTGTGATTATGAGTTATTGCGACTACAACTTTCGGAAATATTACGGACGCTCTTGCTATTATATCAATATGTCCGTTCGTAGGAGGGTCAAAACTGCCGGGATAAACGGCAATTAAATTATTATTCATTGCGATTTTATATCAAATTTCAAGTTTTTTATCAACATTTTCAAACGGAATACTGTTATTATTTGTTTTTTTTTGATAAAATCACGGTAGTTTAAATTTATAAGCGAGGACTATGATGAAAAGAAGTTGTTATTGCGGAAAAGTTGATGAAAGTTTTTTGGGCAAAGAAATTACAGTAAGCGGATGGGTTCATTCAAGAAGAGATCACGGCGGAGTTGTTTTTATTGATCTCAGAGACAGAGAAGGAATCGTTCAGATTGTATTCCAGCCTGAAAATAAAGAAATTTTTTCCGGCGCCGAAAAACTCAGAAGCGAATTTGTCATTTCCGTAAAAGGCGCAGTCAGAAACAGACCGGAAGGAACAATAAATCCCAATATGTTTACAGGTAAAATTGAAATTGTCGCGCAGAAACTTGAAATAATAAATATTTGCCCCGCGCTTCCTCTTGAAGTTGACGATTATAAAGAAACTTCGGAAGAAGTAAGATTAAAATACAGATATCTTGATTTAAGAAGACCTTCTTTTCAGAAGAACTTTATTATAAGGCATAAAATGCAGCAGGAAATAAGAAATTATTTAAACTCTGAAGGTTTTTTGGAAATTGAAACTCCTTTCTTGACAAAATCCACTCCGGAAGGAGCCAGGGATTTTTTAGTTCCGGCAAGAATGTCGCACGGAAGTTTTTACGCTCTTCCGCAGTCTCCTCAGATTTTTAAACAAATACTGATGGTCTCAGGATTTGACAAATATTATCAGGTAGCCAGATGTTTCAGAGACGAAGATTTAAGAGCCGACAGACAGCTTGAATTTACGCAGATAGACATGGAAATGTCTTTTATTGACGAGACGGATATTATGTCGGTTGTTGAAAATATGCTGGCAAAAGTTTTCAAATCGGCTTTAAATATTGAAATCAAAACGCCTTTTGAAAAAATGCCTTATGATACCGCAATGCTGAAATACGGTTCGGATAAACCGGATACAAGATTTGAAATGTTTATAGAAGATTTTTCATCAGAACTTGCAAACTGCGGATTCGGAGTATTCAGCGGAGCCGTTGCCAAAGGCGGCGCCGTAAGAGGTCTTTGCATACCCTCAGGAGCAAAATTTTCAAGATCGGAAATAGACGGGTTGACAAAATTCGTATCCGAATACGGAGCTAAAGGTCTTGCATGGATGAAAGTTACATCCGGCGGAGCGGAATCCAATATCGTTAAATTTTTTAAACCGGAAGAAATAACAACAATTATAAATAAATTCAACGCAAAAGAAGGAGATTTGCTCGTGTTTCTTGCCGATGAAGAAGAAACAGTAGCGCAAGGTCTGGGTGCTCTCAGACTGAAAATGGGCAAAGAACTCGGTCTCATAGATAAAAACAAATATAATTTCTTATGGGTTGTTGATTTTCCGCTTTTTGCATGGGATAAAGACGAAAAAAGATGGTCTGCAATACATCATCCGTTTACATCCGTCAAAGAGGAAGACAAAGATAAACTTACATTTGAGGATGCCGGAAAAGCAAAAGCCAGAGCTTATGACGTCGTATTAAACGGAGTAGAATTAGGCGGCGGCTCTATCAGAATACATAAACCTGAAATGCAGGCAAAAGTATTTGAACTTTTAAACATCTCTCAAGAATCGGCAAAGGAAAAATTCGGATTTCTGCTTGACGCTCTTACTTACGGAGCTCCTCCTCACGGCGGCCTTGCGATCGGCTTTGACAGATTGTGCGCATTACTGGTCGGAGAAGAATCCATAAGAGAAGTTATCGCGTTTCCAAAAACTCAAAAAGCGATATGTCCTATGTCAAACGCTCCGTCTCCTGTTGCCGAGAAACAATTGAAAGAACTCGGAATAAAAATTATGACGAAAGCAAACACTCTAAAACAAGAGGATTCAAAGTAAACAGTGAACAAATTAAACGATTGGATGAAATCAAAAATAAAAAACTGGCTGTTGTTTCTTGTCAGAAGATTAGATGAAAAATATCAAAATGTTCCCAGCATCAGGCTTTCTTCAAACAGTTCTTTTAACCGTAAGTTAAAAATTCCTTTATTATTTATTTTATCGATAACTTACTTAATTTTATATTTCATGCTGCTGATGCAAATTGGAATAAGTTTAAAAAACGGCATAGCCGTTTTTTTTGTATTGTCTATCATTTTCTTTTTTATTCTTTTCTACATAAGCAAACAGATAAAGTTTTCAAAGATAGACACGGACACTGCCATACTGGCGAGTTTTATATTAATCGTATCTCTGTTATTGTTCCAGATATTTGATAAATCGCTGTCTCCCATAGCTTTTCCTATGACGGCATTTTCAATCATGTTATGTATTTTGGTTTCTCTGCGGGTAAGTTTTATTTATATTTTCGTTATGTCTATTTTTATATCGGTAACAAATAATTTCAGCAACATAATATCAATGATACATCTGGTCGGGTGCCTTACTTCAATTATAGGTCTTAAAGAAATAAGAAACAGATCTCAATTTGTAAAAGTAGGCATAAAAGTATCTTTATCAATGATACTTTTTGTAATAGTTTTGTATCTTTTTAACATATATTCGCTTGAAGAAGTAAAATATAATATATGGTTTTCTTTAATGAGCGGATTTTTATCGGTTTTGATCGTTTTGGCCGCGCTGCCCGTTATGGAAACATTATTTTCAAGAACCACAAACATAAAATTGATTGAACTTGTTGATTTTAACAATATTCTTCTCAAAAGGCTGATGGTAGAAGCGCCCGGAACATATCACCATTCGCTTCTTACGGCATCTCTTGCCGAACAAGCCGCAACCGCGATAGGAGAGAATTCTCTTCTTGCAAGAGCATGCGCATATTATCACGATATAGGGAAATTAAAAAATCCCGAATATTTTATAGAAAACCAAAATACTAAAAAAAACCCGCACGACGAACTGTCTCCGTCTTTATCGGGACTTGTGCTTATATCGCACGTCAAAGACGGAATCGCTCTTGCAAAAAAATACAATATAGACGACATAATTATTCAGGCAATAAACGAACATCACGGAACATCCATAATACAGTATTTTTACAACCGTGCGCTTGAACAAAATAAAGAACTCAACGAGCAGGATTTCAGATATCCGTGCCAAAAACCGACTACAAAAGTGACAGCCATTCTTATGATAGCCGATTCCGTTGAGGCAATTTCAAGAATACTTCCGGATAAAAACGCCGGAAAACTCAGGGAAGTAGTTGAAAAGGTTATAAATAATAAATTTACCGACGGACAGTTTTCCGAATGTCCGATTACCCTTGCGGATTTGGTTAAAATAGCCGAAAATATGACAACAACATTATGCGGAATATATCATGCGAGAATTGAATATAAAGACATTGAAAAAAAATAATTTGACGTCCGGATTATTTTTTACGGGTTTTGATAAAAAGGTTATTCCTCTTATGAGAAGAACCGCTCTTTTTACGCTGAAAACGGAAAATATAAAAAAGTATCACATAAGTTTTACAATGATTTCGGATATCGCTATAAAAAGAATGAACCGGAAGTTCAGAAAAGTCAACAGAATCACGGACGTAATTTCATTTTTAGTTTCCGAAGAACATTTTATGGGCGATATTTATATCTCCTCAAACAGACCCAAAATAAACGCAAAAAAATATTCAATGTCTTTTGAGAAAGAATTGTGTTATCTTGTTATCCACGGAATATTGCATCTAGAAGGATTTACGGACTATGACGTTAGAAATAAAACATTAATGTTTTCCAAACAGGATAAAATTTTTAAATGTTTATTTTCTTAGGTTTAATATTCTTAGTGCTTTTTTTTATATTTTCCGCTTTCTGGTCTGCTACGGAAATAGCATTAAATCATCTGTCAAAATACAGAATTAAAAAATTAATCGTATCTCATAAATCCATTGCAATTCCTCTAATCAAATGGCTTGACAGCCCTTATTATCTGTTAACTCTTATTCTCACGGGCAACGTTGTCTGCGATATGATATTAAGCTTTTTGGCGACATCTGTTTCCGTCGCGGTTTTTACAATGGTAGAAAGGCATATCGTTGAATTTTTTACATGGATAGTAATCACGTTTCTCGTACTCTTAATAGGAGAAATCACTCCCAAAATATACAGTAACGCAAATGCCCAGAAAGTTACCGTGGCAACCATGCCGATTCTTACAAAGATTGAATATTTAACAAAACCTCTGCTGTGGCCCGTATATAAAGTATTTGACATAATTTTCAGTAAAAACGGTAATAATCAAATACGCCCCACTTTAAGCAGCGATGAAATAAAATCATTGATAGCCGAAGCGGATAAAGACGGAGTTTTTGATAAAGAAATAAGCATTATGATAGGAAGGTCTGTTAATTTTACAGAAACTTCGGCCTCAAGAATAATGACGCCGTTTGAAAATATTGAATCGGTTAATTTAAATGAAAATAACGAAAAATTTATAGATATGATTGTTGAAACCGGAAGAACAAGAGTCCCGATTTATGACGGCGTTAAAACAAATATAATCGGTTATATCCATATAAATGACGTTCTGCAAATTTTAAAAGAAAAAAATGAAAACTCAATAAAAGATGTCATAAAACCGGCATATTTTGTGCCGGAAGATAAAAAAATAAACGAACTGCTGAAAGAACTCCAGTCGGGAAGAACGCACATCGCATTTATAAAGGATTTTAAAAATAAAATTTTAGGAATGGTTGCTCTTGAAGATATCGTGGAAGAAATAGTAGGAGAAATTTTAGACGAGTACGAATTATGATATTAATTATAATTAAATTGCTGGTTTTTATTATTCTTTTAACGTTTGTAGCATTTTTTTCGGCCGTTGAAACGGCATTAACAAGTCTTTCCCATTCCCACGTAAGAAGATTAAAGGAAAAATACAACAAATTCCATAAATATATTTATGTTTGGGAAAAAAATCCCGAAGATATCATTACGACTATTTTAGTATGCATGAATATGTCGGTTGTCGCCGTCGGGGTCGTTACTACATCGCTTGGTTTAAGCTTAATAGAATATTTTACGTTAAATAAAACCGTTTGGGTTGCAGTTTTTACAATATTGTCTATTATAATAGTTTTAATCTTCGGATCAATTATTCCAAAAACAATCGCCAGATATAATGTGGAAATGTTATCTTTAAAAACCTTGCCGGTTCTTGTCAGATTATCGGAGTTTACCTCAAAGTTAAATATTTTTCTCGTTTCCATATCAACTTCAATGCTTAATTTTTTCGGTAAAAACACGGCAGAACCCGCGTCCATCGAGGCCGATGAAATTGATTTTTTATTGTCAAACGCGGAAGTGTCTCCGTTATCTCTCGCGTCAAGAAAAATTATAAAAAGAATTATTGAATTCCGTAAAACAAAAGTGACGCAGGTAATGGTGCCAAGGTCTGAAATTCTTGCGGTTGACATTAATCAGCCTCAGGATAAAGTCATTGAAGATATTATAGCAACTCAATTTACCAGAGTTCCGATATATAAAGAATCAATGAACAATATAATAGGAATTATACATATAAAAGACTTGGCAATGACATGGAGAAGCGGAGGCGTTTTAAGGGTTGACGATATCATTAAACCGGTTTATTACGTCCCGGAAACGGCTCATATAAAACAATTATTTATAAACTTTCAAAAAAACCACCAGCATATCGCCATAATTGTAGACGAATTCGGTTCAACGATAGGACTTGTTACGATAGAAGATATTCTTGAAGAAATAATAGGCGAAGTATGGGACGAATATGATATACAGGAAAGAAATATTGTAAAATTAAAAGAAAATGAATATATTATAAACGCGTCGGAATCCATCGCAAACGTAAATGACGAATTAAAAATGTCCATTCCGGAAGAACATTTTTCAACGATAAACGGATGGGTGCTTGAATGTTTCGGATATATACCGAGAGTTTACGAAAAAACAACGTGGAAAAATTATGAAATAGAGATAGACAGCGCGACTTCAAAAAAAATTAAAAGGATAATTCTGAGAAAAAAAGAAAATGTATTATAATCTTAACGCTTTGATATTAAACACTTCAATTTCTTCCGAAGCGGATAAAACAATAACCGTTTACACATGTAAATGGGGCAAAATACGGGCCGTTGTTCCGAGCGCAAAAAAAATAATGGCAAAACTTGCTCAGGCAACCGAACCGGTGACGGAAAGCGAAATAACGATTTATCAGCCCGGCGTAAACGCAAAACCGACCGTCACAGGCGCCAGAATATTAAATAACAACTCCGATGTAAAAAGCGATTTCAACAGATATTCTCTGGCTCTTTACGTAAGCGAACTGAGCGATAAATTTGCTCCTATAAATGTGCCAAATGAAAAAAAATATGATTTAATATCTAGAACCTGGCAGTTATTGGGTTCTTCGCCGGTTCCTTTAAGAGTTTTGACCGCTTTTTCTTTGAGACTTTTAAAAATATCAGGTTACAGCATGACCGATTATATTCTAAGAGAATCTGCAATGAAAAAAACAGACTTTTTTTGTCTGCAGAAAATATCAAACTGTTCCGGAAAAGAACTTGAAATGCTTGAAGGTTTTGAAAACGGCAAAGACAAGATTATGTGGAGTTACGTTGAAAATTACATAAAGACCCACGTTCCTCAACTTTCCGTAGGCATATTTTTAAAAAAAATTAAATTTATAAATTAGGGGATAAAATGAATTTTCAGGAAATTATTATGAAGCTCCATAAGTTTTGGGCGAAAGAAGGATGTTTGATTTGGCAGCCTTACGATTTGGAAAAGGGAGCAGGGACATTTAATCCGGCCACATTTTTAAAATGTCTGGGATCAAAACCGTGGAATGTCGCTTACGTTGAACCGTCAAGAAGACCGACGGATGGAAGATACGGCGAAAATCCGAACAGACTTCAGCATTATTACCAGTTTCAGGTTATCATGAAACCTGCGCCAGCAAATATACAGCAGATGTATTTAAAAAGTCTTGAAGCAATAGGACTTGATCCGAAAGAACACGATATAAGATTTGTGGAAGACGACTGGGAATCTCCCACATTAGGCGCATGGGGGCTGGGCTGGGAAGTATGGATAGACGGAATGGAAGCGACTCAATTCACTTACTTCCAGCAAATCGGAGGCATTGAACTTAATCCGATATCAGTTGAAATAACTTACGGTCTTGAAAGGCTGGCTATGTATTCGCAAAAAAAAGACAACGTATACGATTTAATGTGGACCGACGAGGTAACTTACGGCGACGTTCATCTTGAAGATGAAAAACAATGGTCAAAATATAATTTTGAAATCGCAAATACCGAAATGCTTTTGAAACATTTTAACGACTGGGAAGCGGAAGCAAAAAAACTTGTAGGTTTAAATTTAGTCTTACCGGCTTACGACGCAGTCATGAAATGCTCGCATTTATTCAATATGCTTGACGCAAGAAGCGCAATATCGGTTTCTGAAAGAGTAAATTATGTTTTAAGGGTAAGGACTCTTGCGAAAATGGTGGCTGAGGGGTATATGAAATTTCTCGGCGAAGATAAAAAATAAATATTTAATATAAGGATAAAAAAAAATGGCAAAAAACGCATTACTTGAAATAGGAACCGAAGAAATACCAGCGTCATATATTGCGCCGGCTCTTGAACAAATGAAAAAAAACGCGGCTGAAATGCTAAATGCCGTCGGGTTAAAATTTGACGCAATAACTACATACTCAACTCCGAGAAGACTGATTCTGATAATAAATAACGTTGATGAAAAAAGCGAAGACAAAAATCAGGAATTTAACGGCCCGTCGGTTAAAGCCGGAAAAGACGCAAACGGCAATTGGACACAGGCTGTTTTGGGTTTTTCAAAAAAACATAATATAAATCCGGAACAACTTCAAATTAAAGAAACTGAAAAAGGACAGTATTACTGCCACGTGCAAAAAATAAAAGGAATTAAAGCAGAAAAAGCCTTATCGGATATTTTTCAGGAAATAATAAAAAAAATATATTTCCCAAAAACTATGGTTTGGGAAAGTTCGCTTATGAAATTTGCAAGACCCGTCAGGACTATAGTCGCGATGTACGGCGGCAAGGTAATTAAATTTTCAATGGCAAACGGCGCTCTTTCATCGTCAAATAAAACAATAGGCCTTCATACTCTTACGGCAAAACCTATAGCAATTGACGACGCTGACAATTATAAGAATATTCTAAAAAACAACTGTGTGCTTGCAGACCAGACTGAAAGAAAAGAAAGAATAATAAATTCAATAAACGACGCCGTAAACACAATATCCTGCAAAGCGATTCTTGACCAAGACCTTATTGACGAAGTAAACCAGCTTGTTGAATATCCTACGGCGGTTCTGTGCAAATTCGACGAAAAATATCTGAAACTTCCGGAAGAAGTTCTTATTACCTGCATGAAGAAAAAACAAAAATGTTTTGCGGTAAAAGATGAAAAAGGCAGACTTACAAACTATTTTATCGGTATAAGAAACGGCAATTCCGAACATCTCGACATCGTAAGAGAAGGATACCAAAAAGTCGTAATCGCAAGGCTTGCGGATTCTGAATTCTTTTATGCCAACGATTTGAAAAAAACGACTGAAAGTTCGCTTGAAAGGCTGAAAGGGCTTGTGTTCCAAAAAGAAATCGGAACCGTATATGAAAAACTTTCAAGAATAAAAGCTCTGGCTCAATTTATATCGGCAAAAAATAATCTGCCGTGCGATACAAATAAGATAAATAAAATCGTTGATTTGTCAAAAACCGATTTGGTCAGCGAAATGGTTTTCGAATATCCCGAATTGCAGGGAATAATGGGAAGGATTTACGCGGCGGCATCAGGACAGCCGGATGAGATTGCGCAAGCAATAGAACAGCATTACTGGCCTTTGAGCGCTTCCGGAAAATTACCGGAAACAATTCAGTCGGCAGTCATATCTCTGGCTGATAAAATTGATACCTTATCGGCTGATTTTGCCATAGGACTTGAACCTTCAGGTTCTGCCGATCCTTACGGACTCAGAAGAATGGCTATCGGTATTATCAGAATGATTGTTGAATATATTCCAAATGCAAATATTGAAAAAATAATAGACGAATCTTTAAACAATTTACCTGAAAAAATAAAGCAACTTGAAACTTTTAAAAATGCGAAGGAAAGACTGATTAAATTTTTCTGGAACAGAATAGAAAACATTTATGAAAATGACGGATATAAGTTTGATGAAGTAAAAGCAGTTATTTTGCCGGCCCAGAAAAACGGTTTTAACGGCATAGGCGACATAAAAATTAAATTGTCGTTCCTTCAGCAGGCCAGAAAACAAACTTCTTTTGAACAGATTATTACCATATTTAAAAGAGCAAATAATATTATTCAGCAGGCAAAAAAACAAAATTTACAAATATCCGAAAATATCAATCAACAACTCTTAAAAGAAGAAGCCGAACAAAAACTTTATGAACAATATATTCTCACAGACAAACAACTAAAAGAATTATTGCAAAATAAAAATTATTTACAGGCTTTAAACACATTAAATGATATAAAACCGTGTCTTGATAATTTTTTTGAGAAAGTTATGGTTATGTGCGATGATAATGAAATAAAAATAAACAGAATCTCTTTAATAGCGGGTATTCTCAAAAGATTTAACTCTTTCGTTGATTTATCCGTATTGCAGTAAATTTTCCAAACTATTATTATGGGAAAAATTAAGAATTTTTTAAATACTAATCTGGCTTTTTTAATAGTTTTAACGGTTGTTGTATTTGCGATTTACGGTAAAAGCATAAATTACGAATTAACAAAATATGATGACAGCGTATTAATAACAAAAACCATCAATTTTATCGCCGAAACTGCAAATATCCCTAAATTATTTACAACTTCCTGTTATTATTCAAATAATTATACATACTATCGTCCGATTTTAACTCTTTCTTTCGCAATAGAAGCAATCATGTTCGGCAACAATACAAAAGTTTATCATCTATCAAATATAATATTATTTATTATAAGTATTTATTTAATGTATGTTTTCTTGTCAAGATTAAAGCAAAATCCAATTATTTTAAAGTTTATTTGTCTGCTCATTGCCGTTCATCCTATGTTTTCATCCTGTATTGCATGGATACCCGCAAGAAATGATACCCTGCTGATTATATTTTCATGTCTCTCATTTTTAAATTTGTTTAACTATTTAAAAAATAACTCAAATATAAGTTTATTTTTATTTTCAATATATTTCGGGCTTGCTTTATTTACAAAAGAAACTTCACTGATATTAATCCCTATGTATGTATTTTTTATATATGTTTTTAAATTCAAAATAACAAAAAAACAAATACTCAAAACAATTACGATTTTATTTTCTATTTTAATTTTTTATTTTTATTTAAGAAGCATTTCAGTACACCATATCAATATAAATATTGTTGAATGGTATAAATATGCTCCGAAAATATTAACGTCCGTAATGATATATATCTATAATTTTTTAATACCTGCTTATATTCCGGTAATGATCTATAAACTCAACACCATCTTACCGATATTGATTATAAATATATCATTTTTATTATTTTTGTTTTTTTGTATTTATAAAAAAATTATAGATATTTCTACTATACTATCGGGTTTTGTTTGGTTGATTTTATGGTTATTTCCGACATTTTTAATACCTGATTACATATTATTATTTCATAGATTTTTACTGCCTGTAATAGGGCTTATTCTTATATTGTGTAAAATCACAAACAATATAATATTGGAGTATCCGGTATCAAAAAAATATCTTATTATAATATTTCTCATATTATTCGGCTCATATTCCTATGCTTCCTATATACAGTCCGATAAATATAAAAATTCTTTTATTTTTTGGGCTCACGCATATTCTGATGCGTCTGATTATCATGTCGCCTGCCACGGATTTTCACAAAGATATTTAGAAATCGGAGATTATGAAAAATCTAAAAAATATTTATTATTAGCCGAAAACTTCTCCCCGAACAGATATTTGTTGGATATTGCAGCCGTTTTGTTGTACGAAAAAAAATTTGAAGATGCCGAAAAATTGCTGTTTAAATCTGCAGAATTGGTTCCTGCCACAAGAGATCTTGTTTACGGTAATTTAAGCAAATTATATATACATAAAAATGACGTAAAAAAAGCCCTTTACTATGCGCAAGCCGGATATAATTTAAACAAAAACGATATTGAGTTTGCGGAATTATTAATTACGGCATACAGATTAAACAATGAATTTGAAAAAGCTCTCAATATTTGTTTTGAGTTATTGAAGCACGACAAGACAAACGCTAAATATTATTATACCATAGGCGTATTATACGAAGCCCTTGCCGATTATAAAAATGCCTTAAAGTATATTAGCGAAGGATTAAAATTTGCCCCTGAAAATATTAACCTTCTTGAAAAAGTGAAATATCTTAAAAATATACAAAAAAATTATGTTTAATATGAAAACTTTAAAAAATATTTTAGGAACCAATTTAGCTTTTTTTATAATCTTAACCGCCGTTGTTTTTATAATTTACGGCAAAACAATAAATTATGAATTGACCAAATATGACGATGATTCATTGATTACAAGAAATATTTCATTCATTGCAAACCCTACTAATATCCCTGAATTATTTAAAACTTCATGTTTTTATAAGAAAAATTATGCTTATTATAGACCGATTCTGACTCTTTCTTTTGCAATAGAAACAATATTATTCGGCAATAACTCCAAAATTTTTCATCTGTCAAATATAATATTATTTATTTTAAGTATTTATCTAATGTATGTTTTTATATCGTGTTTAAACCAAAAATCAGTTATTTTAAAATATATTTGTATACTTATTGCAGTTCACCCGATTTTTTCATCGACGGTCGTTTGGATTCCGGCACGGAATGACACCCTGCTTCTTATATTCACATTCTTATCTTTTATAAATTTAGCACAATACATAAAATCCTATACTAATCTAAATTTATTCTTTTTTATTGTAACTTTTTTTATTGCTCTTTTAACTAAAGAAACTTCCTTAATTTTGTTGCCGACATATGTTGTTTTCATATACACTTTCAATCTGCAAATAAATAAAAATCAAATAATAAAATTAATTTTATGGATTCTGCCTGCCATTTTCTTTTATCTGTATTTAAGAAACATTTCAATTTCAGGCAGCGGGATAAAGGATTTTGAACTTTCAAAATATACTTTAACAGCGTTAAAAGGAACAATGATTTATATATCTAATTTTTTAATACCTAATCATATCTCACTGATGATGTATAAATTCAATATTTGCGCAAAAACATTGCTTTTAAATATTTTGTTGCTTCTATTATTATTAATCAGTATTAATAAAAAAATTATACATATTAAAGTTTTGTTGTTCGGTTTTTTTTGGTTCATTATATGGATTGCACCAACTTTTATACTAAATGATTATGTACTGCTTTTTCATAGATTATTAATACCCATCACCGGACTAGTTATTATATTTAATGAAATCATAAAAAATTTGATAACAAAATATACATTAATAAAAAAATATTTTTTGATTTTTTTTACCGTATTGTTTTGTGTTTATTCTTTTGCTTCATATATACAATCCGAAAAATATAAAAATGCGCCTGTATTCTGGTCTTATGCATATTCTGATGCTCCTGACTATCACATAGCATGTCACGGATTAGGTCTAAGATTTATGGAAATAAATAATTATGAAAAAGCTTTAGATTTGATGTTTGCGGCCGAAAATTATTCGCCTAATAGATATTTACTTGATATTGCCGCAGTCTTTTTATACCAGCAAAGATTTGATGAAGCTGAAAAAATTTTGCTTAAATCGGTAGAATTAAGTCCGGGAACAAGCGATTTGGCATACGGAAATCTCGCTAAATTATACGCATACAAAAAGGACTTTAAAAAAGCTATGGAATATGTTAACAAAACTTATGAATTGAATAAATACGATATTGAATTCACAAAACTTTTAATTACGATTTATACGATGAACGGTGAATTTAAAAAAGCTTTGGACATGTGTTTTTCCCTTTTGCAATATGACAAAAAAAATGCACAATATTATTATAAGATAGGTGAATTATACGAATTGATGAAAGATTACAAAAATGCTTTAAAATACGTTGAGGAAGGACTTAAACTTGCTCCCGAAAATATACAGCTTATTGAAAAAGCGAAATCTCTAAAAAAAATTGAAAATGATTCTGTTTAAAAGACCCGTTATAACTATTTTTATTCTATATGCGCTAATTATAATATTCCTTGATTATTTCGGCCATTTTTCAGCCGTAAATAAAAGCAGCTTAATCGGATATACCGACAATATAAAAATTACATTGACAGGCAGAATAATAAACGAACCTGTTGTAAAAAATAACCGGCAGCAGTTTGTGTTGGAAACAACAAAATTAAACGACAGTCCGTTAAAAGAAAAAACTTTTGTTTACGCCCCGCCGGCAAACGACTTAAAATACGGCGATGTTATAGAATTATACGGCAAACTGCAAATTCCGCCGTCTGCGGTTTTTCCGGGAAATTTTGATTACGGCAAATATCTTAACAGACAAAACATTTACACGCTGTTTTTTGCATCTGATTTTGAATTTCTTGAAAAAAAACCGTCATTAATAAAATATCTTGCCTTAAAATCAAAAAATGACATTTCCGACAGATTCAAAAGATTTTTCAAACAGCCTTATGCCGCCGTTCTTGAAGCGATGATGATAGGAGAAAAATCATCCATAGATAATGACACAAAAAATATTTTTATAAATACGGGATTAATACATATTCTTGTAGTAAGCGGCCTGAATGTCGGATTCTGCGTCGTAATATTTATATTTTTATTCAAATTGTTTAATCTGAGGCTTAAATACGTCTATCTTCTTACAATACCGGCGATATTTTTTTATATGATTCTCACAGGTGCAAATCCGCCCGTAGTCAGAGCATCCGTAATGGCATTATGCATACTGATTTCTCTGATTATTGACAGAGAACCTCTTGTATACAACGCAATCGCGTTATCGGCTCTTATAATACTTATTTTTAATCCTCAGGAATTGTTCACGGCAAGTTTTCAAATGTCGTTTGCGGCGACTCTTGGAATAATATATCTTTATCCTAAAATAAATTCGTCTTTGGGGCGAATTAAAAATAAATATTTAAGATGGTTATGGAATGTCGTAAGCGTAACTCTTGCCGCACAAATCGGTATTTTGCCCGTTCTTATGTTTTATTTCGGAAAACTTTCGCTGATATCTTTTTTGGCAAACATTTTGATAGTTCCGGCAGTAGGTTTTATAGTCGCGGTTTCTTTCATTTTTTATGCGGCTACTTTTATTTCATCATGGATCGCGGTTTTATGCGCGGCTTTATTATCATTCGTCGTAAATATTATTCTTTCTGTAATAAGATTTATGGCGGATTTTAATTTTTCAATTATTTACGTAAAAATACCTTCGGTTACGGCCGTTATATTCTATTATTTTGCGCTGATAATAATGCTTGAATTCAGCCGCAGCAGAAAAATGCTTGCCGGGCTTTGCATTCTTATTGCGGCTGCTTCCGTATTATCTTTCCGCAATCCGGATTTTACGAAAACTTTTGAAACAAAAAAAAACATAACGACTCACATAAAACAAAAAAACGCCAATATCATAATTTTTAAACAGCTCAGGAAAGACAAGTATTATTTTTCAAATTTAAACCAATACCTGCACGGCAGAGGAATAGGTAAAATAGACCAGTTCTGCACAAACAGCAAAGAAGACATAAGAACGAATATGACCGATATGGAAATAACCGAAGTGTTATACGCGGATTAATTTTATTTTTTAAAAACCTGCCGTAAAACAGCGTCTTTATCAATAAAATCTAAAGCCTTTTTAAAACTGTCTTCTTCCGATAAAATCGTGTAGTAATTTTCTTTTATAGACGGCGCCTGTTTTATCGCTTCAATAAATTCTTTTTTATCAAAACTTTCCGAAACAAAATTTATAAAACCGGTTTTAAGAAGAAAATCTTTTACAAGCTCGGCTTTATTATTCTGCAAAAGAGAGCACAGATATGTCGCGACTCCGACCTGAAGCCCGTGCATTTTCGGGCATTTTGAAACATTATCAAGAGCATGCGAAATAAGATGTTCGCTGCCGCTTGCCGGTCTTGAATATCCCGCTATTTCCATCGCTATTCCGCTTAAAACAAGCGAATTTACAAGCCTGTACTGAAATTCGTTATCCTTAGGATTATGAAGATTATCGCATGTAAGAATATCAAGAGAATTGTTTGAAATCAAAGCCGCAAAATCGCTGTAATCATCTTTCTTTTTCAAAAAAGCCTGTTTCCAGTCCCAAAGAGCCGTAATTTTTGAAATGATGTCTCCCACGCCTGAATATAAAGTCATCTCCGGAGCCTTGCTGATTATATCAAGATCTGCTACTATTCCGTACGGCATAGTTGATTTTACGCTTTTTCGTTTGCCTGAAACCAAAAGAGAAGCGTTCGGACTGCAAAAACCGTCGTTTGAAACAGACGTAGGAACGCTTATAAAAGGAAGTTTTAAAACGTGCGCGCAGTATTTGCTGTAATCCAGAGCCTTTCCCCCTCCTATCCCCAAAAGAACATTTGTGTCCGAAGGTATTTTAAAAGCGGTATGAATTATATTTTCTATTCCTATATCGTTTATCGTATCCTTGCATACAACCTGAATGTCAAAAAGCTCAAATCCCGAATAAAGATTATCGGCGACAAGCGATTCTATGCCGTCGCTGAAAAAAATTGCGACTTTCATATATTTTCTGTCAAAAAGGTATTTGCCTATTTTATGTATTTTCCCGTGCCCTATTTTCAAAAGAGACGGAATATTGATAACTTTAGCCTGCGTCATAAAACCTCCTCAAATAATTCAATATATCTTTAAAATTTTCAAATTTTTCAGTTTTTATATTTTCTTTTCTGCACATATCAAGAAGAATGCTTTTTGCAAATACGGTTTTTGCTTTTTTTGAAGGAAGAAGATCAGGTCTTCCGTCGCCCGCATAAACCGTAAAATAACCTTCTTTATTTAATTTTTCAACCAAAGCCTCTTTTGATATTCCGGTATTTTCGTCGTAAAACGGATCGTTTTTATCCGGAGATATAAGGCGCAGGCCTTTTTCGGGCGAATATACTGCGTCGTTTGAAACAAGTTTGATTCCGTATTTTTTTATTTCGCCGCCTATTTTTTTCTCAATATAATATTTTGTGCCGGCGCTGCATATATATACCGGTATCTTATGTTTTGCGCAAAAATCCATAACATCGTAAAAATGCTTATCAATATGTATTGTGTCAATAAATTTATCCAGTTCATCCTGAGACAGACGTATCTGCGAAAAAATACCGGTAAGCGCGTCAATATGCGTTATTTTGCCTGAAACATAATCATGCCAGGGTTTAAGAGCTTCGGGCGATAAAAGTTTGTCTACCGCCATATTAAAAAAATCTTCTTTTGTTATAGTGCCGTCAAAGTCGCTTATTAAAGCAATTTTTTTATCAGTCATTTTAGTACCCGTTTTTTTACCTTTAATGTTATTGAAAAATAACCCGATTGTCAAACGGGCGGAAAATCATTTCTCTTGTCAAACTTAAATATAAATGTTTTAATATACGAAATTTATTATTTTTACGGAGAATTCTATGGATACAAAAAAATTAACGAATGAGTATTTGATGCAAACATATAAAAAATCGGATATTGCGGTCAGAAAAGCAAAAGGCCAGTATTTATGGACTGAAAACGGCAAAAAATACACCGATTTCTTTTCAGGAATCAGCGTATGTAATCTCGGACACTGCGATAAAACGGTAATCGCCGCGATAAAAAAACAGCTTGATTGTTTTTTGCATATTTCAAATCTTTATTACGCAAAACCTCAGGCTGAACTTGCAAAAGAACTTGCCTTAAAATCGTTCGGCAAAGGCGCGAAAGTTTTTCTTGCAAATTCCGGAGCCGAAGCAAATGAAGGCGCAATAAAGATGGCAAGGAAATACGGAAAAGTAAATAAATCCAAAAGCAATAAGGAAAGATTTGAAATAATAACTTTTAAAAATTCATTTCACGGAAGGACTTTGGCGACTCTTTCGGCCACAGGGCAGGAAAAGTTTCATAAAATAATCACGCCGCTGGTTGATAAATTCGTATATGCGGATTTCAATGATATTGATTCCGTAAAAAAATTGATAAATTCAAATACCGTAGCGGTAATGATTGAACCTTTCCAATGCGAAGGCGGAATGATACCGGCCAAAAAAGATTTTTTAAAACAATTAAGGCAGCTGTGCGATAAAAATGATCTTCTTTTAATATTTGACGAAGTACAGTGCGGTATGGGAAGGACCGGCAAACTTTTCGCATGGCAGCATTACGGAGTAAAACCGGATATTTTTACGCTTGCCAAATCAATTGCAAACGGTCTGCCTCTGGGAGCGGTTATATCCGATAAAAAAACGGCAAATCTTTTTGTTTTCGGCGATCACGGTTCAACTTTCGGAGGAAATCCCGTCGCATGCGCGGCTGCTTTGGCAGTTTTAAAACAGATGACTCCGAAACTGCTTAAAGAAGTATCGGCAAAAGCGGATTATTTTGTGAAAAAACTAAATGAGTTGAAGAAAAAATACCCTTCCGTTAAGGAAATCAGGAATATCGGTCTTCTTATCGGAGTAGAGCTTGATTTTACCGCCAAAGATATAGTAGAATTTTGTCTCAACAAAGGCCTGATAATAAACAGCCCTAAAGAAAACGTTCTAAGGTTTCTGCCGCCTTTTGTCATAACTAAAAAAGATATAGATTTTGCAATCAAAATACTGGGGGATGCGTTAAAATGTCAGACATCAAAAAAGTAGTAGTAGCCTATTCGGGCGGGTTGGACACGTCAATTATTTTATCGTGGATTAAGGAACATTACAATGCCGAAGTTATAGCATGCTGCGTAAACGTCGGACAGGACAAGGAACTCGCAGGTCTTAAAGAAAAAGCAATAAGAACAGGCGCTTCAAAAGCATATATCATAGACGCTCAAAAAGAATTTGTAACCGATTATATATTTCCGGCAATCAAAGCAAACGCTCTGTATGAAAACAGATACTTGCTCGGGACATCGCTTGCAAGGCCGATAATAGCAAAAAAAATCGTTGAAGTCGCAAAAAAAGAAAAAGCAGGCGCAATCTGCCACGGAGCAACAGGCAAAGGAAACGATCAGGTAAGATTTGAACTGGCATTTAAAGCCTTAATGCCTGAAGCAAAAATAATAGCCCCTTGGAGAGAATGGGGAATAAAATCAAGAAATGACGCGATAGATTACGCAAAAAAAAGAAATATTCCCGTTCCGGTAACTAAAGCGAAACCTTATTCTTCAGACGCCAACTTATGGCATATATCTTATGAAGGCGGAATTCTTGAAAATCTTGAAAATGAATATGACGACTCAATGTTTCAGATGACGGTTTCCCCTAAAGAAGCGCCAAACAAACCGACTTATGTTAAAATAGATTTTGTTAAAGGCACTCCTGTGGCTATAAACGGAAAATCTTTCAAACCTGTTGAACTTATAAAAAAACTCAACCAGGTTGCAGGCGCAAACGCCGTAGGAAGAATTGACATAGTTGAAAACAGACTCGTCGGAATGAAATCAAGAGGAGTATACGAAGCTCCCGCGGCAACTCTTTTGTATTTTGCCCATAACGAACTAGAATCTTTAACAGTTGACAGAGATACCGCCCATTACAAAGAAATATTGTCTCACAAATATGCGGAACTTGCTTATAACGGCGTATGGTTTGCACCTATAAGAGAAGCTCTTGACGCTTTTATAAACGTTACTCAGAAATATGTAACAGGTTCCGTTACCGTAAGCCTTTACAAAGGCAATATGAAGGTAGTATCAAGAAAAGCAAAGCACCCTCTTTACTGGGAAGAACTTGCCACATTTGACAAGGATGCCGTTTACAACCAGAAAGACGCCGAAGGTTTTATAAACCTGTTCGGACTGCCTACAAAAGTGCAGGCAATTTTAAGAAAGGAATATAAATGAAAAACTTTGAACAGTTTATAGGTTCTTTTTCTTTTGACTGGCGGCTTGCAAAAGCAGACATTGAAGGTTCCGTAGCTCATGTAAAGATGCTTGTAAAAACCAAAATTTTAACCGCTTCAGACGGAGCAAAAATAATCAAAGGGCTTTCTTCAATATTAAAAGATATTGAAAAGGGCCGGCAGCTCCCGAAAGAAGAAGATATTCATTACGCTATAGAAAAAGAACTTATAAAAAGAATAGGACCTGTCGGCGGCAAAATGCACACGGCAAGAAGCAGAAACGACCAGGTCGCAACCGATTTAAGAATTTATTTAAGAACAGAAATACTTTCAACAATAAAAATGATTTCCGCTTTACAGTCGGTTCTTGCGGATAAAGCCGGAAAATCAGTTGACGTGATAATGCCGGGATACACTCATCTTCAGCCTGCGCAGCCGGTTTTGGGAGCGCATTATCTTTTGGCATACGCTTGGATGCTTCAAAGAGATAAAGAAAGACTTGAAGACTGTTTAAAAAGAGTAACCGTTCTTCCTCTGGGCAGCGCCGCTCTTGCAGGAACGTCTTTTAAAATAGACAGAAATTATACCGCAAAACTTTTAAATTTTGATTCAATAACGCAAAATTCGCTTGACGCCGTAAGCGACAGGGACTTTGCCTGCGAATATGTTTTTGATCTTTCGCTTATATCGGCTCATTTGTCAAAACTTGCCGAAGAAATAATAATCTGGTCCTCGGCGGAATTCGGATTTATAAAAATCGGAGATATTTTTACGTCTGGCTCTTCAATAATGCCTCAAAAAAGAAATCCCGACTGCGCCGAAATAATAAGAGGAAAATCAGGCCGCGTATTCGGAGATTTAACCGCGCTTCTTACAATAATAAAAGCTCTTCCTCTTGCATATAACAGAGATCTTCAGGAAGATAAACCGCCCGTATTTGACGCTGCCGATACAGTCAAACTTTGTCTTGAAGTTATGACTGATATGATGAATTCATTTTCATTTAACGGCGAAAAAACATTAAAAAGCACTCAAAAAGGCTTTATTCAGGCAACAGAAATCGCAGATTATCTTGCCAGAAAAAATATTCCTTTCAGGACCGCCCATGCGACAGTAAAAAATATTGTAAATTACTGCATAAAAAAGGAAAAAACTCTCAATGAACTTTCAATAGAAGAATATAAAACTTTTTCAAATGAAATAGAAAAAGACATCTTTAAATTCATCAATATAGAAAATATAATAAACGCAAAAAATTCTTACGGCGGAACTTCAAAAAAATCTGTCTTAAAACAAATAGCGGATATAAAAAAATGTATAAAATAAAATTATTTGCCGTTTTATCTTTGCTTCTTGTATTCGGACCGAAAGTTTTTTCGCAGTATCCGGAAAGGATTCTTACTCTTGACGCCAGCATAAGACAGGCTTTAAATATCAACCACGATATACTTATTAACAAACAATCTGTTTTATTTGCCGAACAGAGAATTAAAAAAACAAAAACTTTGTATTACCCCGTTATAAATTTCAATCTTAACGTTTCTAAATTTTCAAATGACATTCCCACCGTCATTAACTCCGAATCTCTTCCGAGCGTTACTTATCTCCCAAGCGGAACTCAGGATTTGTATTATTCCAACAGATTGTCTTTATGGCAGACAATATATAACGGAGGCAGAACTTCCGCCACAAACGAACTTGCAAAAGTGTCTTTATCCCAGGTAAAAAACAAATCTGATATAAAAACTAACGAAGTAATCGCGGAAGTAAAATCAAGCTTTTATAAAATTATTCTTATTCAGGAAAAAATCAAGTTTTACAGACAAACCATAGAAATTTTATCAAAAAATAAAAGACTGCTGAATGATGAGAACAATTTAAAAGATAAACTTGAAATATGCGAATACGAATACGGCATCCAGATGCTTGATTTTTTAAATTTAATAGGTTTGGGTTTGGACACAGTCATTGAATTGTCCGGGTCCATAGAAATTGAAAATTTGGATTTAAACATAGACCAGTGTATTTTATGGGCTTACCAATTCAGGCCGGAAATGAAAAACACTCAATATCAGGAAACAATTGACGGAATAGAAGTAAATCTGCTGACTATGGAGAAATATCCGACAATTATGTTCGGCACTTCTTACGACTGGCTTATGGGAGATTCCAGAGGCATTGAAAAAGACTGGTACATTTCATTAAACCTCAACGTTCCCATATTTGACGGAGGTTCTTTATTCGCAAAGATAAAAGAAAAAAAGATACAGGCGCGGCAGGCAACGCTTGAAAGATCAAAAGAAGAAGAAAAAATAAAGCTGCAGGTAAGAAAAGCTTTCGCCAAATATTCTTTCTGGTATGAAAAAGCCTCAAAAAATACCGAACCGTCAAAACAAAAAGACATAATAAAAAATCTTGAAGAACAAATATATAAAATGGATGTGAAGTATAACTATCTTAAAAGCCTGTTTGAACTTGAATTAGCCATAGGCAGACAAATATCCGAACTAAACCTTAAACTTGCAGAATAATATGAAAAAAAACATTCCTGTTATATTAATCATTACGGCCGTATTATTTTTAAATAATATGGCTTTTTGTTTTGATCAGGAAGCTTTTCTTCAAAATTATCTTTGGGATAAAGTTTCAAGTCTGCCGGCTTCAAAAAGACCGAAAATTATTCTGGTGCTGGGCGGAGGCGGAGCCAGAGGTTTGGCCCATATAGGAGTAATCAAAGCTCTTGAAGAGGAAAACATACCGTTTGATATGATTGTAGGAACCAGTATCGGAGCGCTTGTAGGCTCTCTCTACTGCTCGGGAGTATCAACAAACGAACTCCAAAATCTTGCAAACAATATACGCTGGAAAGATATAAGCAATTTAAACACTATCTCAATGCTGACTCTTATTCTGTCCGAAAAACTTCTCTCAACAAAAAAACTTGAGAATTATTTAAGAAAAACTTTGGGAGACAAGCAATTTTTTCAGCTGGATATTCCTTTTGCGTGCATAGCAACCGATATATCAACCGGAGAACGAATTATCTTAAAAGAAGGCGATGTCGCATTGGCTACAAGAGCAAGTTCAACGATTCCCGGAATATTTGCTCCCGTAGAATACGGGCAAAGATATCTCGTTGACGGCGGTCTTGTTGAAAATATTCCCGTATCGGTAGCGAAATTATTTGAACCGGATATTATCATTACGGTCAGCGTAGCAGCAGATATTACAAAAAACTCATTCTCAAACGTTATGTCAACTTTGTATCAGGCAATATATATACAGGGACAGCAAAAGGATGAACTAAATCTTTCAATGTCCGATATTGTCATAAGACCTGACGTTAAAGAAGTCAGCGTGCTAGATTTAAACAAAGCGGAAAACTGCATACAATCAGGATTTGTCGCAGGCAAAAACAACGTAAATAAAATCAAAGAAATTATCATTAAAAAAATATATGAAAAACATAATGACTGATTATAAAAATTATAGCAACAAAAAAATCATATTTTTTCTAATTTATATATCTATATTTTTTTTTACTTTCTTTCTATACCATAAAACATTATCTTACGATATATCAGGCATTGATGATGATACTTTTATAACGATGAATTTTAGCAATATATCAATTGCTGATATCTTTACAAATACCATTTTTTTAAATGATGTGTCATCATATTTTAGGCCAATTCTATCTTTATCTGTTATGTTTGACAATTTGATATCCAACTCTTCTCCTTATGCATTTCATACGACAAATGTAATACTCCACATAATAGCATCTATATTGCTATTCTTTTTTTTAAAACGTTACTATTTTGATTTTTTAATATCTTTTTTTGCCGCATTGATATTTGCGGCTCACCCTATAAATATTTTTTCAGTTGCTTGGATTCCCGGCAGGAATGATTTATTGCTTTTTATTTTTTTATTATCATCCGTTATATTTTTATTAGAATATCTAAAAACTCAAAAAAAATATTTATTTGTAATACATTATATATTATTTATAACGTCTTTATTAACTAAAGAAACTGCTTTAATTGCACCTGTTATATATATTTTTATTTTATTATATAAAAACTTATCTAAAATAAACATATTGAGATTTTTTATATTATGGATAATAACATCTGCATTGTTTTTCATTGTGTATTCCAGCATATCAGCAAAAACATTCACAATGGAACATTGTTTCAACAATTTAATAGCAAGTTATAAAGTTTTTTTTGATTATTATTGCGGGGCATATTTTTTAAAAATACATTTTTCCGGATATGTTACAGATACCTCTTTTTATTTAGGAATACTTGCGTTTTGTATAAGTTTATTATTTGCGATTTTTTGTAAATTGACAATATATGAAAAATTTCTTTATTTTACACTGCCCATAATAATTATTTCTGTTAATTTATTGGCCGGACAATTATTTTATCAGGCAAGCAGAATGTATATACCATTAGCCTGTATTCTTATACCTTTTTGTTCATTTTTACAACAAATTAAAAACAAAAAAATAATATGTGTTATTTTTGCAGTCATAATATCAATATCATTTTTTTTAACAATAAAACAATCAAAGTATTTTGAAAACCCTTTAACATTTTTACAAAAAGTAGATTCAGAAAAACCGAATTATAATACGGTTTTTGCAAATCTGTATTCTTATCATCTATTGCAAAACGGGAATATTCACAAAGCTTCCGGAAAAATTAAAGAAATCGCAGAAATAACAGGCTATAAAAACACGTACAATCTGTATCTTTTGGCCGTAATCAATATATATGAAGGGAACTATCCACAGGCAATAAATATTCTTGAGTCTATTATCAATTTTGACAAAAAGGATATTTTGATTAAATTATTTATATGCTATAAATACGTTGGAAACGCGGATAAAAGCGCTTATTATTATAATCAGGCTGTTGAGCTTACCGGAACCCGCGAAATAACGGATAATTTGATATACCGGCAAGAGAAAGATTTGAAAAATGTTACATTATAAAATTTCAATATGAA
Source organism: Candidatus Proruminimicrobium quisquiliarum (assembly GCA_018433245.1). Taxonomy (GTDB): domain Bacteria; phylum Elusimicrobiota; class Endomicrobiia; order Endomicrobiales; family Endomicrobiaceae; genus Proruminimicrobium; species Proruminimicrobium quisquiliarum. The sequence goes on from JAHDRN010000005.1 coordinate 159,348, forward strand.
AAATATTTTCAATAATTACCAAAATATAAACAAAAATAAATTCTTAACTCTGCTTTTATATATATTAATCCCTTTAATTATACTATCTCTTTATTATAAAACTCTTGCCTTTGACATTTCAGGACTTGACGACGATACATTTATCAAAATGAATTTCATGCAAACTTCAATAACAGATGTTTTTAAGAAAACTGTTTTTTTAAATAATATATCTCCTTTTTATAGACCATTGCTGCCTATATCTTTTATGATAGACAATACTATATCAAACTCATCGCCATATGCTTTGCATACCACAAATATAATGCTGCATATAATTTCATGTTTTTTAATATTTTTCTTTTTTAAAAAATATTATTTTAATGTATTTTTATCATTTTTATTAACATTAGTATTTGCAACACATCCTATAAATATTTTTGCAGTAGCTTGGATTCCCGGGCGTAATGACTCATTGCTGTTTATATTTACTATAATATCCTTCATTTTTTTTATTGAATATCTTAAAAACAAGAAAACATATTTAATATTATTGCATTTTTTTGCACTGACTTTGGGATTATTAACTAAAGAAGTCGCTGTTCTTATTCCTTTTATGTGTATGGGATATTATTTTATATTTCACAAAAACATACACCTAAATATCGGCAAAATTATATTCTTTTGGTTTACTGCAATATTTTCATTTTTTATCATACATCAAATTATGTCTTCTCATATTATGCCGATAAAAAATTATTTTATACATTTGACAAATTCATATAAAATCTTTTTTGATTATTACGCCAGTTTATATTTTTCAAATATACATTTTTCCCCATATGTAAACTATTTATCTTTAATTTTAGGAATAATTGCTTTCATTTTGAGCTTTTTTTTAACATTGCTTTCAAAACTATCAATACCGGAAAAAGTAATTTATTTTGCATCTCCAATATTTATAATTGTTATTTCTCTTTTCTCATCTCAAGGTCTTTATCAAGGAAGCAGACTTTATACTTCTCTTTTTTATACTCTGATTATTTTAGGTTCATTTATTGAAAGTTTAAAAAATAAAAAAATAATATATGCTTCCCTTATAATTTTATTATTTATAACAAGTTATTTAACATCTCAAAAATTTTATGTTTTTCAAAATACTGTTTCATTTTTTCATACAATAGATTCAGAAAAACCTAACTATAATATAAATTTGGCTAATTTATATTCCTATAATTTATTACAGAACGGACATTTTCAAGAAGCCTCTAAAAAAATTAAAGAAATTGCCGAAATAACAGACTATAAAGACAAATATAATCTATATTTATTATCAATAATTTATATATCTGAAAAAGAATATAAAAAAGCAATAAAAATTTTAGAATCACTGAATTGTTTTGATAGAGAAGATATTATGATAAAATTATTTATTTGTTACAATGCTGTCGGAGACAGGACAAAAAGCCTGTTCTTCTATGGACAAGCGGTCAATATATATGGCGATGAACAAAGAATTCATAACTTAATAGTAAAACAAGAGGAAGATTTAAAAAATGTCAAAATATAAATTTCTTATATTATTAATTTTAATGTTTGTATTGCCGTCTTATTCATTTGCCGGCAATTTGATAGAGGAAAAAATTTTACTTGAAAAAACGGATACGGCTAAAAACAAAAAAGAAGAAGTCGCGGCAAAACAAAATCTTATAAAATTTTATATAACAAACGGCAGATACGACGAATCAAAAGAGCTTTGCTTAAAACTTATTGAACCCGATTCCAAATTGACGAAAAAACAAAAATTTCAGATTTATATTTATCTTATAGATACTTACAAACTTATAAACAATTACAATTACGCGATTGACGTTTGCAAAGAAGCCGAGTTTTTATATCCTAAAAACATTTTGCCGAAAATAATATTGGCCGATATTTACATGCAGAATATATTGTATGAAAATGCAAAAAACAAGTATCAGGAAGCTCTTTTAATTGATAAGAACTCAAGACATGCAAACGTGAAAATAGCCGACATATATGCCATGCAGGGCGCTTTTGATCTGGCATACAAACATTATGAAGCGGCCCAGAAAATTCAGCAGGACGTATCCACTTCAATAAAAATGGCAAAAGCCGCTATTGAACTCGGCTTTGTAGATAAAGCGATAAATATGCTGGAACAGGTTTACTGCACGCAAATACATAATGACGTCGCCTTAACGCTTGCAAAACTTTATAAGGAACACGGAAGATTTAAAGATGCGGAAAAAACGCTTTTACTGGCTTTGGAAGCTAACGGATATGATTTGGACGTATCGTTAAATCTGGCTTCACTGTATATTTTATTCCAGCACTATGAAAAAGCAAAAAATCTGCTTTTATCTCTAAATACTAAATTCCCTGACATAGAAGTAATTGATTTTCTGCTTGCCGAAACATATTATTATTTATCCGATAAAAACACAGCACGTCGGATACTGAATAAACTTATTGCGTCAACAAAATCCGAATATATAAGAAAACATTCTGAAAATATGCTCAATACGTACAAATAAAAAAAGACGCCTGTTGAAAACAAAAAACAGACGTCTTTTTTATTTATATATTATTTTATTTGCTTTCTTTTCCTTTCTCTTTAAACAATTCAGCAATTCCGGCAACAGAACCCATCACTCCGGATGTTTCCAAAGGCAAAAATATTTTTGTCGCGTTTCCGTCGGCGACTTTTGTAAGAGCTTCCATATATTTTATTGCCAATAGGTCATTTGTAGGTTTACCGGCATGAATAGCGTTATATATTGTGTCAATTTCATATTTTTGGGCATCAGCGACTCTTTTTATCGCTTCGGCCTGACCTTCGGCTTCAAGAATAGACTGCTGTCTTTTAGCCTCGGCTTCCAAAATAACCGCCTGTCTTGCGCCTTCGGCTTTTAAAATAGCCGCTTGTCTGAACCCTTCCGCATCCAATATATTGGCTCTTTTTTCTCTTTCGGCTTTCATCTGCTTTGACATTGAATCCGTAATATCTTTAGGAGGATCTATTTTTTGTATTTCAACTCTGGTAATTTTGACGCCCCATTTATCTGTGGCTTCATCCATTACCGTTCTGAGCTGCGTATTTATCTTTTCTCTTGAAGTAAGAGTCGTATCAAGTTCCATATCGCCTATAACGTTTCTTAAATTTGTCTGCGCAAGCTTCAATGCCGCCATTGCAAAATTTGCGACGTTATAAACTACTTTTACCGGATCGGTTATCTGAAAGTATATTATGGCGTCTACCGTAACGGTAACGTTATCTTTTGTGATAACATTCTGAGGAGCAACGTCCATTACCTGTTCTCTCATATCAATTTTTCTCAAATTCTGAAAAAGAGGAATGATTATATTAACACCCGCATCAACTGTTGCCGAATATTTTCCCAAAGTCTCTACTAATCCTTTTTCATACTGTTGTACGATTCTGACTGTATTTGCTATAAATATGATAACCACCACTAATGCAACAAACCATAAAATCATTTTCAGCCTCCTTAAATATTTTTCTTAACTACAAGTTTCGTGCCATCAACCGACTCAACAAAAACTTTTTCTCCGATCCCTACGTTTTCATCACAGACGGCCAGCCAAATTTCTCCGGCAATTTTTACTTTGCCGTATTTACCGTCTTTAATCTCATCAACGACATCCGCCTGAGCTCCTATCAACGCATCTACGTTTGTTTTTATTTTTTTCTTATCTATATATTTTTTTAAAAGAGGTCTGATAAACAGTATTGATCCAAGCGAAACGGTGCAAAAAACAATCAATTCCACGTTGAAAGAAGCCCCCAACAGTGAAAAAAGCATGGCAAACAACGCGCCCGTTGAAAGGCATAAAAAATAAAAAACTCCGGTCGTAATAATTTCAACGCCCAAAAATATTAAAAACAAAAACAGCCAAATATACCATGACATCATAATTAATCCTCCTATGAAATAATTCTTATTCTTTTTAAAGGCCAATAAACTATTAACGCCCGGCCTTTCAAATATTTATCCGGCAAAGGGCCCCAATATCTTGAATCAAACGAAGCGTCTCTGTTGTCTCCGAGCATCATATAATGTCCTTCAGGTACGATTACAGGTCCGAAATTATCTCTTACAAAAGCCGGCGGCAGCGTCGCAAATTTACCCTCTTCCCATGCTTTCTGGTATTCTTCGCGAGTTTCAAACAAGTTAAAATTTTTATAAATTTCAGTGTCTATGTGCTGAACATACGGCTCTTTAATTTTCTTATCGTTTATATAAAGGTCCTTATCTTTTATTTCAACCTTATCTCCCGCAAAAGCCATACATCTTTTTATATAATCCTTGCTGATTCCTTCGGTTCTTTCAATTGTACTCAACGCTTCCGGAGGACATTTAAAAATAACTATATCGCCCTGTTTTACCTTTTTCATAGGCCAGATTCTTTTTCCGTCTGAAAACGGTATTCTGAATCCATATACGAATTTTGTAGCAAAAAGATGGTCTTTTTCAAGCAAAGTTGATCTCATGCTGCCTGTGGGTATTTTAAAAGCCTGTATAATGAAATACATTATTATTGAAGCTATTATAAGCGCTGTCCATCCGGTATCAACCCATGAATATACATTTTCAAAAGTTTTTTGCGCTTTTTCCGTTTTAACGAATTTTTTCTTAACGGCAAGCATAATCATTGCCAGAACAAACAAAATACATCCGATAATAAACAATTTTATTTCCATTTCTTTTTCCTTTTAACAAATCCTTTTATTGCTAATCGTCAATCTGCAAAACAGCAACGAATGCTTCCGGCGGCAGTTCAACTCTGCCGAATTGTCTCATTTTCTTTTTTCCTTCTTTCTGTTTTTCAAGAAGTTTTCTCTTTCTTGTTATATCTCCTCCGTAACATTTGGCCAAAACGTCTTTTCTCATTGCGGATATCGTTTCTCTTGCTATAATTTTATTATTTACTCTTGCCTGTATGGGAATCTCAAACATATGCCTCGGTATTATGTCTTTTAATTTCTCCGTGAGAAAATGAGCGGCAGTCTGTGCTTTGTCTTTATGAGTTATTACGGAAAAAGCGTCAACAACTTCTGAATTTACAAGTATTTCAAGTTTGACAAGATCGCCTAACTGCGAAGCGATATGCTCGTAATCAAACGACGCATAACCTTTTGAAATTGATTTTAAAGAATCATAAAAACCGACTATTATTTCAGCAAGCGGCAATTCGTATTTCAATATGACTATTCTCATATCAAGATACTTCATATCTGTTTGTTTGCCTCTTCTTTTCTGGCACAAATCCATAACTGCCCCGATATATTCGTTAGGGCATATAACCGTAGCTTTTACGTAAGGTTCCCATATCTCCTGAATATCTGCATTTAAAGGGAATTTTGCGGGGTTATCAATAGTAACGTACTTATCTTTTACTTTTATCTTATATATAACGTTCGGAGCTGTAACAAGAAGATTTAAGTCAAATTCCCTTAAAAGCCTTTCTTTTACAATATCCAAATGAAGATGTCCTAAAAATCCGCATCTGTATCCGAATCCCAATGCTACTGAGGTTTCCGGAACATAAACAAGCGAAGAATCGGACAACTGAAGTTTTTCAAGCGCCATTTTTAAACTGTCGTAATCAGACGAACTGTAAGGATAAAGACCTGCAAAAACAAAAGGATTTATTTCTTTATATCCCTCGTGCGGATGCTGCGTCGGCCTTAATAATTCGGTAATGGTATCACCTATTTTTATGTCTCTTATTGTTTTTATACCGGCGACGACATATCCGACTTCTCCCGCCGAAAGCTCATTTGATTCAATCATTTTAGGTTTTAAATAGCCGACTTCCAAAACTTCATGTTCGGCATCCGAAGCCATAAATTTTATTTTCATTCCTTTTTTAATCTTACCGTCAAATATTCTGATTATGGTTATAACTCCTCTGTAAGAATCATAAAAAGAATCAAAAATCAAAGCTGAAAGAGGCTCTTCTTCTTTACCCTGAGGAGCCGGAACATTTGCTATAACCGAATCTATTATTTCAGAAATGCCTATTCCTTCTTTTGCGCTTGCAAGAATAGGTTCGGCATCAACGGACAATCCTTCTTTCATTTGTTCGTACGCCGCATCAACGTCGGCCGTAGGCAAATCAATTTTATTTATAACGGGAATTATTTTAAGATTTGCGTTTTTGGCAAGCATAGTATTTGCAAGAGTCTGTGCTTCAACTCCCTGCGAAGCGTCAATTATAAGCAAAGCGCCTTCACATGCTTCCAGCGCTCTTGAAACCTCGTATGTAAAATCAACGTGACCGGGAGTATCAACAAGATTCAAAATATATTCTTTCCCGTCTTTATCTTTATAATTCATTCTTACGGCTTTGGCTTTTATTGTAATTCCTCTTTCTCTTTCAAGCTCCATTGCGTCAAGAATTTGGTCTTTCATTTCTCTTTTTGATATAGTTCCGGTATATTCCAAAAGCCTGTCTGCCAAAGTGCTTTTGCCGTGGTCTATGTGCGCTATGATGCAAAAATTTCTTATGTTATTCATTTTTATATTCTGCCCTGTTTAAAATTATTGATTTGATATTATACAAGAAGTGGCGATTTTTATCAATTAAGTGTTTAAAATGATATAATACTAGAATGTATAATTTAAACAAACTATCTGAAATATGCCTCGGCAAATTTGTTTTAATAACAAATCCAAAAGACATTTATTATCTGACCGGAGCCGATTTTGACGGATTTTGGCTTTTGACCTACAAAAAGAAAGTCTTCGCAGTAACTTCGGAAATGGTTAAAAACCAGGCTTCAGAATATTTTGGAAAGAATATTGCGGTGGTTGCGTCTTCATCTTCTCTCAGTTCCGCCATAATTGAACTCTGTAAAAAAAATAAAATTAAAGAAGTAACCGCGGATTCAAACATATTGAAACCGGTTTTTGACGCGGTATCTGAAAATCTGAAAAAAAACGGCATAACGCTGAAAACAGCTCCTGAAATAACAAAATACTTAAGAAGCATTAAAACTCCGGATGAAATAAAAAACATAAAAAAATCATGCGATATAATTTCAGCCGTTTACGGTTACATTAAAAAATTTATAAAGCCCGGTATGACGGAACTTGACATATATTTTAAGATAGCAGAATTATTTGCAAAATATAAAGTTGAGCCGTCTTTTAAAACAATAGTGGCAAGCGGGCCGAACTCGGCAAACCCACACCATGTAAGCACAAGCCGTAAAATATTAAAAAACGATATAATTTTAATTGATATGGGATGTGTTTATAAAGGCTATTGCAGCGATTTGACACGTGTTGTATTTTTAGGTAAAATCAACGTTCAAACTAAAAAGATATGGACATTGGTTAAAAATGCCCATGCTGTTTCTTTGAAAACTGTTAAAAACGGGCAAAAATGCCGTTTTGTTGACGAATCTGCAAGACTTGAGATAAAAAAAGCTGGGTTTGCGGATAATTTCATACACGGCACCGGACACGGAGTCGGGCTTGATATTCACGAATATCCTTCGGTTTCACAAAAATCAAAAGATATTTTAAAACAAAATATGGTAATAACGATAGAACCCGGTATTTATTTTAACGGCAAGTTTGGCATAAGAATAGAAGACACGGTATTAGTCACAAAAAACGGATATAAAATCCTGACTAATGCGCAATATTAAGGAGAAAACGTAATGGTTTCAACATCTGACTTTAAAAACGGATTGGTAATTGTAGTTGATAATGAACCTTATCAGATAACATGGTTCCAAAATCACAAGCCCGGAAAAGGCGGCGCGGTGATGAGAGTAAAATTAAGACACGTAAAAAAAGGCGGAACTATTGACAGAACTTTCAAATCCGGCGAAAAATTTGAAGCATTGAGCGTATCCAGACAAAAAAAACAGTTTTTATACGCCGACGGCGAAAACTATAATTTCATGGATATGAATTCTTACGAACAAATCTCTATCCCGAAAGACAAACTTGACGGAAAAGAAATTTATTTAAAAGAAAATCAGGAAGTTGACGCAATATATCTTGAAGAAGACTTAATAGGCATAGATATGCCTCTTATAATAGAGATGTCCATAATAGAAGCTGAACCCGGCATTAAGGGCGATTCAGTAACAAATTTAACAAAATTCGCAAAAATAGAAAGCGGAGCCGAAATAAAAGTTCCTTTGTTTATTAAAGTAGGGGACAAAATAAAAGTTGACACCAGGACCGGCGAATACGTTGAAAGAGTATCGCAGTAGTTTTGATTTAATATGAAAGAGGTTTTTATGAATTCAAATGAAATAAAAAAGTTTTTGGAATCAATCAGAGAAACTGATATTGAAGAAATGGAATTTGAATCCGGAGACACGTCGGTTTATTTAAAAAAAAGCGAAGTAATGAAAAAAGTTATTCCGGAAGCTCCTAAAAAACCCGTTGAAAAATCTCCGATAGTTCCGATAAAATCAACAATGGTCGGAACTTTTCACAGTTCTCCCGCTCAAGACAGACCGCCGTTTGTCGTTGAAGGAGATCATCTTGAAGTCGGACAGAAAATCGGAACGATAGTCGCGATGAGAGTCAATAAAGACGTCATGGCTACTACAAAAGGAAAAGTCACAGAGGTAAAAATTAAAGACGGTCAGTCCGTAGAATACGGACAGGAATTATTTTTGGTTGACACATCGGATATCGTATAGTTAATATAGGAGATATTAAATGTTTAAAAAAATATTGATAGCAAACAGAGGCGAAATAGCATGCAGAGTAATCCGAGCTTCAAGAGAACTCGGCATTAAGACGGTTGCAATTCATTCCGAAGCCGACAAAACTTCAATGCACGTTAAAATGGCCGACGAAGCCGTTTGCGTAGGTCCTGCCTCGGCAAGCGAAAGTTATTTGAATATCCCGAGCATAATATCAGCCGCCGAAATTACGGGCGCAGACGCCATTCATCCGGGTTACGGTTTTTTAGCGGAAAATACTTATTTTGCCGAAGTCTGCGAAACATGCGGCATCACCTTTATAGGTCCTAAAAAAACTTCCATTGAGAAAATGGGCGATAAAATTGAAGCAAGAAAACTGATGATAAAATCAAAGGTTCCGGTTGTTCCGGGTTCTGACGGTCCTGTATCAGCCGATGACCCTAAAATATTTGAATTGGCAAAAAAAATAGGTTATCCGGTAATAATCAAAGCAACTGCCGGCGGCGGCGGAAAGGGAATGAGAATAGTAGTAAGCGAAGAATCTCTGAAAAATGCTATTCTGATGGCCCAAACAGAAGCAAAAGCCGCTTTCGGAAATCCGGATGTTTATATGGAAAAATACGTTGAAGAACCTCATCATATAGAATTTCAGATTTTGGGCGACGTACACGGAAAAGTAGTTTATCTTCCGGAAAGAGACTGTTCTATACAGAGAAGACACCAAAAACTAGTTGAAGAAAGCCCTTCTCCCTTTATAAGCGATTCTTTAAGAAAAAAAATGGGTAAAGCCGCAAAAAGCGCAGCCGAAGCGGTAGGCTACATAACGGTCGGAACTGTTGAATTTTTAGTTGATAAGCATATGAATTTTTATTTTATGGAGATGAACACAAGAATACAGGTTGAACATCCTATTACAGAAACAATTACCGGTATTGATTTGGTAAGAGAACAAATCAGGCTTGCTGCAGGCGAGAAGTTGTCGTTTGATTCAAGCGATATAAAGATAAACGGTCATTCCATAGAATGCCGAATCAACGCTGAAGATCCTGATAAAGATTTCATGCCTTCACCCGGTAAAATAGGACACTTATATTTACCCGGAGGTCCCGGAATCAGAGTTGACTCTCATGTCTATTCCGGTTATACAATTCCTCCTTTTTACGACAGTTTAATAGCAAAAATAATAGCTCACGGAGAAACAAGACAGGAAGCGATCATAAGAATGTCCAGAGCTCTTAAAGAAACTCATATTGAAGGAATAAGAAATACTGCTTCCCTCCATTCAAAGATAATGGAAAACGAGCAGTTTCATAACGGAATCGTAGCAACCGACTTTTTGGCAAAACACGTTTTCAATAAGTAAACGGTAAGCAGAAAATATATACAAACTCAAAGCTCACCGTAAAAAGGTGGGCTTTAGTTATTTTAGGAGAGGCTATAATGGAAACGAAACAGATTATACAGACTTTCATAAATGACAGTATTGAAGCGAAGAAAAAAATGCTTTCTGAAGTACAGATTGTTTACATACAATCTATAGCCAACAAAATAATAGAAGCATACCAGAACAACAAAAAACTCATAATATTCGGAAACGGCGGCTCAGCCAGCGACGCACTTCATTTTGCGGCCGAAATAGTATGCAGATTTGAAAAAAACAGAAAAGCGATTCCCGCAATCGCCTTAACCGAAAACATATCGTCAATCACGGCAATAGGAAACGATTTCGGATATGATCAGGTTTTTTCAAGACAGCTTGAGGCTTTTGCGCAGAAAGGCGATATTGCAATAGCGATAACAACTTCGGGAAATTCAATTAATGTAATAAAAGCGGTGGAAGTTGCAAAAAAAAAGGATATGTTCGTAATAGGACTTACGGGTGCGGACGGCGGACAGCTTAAAATAATGTCCGACATGTGCTACTGCGCGCCTTCAAAAAACACGGGCAGAATTCAGGAATGCCATATTCTTCTTATACATATAATTTCAAAACTCATAGAGGAGAAATTGTTTGCTTAAAACCAAAAAATTTCATTCGGCAAAAAAAACTGCCGACATAATTAAAAAACTTAAAAAACAAGGAAAAAAAATCGTTTTTACCAACGGCTGTTTTGATTTGATACACGTCGGACACGTCAGCCTGTTTCAAAAAGCAAAAACTCTCGGAGACATTCTTATAGTCGCGATAAATTCTGATAAATCCCTTGCCGGGCTTAAAGGGCCGAAAAGACCGCTTGTTTGCCAAACGGACAGAGTTAAGCTGTTATCGGCGATAGACGTTATAGATTACATCGTAATTTTCGGAGAACAGACCCCTTACAATCTTCTAAAAAAATTAACTCCGGATGTTCTTGTAAAAGGCGGCGATTATAAAATAGAAGATATCGTAGGGAGAGAATTTGTAAAAAAAGTTTACCGGTATCCTCTTGTAAAAGGCAAATCAACCAGCAATTTAATAAAACTTATAGTTGAAAGATATGGATAAAAAATTCATACGGATTTTAGACACAAACCTAAACAGATGCAAAGAAGGATTAAGAGTAATAGAAGACACCGCGAGATTTGTTTTTAACGATGAACAGATTTATAAAAAAACAAGACTCATACGCCACAGCGCTACAAAATATCTTGACGGCTATTACGGCAAAATGCTTTTGTCAAGAGACAGCGTTAAGGATTCCGGCAGAAAAGTTTCAGAACAGCTCAGAATAAATCTTGAAAACATAACTGCCGCAAATTTTAAAAGAGTTCAGGAATCTTTAAGAGTTCTTGAAGAATATTCAAAAATAATAAATTTTGATACCGCTTTAAAGTTTAAAGCTTTAAGATACAAAGTTTATACGATTGAAAAAACTATGATGCTTAAATATTTTAAAAAATGAAAAAAGAAGAATTTAAAAAATTATTATCCGAAAAAATATTAATTCTGGACGGAGCCACGGGAACGCAGCTTCAAAAACTCGGCTTTATGCAGAACGTCACGACAGCCGAAGAACTTAACATAAAATATCCCGAAAGAATAAGCGCCGTACACGCCTCATATATTGAAGCCGGATCTGACATAATATTTTCAAACACTTTCGGAGCAAACAAATTAAAACTGGCTCATTACTCTCTTGAGAATAAAATTGAAGAAATTATAGAAAAAGGCGTTCTTATAGCAAGAAATGAAGCAAAAAAAACAAATGCTCTTGTCGCCGGCGACATATCGTCGGTAGGTTCATATTTGCAGCCTCTTGGCCCCGTATCAATAGACGATGCGTTTGATGCTTTCAGGCAGCAGGCTTTTCTTTTAAAAAACGCAGGCGTTGACCTTATAGTTATTGAAACAATGACAGAAATCAAAGAACTTAAAGCCGCGATTCTTGCCGCAAAAGACGTATACGACGGACCGATAATGGTTCAAATGACTTTTTCTTATGACGGCTCAACAGTAACAGGAACGGATATTTTAAGTTTTATAGCGATGGCCGAAAGCCTTAAAGCCGACGCAATAGGAATGAATTGTTCGGTAGGTCCCGAAGAACTTTTAAAACTTGCAAAAATCATGACGGCAAACACAAATCTTCCGGTTTCTTTTAAACCTAACGCCGGAATGCCGCAGCTTATAAACAGAGAAACAGTTTTTCCGGGAACAAAAGAAGAATTCGTATCGGTTGCCGTTAAAGCCTATCAAGCCGGAGTAAACATGTTAGGCGGATGCTGCGGAACCGATCCCGAATACATAAAACTTCTTTCGTCTCAGCTAAAAAACAAAAAACCGGCATACAGAAAGGAAGTTTCTCATCATCTTCTTTCAACAAGAACAAAAGCCGTTGACCTTGACTCGCTTAAAAGACCCGTAATAATAGGAGAGCGAATAAACCCGACCGGAAGAAAAATATTTCAGGAAGAGCTTTCAAGAAACGTTTTTTCTCTTGTAAAACACGAAGCTAAAACTCAGGCAAACGCCGGAGCAAATATTCTTGACGTAAATATGGGCGTTCCGGGAGCGGACGAAACGTCTCTTTTAATACAGGCCGTAAACGAAGTGCAGGAAATAGTAAATATTCCTTTATGCATAGATTCCAGTTTTGAAAACGCGCTGTCGTCGGCATGCAGACACTGCGCCGGAAAACCGCTTGTAAATTCCGTAAACGGCGAAACTGAAAAATTAAAATCGGTTCTGCCTATCGTAAAAAAATACGGAACTTCCGTAATAGCTTTAACTGTTGACGAACAGGGAATACCGGCCACATGGCAGAAAAGAATTGAAATAGCCGAAAAAATATTATCTTACGCCGATAAATACGGCATAGACCGAAAAGAAATTATATTTGATTATCTTACGTTATCGGCAAGTTCTTCATCGGACCAAATTTCAGAAACTCTTAACGCCATAAAAGAATCAAAAAAAATATTCCCGCAGTGCAAAACAGTGCTCGGCGTTTCAAATGTCTCTTTCGGACTTCCTTCAAGACAGACTATAAATTCAACTTTCTTAAAAATGGCTTTAAAAGCAGGACTTGACGTTGCGATATGCAATCCGTCCGAAAACTGGACCATTAACGACGAATACGCAAAAGCTCTTCTTGAAAACCGCGATCCTAACGCAAAAAATTACGTTTTAAAGCATTCAAACGCCGAAAAGAAAAAACAGGCGCAAAATAAAGTTTTTTCGCCCGAAGAAAAACTTTTTAACGCAATAATAGACGGAGACAAAGACTATGTCGTGCCGATAACCAGAGAAGTCATCAAAGAAATAAAAGACCCTATGTTTATTTCAAACGAAATCATACTTAAAGCGTTAAATACAGTAGGTGAAAAATTTAATTCAAAAGAATTTTTTCTGCCGCAGGTAATACTAGCGGCCGAAGTCGCACAAACAGCCTTTGCTTTGATAAAACCCATGATAAAAAACAACTCGCAGAATAAAACATGCAAAATAGTAATGGCAACGGTAAAAGGCGACGTGCATGATATAGGCAAAAACATAGTTTCGGCCGTGCTTGAAAGCTTCGGCTTTGAAGTTACGGATCTCGGCAAAAACGTTGAAGCCGAAACTATTATTGAAAAGGCAAAAGAAATTGACGCGGATATAATAGGATTGTCGGCCCTTATGACTACCACAATGATAGAAATGGAAAAAATTATTGAATTGAAAAATATTGCCAACCTGAAAGCAAAAGTTATAATAGGCGGAGCGCCTGTTACGCAATCTTTTGCCGACAGCATTAAAGCCGAAGGCTATTCCAAAGATGCGATTGAAGCGGCCAACCTTATTAAAAATCTTTTAAAATAAAATTTATTTTACTTTCGGTATTACAGGCTTCCAAGACGTTGTGTCAGGCGAGATAAAATCCGGCGGGAAATTATTAACGTCAAACGGCTTCCATGTCTGGTTTTTGCCGAGGAAAGCGATTTTACCTCTTACGATTAAGTCGCCGTTCTCAGCTCTCCACATTTCGGAATTGTATATTTTGCCTTTCGGCGGATTTAAAATTTTTCCGCTTTTATATTTTTCTCCGTCTTTTTGCATATCCCAAATTATATCCAAACTGCATACTGGAGGATTTCCTTCAATTTTATCGGCGTTATATTTTTGCAGATAAATTGTATCTTTGACCGTAACGCCGTCGGGTTCATAAGTAATTATAATTCTTCCGAAAACTTTATTATCGTATTCGTAAATTGACACAATGCTTTTAGGCTTATCTGTATCGTCGTCTATTGTCTGCCAGACACCGATAACGTTTTTTGCAAAAATATTTGAACAGAAAAATAACGCCGAAACGGTTATTAATAATATCTTTTTCATTTGATCGCCTTTAAATTTTAGCGGACGTTATTGTTTTCTGAGCCTGATATTTACCGGCTCTGTCTGCGTAAGAAACTTCACATTGTCCGTCAGTACCCAAAAATAAAAGCTGGCCTATTCCTTCATTGGCGTATATCTTAACCGGAAGCGAACTTATATTTGAAATAGCAAGAGTGGCATATCCCTCCCATTCGGGTTCAAAAGGCGTGATATTTACTATAATGCCGCATCTTGCGTATGTGGATTTGCCGAAAGCTATGGTTATAATGTCTCTTGGAATTCTGAAATATTCAACGGTTTTTGCAAGAGCGACCGTCTGCGGCTGCAATATTATAAAATCATCAACATGAACCGGTAAAAATAAATTTTCGTCAACTTTTTTGGGATCAATAAAAGATCCGTCTGTTTTTTTCTGCATTATTTTAAATTCGCCTGAAATCCGCATATCGTATCCGTAAGAAGAAGTTCCGTAAGATATATTATTTTTTCTTACCTGTTCTTCTGCGAAAGGCTCTATCATCTTTTTTTCAAGAGCCATTTTTTTTATCCATTTATCCGATTTAACCAATTTATACTCCCTTTAACATATTTATAGCTGCCGACATATTTTGCCTGTAACTGTATATTTTTAAAACTCATTTACTGCTTACGCTTAAATGTAAACTTCATTTCAAAAATATTTCGTTTCGTTCAAAATCGTTCCGGTCTTTAACAACTGAACGACACGTCCAAATTTAATACGATAAATAAAACTTGAAAATTCAAAAATGCAGCAATAAATTTGAAGCCGTTATAAAAAAGATTAATATATTAAGAGCATTTAGAATAACCGCATACGCAGCTTAAACAGCCTTCTCTGAACATTAATTTATTACCGCATTCCGGACAACGCATATTCTGCATTTCATCTTCGGTATTTATATCAGTCTCTATGTTTTTTTTAGCAGCAGGTTCGGAATATTTACTGTTTTCAGCCGTTAAAGTTTTTTTTTCAGTAAACAAATCGGGATCCGTTTTTTCAGCCAAATATGATTCTAATGCTTTGGCAATTGCGTCAGGACATGATAAAATTGCACCGTCTTCTCCGAAGGTAGGACTATCGCACCTTATACTTTTAAGCTGAGTAATAACTTCCTGAATAGCGACTCTTGATCTTAAAGCAAGAGAAACAAGCCTGCTTATCGCTTCCGCTTGCGCCGACTTACATCCTCCTGATTTGCCAAGCTGCGCAAAAACTTCAAACGCACATTCATTATCTTCGTTGATTGTAATATACATATGTCCGCAGCTTGTGCGTATCAAACGCGTTGAGCCTTTAACCGTGCTGGGTCTTCTTCTCGGTTTTCTTTCGGTCGGCTGCACCTGTACTATCTCGGCTGCATCTTTTTTATCTCCTACATTTAAAACCTGCATAGAACGGCTTCCGTCCCTGTAAACCGTTACGCCTTTGCACCCGAGTTTATAAGAAAGCATATACGCTTTATCAACATCGTCTTTTGTAGCCGAATTAGGAAAATTAACGGTTTTTGAAACGGCATTATCAACAAATTTTTGAAAAGCGGCCTGCATTCTTATATGGTCTTCCGGAGATATGTCATGTGATGTAACAAAAACTCTTCTTATTTTTTCCGGAATTTCTTTCATACCGTGAATCGTGCCTTTCTGGGCAATTTTATCCATAAGTTCTTTTGAATAAAAGCCCAAATCTTTTGCAATTTTTTCAAAATACGGATTCACCATAAACATTTCGTTATTATCAAGGCAATTTGCTCTTTTATATACCAATGCAAATAAAGGCTCTATTCCGCCGGACGCGTCAGCTATTATTCCTATTGTACCCGTCGGCGCTATAGTCGTGGTAGTCGCGTTTCTTATCGGGTTGCCTTTCTTATAAACGCTGTATTTAAAGTTCGGGAAAGTTCCTCTTTTAAGAGCCATTTCCTCAGAAAATTCGTGCGATTTGTTTTGTACAAACGAAGCGACTTTCTCGGCAAGAATTATAGCTTCCGGAGAATTATACGGTATTCCCATCTGAACAAGCATATCAGCCCAACCCATAACGCCGAGCCCTATTTTTCTGTTTGATCTTGTGGTTTCTCCGATTTTTGCAATAGGATAATTATTCATATCTATAACGTTATCAAGAAAATGAACCGCTATTTTTACGACTTTTTCAAGTTTATCCCAGTCAACTTCCTCATCTTTTACAAAACATGACAAGTTGATTGAACCCAGATTGCATGATTCATAAGGCAAAAGAGGCTGTTCCCCACACGGATTTGTTGATTCAATTTCCCCTACTTCTATAGTGGGATTTGCAGCATTCATTTTATCTATAAATACAATTCCCGGTTCTCCGTTTTTCCATGCCTGTTCCACTATCTTATTATAGACTTCCCTTGCTTTTAATTTGCCGGCTATTTCTTTTGTTCTGGGATTATAAAGGTTATAATCTTCATCATCTTCAACGGCAGACATAAATTCGTTTGTCACAGCAACTGAAATATTAAAATTATTCAAACTGTCGCTTTTGTCTTTGCATACTATAAAATTCATTATATCGGGATGATCTACTCTTAAAATGCCCATATTTGCGCCGCGTCTGGTTCCGCCCTGTTTAATAGCCTCGGTTGCGGAATTAAAAACCTGCATAAAAGAAACAGGCCCTGATGAAACTCCGTTCGTTGATTTTACGCTGTCGTTTGAAGGTCTTAATCTTGAAAAAGAAAAACCTGTTCCTCCGCCTGATTTATGTATAAGCGCCGTATTTTTTAAAGTTTCAAATATTGAATCCATTGAATCTTCAACAGGAAGAACAAAACACGCGGCAAGCTGCTGTAAAGGTCTTCCGGCGTTCATTAATGTAGGAGAATTCGGCAAAAAATAGAGATTTGCCATAACCGTATAAAAATCTTTTATAGTTTCGTCTAAATTTGCGTCTTTATCGTATATTTTATCTGCCTGGGCGATATTTTCCGCTACTCTCCAGAACAGTTCTTTTTCATCTTCCACAGGTTTGCCGTCGGCATCCTTTTTCAAATATCTTTTAGATAAAACGGTTTTACCGTTTTCCGACATCGCCAGCCCGATTTTTTCAAACAATTCCTCTTTCAACTGCGTCATTTTCGTACCCCCTGTATATAACCGTCTCTATTTATTTTGATTTTTTACCGTTTTCTTTTTCAAACTTTTTAATTCCTGCATAAAGTGGTCTATATCTGCAAATTTTCTGTAAACCGACGCAAATCGCACATAGGCGACGGCGTCAATATCCCATAATTTTTTTAAAACTTTTTCGCCTATTACCGACGACTGTACTTCCATAAGATAATCACTTATCTCATTTTCAACTTCGCTGACGATTTTATCTATTGTTTCCGAAGATACCGGTCTTTTTTCACAGGCTCTTGCGATGCCTTCCCAAAGTTTTTTTCTGTCAAAATGCTCTCTTCTGCTGTCTGATTTTATAACCATCAAAGAAATTTCTTCGGGTCTTTCGTAGGTTGTGTATCTTTTTCCGCATTTATTGCATTTTCTTCTTCTTTTAATCGCAGATGTATGTTCTATTGGTCTTGAATCTAAAACCTGATCATCAAAACTGCCGCAAAACGGACATTTCATAGACAGTTATCCCTTTAATTAAAATTTAAGAACATTATCGTTTATATTTAGAATTTATGCTTCAGAAACATCTCTACATATTGTGTTTTGTGAAATACTACAACATACCTATTGATTTGTCAAGATTTTTTTTACATTTACGATAAACTCAATATATTGTATGGCAAGAAATAATACAACATACCTATTGATTTGTCAATAAATATCAAAAATAAATTTTTTTGAGGATTTTATAAAAGTTTTTGAGGAATTTTAAACACGCATTTTTTTACGGATGTTTTCCCGCATAAAGGAGCATGCGCGTCCTGAGGAAAAAAAACGGCAAATTCTCCCTTTTTAACGGTTATAAAAAAGTCCGGAGAATTTTTAAAAAAAGTTATGTCTTTTTTAGCGTCATATTTATTTACCGGTTTAAAAGTTTTATCATAAAACTTCCAGCCTATTTTGTCGCTTCCCGAGATAATATACTGAAGGTCAACGTATTTTTTATGAGTTTCAAGAAGCCTTTCTTTTTCGGGCTTTGGCATTGAGTTTTGTATAACGGCATAAATCCCTCCGTTAAGTTCGTATCTGCCTTCTTTGACCGAAGTTTTTAGATTATTTTTGATAAAGTCAAATACAGGTTTTAAAACCGGCATATACTCAAGTATTTTTCTTTTCTTTTTAAAAGATGATATTATCATTGTTTCAGATCCAAAAGCTCGCTTACTGTAACAAGTTCATACCCGTCTTTTTTTATATCATCTATAAGCTGCGGCAAAAAGGCGGATAGTTTTTTGCTTCTTATTTTATCATGCATAAGAAATATTGCTCCGGCTTTTATGTTCTTTTTATAAGACTCGTACATCTGTTCCTGCGTAAGTTTTGTATTCCAATCGCATCCGAAAGACCAGTTTACCAACACATACCCCAGTTCTTTGGCAACTTTTTTGGCCGGCGGCCTTGAAAATCCGTTAGGAATTCTCAGAAGCTTCGTTTTATATCCGGTAATTTCATATATCAGTTTTTCATTTTTAATTATCTCGGACTTCATCTTATCTTCAATATCGTCTTTGTCATATTTAAAAAAATTTACGTGCGAATACGTATGATTGGCAAGCTCATTGCCCGAATCAAAAATTTGTTTTATTTTTTCTTTATTCCCGACAGCGGAAAAACCGGATATAAAAAAGGTGGCTTTTATATTTTTTTCTTTGAGTATCATAAGTATTTCCGACGTGTTTATGCCGGGCCCGTCGTCAAATGTCAAAGCGATTTGTTTTTTTTTGCCGTCGCCGTTAGCATAAAATATATCGGCAAAAGACGACGCGGCGTTAAAAAACAAAAAAAACAGGATTAAAAAATAAGATATTCTTTTCATTACAGTACCTTTGATAAAAACGTCAGAATTCCGGCATTTAATATCTGCATCCAAAAATTATCGTTTAACGGCCACGGTATAGTTTCTATAAACGCCGCTATTAAAGCTCCCGCAAAAGCAAACTGCCAGGTCGGAAGCAAAAACAAACCTGCTATAAAGCAAACAATAAAACATGCTAAACTTCCTTCCAGAGATTTGCCTGCATATATTTTATGTTTCCCCCACGCTTTTCCGGCAAGAGCCGCGACCGCGTCTCCAAAGGCCAAGTATAAAAAACTGGCAAGAACAAAATTTTTATTTTCAAACAAAAACATCGTAAAAAAAGCGCCTGACAATGTCCACGGCAATCCGCTTATCTTATGAGTTTCGGATTCTCTGTGGACTCCGCCCAGTATTTTTAATATAAAAATATTAAATTTTTCATTTTTTGCGCGTATAATTTCTCCGGCAAGAACTGCAAGTATTATTAAAAACATACCCCAAAGAACAATTTTGAGAGGCATATACCAGTAAGCCAAAACATACAGCAAAGTCAATATATGAAAAGTTTTTCTTTTTATCTCATCGTTGATGCATTGTCTGTCCATTTTTTAAAATCCTGCGCTTATGCTCAAAGTATAATTTGGAATCATATCATACCATGTTACGCTGACATCGGCGTTTATCATCAAAATACTTGCAGCCATACCGAGAGTATATCCCATAGTCGTATTCGTACCGGTTATATTCTGTCTGTTTGAAGATTTCGGAGTAAGAGACGTTTTACTCCATCCTATTCCGGCATAAGGCATTACAAACGGGAGCTGGTCAAAAGTCGCAACCGTGGACAAACTTATATTGTTTGCGTCAAAATCATTACCGTTTGAACGCGTGGCCATCATACTGTAAAGTCCCTGAACCGAAACGGAAGGAATCACTATGAGCTGACTCTCATACAATCCGTATCTGGCTCCTAATCCGTAAATATTTGAATCATATCCGAATCCGTACCGTCCTATCAGATCTATTCTGTAAGGCAGTCCAAATTCGGCGTGTATTATAGGCATATATAATAACTCACTGTCGCTTGCTCTCATTATTTCGCTGCCCATTTGTGTTCCGGATACTTTTAAATTAAATCTTATTTTTGAAAGTCCCAGACTTGCCGAAACGCCTATATTCCCGCCAAGCATCAAAGACCCCATATCGGAAGAAAGATTATTCAACAACTGTTCGGCAACAGCATCTGTCGGAGCAGCGTTAAGCATTGAATTAAAAGCGTCAAAAGATGAAGCAAAAGAAGAAGATGTTACCGTAAAAAACAATATTAAAACTATAATAATTTTTTTCATAAAAACTCCTTTATTTTTTATTTTGGTATATTATTCTTATACCTTCCAATGTTAATTCCGGCACAATATGTTTGATTTCGGGTATTTCTTTAACAATCAAAGTGGCAAGTCCGCCGGTAGCTATGATATTAACTTTAGGCCCAAGATTTTTTTTAAGCCTGAATAAAATTTCTTTTACCAATCCTATATATCCGTAATATAAACCCGATTGTATGCATTCAACCGTTGATTTGCCTATCGCATTTTCCGGCGGTTCTATATTTACCAACGGAAGTTTTGCGGTTCTTTGCGCCAAAGATTCGGCCGATATTGCAGGCCCCGGAGCTATTGCTCCGCCGAGATATCTTCCTTTGGAATCTATGCAGTCAAAAGTCGTCGCGGTTCCGAAATCTATTACTATATCGGGCCCGCCGTAAATTTTATAAGCCGCAACCGCATCTGCGATTCTGTCAGCTCCCACGTCTTCGGGATTTCCGTAAGGGATTTTCAAACCGCCTGAATTTTTTCTGTTGATAAAAAACGCCTTTTTCCCAAAATAGACCTGAGTCAATTCGGCAAAAACATTATCCAAAAGAGGAACTACGCTTGCAACCGCTATGACGGAAACTTTTTTTTCGTCTATGCCCGAATAATGAAAAATATCAAGAATTGTAATAGCATATTCATCCACGGTTTTTTTCTTTGAAGTTGCTATACGCCATATTTTAATAATGCCTTTTCCCTTTTTGTCGTATAAACCGAGCGTTATATTTGTATTTCCTATGTCTATTGCCAAAAACATTTAATCCCTCTCAAATATATTTCCGCCTTTAGCGTCAATGCCTACCGTCAGCGGAAAATCTTCAACATCCAGTCTATAAACTGCTTCCGGCCCCAAATCTTCAAAAGCGACCAGTTTTGATGATTTAACTTTTTTTGAAATCAACGCTCCCGCTCCGCCTGTGGCAAGAAGATATAAAGCTTTATTTTTTATTAAAGACGCTGCGACATCGCCGTTTCTGTTCCCTTTACCTATCAATATTCTTACACCTGCATCAAGAAGTGCCGGAGTAAAAACATCCATTCTGGAAGATGTCGTAGGTCCGCATGAACCTATTATTTTACCCTGACAGCTTGGACACGGTCCGCAATAATATATGCACGCATTTTTTAAATCTATCGGCAGTTCTTTTTTATCTTTGATTAACCCGGCAAGCCTTCTGTGCGCCTGATCTCTTGCGGTATAAACAGTGCCGGTTAATTCAAGTCTCATACCTGCCGTATAATTCTCAATATCGGTTAATAATTCTTTTATTGTTATTTTCATAGTATTATCGTTTTTTTTCTGTGGGAATGACATTGCATATTCACCGCAACCGGCAGCGAAGCTATATGACATGGTTTTGTTTCAATAAACAAGGCAAGAACCGTGCATTCCCCTCCTAATCCCATCGGTCCTATTTTTAAAGCGTTAATTTCGGATAAAAGTTCTTTTTCTCTTTCATCGTATTTTTTATCTTTATTTTTTGAACCTATATCTCTCATCAACGACTTCTTTGCAAGAAGTCCCACCGAAGCAAAATCCCCGCCGATACCCACGCCTATTATTAAAGGCGGGCAGGCATTTGCCCCTTTCTGTTTCACGGAATCTATAATAAAATCTTTTATTCCGTTCCAGCCGGCGGCAGGAGTCAACATTTTTAACGCACTTGCGTTTTCGCTTCCTCCGCCTTTTGCAATCATTGTTATTTCTATTTTATCGCCTTCAACAAAATCAACATAAATATTTGCAGGAGTATTTGTACCGGTATTTATTCTGTCAATCGGATCGGCGACGATTGATTTCCTGAGACAATATTTTTTATAACCGTTTTTAACGCCCTCGTCAATAATTGAATGTATATCCGAGTTATCTTCAAAAAATATATTTTTACCGCATCTTACAAAAAAATTCGCCGTCCCCGTATCCTGGCAAAGAGCAATTTTTTCATTTTTTGCGATTTGAGCGTTTTCAACAATCTCTTTTAAAACATCGTCTGAAAGAGAACCGTTATTGCGTATATTTTTATTTACGGCAACTAAAACATCATCTGATAAATTATAATTTATATCAGCGCATAAATTTTTAATTTTCTGTAAAATATCGTCTTTTCTTATATGCCGCATCTTTTAATCTTTATGTAAGGATAATGACACTTCTTTCACGGTTTCCTCTTCTCTCTGTAAAGCCGCTATATCATTTTTATATTTCTGGTTAGTAGGTTCTATTTCTAAAGCTTTTTCAAAAAGTTTTATTGCTTGTTTTCTGTTTCCTGATTCTCTTTCAAGTCTTGCCATATTTGCATAGACATACATATGATTCGGACTTAATTCAACGGCTTTTTTAAATGAAGCCAAAGCTCCTTTACGGTCGCCGAAATTTCTTTTGGCATTACCCAGATGGTCATAAGCATCAGCTGAATTCGGATTTAATTTTGTAATTTTTTCAAATGCGGCTACGGCATCTTTATAATTATCATCTCTTACGTCAATTGCATATCCTTTGCTTCTGTAAGCGTCTACATTGACCGGATTAATGGCGATTGCTTTGTCAAAATCAGCAACAGCTCCTTTTTTATCTCCTATTCTGTTTTTTAAATTTCCTCTTGAAACAAAAGATTCATCACTATTTGGATTTAATTTAATCGCCGTCGTAAAATCTTCAAGAGCTCCTTCATAATTACCCATTCTTTCTTTTACGCGTCCTCTATCACTGTAAGCTCTGAAATTCTTAGGCGATATTTCTATAACTTTATCAAAACTCTGTACAGCCTCTTTTAAATATACCAAAGTATTTTCCAACATAGCTCTGCTATAGTATAATTGGTAATTTTGATCATCAAATTCAATTGCTTTTTTAATATCTTCAAGAGCGCCTTTATAGTCTCCTATCCTTTCCCTTATTTCTGCTCTTTGCCTGTATGCTTCGGAATTTGTGGGGTTTTCATCAATTTGTCTGCTGTAATTATTAAACTCATTTTGAAATTTTTTTGCATAGTCGGATAAAAAATAATTTTCTGTTTGTTTGCCGCATGAGACAATAAAAACAGACAGTCCAAACATAACAAATAAGACTAAAACTTTTTTCATAAAACCTCCGTTTTAAACTTTTACTTTGCTTTCTTTATAAAACCTTTTTTCATCATATCAGAAGTAATAGCCCTGCTTCTTTTTATCATAGCCATCGCTTGATTATATAATTGATCATAAGACATTTTTCTGTCGGCAACTTTTTCTTTAATTGCCTTTATCCCGACTGCTGCTGCAACTCTGGGATATAATTGCCAGTCATCCATTGTAGGCAATATTTTATTCGGTTTTATTTTATTATCGGCTATACATGCGGCCAGTTCCGATGCAGCCGTTATACACATACTGTCAGTTATTGTTTTAGCCCTGACATCTAAAGTGCCTCTGAATACGCCGGGGAACCCAAGTGAATTATTAACCTGATTTTCAAAATCGCTTCTTCCCGTAGCTACAACGGCGGCTCCGGCATCTTTTGCTTCCCAAGGCCATATTTCAGGAACAGGATTTGCGCATACAAAAACTATAGGATTTTTCGCCATGGCTTTTATCCATTCTTTTTTTATAACATCGGGCCCCGGTGTTGACAACGCTATAACAACGTCTGCATTTTCCATAGCTGATTTTGCTCCGCCTTGTATACCGAGACTATTTGTATCAACGCACATGGCCCACTTTTCCGGATGTGATAATTTTAATTCTGTTCTGCCTTTATGCAATGTATCTTTTGAATCCGTCATAATAACATTAGCAGGATTGGCTCCGTATAACATTATCAATCTTGCTATACATATGTTAGCAGAACCTGCTCCTACAAGAGCAATTTTAATTTTAGAGATTTTTTTATTGACAACTTTTAATGCATTTATTAATCCCGCTAATGTAACCAATGCCGTACCCTGCTGGTCGTCATGCCAAACGGGAATGTGGCATTCCTTTCTTAAAGTATGTAATATAGGAAAACATTTCGGCTGCGATATATCCTCAAGATTTACTCCGCCGAAAGAAGGCTGAAGAATTTTTACCGTATTTATTATTTCCTGCTGGTCTTTAGTACCCAGACATACCGGAAACGCGTCTACTCCGCCGAGATATTTATACAGCAAAGCTTTTCCTTCCATAACAGGCATTGAAGCTTCGGGGCCTATGTCTCCAAGCCCTAAAACTCTGGTTCCGTCGCTTACAACGGCGACTGTATTCCATTTATTTGTATATTCGTATACCATTTCGGTATTTTTGTGTATATCCATACATACTGATGCGACTCCGGGGCTGTACCATATTGCAAAATCATTAAAATCTCTTACTCTGCACTTTGGAACAATTTCAATTTTACCCTTGTAAAAAGGATGAAGTCTTCTTGCGTCCTGCGATGGTTTTTCTGCCGCTTTTAAAAGTTTTTTTGTATCTGTTTTTTTCATATTTTTTCCCTTTCCATAACGATGATACAGCCCGCTTAATTATATAAAAAATTAATTTAAATGTACATTGAACTCTCTGTTGCTTGAAGATAAAAAAAATAGTATAATGCACTGCATTAATTTATCAAAGGAAGGATGGCCGAGTTGGTTTATGGCGCTAGTCTTGAAAACTAGAGTAGGGTTTCCCTACCGGGGGTTCGAATCCCTCTCCTTCCGTTTTTTATTTGTCTTTTGTGCTCTTTTTTATTTTTTTAACACTGCGGATACCTTCTCGCTACCGCTCGGCTGTGCTAGATATACCATTGTGTTAAAAAAATAAAAAATATTCACAAAATACTTCATAAAAATTTGCATGTTAAAATTTATATTTCATTACTTCCGGCTCCGCCTGTTCACAGTACACCCTTACCGCTTCGCGCCTCGTCTAAAATCAAAATACTTTGTAAAAATTATTCACCTCACTTTTGAAATACTTCATTTCGCCTATTCGTACTTTGTCTAAAAATTATTCCTATGTCCAACCCTTTTGAAACAAATTTCGCCGTTTAAAATTATAAATCATAAAAAACACTTGACATACTATAGGGGGGTATGCTATGATATCGATACAAAGCAATAAGGAGGCAAAACCATGGCAGAGGAAAATATGCACAAACAGCAGATAGTCCCTTTAAATAAAATTGAAGGACAGATAAAAGGACTAAAAAAAATGATTGAAGAGGACAGATACTGCGTTGATATAATAAACCAGATACAGTCTGTAATAGGGGCTCTTTCAAGAGTACAGCAGGAAATATTCAAAAAACATCTTGAGGGATGCGTTGCGGACACTTTTAACGGACAGTCTGAAAAAGAAAAAATGAAAAAAACACAGGAAATTATAGAATTAGTTTCAAAATTAAAAAAATAAATTAAGAAAGGAGAAAAAAATGAACAAAACAAAACTTATTCTTATAAACACATTAACTATTACAGTATTTGCATTAGTCCCTCTTTTTGGCGCTGACTGCTGTTCAACCGCAAACTCGGCAATGATCGCAAAAAACCAAACGGCTGAAATTAAAGAAACTTTGCGCGAAAATAAAAAAACTGAAATACCGCAAAACGGATATTTTGTATATAAATTTGCATCCAAACCTGCTATGGGAACAACCGTTTTGAAAATAAAGGTTTTTGACGCATCAGGGAAACAAACCAACAACTTAAAAATTACGGGAAACTACGGAATGCCTTCAATGCCTAAAGCGCATGACTCGGGAGAGGTATCGTTTCAGCTTAACAAAAAGGGAGATTATCTGCTTCCCGTAAATATAGTTATGCCGGGCCATTGGCAGATTGAAATTACCATTAAAAATGATACGGAATCTTTATTTTCAGGAAAAATAAACGTCAATATTTAAGGAATTAACGTGATTTTTAAAAATAAAAAAATATTATCCGTTCTTATTATACTGCTTGCATTTTCAGCAACTGCAAAAGCTTACGAGTCGCTTTTATATTATGAACTGCAGGCAGTAGGCGGATATAATTTGTCTGACGGGAAAACGGCATTGTATTCGTTTGACAAAAATGACGTTATGCAAAAACCTTCAGCCGGCTTTGATTACATAGGACGCATTTCCGGAAATTCATCCGACAAAGCATCAATATTTCTCCAGGCCAGATTCGCCTACGATGAAAACGGCAAAAACATTCAAGGCCAGCTGTACAATGCTTATATAAATTTAAAAATGGCAGGCGGAAATTTATGGGGCGGACATAATAAACCTGCTTTCGGGTTATCGTCCGTGCTTGACACTCACGCTCTTTTGATGCCGTCTCTCGTTTCATACGGATTCGGATTTGACAGAGACTGGGGCGCCGGTTTTTTAAGAGATACGCAGTGGGGAGCCGTTTCTTTGTCAATTACTTCGGGAAGCGGAATGCCTCTTTATACAAACGGCAATTATTTTCTATCGTCAAGAATTTCAAAAGGCGTTTTAAACAGAGATAACAGCGAATTCGGATTATCTCTTGCCAAAGGCGAGATTCTTGACATTATGGGCTATCATACAATGAGTTCTGAAAAAATTCCTTTTACCTCTTTAAGCGCAGATTACAGTCTTGTATTTGACAGATACAGTCTGCGAAGCGAATATTTAAGAGGATTCAAAAATAATGAAAATATTGAGGCTTTTTTTATAAGGTTCGGTATAAATGTATTTGACGAACAGCGCGGACTCATTGAATTCCAGCCTGCTTATATCAATAATGCTATGACGGAAGGTTTTTATAAAGCCGTCGGTTTTTCTTACTTATTATCATCCGTTCATACCGTAAGAGTTATGTATCATTCAAATCCCGTTACACACGATGAAACAATAGTTTTTCAATGGTATATTTATGGAAAGCTTTAGGAGGACTTAAAATGTTAAAAAAATTGTGTGCCTCAGTTTTTGCGTTAATATTTTCAGTTTCTTTATCATATTCTGCGGTAGGCTGCGATCTTAACGAACCGGACAGAGACGTTAAAAGACTTTTCCCCGATTCAACAGGTTACAAAACAAAATATGTTTCCATCGATAAGACAGGCGGACAACCTCTGCTGAAAAAAATAGAAACAAGACTTGGCGATAATTTTAAAGGATTATATGAAACTATAGACGTTCCTTATACTCTTTATGAAATTTATAAAAACGATAAAATAATAGGTTATATCCACGGAGTAAACCAGAAAGGAACCTACGGCGGAATACAGGTTTTTTTGGCATTTGACACAAAAATGACGATTGATTCCTTTTACGTGCAGAAACTGACATCGCGCAAAGCAAAAGAATTCAGAACTCCCGAATTTGCGGCCCAGTTCAAAGGTCTGACATCGGACGATTTTGAAAAATACGACGTTGCAAAACATTTTTCCAAACCTGACGGAAAAGTCAGCAAAATTAAAAATCCGGCAGTTGAAGCTTCAGACGATTTTTACTCAATACTCAGAGCAGTCAAAAAAAATCTCATTCTGACCGATGAATTTATATTTAAAAATAAGGAGGCTGAAATTAAATGAATATAATAAATCTTTCCTATAAAAACATTTTAAGAAAAAAACTGCGTTCTACCCTTACTGTTTTTGCCATAGCCCTGTCGGCATGGGTTCTCACAAGTCTTTTAGGTTTTAACAAAGGCTATGAAACCGCCCTTAATAAAGATATTGATAATATGGGATTTCAAATTCTTGTGGCGGCAAAAGGATGCCCTTACGAAGCGGCGACTTTGATGTTGAAAGGCGGGACAGGTCTTCGTTATATGGAAGAAAATATCACGGAAAAAATAACCGCTTATCCTGAAACAAATAAGGTAACTCCTATGCTTATGCAGGCTGTTTTTGACCCTAACAAAGGAGAAAGCGGAGGTTATACGGCCTATCTCGGAGTTGACCCGGAAACATTTCCCTCAATGAAATCATACCTTGCTTTTGCTCAAGGCGACTGGTTTAAAAAAGCCGATGCAAATGAAGTTGTACTGGGTTATGAAGCGGCTGAACTTGAACAAAGAGAAGTAGGAGATATGCTTCTTATACCGGAGAAAAATGCCGAACTCAAAGTGGTCGGAATTTTAAAAAGATCCGGCACGCAGGATGACGGAACAATCTTTATGCCGGTAAAAACTCTTCAGAATATTTTTGACAAAAAAGGGAAACTGACAGGAGTAGGCATTAAAGTAAAAAAAGATTCAGACATAAACGAATTTGAAAACAAATTATACGATCTTCCGGACGTGCAGGTAGTTTCAATGGCACAGGTAAAACAAACAATAATGAATCTTGTAACGACTGCAAAAATTATGGTTTTTTCAATAGTCGTTATAGCCGTAATAATAGCAACCGTAGGAGTTGTAAACACAATTCTTATGTCGGTATTTGAAAGATTTCAGGAGATAGGCGTTTTAAAAAGCATGGGAGCTTTGCCTAAAGATATATTTATTATGATATGGATTGAAACCGTGTTTCTCTGCTCGGCCGGAGGAATTCTCGGAAGCGGTTTTGCCGTAATACTTACCAAAATTACGGATATCCTTATAAGACGGCTTCTTCCTTATACTCCAACGGGCCCTATAGTAATAATAGACTTAAATCTCATCCTTTTAACTGTATTTCTTATAATTGCGATAGGACTTGTAAGCGGTTTGTATCCGGCATGGAAAGCGGCAAATATCCGCCCTATAGAATCTATGAGAAGGGAGGCAAATTAAAATGAACTTTATAAAAATAGAAAATATCAAAAAAATATACCGCAGAGGGCAGGAAGAAGTCACGGCGCTTGACGGCGTTTCTCTTGACATAAAAAAAGGCTCGTTTACGTCTTTTATCGGACCGTCAGGGTCAGGCAAAACTACTCTGGTAAACATAATAGGATGTCTTGATAATCCGTCAAGCGGAACAATTGAAATAGACGGGTCCGTCATTTTTAAAACCGGAAATGTCCTGACGGAAAAAAATCTGACAAAAATAAGAAGACAATATTTCGGTTATATTTTTCAGAGTTTTTATCTTATACCAACGCTTACGGTTAAAGAAAATATTCTTCTTCCTTACGTTTTTTATAAAAAATCCTCAAAAGATGCGGCTGAGGCGGCAAAAATGCTCGGAATAGAAAAAAGACTGAACCATCTGCCAAGTCAGCTTTCCGGAGGAGAAATGCAGAGAGTCGCTATTGCCAGAGCTTTAATAAACAATCCTTCTGTTATTCTTGCCGACGAACCTACGGGGAATCTTGATACTGCAAGAAGCGAAGAGGTAGGAGAAATTCTGCGTTCTCTTAACAAAAACGAAGGCCTGACTATACTTATGGTTACACATAATACGGAACTTGCTTCAAAAGCCGATAAAATTATAACTATAAAAGACGGCAGAATTTATAATAATCCATAAATATTTTATCTTATGCGGCAGAAGTGATATAATTATTTATAATCAACAATAAGGAGATATCACTATGGATTCGCCAACCAAGTTAAACACAAAAAAACATCTTTTTAAAAGAGGCAGAAAAAACCGGTCGTTATCAGATAACACGGTATATGTCATGGGGTTTATAGGAACGGCTATATATTATGTGTCATGTTCAACAAGTTTTTGGGCCGGCGCATTGGGAATTTTAAAAGCCGTATTATGGCCTGTATTTTTAGTATACGGACTGTTTCAATATATAAATATTTAGCCCTTATTAATGTTCACTTATATATATTTTTTTGATATTATAAAGAAAATTATTTTTAAAGGGAGTTCCTATGAAGTTTTCTGCATATAAAATATCAGTGATATTATTTGTCGCCGTTTTGTGTCTTAATACAAAAGGGGTTTCGGCTTCTTCCGGTTCTGAAGATATATTATCCGCGGCGGCAAACGGATACACTTATATGGTTGCGGATTACATAAAAAATAAAGAAGACGTAAATAAAAAAGATTCTTTAGAAAATACTCCTCTTATTTTAGCTGTGGCAAATGAACATCCCGAAACGGTAAAATTACTGCTTGATACAAAAAAAACAAAAGTAAACGCCGTTAATTCTTACGGAAATTCCGCCTTATTTACGGCTTGCGGCACGGGTAATTTTGAAATTGTAAGAATGTTAACCGAAAAAAAAGCGTCAGTTAATCTTGCAAATAATGATAAATTTACGCCTCTTATGATTGCGTCGTCAAACGGCAACGAACAAATAGTAAAATTTTTGCTGCAAAACGGAGCAAATCCAAACGTCAAAGACAAAACAGGTTTTACCGCGCTTATGTATGCGTCATTAAAAAACAACTTATCAATAGTAAAACTTTTGGTTGAAAATAAAGCCTCGGTAAATCTTTTGAACTCAAATAAAGATTCAGCTTTTCTTTTGGCGGCATCAGCCGGAAATTTTGATACAGTTAAATATTTAATATCGGCCAACGCAAATATAACGCAGGTAAATTCAGCGGGAATAAACGCCCTAATTAACGCTTCAGCTATCGGCAATATGGAAACAATCCAGTATTTAGTTGAAGATGTAGGCTTTAATATAAACTATCAGGATAATAACGGCAATACCGCGCTTATGGCAGCCGTCGGTCTTATACAGTCTGACTTTATCAGACATATTATTCTGCGATTGAACGATCCTATTATAAACAATGAAAAAGATATGGTAATTTTCCTGCAGGAAAGGAAAAAAGATAATTTATACATAATTAAATATTTGCTTGGGTGCGGCGCTGACATCAATATGATAAATAAAAACGGGTTCTCCGCTTTTTTAATATCAATAATAGAAAATGACATACAGGTTGCCGATTACCTGCTTTCAAAAGGTGCAGACGTAAATCAGATTACCTCTGACGGCGATAATGCTTTATTATTATCCGTCGCAAATTCAAATCTTAACACGCTGTTATTTGTTATAAACGCCGACATAAACATTAATCTGCAAAATAAAAACGGAAAAACCGCTTTAATGCTTGCGATTGAATCAGGAAATTTTGATATTATAAACGCAATAATGTCAAAAAACCAGCTTGATGCTTCTATAACCGACAATGAAGGTAAAAATGCTCTTATGTATGCCGTTGAATACGGATACAACAAAATTGCGGAAAATCTTGTAAAATTCAACAAAATAAATATTAATTCAACCGATAAAAAAGGCAGAACCGCTCTAATGTATGCAGTTGAAACAAAAAATATTGCAACTGTTGAATTAATGGTTTCATTAAAGGCCGATGTCAGTATAAAAAATTCATCGGGTAAAACGGCAAGAGACATGGCAGAAGCTGCCGGTTTTACGTATGCCGCCAATTATCTTGATAATCTTTAGACAAAATAATAAAACAATAAAAAAACAGCGCGTGACAACCGCGCTGTTTTTTTATAATTGTTTATCAGTTTGATTTTACTACTTTTAGTCTGTTTATTTTTGATTTTAATTCGTTAGCCGTTGAATCCTGTTTGTATTTATTGATAGCTATATTCCATCTGTGGTAATCACCGGAATAAACATAAGGTTCTTTTGATATAAGATAAAATACTCTTATTGAGTTCAAAGCTTCTGAAAAATTTCCGTTCATTATTAACGCATCGGTCAATTTATAACGCGAGTCAACGTTATTTTTATCATAATCAACAACATCTCTATAAGCTTCCACAGCTTTATCGTAATTTTCAAAATGCATTTCCAAATTGCCTATTTTACGCAATGCGTCATAAGTCAGTTTAGGCCAAAATTTCATTGCTTTATTATAATCGCTCAAAGCATCGTAATATCTTTCAAGCTTCAGCCTTGCGTCTCCTCTTGCGATAAAAGCCGGCCCGTATGAAGGTATTATATTTATAGCTTTAGTAAAATCCTGATCCGCGCCGTCGTAGTCATATAAATCTATTTTAATTTTACCCTGCTGCATATAAAAAGTTACGTTTTTTATATCCGTATCGTTTGTAGCCTGAGGTCTGTTGCTCTTTACATTTCGCACCTGTATAGCCTTTTCATAATCCGCTGCTGCGCCGTCAAAATCATTTATTTTATCTTTTATTAAAGCTCTGGCATTATAGGCTTCGGCATAATAAGGATCCAGTTTTATCGCCTTATCATAATCGGCAATAGCGTCAAGAACTCTTCCTTTATTAGCTTTCAGTGTTCCGCTCACATAATAATCTTTTGCTGTTTTACGGGATATCTGCTGAACAGATTTTACCCGTTTTTTTACGGGTTCCGGCTGTTTGACAACGATATTGGTTGATACCTTAACTTCCTCAATCACTGGAGGAGCAACTGGTTCTGTAACCTCGGTAAACGTAGAAATGGTAACAGTATTCGTAGATACGTTCACATCATCGTTGATTATACTGTCAATCTTATCACAGGCAGTCAGAAAAAAGACCGCCATCAATCCAAAAGCAACAACTATATTCCTCATAGTTCCCCCGTTCTAGGCCGCCGATAACAGTTTATTTATTATATCAAATGATAAATTTTTGTCAAAATTCGCAAAAGGAATTTCTTTTCTTGTATCATAAATAACGGGCATATTGTTAAAAGACTTATCCATAATTTTTTTAAATAATATGCTGCATTTATCTTCTCTTATCTCTTCATATCTGTAAGTATCGTTGTTCTTTTCGGGAGCAACTGCCATCAAAACATTCTTTTTTCTGCCGGTATACTTTAAATATTTATTGTTTTTCATTTCGGTTATTTGTTTTATGATATACTGAATAACCGTATCCTCCGAAATATTTTTCTTATCATAATCCAATGTGAATACTTTAAGCGTATTATCTCCGATTCTGATACTTACAAATCCTATTTTTACCTTGACGCCGCTTATAATAACTGTTTCTATTTCCGTCTCTTTTACAGCCCCTTCTCTAACTACAGGCTCTATTGATTTTAAAATATTTTTTTCAAAATCTTCTCTTTCAACTATACCTATACAGCTTAATCCGTTGTAATTTAATCTTTCTATAATATCCTTTTCGCTTGTTATTTTATTGACAATCTGAAGAATTGTCGTATTAGTGACTTTCATTAATTTAAAATTAAATATTTCATTTAATTTTTTCAATGAATTAACTATTTTTAACGAAATTTTAACTACAGAATTTAGCAATCTAAATGATCTTATAATATTTGCAAGTATCGCGTTTATTACATCGTTTTCACTTATTTTTGCTTCCAAACCTACGGTAACGGTTGATTCTCCGGAAGGAAACCCTATTGAAAAAATACCCTGAGGTGAAATTTCAACATAAGAACCCGCTCCTCTGGTTTTTGCATAAGCCGGAGACATATTTCCGTCTACAAAAATAGCCACCGGTCTTCCTTCCTGATCCAAAGCGAAAGCGGTTATGCCGTTTCTGGCAAGTTTATCTTTCGGGTTATGCCCCTGTATAACAGTTCCGATATCTATAGCCTCGTTCATTTTGCTCATTGTAAAATTTATGCTGTATTTAGCTATATATTCCGGTTTAATTCTTGTAGTATTGTCCGCATAAATAGCATTTAAAAGAGCCAACGCTTCAAATATCTTTTCCGGATCGTCTTTTTCTATATCATACTCTTTTATGTCTTTTGCTATTTCCGAAAAACCCTCCCATATTTTTTTGCCGGTATAATGCACTCCCTTATAATAAAAACCTTTGATTCTTTTACCTTTTGAATCAAACTCTTCAAATCTTCCGTCTTCGGTTATGCGTCCGATAGCCACATTCCCGTATTCGTCATAGGGAAGCGGCGCATGCATATAATAAAATCCGTATTCGTCAACTCTGTATAACGCAAAATTATTTTTAAAGAAATTTAATATTGTTCTCATTTCTTCATTATTAAAATATGATACGTCATCTATTAAATTAAGTTTGTGCTTTTGCGATTTTTCGGATTCTGTAAGAGGCAGCGCTTTTAATCTTGTGCTAAGTTCGTCTATTATGTCCTGCGGCACTTTTTTCTCTTCCAACTCAAGGACAAACATCCACATCATCGTCTTAGCGGAATCTTTTTCAGCCTCAGTCAAATCGTTATACGTTTTTATTGTCTCATTAATAAACTCTATGCTGTCTCTTGTATCATATAATACAACTTTAACTTTTTCGGATAAATAATTTATAAGAGACTGTGATACGTTTAATTCTTCAAAAGCTCCTATTATTTCTCTCATTTTAATTTCAGACAGCATTTTTTTCTTTGCGTCCAAATCGGAGTAATTAACAAGTTCTTTCATCAGAAAATTTATATATTCTCCTATCAATGCCTGTCTCTTTTCGCGTCCGTCATCGCGCAAAGCAAGCACTTTTTTCAGCAAATCTTCAACTATGTTCTGCGGCACTCCTAAAGAATCCAATTGTATAATCAAGTCGCAAAGCTGGTGTTTTGCCACAACTCTCTCCATATCTTTCAATTTGTTATATCTTGAGATTTTTTCATTTATTAAATTTTGTATTTTTTCTATTTCTTTAATTTGTTGTAATTTTTCCGCATTTTCAAGTTTTTTAGTCAGATAATTAATATATGAATCGGGCATTCCTATTTGTTCCATTTCTATTATAATATTCATTATTGCAAATTTATCGGCGTTTGCGCCCAATAAAAATTTAGTAAATTTATCCGTAAATTTTTTATTTAATTCAGATGTGCGTTTCAAGGATAAATATGAATTAATCTGACTTAATAACGCTTCTCCCCATCCCTTATGTTTTATATAGTCATATGCGTACCATTCCATACTTTCGTAAACTCTGTACATCATTGCGTCAACGACTGACCATCCCCAGTTGCCGCTGGTTATTTCCTGTCTGTATTTATTTTTTTGTTCTTCTATAATTTTTTCTATAAGCGCAATTATATGATCCCAGTATTCTTCATGTCCTTTATATTTATTTTTTAATTCTTTAGCTTCTTCCAGCTTATCCATCCACCAGTTAACCGCCATTTGTTCTACATCTCTCATACCGGTTGATATTTCAGTGTCAAATTTAATCCCGAAGAAAGCTTTGCTGAATTCCAAAAGTTCTTTATTTTCATCAAGACCGAAAATATTTCTATCAGTATTTGAGAGAATGTTTTTAACACTGCTGCCTTCAGCCAGACCAAAACTTTTTTTAAACTCAGCGCTTATTTTTGCCAATTCTTTATTCCATATTTCACTCTGTCGTTTTTTTGCGTATTCGGTACGCTGCGAAAAGACCTGAAGCCAATACAACGAATCCTTTGCTCTTGAAATATCTCTCATATCCGAAACTCTGCGGTACCATTCTTCGTATATGTTTAGTTTATCTTTACCGCTATAACCTGCAGGAATTTCATAATTTATTGGAATTCCCTTGAATTTATTGTTAACAGGCAAATGCATTCCGAATAAATTCATTGCGGCAAATAAATCATGGTTGCCTACGACATATTTAACTCTGCCGGACTCGGACAATTTTTTTATAAACATAAAAGTTTCAATCTGCTTAGGACCCCTGTCAAGAATATCTCCCAAAATATAAAGAGTGCTTTTGTTGCCTTTTACATTCCACATATTTAATATTGCGTTTTCTATTTCGCCTTGCATTCTGGATATTTCATCTTTCGGTATTTCATATCCGTTTTGGTCTTTGCCGTTATGTAATAATTCAAAATAGTTTGAAAGTTTCGGATCTCTGACCGACGCAAGCATTTGATACATCAATTCCAAAAATCTCGTATAACCGCCGTGTATGTCCGAAAATACAATATTTCTGTTAAAATACATTTCTTTTTTTAATATTTTGTATTTTATTATCTGCCATAAAATTTTCATTTTTGTTTTAAAAGTAAATAAAGATTCTTTCTCTTCCGCTTTAGCAACCGCCGGTTCCTTATTATATCCGTCAAACTCCACTGACAGGACTTCATCTGCTATCTTTATGGCGTCATCAACGTCGGCATCGGTGTATTGTCTGCCTGATCTGTCATATTTTGTTTTAATAAATTCTCTCTGTTCTTCCAAAAATTTTCTTACCACGTATATATCGTCAAATCTTGTTTTTATAATAGAAGCTCCGCCGATTGTTTTATATCTTGCCGGATCTGATCTTAAGTAATGCCTGAGCAAATCATTAATACTGTCGCATCCGTCCTGATACAAATATAATCCCATTTTTATTTTACTTATTCTTTCATTGGTTGAAAGACTTCTGTCTATAAAGAAATTATCCTGATTAAGCCAGATATTTAAAATTCTCTTCAAATTCAAAGTCGCCGATAACGAATCCGCATCATGCAGAATGCAGCCTATTGCCGAACGTTCCATTTCAATTTTTTTATGTCCCAGACAATTATTGTATATCCTTTCTGTCATGGCTTCATCTGTCGTAACATCATCCTTTAATATTGCTTTTGCCCAAACAGCGGAATTTTTTTCATGATTGTCTCTAAAAAATACGCATGAAAGATCATGCATAAAAACCGAATATACAAGTTCTTTTATGTCTATTTTTTCATCTTCCGGAGCAGAAGGTATCAGTTTATTGACGTCTCCGCTTCTTCCTATTATTTTAATTGAATATGCAAGAACGTCCAGACAATGGCTTAATCCGTGTTCCTCTACCGCAGTCTGATCCGTAAAAAATCTTTTAAACGCATATCTGGGCATTCTTTTATACAACAATTCCAGACACGTATATATATTGCGCGTAAATTCATCCATAATTTCTTCCTGGTCAGATTCCGAAACTCCGGCGGATTGCAATATTTGCCGCAGAGATTCAACAAAACTGTCGTCATTTGCGGATTGTTCGTCAGGTATATCGGTTCCAAACAGCAGTTTTTGTATTTTTGCGTCAACTGCAGCCGTATTTGTTTTTCCGTCGCGCTGGCTGAGAAAATCTTCCATGTCAACATCTCTGCTGTTATCCGTGTGTACCATCAGAGAAAAAAACCTTTCCTGATTATCAGGATTATTTCTGAGATATTCCTGATATGCGTGCTGCCATTGTCCGTATTTGCCGCTGTCTTTTTCGGTAAGATATCCTTTGTCATTTCTGTTAAAAATACCGGAAATGTCTTCTATGCTGTGTTTGTAATTCCTTATTTTATTGAAAAAACGCGATTTTAACGGGAAAATTTTCATAGTGGAAGAAATAATAATTCTGATAACCTGTTCGTTGAAAGAATCAGGATAATGTTCTTCCGAAATGCCGGGATCAAGCATTTGCGCCACATAATGCCTGATATACTTTACGTCATTTAACAGCAATTCTTCTTCCGAAACTTTTTTAGGCGAGAATTCGTGCGAAAATTCATGAATTAATCCGGCCTGTAAAAAAATCTTTAAAATATTAACGTCGGTTATATCAAATATCGCGCGATTGACTCCGACAAATCCGCTGTTTACGTGATCGGCAAATAAGGTTTGAGATTTGGAAAGAACTCCTATTACTATGGTATCTCTTATATTTGACGCGTCGTTTGGATCGGCGTCTTTCATAATCATGTCAAATATGCTCTGCAGCAGTTCTTTTGTTATGTATTTATTTAAATCTCCTTCCACTATAATATCTATTTTCTTTAATATTTTTTCTTTCCCGTCATCGGTTAAAACAACTTTTCCCTTGCTGTCAAATTTTCTAATTTCTATTCCTTCGTATTTCTGCGCGGATCCTCTTCCGAGCAATGTGCTGCCGAAATCCAATATGTGTTTATATACGGCGTTTTTTCTTTTCAATAAATTATATATCTGCGCTAATCTGAATGAGGCGTTCCCGTCGGCTCTTGTGGAAATATAACTTTTATATTTAGGATTTAACTCCATAAACAAAGACTGTTCTATATTAAAAAACTTCTTTATTGACGCAATTATTTTGGATTTCAGGGAAATATTATTAGGCCCTTCATATTGGGAATCACTTATATCTATCCTTCCGTTGTTTATTTTGAACGTATGTTTATTTTTATCTACAAAAACGGCAAACTCGGATTCCGTATATGAGACTTCTATCTGTATTCCGTATTTTTCGGCGACCGAAAACAATATTTTACGTATTTTTTCGGGGTTATCCGTTTTGTGGTTTTTTATAAGATTTGAAATTAATTTTTTTGAAAAAAAGTATTTTGTCTGCTGAGGAACAATAGGATTTTTCATCATTATAAAAAGCATATTGGCCAAAGCCTGACTTTCAAATCCGTTGTCTATACTGCTTAAAATAATTTTATCGTAATTATAATTGCCGGTATATTCCGAAACTTCGGGCGTTATCACAACGCACGACATATTTCTGTCTTTTAAGTATTTCGTAAGAGAGCTGTGGAATCCGCCCGAAACGACAACCGTTATTTTCTTTGAATTATCTTTTTTTCCAAGAGATAAAAGTATATTCTCAAAAAATATTTTTGTTCTGCCTATATTTGTTTCATGATATTTAAAAATATCGTTTACGTCAAAAATTTCATCGTATTTTGCCTGAATCCCGGGGATTTGCCTGTCAATCAAATATGAGTATTTATCATAATTTGCCGTAAAAAACGCATATTCGCGTTCCGATATATCCAAATTTAAAAATGATTTAAACAGCCTTGTCATTTTTAAAACAAATAATTCGTTATATTCCGATTTATTGTCTTTTAAAGAATTAAGATAATCTTCAAAATATCTGTCTTTTTGGGTTATTGCGCCTATTTTATTTATATTTCTTTGCGCCGAGTAATATCTTAAAAAACGAAACAGATCGTTATATTTTAATTTAAGTTCTTTATTATCCGCTATATAACCGCTTAGTTGCGAGTAATATTCATAATAATCCGATTTGCCTAACTTTGAAATTAAATTTCTGTAACTGTCAAACGGCAGTGTGCTTTTTAAATCTCTCAGGCACTGTTCAAGCTGTTTTTGAATTTTATTTTTGTTTACTTCTTTTATCTGCTGTGAAAGTTCAATATAATTGTACAGCGCGTCATATTTAAGCACAGGCTGTTTCAATTCTCCAAGCAGGACAGGATTTGTAACGTCAAAACCGACATAAGGCAGTAATTTTTTTGATTTTTTGAATTTTGAATAAATTTCTTTTTCAAATGCGGCGAAAATTTTTTGTTTATACTCTTTTTCCATCAATATACTCGCCGCTCTTCTGGCATTTGACAAATATATATTCCAATCTTCCAATCCGTAAACGGGAATATTTTTATTATAATTTGCCAAATAATATTCCGTACCGCTTAATATTCCTTCGTTTAACAATAAATTTGACAGATTATATTCTTTCAGTAAATCTATCATTCCGGTATCTAACGCGGCAAACGGAGCGCCCTCAACCAATATCTTATCAACGCCGTAATTATTATCCAGATCAGAGATAATTTCGGCTATATTTTTTTGGACCGAAGGGTTGGCGTGTAAATCCTGAATATAAACTATCAGTTTTTCATGATTTTCATTAATAAAACTGTTTGAAATTGTTCCGGCTGACGGATTTATATTTAAAATACTAGAATATGATGTTCTGATCCCTGAAGAACTGTATGCTTTAACGACATCTGCCGCAGAAAATGAATAAAATATACACGCCGAAATTAAAATAGATAAAAATTTTTTCATATGGAGCCTCCAAATAAAATACAGTCAACGAATATTTTAATTTTTAATACTTTCAAATTCATTTTTATAATGCTTCTCTTTTTTTTCAAATTCCGCTGTATGTTCAAGCAATTCCTCGTAAAGCGCTTCAAGCTGTTCTTTTATCAGCTTGCTTTGTTTAGGTCCGTCAGCCAAAAAAGTTACATTTTTTTCTTCACACGCTTTAACAAGAAGTTTTGTTATTTCTTCTATCTGTTTTTCTTTTTTTAATATTTCATGCTCAAGTTCTTTTATTTTTATTTCAAGAGGTTTTAACGCTTTTGACTTTTCCTGTACAAGAGAAGCTCTTATTTTTTTAATGTCATCTTTTGTGTAAATCTTTTTTGAATTGTCGTTTTTTTCTCTTATTTCCGAACTTTCGTCTTCCCATCCGCGCATATCCAAAAATTCGGCATAGGTGCCGTTAAAAAAAGAAACTTTATCCCTGTCAAAAATTATAAGTTTCTTTGCCACGGCATGAAGAAGCTGTTCGTTATGCGTTACTACTATAACGGAACCTTTAAATTCCGTTATCGCGTCTATAAGAGCATCGGTTGATTCAAGATCCAGATGATTGGTCGGTTCGTCAAGCAAAAGAAGATGGGCCGGCTTTACGAGAATTTTCCCGAGTAAAACCCTGCTTTTTTCCCCTCCTGAAAGAACCGATATTTTTTTCAAAGCGTCATCTCCGCCAAACATCATAGCCCCGCAAATATTTCTTGCTCTTTGCGGAAGACAGTCTGACGATGAAGACATTATTGTTTCGTAAATTGTCTGTCCGGGATTTAAATCGGCCGAATCAGACTGGACAAAATAAGATATTTTAAGTTCCGGATGATTTTTTATATTTCCGTTTAAAGGTTTTATTCTGCCGGATAATAACTTCAACAAAGTTGATTTTCCTTTGCCGTTTTTGCCTATTACGCAGATTCTTTCATTCTTTAATATTTCAAGGTCAAGTTCGTCTATAAGTATTTTATCCGGTTCATATCCGAATTTCAAAGAATATACCCCCATCATTTTACCGGCTTCAAACGGCATATCGGTAAAAGAAAAATCAAGAGTTTCTATTTCAGTTAATCCTTCCATATTTTCCTGTTTTTCAAGGCATTTGATTCTTGACTGCACCATGCCGGCAAGTCTGGCTTTAGCCCTGAATCTTCTTATAAAAAGCTCGGTTTTTTTTCTTTTCTTTTCCTGATTTAACCTTGTTTTTTCGTATATTTCCTCTTCTTTGGCTATTTGTTCGTATAATTTTGAAGTATTGCCTTCTATTTTTTTTGCTTTACTTCTGTGAATCGCAACGGTATGGGTAATAATATGATCCATAAAATATCTGTCATGAGTTATCAAAATAAGTTCGCCTTTCCAAGACTGTAGAAATTTCACAAGCCATCTCATTGCCACTATGTCAAGATAATTATTAGGTTCGTCCAAAAGAAGCATATCGGAATCCGATAAAAGTATTTTTGCCAGATTTATTCTTATTTTATATCCTCCGGAAAATTCCAAAGGATTTCTTGTAAAATCT
The DNA here is from genome assembly GCA_018433245.1 of Candidatus Proruminimicrobium quisquiliarum. Taxonomy (GTDB): domain Bacteria; phylum Elusimicrobiota; class Endomicrobiia; order Endomicrobiales; family Endomicrobiaceae; genus Proruminimicrobium; species Proruminimicrobium quisquiliarum. Next base: position 201,225 of record JAHDRN010000005.1, read on the forward strand.
TCTTTTGAAAAACCGAGACCCGAAAGAATTTTTTCCGCTCTCCATTTTGTATCATGTTCGCTTTTCGGCATAACTGCGGAAACTTCTTCTATTGCCGTCGCATACTTAAAATTTATATGCTGTTCAAGGTATCCTATTTTATAGTCTTTCGGTATCTGTATTTCTCCGGAATCATACTCTTCATAACCCATTATCATTTTTAAAAGCGTGGTTTTGCCGTGCCCGTTTCTCCCGACAAGGCCTATTTTCTCATTTTTACCGACGCTAAAACTCAGGTTATTGAACAAAACTCTTGTTCCGTATGATTTAGATAATGAATTTACCGATATCATTTTTCTTTCCTTTAAAAAAATTAAGCCGCCGCCAACATTTTTCTGTAAGAATCAGTTCTGTTAATATCATCCATTCTTTTTATTTCTTTATCGCCGTATTCTTCGCAATATATGACAATTAATTCTATCATGGTATTTATAATTCGCGGATCATTATCCGCCGCAAACTGAGCATATAATTCATTAATTTTGCGCTGCATATCGGATTCGCTGCCTTTGAACGATTCAATTTCAGGCAAAAGAGTCTTCTTATCGGCGTTCCCGTACCGTAAAAATAAAAGTTTACCCAACAATATTTCCATTTTTTTATCTTTCAGTCCGTTTGGTTTATTACTTTCCGATAATTTTGTTTTAGCTAAAATCCTTTCTTTTATTATATTGAAAAAAACTTTTTTTACATCTTCGTTTATTTTAGCGTCTTCCAATATAATACGGATAATATTATCTTTATCCAAACCGAAAACATCTGAAAAATTACCGATATCCGCGTTAAACAAAATTTCACTTTCACGTACGGCGGGCAAATCTGAAAAATCTATTGAATAAGCAAAACTTTCCATATCTTTAATCTTTATGTCTTTTAATCCGAACTTTATTTTGATACTGCCGATTAATGATTGTAATCCGTTATATGCCGCCGTTATATCTTTTGTCGTTCTGAATATTTCTTTAAGCAAATTCATTTCTATCACTAACGGCTTGTCGGAATTTATTATTTTATTCTCAAGCTGTTGCAAAGATATTTTTTCTTTTATCAGTTCTATTTCAAACGTTTCGCGCGAATAATAATCGTAAACCGCACTGTCTATAACCTGCCCTGATATTCCGAAATTTTTATATTGTTCGTCAACGGCTGCGCCTGAGATATATATTTCTATGCCGCGTTTTCTAAGTTCAACTATTTCGCGTAGCATATCTTTACCGGACCTTTCAAATTCTTTTTTTAAATATTCAAACTGGGCGACAGTTATTACTTTTCTTAAAGCCCCGTTGCTTAAAGCCGAATACAAATCATTATCCGAAATATTAACAAGCGATATTATCGTTTTTTGCGCATACATAACCGATATTGAATCTAGTATTTTGTTAACGGTTTTTGCATATTGGTCTGTATTTATTACGGCAGTTCTGCCGTAAAAAAACATTTCGGCCGACTGCTCATCAACAATAACCGAATTTATGTTCAACCTGACTTTTTTCTTTAAATGTAAAAGTTTTTTTATTTTTTTCTCAAGAGTTTTACTGCCGTTTAAAGCCTGTGCAGCTTCCTGTATATTAACCCCTTCGGCTCCGAACACAATCATACCGTCAATATCTATCTGCCATATTGTTTTTTCGTTAACTTTTATGCCGGTATTTATAAATTCATTTCCTTCAAACTTTTTTATGTCGCTTGCAATTAAAACAGATAATTCATTTATCCCATCGTTTTTATTCCCTTCGGGAAATATACCGTGTTCATTATAAGCTTGAAATTTAAGGTTTATTCGTTGATTTTTTTTGGACGACAAGACTTTGCGGTCATTAAAAAACACATCATTTAATTTTAAATGTTCTTCCATATTGGAAGTTTTAATTGTTTTGTTTGCCAATATTTTTGACAAAATTGCCAGTTTTCTAATAAAACTCAAAGAACTTATATCGCTGATTTCTATTTTTAAAATATTTTTAATTTTTTCAAGCGTAGTTGTCTCAAGTTGCGTCAGCCTGATTTCAATTTGAGAGATATCGCCGACTTTGTGTTTATTTAAGAACCAGTTCCTGATTTTGGGGAAGAACATTCCCAATATGATTATCGGATATTCTACAGCCGCTACGATTTTTTGTCTTTCATTAAAATCAGTTTTGCCGAATGATAACAGTAAATTATCCAGCCAAGTCATCGTTAACCGACTGTTTGCGCCGCTTATCATGTTTTTCATATACGACTGAACATACCTGTAATCAGACAGATTGAAAGTATTATAATGTCTATGGAAAGGATCATTGCCGACTGTTCCGATTATATAGTTTAAAATACCGCTTATTCCGAATTCAAGCTCGGCTCTTGAATTATACATTACAGCCGTATTATTCAATAAAAATTCTAATTTAATAAGATTTTCAAAATCATATCTTGATAGTTCTTTTTTGCTCAGAATTTGGTTAATAATTATTTTTAAAACATAATTAATTCTTTTGGGCTGGCTGAATATAAGTTTTGTTATAATATCTTTATCGTCCGCGTATTCCGGTTTAATTCCAAAATTTTCTTTGAATATATCCGCAATTTCCTTTACTTTTGATTTACTGTATAAAATTCTCGGTATAAATCCCTTCATATAAGATTTCTGCCGTTTCATTGTTTTCTGAAGGGCATTTAAAATATGTCCATACAGTCTCGGATCTTTATTTTTTATATCTTCAAGTATTTCCGAAACCACATTCTCACCGACATTTATTCTCTGAGACGCATTAAACATATTCCTTAACTCATAATACGTATACTGTCTATTTTTATAAAGGCTGTCCAGATATGCAAGAAAAACATTCTTTAAGTTTTTACTCTGGCTGTTTTCAATAATTCCGGAGGTTGAACGTTTTGTATAGGAAACAATTGCATTTGCAAGTATATCCCATCTGACGCTTCTGCCGGTCTGAGCGCTTACTTTTCTTAAAAGTTCTATAAATCCCATTGACGCTCTGTGTTCGTTCTGAAAAACATCGTCATAATTTACAGAATTGTCAAACAATCTGTACAAAACATCACTGTATTCTTTTTCTTTCAAGCCCGTAATTTTGGCAAATAAATTGGCCGTTACCTCAGCAAATAATTCATGAACTGTTATATCTTTAAGAGACCTTTCGGAAGCATAAGCAAGAATTCTGTGTCCCAATTCATGAGCCATAGTCAGCGGATTGACCGATACAAAAGTCATATTTGCTCTGGCTCCTATAGCCTCTTTTCCTTTTCTGAGGACAACTGCTTTTGAAATTAATTCATAAAGTTCTATTTCCTGTTTTGAATTCACGTACTGTCTTGAGAAATGTTCCAACAAAAGATATACGCCCGTCAAAACAGCCCTTAGATCAAAATTATTGTTTACCGCAATGCTGTTTTTATTGATTGCTTCCGCAAATTTTCTTTTAATATCGTTTATAACATTCTTGTCGTCAATATCATAGCCTCTGTTTCTTAAATACATCAATGCAAACAATCTGTATTTGACCGATGCTCTGTCGTTGTTAATAATTTTTACAAGATATTTATTTTGAGTTTTATTTCTTACTATGTTTAAATAATTTTCCACGTCCCTGTTAAATCTGGGTCTTTTTTTTGCGGCGGCAAGTTTTTTTACGGTAAAATCAAAAAAATTTCTGTAAATTTTAACAATTACGGTATTCAGAAAAAATACATCCATTGTGGGAACAAATGAAGGGAGCGATTCGGCGTATCTGTATCCGTCATCTTGGTTTATTTCCTGCCTGTAATAATTATTCTTAAAAGAATCTTTTTTGGCGGAATTTCTTTCTTCAAAACTGCGCGGGAAAAAAGTTTTGATAAGAATATATTCTTCCAAAGCGTATATTCTTATTCTTTCATAATCAATCTCCGATGCGGCGTATTCCATCTTATCAGAAAAAAACTTATCCACAAGATTCTGTATCAATCTGTCCAGCTGATATTTGGATAACTGTTTTATTTGAGGCAGAGATACCAGAAGATCGGCAAAAAGCAGCTTTGCAATCTGAGGTCTGAACAGATAATCGCTTTTGCTTAACTCTTCCTTGACTATCTGCATAACAATATTTATTTTATCCGGTTGAGACATTATAATATTGTTTATAACCACAAGGTCGTCGCGGTAATCAATTTCCAATAATCCGTGTCTGTAAGATTCTGGCTGAACGACTTCAAATCTAATTCTGCTCATAAAAGAGGGGTACCTTTCGCCGTAATAATCCCATCTTGAACTTGTGTTTTTTAAATTTATAAATAATTCAAGAACTTTGCTCTTCCATGATTCTTCTTTTAATATCTTTTCAAATTGTTCAATTTCGCCCTGAGTATAACCGTCTTTAAACATCAAAACTTTCATATATTCGTAAATAACGTCTTTTATAGCGTCAGGCTGCCTTTGCGGCAAACCTTTTTTTGATTTTAATAAATTAAGAATCGCATCCGCCAGAAATTCAAATTTGACGGTTTTGCCCATTCGCTTGGCAATTTCAGAAACCGTATAAAGCAATCCGATTGATACTCTGTGTTCTTCCTGCAGAACATAATCATATTTCATTCTTTCGTTAAATAATTCATATAATGCGTCTTGATAATATTGTCCGCCCATTTCTGATTGTTCGGCAAAAACAGCCGATATAACACCGGCAAATATTTCATGTATTGTGGAATATGCGACACCCTTACTTGAATCCGCATAGAATAAAAGTACGCGATGACCTATTTCATGCGCCATAGTCAGAGGATCTGACGACGTGAAAAACATTCCCGAATTTGCCGAAGAATTATCTAAATCTCTTCTTTCTACAAATGTTGAGTAAGATATATTATCATAAAGGTTTTTTTCCTGTTGTTCGTTTATATAATGATTATCTGTCAGATAGCGGCTCAAAACCAACAAAATTCCGGCGCCTAACAAGCTCAAATCAAAATTTGTATCTATTTTAAAAGTGTTCAAATTTAATTCAATAAGGAAATTTGCTTTCATTATTTCAAGAACAGTGTCGTTGAAATCGTTTACGCCGTTGCTTCTTAAATACATAAACGCCAGCAGCCTGTATTTAATATTCAATCCGCCGTTATAAACTATTGCTCTAAGGCTTTCATTGTCTTTTAATCTTTTGAACTTTAAGATTTGCAGATATTTTACAAGCCTTAATTTATCCTCGTCATTTTTATAAAACTCTTCCATTTGATTTAAATCAAGCGTATCGGCCAATTTAAAAGATAATTTTTGGAGTTTCAATTTATATTCATAATTTTCCGAATCGCCTATAACTGGTTTTTTTGCGCTGTTTTTTTGGACAAGTTCAAAAAATCTTTCAAATTCAATATTGTCGGCCGGAATACTTTGTTCCGCCGGTAATTCACTTTGAATCTGTTCTTCATTCCGCTGTGAAAGCGGATAAAAAATATCGGTTTCGGCGCTTTCTTCGGACTGAGGAACAGAAATATGTATATCCGCGTAGTTTGAACATATATAAAATTTGCCGTTTTCTTCCGCTATCTCAAGTTTATCTTCAAGAGGAATCTGCCATTGCGGCGGGATATACCATTTTAATTTATTTTCTTTTTTGCTGACATTGCTTATTATATACTTCCCGCCTTTTTTACTTACCGTAAAGTTTATCCAGTCGCCGCTGTATTCGGCCTCGCCGTCTTTCGTAAAATTTGTCGCGACAACAGATTCGCCTTCTTCTAAAACAGGAAGCGCCGTATAAGAATACCGGCGTTCTATCTTTTTTGTTTCAATTGTATTCCATATCGCAGAAAAATTAATTTTTTTCAATACTTTATCAAGAAGGGTTTCTTTTAATTGCTGATATTTTTTAAAAGAGAGATAAGCTATGTATAGTTCTTTTTCCGTTCCGTCCGGCATAAGCAAACCGGTAACGGAATATCTTGCATTATTTACCGATTCCGCGGATTTTATCCCGGTTCCAAAACCGTATAGATATAATTTAGTGGCTAGCGCCGACGCTTCAATCGTCGTATTCTGAGGAGTATTTGAATTTATTATGAGGGCATCTCTGTCATTGCCGAAATAAATAAATATCTTTTTGCTTAATGATAAATTATTGCCGTGTACAAAAGCATTTTCCAGCATATCTTCAAAATACGTCATTCCGGCGCTGCCTGCAATTCTATCCGCAAAAATTTCATTAAATTCATCCGATAAAAGCGATATTATTCGGGCTGCCGTTTTGATTTTATTTTCATCAAGTCCGGCATCAGCCAAATTGGAAAATGTTACGGTAATCAAACTGTTTTTTAAATCTTTTCCGACAATAACAGATTTAACATATTCTCGAACGGCTACGATATCCGCGCTACCGGTTTGTCCGTCTATAAAACGTGAGAAATCAAAATCAATTGCGTTATCGGGGTTAATTTTATCCGTTAATGCATTTTGAATTTCTTCTTCGCCGTTGTCTTTTACGGGCTCTTCAGATTTGTCTGAAATTATTTCGGTTTTTTCTTCCGATTTTACCGGAACCTGACTGTAAAAAAGCGTAATATTATTTTTTTGTTCCTGCGTAAGCGGATATTTTTCTAATTTATTCTTATATAATTCTTTTATGTTTACGGTACCGTTGTTGGCAACCGTAACTCTCATGGTATTTGCATATATTCTGTTTCTAAATTTTGCTTTTTGCGGATTTTTGGCCTTATATTCTTCCCAAAATTTCTTCAGTTCCAAACTGTTTCTTGTTATAAGAAGCGTGTCGTTTGAAAAGTATGTTATAAGTATTTCGTCTCCGGCTTTTATCCCCAATGCCTGTAAAGGCAGCTTTATGTCAAAATTATCTTTTAATTTTATATTTTTAAAATAACCCAATATGGATAGTTTATCGTTAAATAAAGAATGCACTATCATGGCCGATACGGCCGCCATAGGCCAAAATACGGGATTAATAATTATTGCCAGAATATAAGGGATTGATACTGCCAGCGTAGGAAGAGAGAGGTTTCTAAAATCATCTTTCAAAATACCCGCAAAATCAAGTCTGCGCCCGGCTGAGTCTCTGTATACAAGCCATTTAACTATCGTATGCGAAAATAAAAATACTATCTGAGAAACCGCAAATAATGCTATTCCTGCCGCAGGATTAAATATTGTAACCGCCGAAGGAATTACTCTGAACATTATTTCTTCCCACACCGGCGCGGTTTTTGCCAAAAACGCGAACAGTTTTGATTTGTTTTTCAATACGTTAAATATTGATAATTCCAGAGAAGATGAATGTATTTCAGAAAGTTTTTGCGACTGCTGAGCGGTATCCAGAGACATTCTTGTTCCGGTTCTTATCAATAATAACGCTTCGTCTTCTCTTTCTCCGGCGGCGGTTTCCTGATTTATATTATTTATCTGCGCAACCGCTCTTTCAATTACTGTTCTTACGTCTTCCGTAATAGGTATTGATATCGTCGGATTGGAATAATGAATATCGTTTTGCGCCAGTATAAAATCTCCAAGCAGTAAATTTTTACTGACTGAATCGGCATTGGATGAACTTTCAAATAAATTAAAAATACTGAATTCAAGATTTGATACAAGCATCTTGTTGCCGTCATGTTCCACAATATCCGTATAACCGAGTTCTGTTTCATGACCGGCTACGGTAATAATAACGGGTGAATCTTTAACGCCTCTTTGTTCAAGCATAGTAAGAATCTTATCTTTAAAATCGCCCGAATGGCATGAATTAAAGACAAGCGTAAGCTGTTTTAAATCTACGCCGTTATCATAGGCGACATGCAAAGCGTCCGCTATTTCTTCAAAATATATATGTTCTTTTTCCGTAATTGAAAAACCGTATTTGGCCCCGTGACCGTCAAACCAAAATAAACTTTTTACTCCGTTTTTAGGAGCGTTAATGATACGGTCAAGTATTTTAAATTTTACTCCGGGATCTTTTGATCTCTGTAAAATTTGAACATTATCGCCGTTGTCAGGATCAATGCCTATTTTATTTAAAAACTGTTTTAGAATTTCCGGATTAAATCTGTCTCCGAGCATATCTTTAAAAACTATATCGGCGCTTTCGTCATGAAATATAGCCGTAACAAAAGAATCTTTATCGGCAAGCTGTTTATCAAACCACTGTCTGAGTATTTCAAAATAAGCATTTGCGGATATTTTTACGATTTTATCAAAATTTTCAGGAGTTACAAGCGATTCTCTGCCGTTTAGCAGTTTTGTCATAAATATGCTTACGGCTATCGCTCTTCTGTATTTCTGAATCGTATTATCAATATTTTTAAACTTCTCTTTTGAAATCTGACTGTTAAAAACGTCGGTAAAAGCGGGACTCAAAAATACTCTGAGCGCAAGATTGTTGTTATTAACCGCAAGATCCTCAATATCCAAAATGCTCATTTCTGCCAACAATTTCATAATCTGATCGCACCGGCTGTCGCTTAAATAAATATTTGCAGTCGTCAAATCAGCAAGAAGCGGAGTTAAAATATATTCTTTATTTTCATATTTCAATATTATTTTTAAATTTTGTATAAAAATATCTTCATTTAATTTATCCGTTAATTTGTTCGTTTCAATAATATTTCCTTTATCAAAACAGTATTTTGCCAGGAAACGTATATTGTCTTTATCTTCAGGTTTTATATCCAGCATTTCTTTTAATTCCGAAAACAATCTAAAGTTCTGTAATTTTGTTTTATTTTCGTTATAAACGAGCATTTCCGTTATAGCGGAGTCCTCCATATCCGACAACCCAAGTATTTCGCCGGCATCATCTTCAAAACCGTTATCAAAACTGATTTGCAGCAATCTCAGTTTATCGGAACTTTTTGTCAAATTATTTTCTGCGGTTAATCTGAAAAATTTATCAAAATCAAAACCGTCAGGATACAAAAGTTTATTGAACAGATACCGGATCGTATCTATATTCATTCCCGGGCCGAATATACGCAGAATCCGTTCAATGCCCGTTAAAACGGCATTATCTAAATAGTGCATTCTGAGATCGTCTCGCACTATATTAGCAAGCCAAATATTTGGAAATTCTTCATTTTTAATTCCGGCGCTGTTTCTTAATTTGAAGAAAAGATTAAAATTATAAGCGTCAAAACCAATTTTTTTAACATATTCCAATAACGCATCGCTCGCCTCAAAAACATCAAAGACATATTCGGGTTCTTCCATTGCGTTTATTATTGCCTGATCAACATATTTTATTTTATTTATCAGATTAACCGCCGTCTGCTGCGGATCTGAAGATTGAGATATAACCGAATAGAGTAAATCATTGTCAAGAAATTTTATTTTATTTATTGTTTCTTTGCCGGCTTGAATCATTTTTGCATACATTATCATTCTTTCTTTAACATTTTCAGGAGCCGCATTTTTCAATAAAGCAAGAATAAGCATAGGATTGCCGGGATTATTTTTATTGTAAAAATAATGAATAGCCATTGACGCAACAGTAATGACCGGAAGAATAAAAATCGGAGCGCCTGCGGTAAGAATATAAGGAAGCGCTACGGTTAAAGCCGGTATTGATAAATTTTTGAAATCACGTTTTAAAATACCGATAAAATCAAGCCTGTTTCCCGCCGAATCTCTGTAAACAAGCCATTTTACTATCGTATGCGAAAATAAAAATATTATCTGCGAAACTCCAAACAGCGCAATTCCCGCAACAGGGTTGAATATAATTACAAAAGACGGTATCGCTCTGAATATTATTTCTTCCCAGACAGGCGCGGTTTTTGCCAAAAAAGCAAATATTGAATTTTTATTTTTCAATACGTCAAATATTGATAATTTATTTTTAAAATCACGGTTTTTCTGAACATTAAGCAACGCTCTCTGAAGGCCGTCAAACATTCTTGAATATGTTTCCGCCGGAATACCGAGCAAATCTTTATCTTTATATTCCGATGAATCTATTTCATATACCGGTCCGTTTTCAAAATAAAAACCCATATCATAAAATTTAAGGCTCATTTTTGTTAAAATATCGTCTATGTCGGGATTAAAAATATCTTTCCCCGCGTTTAAAGGCAATGAAGAACCCAATGCCGAAACGGCTGCCTGCATCAAATCTTTTACAGCCGATTTTTTTTGTTCGTCAAATTCAGCGGTTTCTATTTTAGAAATATCAAAATCATTTCCCGCAAGCTGTCTTATCCGGTCTATATTTTCTTTGCCGTAAATCTCAACGGCGACTCTTGCCATTAAATTTCTCTGTTCTTCATCCGGCAGACAAGACGCAAGCCTGAACGCAAGAGCGCTTGACTGCATTGAAGCCTGTTCTTTTATTATGTCGTCATATCTCATGTTTGCGTTTTTTATATCGCCGGTTACGTTAGGCGTTATAACTATATCGTTGACTTTTTTTTCTGAAAAAATTGATTCCAAATCTTGGCTGTGATACCCGCCTGTAATTACGACTATTACCTCTTTTGATTGTTTTAACAGCTGTTCTGACGTCCTTAAAGAAGCCGATGTCTGAAGAGGCTTTTCGCCGTTTAGAATATTGGCTGTGAAAATATTGTTTCTGTAATCGTTTGTATCGTAATACTGATTTATAAAATCTATGTCGGAAGATATGTCCTTAATCCTGTCAACAGCCGCATATTTCGCATAAAGCGTTCTGAATTTGTCAAAATTTTGTCTAACATATTTCCAATCGGCGGACGTAAGCGCATATTTAAAATAATCATTAAAATATTTTGCAAAATCGTTTATATAAGAAATTTCATACTCGGTATCATCATAGGATAACGCCATTCTGATTTGGTCTATCAGGATTTTTTCTTCATTTACAAGTTCAAGCGGATTTATTCTTTGGTTTAATCTGCTTACCTCAAAAAACTTATCAAGTTCTTTAAAATCTTTTGATAAATCTATTTTGTTTTGTTCGCAGAATTTGATAAGAAATTCAGCCAGTTTTCCGGTATCGTTAAAATTATTCGTTACGCTCAAAAGTCTTTTATAAGAGCCGTAAGGTATTTTATTTTTAACGACATTTACCAATGCCTGAAGCTCTATGCCGACCTGTCTGGGATTTATATCTTTTGACATGCTTGAAATATTAAGATACTTTGATATATTAGGATAATCCTGCATATTTATTGCGGTAATATTGTTATATTGTCCGGGAGATTGGCGTATCTTTTCAACGTACTTGTGCAAAAGTCTGTAAAACTTTAACGTATCGGTCTTTCCGCTTGCGTATTCGTTGATTTTTCTGGTAAATCTTTTATTTCTCTCGTTTAAATAAATACCGCTCAATACTTCAATTTCTTTATTAATTTTTGAAATAACCGAATTGTATTCAGGCTGTTTTTCTATTATCTTTGAAAGTCTGTTCAAATTTGTCTGATGAATATTTTTTTCTTCTATGCCCTTCAACAGATCATATCTGGAATTTTTAATCGCATAATATTCCGCGCCCGTCAGATACCCGTCCTGAAGCATTTTCTCAATCACGGCACTTTTTGTTTTTTCATCTTGTATTTTATTTATCCATGATACGTCTATCTGCCCGTATCCGCCTTCTATAAAAACCGATTTCAACGAATAGTTTTTGTCTAATGTTTTTATAATTTCGCTTATATTTCTCTGTGTTTGCTCGTGGCAGTGCAAATCCTGAATATTTACAACCGTAATATCGCTTGAATTGTCGCTTACGGAAGTGACCTTGCCGTATTCCTGCCTGATGACATTCATACCGTCAAATATATCATTATAAGGCGAATCCGTCTGATAAGCTCCGTAAGCGGATAAACTGCTTCCTGTCGCAGTAAGCAAAAGACAGGCGGCCGTTATAACCGAACAAACTTTTAAATAATTAATTTTTACGAACTTCCTTTTCATTTTTACTCCAAAATAAAACTCTGCCTTTAAAACACTAAAGGCAGAGCTTTACTGTCAACTCATTTTTATTTATGCAAAATGAATCATTAAATACTCTAAGCAGTCCTATATACCCTATAAGGTAAAAGATTAAAATCACCATAAACAAATAGAATATGATTGAACCTTGTGAAATATTGATGCCGCCGTTTGTAAAAACCCTTTCCGTCATTTTTGCGGTTTTGAATTTAAAACCCGAAGTCATTAATAAAAATTCATCGGTAAAATTCTTTAAATTTTTATCGGCGGTTATATTTGACGATTTTTCCCGTATAATATTGAATAAACCCGCTTCTTTGCTTATATTTACGCACAAATTCACAAAATCCTTAGGAGCATTTTTTACAAAATTATACTGCGAACCTATATTTACGCCTTGAAAGTTTATATCCGAATTTTGAAATATAAAAGAAACTGCCGACGCCAAACCCGAAAAAAGATTTGACATCAACATAAAAAAAACAATAGTCGTTACGTAAAATTTTCTGACTAACATAAAAAACCTCTTTTTATCTATTGTAATTCTAGTATAAACTCATTATTTTTTCAATGTTTTTTTATAATAATTTGTGAAAAATTTGTGAAAAAATAAAACGGGATATTTTTGAGTATTTAATTTTTTGTTTGAACAATATCAAGAAATTTGATAATTTATGTAAAATTATCAAAAGGATTTTATGACATATTACCATAAATTATTCTGGTTTTTAACATCGTTTACGACTTTTATAAGACTTCTTGTAATCGGCAAAGTAGGAATAACCGTTGATGAAGCTCATTATTGGGTATATTCAAAATTTTTAGATTTGTCGTATTATGACCATCCTCCCATTATAGGATACATAATAAAAGCATTTACGGAGTTATTCGGCGTCAATACTTTCGCAGTAAGACTTCCGTCCGTAATTATATTTGTACTGACTTCATGGATATTTTTCATTGCGGCAAGGAAACTTTTCAGTGAAAAAACTGCTTTTACCGCAATAATTCTGTTAAATATTCTGCCTGTTTTTTCATTTTTGGGAGCGGTAATTACGATACCTGACTCCCCGCTTTCGCTGTTTTGGATACTTACTTTTTATTTATTTATAAAACTAATCGAAACTTCGCAAAAGAAATACTGGTATTTTTTAGGTTTTTCCATAGGATTTGCTCTGCTTTCAAAATATACGGCGGTGATGTTATTTCCTTCAATCATTATATTTTTGCTGTTTTCAAAAAACCACAGATTCTGGTTTGCCAAAAAAGAATTTTACATTTCTATTTTAATTTCATTTGTTTGTTTTTTACCGGTAATTTTCTGGAACTTACAGAACAACTGGGCAAGTTTCGGATTCCAGCTTCAGCACGGATTTGGAAAAACTTTGCCGGAGTTGTCGGCAACGTTATTCTTCAGATCAATCGGAGCGCAGGCGGGATACGTTTCGCCGTTACTGTTTGCCTTTTACTGTTTTGCATTATATTCGTGCGCAAAAGAAGGTTTTGTAAAAAAAGACAAATATGCCCTGTTTGTAGCCTCTTTTTCTCTGCCTGTTCTGGTATTTTTTACGTCAATAGCAACTTTTAATGAAATATTACCGCATTGGCCTGCTATGGGGTATTTGGTAGCAACAATATACGTATCTCACTTAATCCTAAAATTTTGGGAAACAAAATGGGTAAGAAATTACGTAATAACGGCTTGTTCTTTGGCTATGCTAATGAATATTCTTGTACCGCTGCATGCTATATATAAAATAGTTCCTCTTGATAAATTTATACCGTCTAAAGAATCTTTTAGAATCGAAATATCCGTTCCTGTAACAAAATTTATCAGTCCTGTTAATGATTTATACGGATTTGCAAATCTTCCTGAAATAGTGCACAAAATGAATGATATGTGTCTGCCTGAAAAAAGAATAACAAATTTTGCACATATAAGTTATTGGGGCAACAGACCTTATTTTTATATAGCCGACGTGGGCGTATGCTGCTTAACAAATATACATGATTTTGGCATTTCAAGAGCGGAAGTTATTGACCCGACAAATGATTTATACGGATGGACTGAACTTGCCGACGCCGTGTATAATATTTATAATTCATTCCCCGAATCCGGCAAACCTTTTCTGTTCACGCACAAAAGTTATCTTGCAAGCCAGATATATTTTTCCATACCGGACATACGCCTATATTGTTTCAGCGGCAAAATAGACGCCTATGACTTATGGCAGCGTGATATTTCAAATCTTAAAAATAAAAACGCTATTTTCATAACAAGCAATATTTTTGATTTTTCCAACTATGCATATGTTTTTCCGTTTGAAAAATTTGAACCGCCCATTGAACTTCCTGTTTACAGAAACGGAAAAGTAACAAAAAAATTCTGGTTAACCGTATGCAGAAACTTTAATCCTGACGGATTAACCGTTAATTATAACGCAAGTGCCGTCGGTGCAAAAAAAACAATAGCCGCCGGATTGCTTGATTTGGACGTTTTTGTTTTTAAATTTATAAATTTTAAAACAAAAAACGCTGTGTTTGACCGGGTCATTTCAAAAATATCGTATTTTGACGCAAAGGGAATAAACATTCCTTTGATTTTAATATCGCTTTTTTCAATATTTATTATGTTTCGCTATGAGAAAAAGAATTTCTGGATGTTTTTTGCTCTCGTACTTTGCATTATTATAACATCATCCATAGCCAATTCTTTTTTAAAGGATATTTTTGCAAGAGCAAGGCCGCTGGCCTTTTTCGGAGACGGCAACATCAATATATTTTCAGAAAAACTGTATGCAGTGTCATTCCCTTCCGGGCATACGCAATTTGCTTTTACGATCGGCACGGCAATGATTCTTCTTATGCGAAAATATTGGTATGTATACGTTATTTACGCTTTTGCAACGGGCTTTGAAAGAATTTACGCCGGCTGCCATTTCCCGTCAGACGTATTTGCGGGAGCCGTTTTAGGTTTTGCTACGGCGGCTTGTCTTGTTTATTTTTTCAGAAAAATAAAGAAAAATTTGTGATACATACTTATACTTATTTGCAAAATTTAACGTTATGTGATATAATCACGGGATATGAATACGGTAATTTTGATATGTGTCATTGTTGTAACGGTTGCTGTTGTCGTTTCAGCGGTATACTTTGTGTTGACAATGATACAATTAAGCAAAACCGCAAAAAGACTTGATGAGACTATCGAGCAGCTTGATTCTGATATGCAGTCGTTTAGAAATATTTTGGGGTACGTTTCAGGTTTTGGAGGCATGGTTTCAGGAGTAGGGATAAAACTTATAGCATCTTTTGTGCCGAAAATTTTTTCGGCATTTTTTAAAAATAAAAAATGCAAGGAGCAAAATCATGAGTAATAAAGATTCTTTTTTTGCACTTTTGACAGGCGTAATTATCGGAGCAGCCGTCGGCATTTTATTCGCTCCTAAATCCGGAAAAGAAACAAGGGAAGATTTAAAAAAACTCGGACTTGATCTTAAAGAAAAAAGCAAAGATTTTATTGAAGAAGGAAAAACCTTTATAGAAGAAAATAAAACTAAAGTAGCAGACGTTATTGAAAAGAAAAAAGCCGAATATTTCGGTTCAAAAGAAAAATAATCAAAAACACGGCAGTTAAGTGCTGAGGTAGCTCAGTCGGTAGAGCAAAGGTCTGAAAAACCTTGTGTCGGCGGTTCGATTCCGCCCCTCAGCACTTTTTATTTTGCGCTTATAATTTGATTATATTTTGATGTTTTTAAACAATTCAGACATGTCTTTCGGAATATCCGCGGTAAATTCAACCATTTTCCCTTTTGCGGGATGAGAAAATTTTATTCTGTACGAATGAAGCATCTGCCTTTTAAATTCAATATTATTTATGCTCGTGCTTCCGCCGTAAGCCGCGTCGCCAAGCACAGGATGGCCTATGTATTTCATATGGCTTCTTATTTGATGTGTTCTTCCTGTAATAATTTTAACTTCCAAAAGCGTAAATTGTTTTGTTCTTGCAAGAACTTTAAATTCCGTAATCGCCATTCTTTTTGCAAACGGACCGACTTCTATTATCTTTCTGTCGGTTCTTGATCTGCCCAGCGGAGCTTCTATTCTGCCTCTGTCTTCGGCTATAATACCGCCTACAGCTGTTATATACGTTTTGCTTACAGCTCTTTTTTGGAATTGTTTTGACAAAGATACTTTTGCTTTTTGCGTTTTTGCAAAAATTATCGCGCCTGTCGTGTCTTTATCAAGCCTGTGAACCATAAAAGGTTTGATTTTCCCTTTAAAATGCCACATCAAAGCATTTAATAATGTCCCGGATTCATGCCCGAACGACTGATGAACCACAATATCAGGCTGTTTATTGATTAATATAATATCGTCGTCTTCATATATTATTTTTAAAGGAATTTTTTCGGGTTTCAGGGAAATTGATGTTTCCTGTTCTTCAAAAGAATAAGAAATCTCATCTCCTTTTTTAAGGTTATGACTGGGCAAAACCTTTTTGCCGTTTACATACACATTTCCGCTTTTTATAAGTTTTTGAAAATATGTTCTTGAATATTCCGAATGTTTTTCATTCATAAAATAATCAATTCTTTCCGGTATGTCCAAATCATAAATCAATTTATTTATTTTCACGTTTATATCCGTATTTAAAAATCACTATTAATATTGCCGCCGCCATTATTACAAGCGACATTATTTGCCCTACAGAAAGTCCGAGAATAAACATTCCTCTGTCGTCTCCCCTGAAAAATTCAATCGTAAATCTCACCGCGGGATAAATAATAAGATACAATAGAAACGTAAGACCCGGTTTATGTTCTCTTTTATTAAACTTCTGAAGAATAAAAAATATAGCCAAATTGCAAAACGCTTCAAAAAGCTGAGTCGGATACTTGTTATTTATTGCAATAACCCAGTCGCATTCTCTGCCGTAACAGCAGCCTGAAAAAAAACAGCCTATTCTTCCGAAGAAATGTCCAAGAGCAATCGCAGGCGCAAAAATATCGGCTGTTTTAGACATTGATATTTTCTTAAAATTTAAATATGCCAGCGCAAACAAAACAGCTGCGACAAAACCGCCGTAATAAACGAGTCCGCCTTTCCATAACTGCACCGTTTCAAGCGGATGAACCAGAAAATATTTAAAATTAATCAACACATACAGCAGTCTGGCGCCGGCGATTCCGGCTATAATTATATAAAACAAAAAATCATACGTCTGATTTTTTGTAATCCCGATATTAACCGAATGTTTAATTATATACTGCATTGCCACAAAAAAACCAACGGCTATGCAAACGCCGTAAGTGTAAATCGTCAAACCGCCGATACTAAATAATTCCGGATACATATTGTCATTATACTAAAATCGGCAGTATTAATAAATCTATGAAGTGAAGTTTATACCGCTATATACTTGTAATTTTATTTGCTAAAATGTCCGCTGTGGATAAAATCAAAATATCAATCATAATTCCGGTATATAACGCCGAACTTTATCTGCCGCAATGTTTGGACAGCGTAACGCGTCAGACGTTTACAGATTTTGAATGCATCTGCATTAACGACGGTTCAACAGACTCTTCTCTTAACATTCTGACAAAGCACTCTGAAAAAGACAAAAGATTTAAAATAATCTCACAGCAAAACGGTGGTGTTTCGCAAGCCAGAAACACAGGCTTAAAAACAGCCTGCGGCAAATATATTTCTTTTGCCGATCCTGACGATTGGCTTAGCACAAATTATCTTGAAATTTTACACGATACGATTGAAAAATACGGATGTGACGTTATAGCGTCAGAAAATTTTTTTTATGACGCAAAAACTAAAAAAACACACATAAAAAGACTGCCTGAAAAATTTTACCGGTGCGAATTAAAATCAATTGATGCAAAAAAAAAGCTCATTCCGGCGCTTAACATATGTCCGTGCTGGGGCAAAATATATAAGGCAGATTTTTTAAAATTAAACGAAATATTTTTCCAAAAATGTCCAATGGAAGACGTTATATTTACTTATGACATTTTAACTTCCGGCTGTTCAATAATGTTCATAAAAGACGCTCTTTATTTTTACAGAAAAAACATTGAAGGTTCCGCGACATATAATTCTCCGAAAAGAATTTATGATATGTTTGAATGTTTCTTATTTTTAAAAAAACGTCTCCACGAAAAAAAATCGTACGATGATTTTAAAAATGCCTTTTTGGCTCATGCCGCAAAATGTTTTGCCTTTGAATTTGAAGAGTCAAACCTGCCTTTAAAAACTCTGAAGTCTGTTTTTTTAAACATCAAAAACGATTTTTTCAAAAACGGCGAAAAACTTTTATATCCTGAAAATATTTTTTACAAAGCAAGAATTTTGTTATTCCAATTTTGTTTAAAATACAATATAAATTATGCGGTTTTCGGAAAAACTTTAAAAAAAACTTATTATTTCTTATCCGGAAAAAATAAATGACTAATAAACCCGTATCAATAATCATACCGGTTTACAACATAGCGCCTTATCTGAAACATTGTCTTGACAGCATAATATTGCAGACATTTAAAAATACCGAAATAATAATCGTAAACGATTGTTCAACGGACGGAAGCGGTGATATAATAACCTAATACAAACGGAGGAACCCAACTTGCAAAATAATTAAACATTTCGGAAAAAGCGCTTGTTTTATCTTCCGCAAAAAAAGCTAAAACAAATCCGTATCCCAAAAATAAACACATTGCGGTAAAAA
>JAHDRN010000018.1 GCA_018433245.1 Candidatus Proruminimicrobium quisquiliarum
TTGCAAAATAATTAAACATTTCGGAAAAAGCGCTTGTTTTATCTTCCGCAAAAAAAGCTAAAACAAATCCGTATCCCAAAAATAAACACATTGCGGTAAAAATCTTTTCTTGTTTTAACCGTTCCCGGTTTTTATAAAAAAACAATAATGAGGCAAAAGAAACAATATATCCCGCAATATGGGTGAATATAATGCCTGTTGCAAATAAATAATTTAATATTAAAAGTATATTTTCCATCTTTTATTTTTTATCTTCATGATAATCCTGTTCGGTATTTACCGCCCAGATATTATCTTTTGTTTTTATTCCATTTACAATATTATCAACAGCTGTTATTGCCGTCAACATAGAATGATCCATATTGTTATATTTATGCATGCCGTTTCTGCCGACCAAAAACAGATTTTCATACTTATCAATAAAATTTTTAATTACATCAAACTTTTTATATGTTCCAAAATATCCCGGATATGCTTTTGGAACTTTTACCAAACAACTGTCCAATACACTGCTCATTTTTATGATACCTATTTGTTCCAATTCTTTTGAAGCAAATTTTATAAATTCTTCTTCCGGCATATTCCACATACTGTCATTCTCATCACAAAAATACTCAAGCCCAAGCCAGACAGTTTTTTCATAATCATTAACTAAATAAGGGCTCCAATTATTAAATATTTGAAGCCTTCCCAATTTTACTTCTCTTTCCTGTATATATATCCATTGGTCAGGAACTCTATTTTTATAAGATTTAATTTTTGTATTATTTTCAATTTCCAGATTTTTTACCAAAAGCCCTACGGTTATAAAACTTCTGTATCCCAACCCGTCTGCCACTTCCCTTACATTTTCAGTCTTATCATCTAAAGAATTTATTAAATCTCTGACAGGCATACTTGAAAAATAATAATCGGCAACATATTCTTTTTGGTCGTTATCCGCAACAAATTTAACTTTATTATCCTGCGTTATTATTTTTGTTATTTTTTTATTCAACAATATCTGTCCACCCATATTTTCTATCTTCTTTGCGACTAACTGCCAAAAATGACCCGGTCCATACTTTGGGTAATAAAATTTCTCTATCAAACTTGTTTCAATATCCTTCATGGATTTTTGATTTTTATTGAATATTTTTTTTGTTGCCTGTTGTAAAAGTTTAACAATTGATAAACCTTTTATTCTCTGTGTTCCCCAATCTGCCGGAATATCTTTCGGTTCCACTCCCCAAACTTTTTCGGTATAATCTTTAAAAAACGTCAAATAAAGTTCTTTGCCGAACCTGTTAACCATAAAATCTTCCAATGTTTTTTCTTTTCTTTTTATAACTAAAGAAAATGCATAACTTACCGCTATTTTAATTATTCTGACAACTCCCAAATTTTTCATTGTTTTTAATGACAGAGATATAGGATAATCAAAAAAAGTTTTCAAGAAATATATTCTGGATAACCTGTTTCTTACAAGCATAACATCGTCAATTTTATTCGGATCGTATTGTTGGGAACTGCCTGACAAATCAATCTTTCTTTCAAGCAATATATCATCACTTGAAGGAATTGTCTGCAAAGGCATTAACTTTAACCACCAACTCATAACAATATCTGATTTTGAAAAAAATCTGTGCCCACCCATATCCATCTTATTGTTTTTATAATCAAAAGTTTTTGATAGCCCCCCGATATGAGCGGTTTCCTCTAAAACAATAGGTTTGATATCTGTTTTCATAAGAAGTTCATACGCAGCCGTCAATCCGGCAGGTCCCGCTCCAATAATAACCGCATTTTTTTTATTCATATAAATTTCTCAACCGAATATAAACATTTTTTTTGAAAAAATAACCATTAAATTCATCTGTCAATTTGCTGTTTTTTTAAAAATATATTGATTCGCAAATATTACTTAATCCAATATATGAAAGAATGTTATGTCTGCTCCGAAGGGTCATTAGCATCTATTAAAAAACTATTTTAATCATATTATAAGAATAATATCATTATTTATATCCAGATCATTTTCAAGTTTATTTTTTGCGTTCAATAAAAACAAGCATGTTATTGTAATAAGAAGAGCAAATTTATATTTTATCAACTTTTTTTGACTTACCTATAAGAGTGCCGCCGAGAATAAGCCCCGTAATCCAAAAATAATCCATTGCGACTCTCGGTCCTCTGAGAATAGTATCAAAATTTTCGCCTATTAAAAGAGACATCCACGCAAATATCATCGCAAGCGCAAATAATGAGTTTTCCCGACTATATACATCATATAATCTCTTAAGTATTTGGAATATCAAGTACCCGAATAAGGCAAAACCTATTAAACCGAATTGGGTAATAAGATTAAGATACAAGCTGTGCAAATGTCTTGAGGCAACAAGATTGGAATTTTGAATTTCATTCCGGTTAACAGTCTGCATCGGTCCGACTCCGAACAACGGATATTTTTTAAATATTTCAAATGCCATGGGGTATAGGTTCAATCTGTCAGTCACACTGCTTTCAGAATCTAAACTTGTATTTTTTAGTCTTTGTTGGATATATGGATTCGTAAAATAAATTATTCCTGCCAATACTATTGAAATACTTATAACTATCAGCGGTATTTTTATTCTCTTGAATTTATAAATATAAAAAATTAAAATTAAACAGTAAGTAATAAAACCTGCTATATAATAACTTCTTGAGCCCGTCAACACTAACACTATTATCCAAAAAATAGAAAATATTAATAACAATATTCGTTTTTTAGCGTTCAATCCTCCTTTAAACAACAAAAATATCAATGATATACTTGAAACCAACACACACATTGCGCCTAATGATATATGCCAAATGAATGCATTTACGTGCCCGTACAAACCTTCGCCGGCAAAATGCCCGTTGAAAATTTGCTTATAAAATAATCCGTAATACGCTAAAACCGAAAATACTGCAACAATTGTAAACACGGCAAAATAAAGCATCAACACTTTATATTTTGAAATTTTATCGGTGATATAATAACCTAATACAAACGGAGGAACCCAACTTGCAAAATAATTAAACATTTCGGAAAAAGCGCTTGTTTTATCTTCCGCAAAAAAAGCTAAAACAAATCCGTATCCCAAAAATAAACACATTGCGGTAAAAA
>JAHDRN010000032.1 GCA_018433245.1 Candidatus Proruminimicrobium quisquiliarum
TGTTCCGTCGGATAATATTTGCTCAATATGTTGATTCTCTATTTGAAGAAATTTTGTTTTTAGGTCACTAATAAAGCCTTTTTTATCCGGGAAAAGCTCAACTGTTTTATTTATTACGTTTTCAAGATATATGTTTTCTTTTGACCTTTCCCCCAAATATGTGCCAATCAAAAGTTAGTAAAATTAATCTTTTGGGCTGTTAAGTTTTTAACAAATTCGTTGGGCGTTAAACCATTTAAAGAACTATGCGGTCTTTCTTGATTATATTCATTTCGCCAAATTTCTGCAATCTCTCTGGCTTCGTTTAAGTTATAAAATCTGTGTTCATTTAAACATTCGTCTCTAAACTTGCCGTTAAAACTTTCTATATATCCGTTTTCCGTAGGCTTTCCGGGTCTTATAAAATGCAGCTTAATATTATTTTTATAAGCCCATTCGTCTAAAACTTTCCCGGAAAATTCAGATCCGTTATCAATCATGATAAATTGCGGTAATTGCCGGTAATCTTTTAGCCGTTCAAGAACTCCAACTACTCCAACCCCGTTTATTGACGTATCTACCTCTAATGCTTTGCATTCTTTTGTGTAAATATCTATTACCGTCAATATCTTAAATCTTCTACCGTATAACAACGCATCATACACAAAATCCATTGCCCATATTTCATTGGCTCTTGTCGCCTGTATCAATGGCTTTCTGTCCTGTGACCTCATTTTCTTACGTTTCTTTGCCCTTAATGATAATCCGGCTTCTTTGTATATACGTTCTGTCTTTTTGTGATTTATCCTATATCCTTCTCGCCTTAACAAGCAATGTATCCGTGGACTGCCGTATCGTCGCTTTATTATCGCTATTTCTTTTATCCTGTTTGCTACAGATTCATCATTATTCTTCTTTCTCTTATACACAAATACATTGCGATGCATTCCTACAAGACTGCAAGCACGTCTGACGCTTTGCCCGAAACTTGCTACTGCAAATTTTATTGCTTCTTTCTTAGCTTCGGGCTTTACCAGTTTTTTTTGTTTATTTCCTGTAACGTCTTTACATCTAACGTTAAATCGGCTACTATGTTCTTTAATTTCGCATTCTCAACTTCCAATATCCTCAAACGCCTTAAATCACTTTCGCTTAATCCTGCGTATTTCGTCTTCCATTTGTAGTATGTCGCATCGCTTATCCCGTATTTCCTTATCAATTCTGATACCTTTACTCCGCTTTCTCCTTCTTTCAATACCGCTATTATCTGTTCTTCGCTAAATCTGCTCTTTTTCATCTTCCCCTCCTTGTGCCTTATTTTACCTTCTTTTTCCTAACTTTTAAATGGCACTACTTTCAGGGGGAAGGTCACTTTCTCTGTAATATATTTCCTAAGCAACAGTAATCTTGTTTGTACAGCAATATATACAGCTTCATCTCTAGGAGCAGGCGTGCTAACATTGAGAGGTAGCTGTTCCGCAAACCGCTTATACTCTTTTACTGTTGTTACAA
>JAHDRN010000009.1 GCA_018433245.1 Candidatus Proruminimicrobium quisquiliarum
ATCGTATGTTTCTAATTTTTTAACACCTTCAACGGCGCTTTTTTTCTCTAAAGAATAGGTGGCAAAGCCCATTCCGTAAGTTGCAACTTTACTGAAATCCGAAGATTTTGTAAGTATTGAGCCGGCATTAATATTTGATGCAAAAAAAACAATACTTAAAACTAAACAAAGCGCTTTTTTGCCCATTTAAGCCTCTGCTATTATTTTTTATATTTATAATCAATAATTACGCCCACGCCTACAAAACTTTTAAACTCAAGTAAAACTTTCCCTCTTGCGCCAAAGTCAATAGCCCAAACCTCGCCTAAAGTAACACCTATCATTCCGCCCGGATCAACTGCATATCCGCCTGAAGGAATAGGCGTTGAACTCAAACTTGTTCCTGCAGGAAGTTGCTGAATTGGAGCCGTAGCCGGATTTAAATGAAGTCCGGATCCTACATTAAGCACCATATAACCGGCGCTGTCATATTCTTCATTTTCAAAATCATATGTTGAATGAAAAGAATCTAAATGCTGGAAATTTAATGTAATTGTTTTAATTTCTGCCGAATCTCCTCCGTCATCATTGAGTGATTCGTTAAACGGTACAACTTTAACGGTACCGTCAGAACCTACAACAAGAGTATCTTCATCGGAATTTTGGTTTATTACTCCTGTTGCTATTTCAGAAGCGTCCGACAAACCGAACATCAAAGGATGTTTCATGCTGAAAAGTTTTAACTGTCCGTCTTCATTTTTCAAAACAAGTTCAGTCATACCTTTATCGGTAAAAGTCTGGCCTGTTTTTGTAGAAATTACCGAACGGTTATACTGAAAAGAAACGAAAACTTTACCGTCTGAAACCTGTGAGATATTGTTTATAAAATATTCTATCTTTATGTAGTCAAACAAAAGAAAATCTCTTCTTACGGCAGAATCAAGAATATCGGTGCCGGGAACAAAATTTTCACTGACAAGCGACATAAATGACGTAAGATTTTCTGTTTGATAAGCCCTGAAAAGTTTATCAAGTGTTTCTCTTACAAGAGCCGATACATCCTGACTTGAAAAAGTTATCTGCACATAAGTCTTTTCAATATCATTTGTTTTACCGGTAGTATCTATAGCCTTTAAGTAAAAATCATAAGTTTTTGAAGTGTCAGCATAAAATTTATATTCAAAAGTTCCGTTGTCGTTAAGTTTTGCCTTATCCCATGTTTCTTTATTGTCAAGAGAAACCATAACGGCGCCGATTTTTGCTTTCTTTACCGATGCTTTCCCGTTTATCGTCATCTCATTGCTTTTAGGAAGCGAATCTTTAAAAAATACGGCTTTTCCGTTCATATCTTCATAAGAAGTTTTATTTATATGCATATAATTTAAAGTGACTTCATCGGACGATTTTCCGAATATCCACCATTTTGCCTGAACCTGCCCTGCAGAAGCAAAAAGCGCCAATGTCATAAACAAAATTAAAAATGTAAATTTTTTCATATTTTATCCTCCGTATTTTTTTATATTTTAAAATCCAAAGGGAAACTGATTCCCATTGAAAAACTTTTTTCGTTAAAATTTCTGGTATCTGTCTGAAAAGCAAAATCGTTCATCATAGCTCTTGCAAAAAGAGTGCAGTCTTTTATTCCGAAAAATACGTCCGGTCTGTAATATATTCCGGCATTTAAGAAAAGGCTGTCTGCATCATCTCCTGCAGATGCTTTAAGTACATTTTGTCCGAATTTAAAATTTGAAGTAAGTTTTGAATCCGGCAGATCAACTCCGAGTCCGATTGAATATTCAAAAATTTTATCGGTAGTATTATTTATGTGGTCGTCAATGTAATTGCTTGAAGCGTTAAGAGCAGGTTTTAAAATAACTTTTTCAAAACTTTTTCTTGTACTTACTGAAAGTCTGCCTGAATAATCTAAAGTTTCTCTTGTATTTTTATCAACGTTATAAGAAGTAAACCCGGCTCCGGCGTCAACATCAAGTCCGATAAATCTGTCTCTGTATCCCAAATCGGTAAAATAATCGGAACTGTTATTTGCAGACGAATTCTTTTGGTCTAACTTAATATTGAAGTTTAAATTTGAATATTTTCTGTCAAAAATTCTTTTTATATTTACTCCTATTTCAGGTTTATAGTTATTTGTGCTTTTTGACGTATCGTTCAAACTGTTTCTGTACCATGTAAATCTTGAATCAAAAGTTGTATTGGGAGTATATTTATATCTCCATCTTGCAGATGCTCTTTCCCTGTCTTTTATTGATGAGCCCAGCAAACTTTCAAATTCAGGATTTACTCTTTCATAGCCTAAAACAACTCTGCTCGGATCTTCGTCGCCTACTATTTCAAGCTTAAAAGCGTTCCCGTTATAAGATGTTTTTGTTGCGGTTGAATTTGCTTCAAGTTCCGTCTGAGACATTGCAAATTCCCCGCTGATGGACAATCCGGGTATCGGTCTGTATTCTCCGTCTAAACTGTATAATGTATTGTTATACAAAGGATCTGTATCTGTAATTCTTTGGCTGTCATCGGATTTTAAAGCAGTAATACCGAATTTAAGAGTATCTGTTACTTCCTGTTTTACGTTTGCGCCATACGCCGTGCGGTTTAAAGCTCTTGCTTTTTCATTTCTAAACCAGCTTTCCCATCTCGGATATGCGCTTCCGAAAACTGCGGAAATTTCAGGATATCTGCCTGAATTATTGTTGTATTTATAAGATGCACCTTTTAGAGATGTGTTTAGAGAATACTGAGAGAACGATTCAAATATATCACCCGTGTTTAAAAAATGGTTTTTATATTCAAATCTTGCCTGTAATGATGTAAGCGCTACAAATATCGGGTCAACTCTTTCATCGTTAGTTGCTCTTCCTGAAACATTTAACTGATATTTTAAATCATTTTTACTTCCTCTTACGTTAATTCCTAAATTTTCAAAATGTCTTACGCCTTGCGACAGCGAAGAACTTGCTTTTCCCGGTCCGGTAATATCATTATAACTTACCTGACCTCCGAAATTAATTCTTACATCTGTTGTTTTAGCCGACTGTTCCTGTGTTGGCGTTAAATCTGTTGCTAACGTTAACGGAACTGTTAAATTAATTAAATCATTGTTTGTTGAATTTGTTGTTGTGGTTGAATTTACTACTGAAGATGAATCCTGCGAGAAAACTGATACTGCGAATGAAAAAACAATCATTACTGCAAAAATAATTTTGCATTTTTGTTTCATATCCACCCCTTTCCGATTAAATGATCAGTCTATATAAGAACTTGGAAAATTATAGCATTTTTAAAACTATTTTGTAATAAAAAATTAAAAAAAAGATAACTGTTGCGGTAAATGTTCTAATTCTTGATTAACAAAAATTTTTCTTTTATTTTTTAAAGGATACTTTATTCTCAGCTGTTTTGACTTTTCTTTAAACTGCATTCTGAATTCTTTATCAACGAAATAATTTCTATAAAGAGCTGAAATTTTACCGTAAAGATGAGGCAGCTTATTTTTTATAAATTCAAAAAATACTTTTCTCGTCTGTCCGCGCAAATTGAGAATATCGGTAATAACATAACATGCTCCGCATTTTTGAGCATTCATAAATAATCCGTCCAGGTTTTGATAAGTATCGGTTAAATACGGAATTACCGGCATCATGTGAACGCCTGTTGAAGCGTTCGTTTTTGAAAATTCTTTTAATACTTCAAATCTTTCAGATGATAAAGAAGTGTTCGGCTCTATAAGTTCTCTGACTGTTTCGTTAATGGTTGTAATCGTACAGGCAATATTTACTGAAGCTACTTTTGATAATTCATCAATCAAATCATAATCTCTTAATATTAATTTAGACTTTGTAGAAATTGTAACGGGTGTTTTATATTTTATAAGTACTTTCAAAATTTCCGGCATCAATTTATATTTTTCTTCGGCAGGCTGGTAACTGTCGGTTACTCCTCCGAGATTTATAACTTCTCTTTTCCAGTTTTTTGAACTCAGCTGTTTTTCCAAACTTTCTGCAATATTTGTTTTAACAAAAATTTCATCAAAAAAATTAACTGAATTCATATATTTGTGTGAATATAAAGCAAAACAATATTTGCAATGATGTCCGCATCCCCTGTAAATATTTAAATCCCATTCGTAAGGTAAAAACCCGTCGATTTTATGACACGCCGTTTTGCAGGTTATTTCATTATACTTTGTCATGTCTGCATTATACCATACAGATGTATTAAATATCAAGCCTGTCGGCTTTTAAAAACCTTTTTATATTTTTCATTTTATAAAATGAAAATGCGGGTGGTTGACCCGCAGCAAGTTACTTTTTGTCTCGAGTCTAAAAAGTAACCAAAAAGACCCGCCACAAATCGCACATTCGCTTGTATTTTTTACCGCACAACTCACAACTTGAAAAATCCTTACTACTTAATGAAACGGATTTTTCTTCGGACAAGTGAGTTTAAAAACATTTTATAAATTTTAATATTTTTACGGTAAAAAATACTTCACTCATAGACGTGCTAAACGTGGCAAAAACTTCTTGAAGCAGTTGTTTTTTGGTAGTTGTCGTTAGAGGATTTAAGATTTGAGCTGAAATGTGTCGTTGTCGTTAGGCTTCAAAGTTTGGAGCGAAACGAACAATTTTCAGACCGCGGTGTACGTAAGTGTAAACGGTACATAAGGTCTGAAAATTGAAAGTTGGAACCCAAAATTTGAAGTCGTTATAATCATGAAATGGATGATTTCATTGACTTAACATACTCGTATAAGTATGTGCCAGCCTCATCCCCATATTTCTCAATTATTTTGACAATCGCACTCCCCACAATAACTCCGTCGGCAATTTTTGCCATTTCTTTAGCCTGTTCCGGCGTACTGATGCCAAAACCTATCGCTGTAGGAGTTGACGTTGCCGATTTTATTGATTTTAAAATTGTATTTAAATCCGTAGTTATTTCACTGCGGACTCCGGTTACTCCCATGGACGATACGACGTATACAAAACCTTTTGCCTGTGAAGCAATTTCTTTTATGCGTTGGTCGGAAGTAGGGGCAATCATTGATATTATATCAACGCCGTATTTTTCGGCAACTGCGAAACATTCAGATTTTTCGTTATAAGGCATATCGGGAATAATAATTCCGTCAACTCCCGTTTCTGAACATGTTTTAAAAAATCTGTCAAAGCCGTATTTAAAAACAGGATTAAGATATGTAAGAAAAACAATCGGAACATCTGTTTTTGTACGGACTGATTTTACAAGTTCAAAAACTTTATCCGTAGTAGTTCCTGCATTTAAAGCTCTGACATTTGCCGATTGTATCACAGCTCCTTCGGCAATAGGGTCCGAAAAAGGAATTCCTATTTCAATTAAATCGGCTCCCGCTTTTACCATTTCCAATATAAATTCTTCAGTCTTTTCAATTGAAGGATCGCCCGCAGTTAAAAAAGCTATGAAGGCTTTCCCGTTTTTAAAAGCATTTTTAATTTTACTCATTTATATTTCTCCCTCTGTAATTTGCAATTGAAGCAACATCTTTGTCTCCGCGTCCTGAAAGACAGATTATTATTATTTCGTCTTTTTTCATTTTCGGCGCCTGTTTTTGAACATAAGAAACTGCATGGGCGCTTTCAATAGCGCAAATAATACCTTCCGTTCTTGCAAGATATTCAAAAGCCTGTACCGCTTCTTCGTCCGTTATCGGAACATATTGTGCTCTTTTTGTTTCATAAAGATGAGCATGTTCAGGCCCTATCCCCGGATAATCAAGCCCTGCCGAAATTGAATAAACAGGAGCAATCTGTCCGTATTCATCCTGACAGAACAAAGATTTCATTCCGTGAAATATCCCAAGCGATCCCTTTGCAATTGAGGCCGCATGTTTATCCGTTTCAATACCGTGTCCCGCCGCTTCGCATCCGACAAGTTTTACTGATTTATCATTAATAAAATTATAAAACATACCCATAGCGTTACTGCCGCCTCCGACGCATGCCGTAACCAAATCGGGAAGTTTTCCTTCTATTTCCAATATTTGTTCTCTTGCTTCTTTACTGATTACACTCTGAAAATCTCTTACTATCATCGGAAAAGGATGCGGACCCATTACAGAACCGAGCACATAATGAGTATCAAAAACTCTTGTCGTCCATTCGCGGAAAGTTTCATTAACGGCGTCTTTTAAAGTCATCGTGCCGCTTGTTACTGAATGTACTTTTGCTCCAAGCAGTTCCATTCTGTAAACGTTAAGAGCCTGCCTTTTTACGTCTTCTTTGCCCATAAATATTTCACATTCAAGCCCGAGTAAAGCGGCAGCCGTCGCCGTTGCAACTCCGTGCTGGCCTGCTCCCGTTTCTGCAATGACTCTTGTTTTACCCATTTTTTTTGCAAGAAGAACCTGACCCAATACATTATTGATTTTATGCGAACCTGTATGATTTAAATCTTCTCTTTTTAAATATATTTTTGCACCGCCTAAATCTTTCGTCATTTTCTCTGCATAATAAAGAAGTGACGGTCTTCCCGCATAATTTTTCAAAAGGTCATTTAACTCTTTTATAAATGCCGGATCTTTTTTATAAAATTCATAATTTTTTTCAAGATTAATAATTTCATTCATTAAAGTTTCCGGAATATATTGTCCGCCGTAAATACCGTATCTTGTTTTAGACATTTTTTACTCTCCTGACTATATTCAATATTTTTTGTTTATCTTTTACTCTGTCTGTTTCCACACCTGAACTTAAATCCACCGCATAAGGTTTAACTTTTTTTATTGCTTCATCTATGTTATCAATATTAAGTCCGCCGGCAAGAAAAAACGGTGTTTTTATTTCAGAAATTATTTGCCAGTCAAATGTTTTACCTTCACCACCCATTCCGCCGTCAAACAATAAATAATCTGCATTTATATTTCTTACTTTTTGAATATCTATACCGTTTGAAGCATTAACGGATTTAATAATTTCAGGCTTACATTGTTTGCGGAGTTCTGAAATATAATTATTATCTTCACTGCCGTGTAACTGCACAACGGATATTATCCCGTCGTCACAAATTTTTCGGATTTCTTCAATACTGTTATTTACAAATACTCCGACTGAAATAATATTTTTATTTAATTTTTTTCTAAGCAAATCCGCCTGTTTTACAGATACCTGCCTGTGGCTTTTTGCAAAAACAAAACCGGCGTAATCGGGCATAGCCTCGTTTACATAATCAATATCGCAGTCTCTGAATAATCCGCAGATTTTTATCTTAGTCATAAAAGACTCCTTAAATAACGAAAACTTTCTTTTTTATCGGGGCTTGTCATAAAAGTTTCGCCTATAAGAACGGCGTTTGTTTTTGCATCTTTTAAAAGTTTTATATCCTGAGGCGTTTTTATTCCGCTTTCGGAAACAAATATTATATTTTCGGGAATAAGATTTCTTAATTTCAAACTGTTTTTAATATCAACTTCAAAAGTTTTTAAATTTCTGTTGTTGACTCCGATAATTTTTGCGCCCGCTTCAAGAGCGGATTTAACTTCTTTTTCATCATGCGTTTCGGTTAAAACGGAAAGTCCGAGTTTTTCGGCGACAGACATAAAATATTTTAAAGTTTCGGCATCAAGAATCGAGCATATTAAAAGAATTGCCGAAGCTCCGATAAGCTTTGCCTCATATATCTGGTATTCGTCTATTATAAAATCTTTTCTTAAAACAGGAAGTTTTACATTGCTTACTATCTCTTTTAAATATTTGTTGTCGCCCATAAAAAAATCAGGTTCCGTTAAAACAGAAATTGCGTCGGCGCCGGCCTGCTCGTATTCTTTTGCTATTTTTAAATAATCAAAATTTTCCGCTATTATCCCTTTTGAAGGAGACGCTTTTTTTACTTCGCATATAAAAGCCATATCTTTATTTTTTAAAGCTTTTTCAAACGGAAAATCTTCTCCGGCTACCGTCATAAGAGATACTTCTGCTCTCAGTTTGTCAAAGTTTTTTATTTCTTTTAATTTTAAAACCCTTTCTTTTGTTTTGTTGACTATATCATCAAGAATCATTGCGCCTCTCCGTTTGAAAGCCGGATATATTTTTCAAGCTGCTCAAGAGCCTTTCCGGATTTTATCGTTTCTTTTGCAATTTCTATCGCGTCTTTTATTGAAATCTCCGGTTTTGCAACGTGTATAGCGGCAGCTGAATTTAAAAGAACGGCTTCTGTTTTTTCACCTTTTTTTCCTGAAAGAATTTCACGCGTAATATTTGCGTTTTCTTCGGGAGTTCCGCCGACAAGATCTGTTTTTCTGCATTTTTTAAAACCAAAATCTTCAGGTTCTATCGTATATGATTTTAAAGTTCCGTTTTGAACTTCGCATACGCTTGTCGGAGCGCTCATTGAAATTTCGTCAAGTCCGTCCTGACCGTACACTACCATTGCGCTTCTTACTCCGAGATTAGCCAAAACTTTGGCCATCGGCTCAACAAGAGAGTTATCGTAAACGCCCAAAAGCTCCATATTGGCGCCGGCCGGATTTGCAAGAGGCCCCAAAATATTAAATATTGTGCGAATTCCCAGCTCTCTTCTTACAGGAGCCACATATTTCATTGCAATATGATAATTCTGAGCAAATAAAAAACAAAAATTTATTTCATGTAAAAGCTGTTTGCTGTGTTGGGGCGTTATAGTAATTTTTGCGCCCAGTTTTTCAAGAACATCTGCCGCGCCGCATTTGCTTGACGCCGCTCTGTTTCCGTGCTTTGCAACAGGAATTCCGGCTGAGGAAACGACAAGCGCCGATGTAGTTGAGATATTGAAAGAATTTGATTTATCGCCGCCTGTTCCGACTATTTCCAAAACATCCATATCGTGTAAAAGGCGGATGCAGTGTTTTCTCATACCGTGCGCGGAGGCCGTTATTTCATCTATTGTTTCGCCTTTCAACGACATAGCCGTAAGAAAAGCCGACATCTGTATTTCAGACGCTTTACCCGTCATTATTTCATCCATTACAGATTCAGCTTCTTCGTAACTCAAATTAGTTTTTGTTACGGCTTTTATAATAGCTTCTTTAATCATAATTTAACTCCTTAAAAAATTTTCCATCATAATTTTTCCGTTCAGAGTTAAAATTGACTCGGGATGAAACTGAACTCCGTACGTTTTGTATTTTTTATGGCTTACCGCCATAATTTCGCCGTCTTCCGCTTTTGCGACAATCTTCAAGTCTTCCGGAAATCCCTTTTCCATAACCGAAAGAGAATGATATCTTCCTACAGTTATTTTATCGGCAAGTCCTTTAAACAACGGGTTTGAATTAACAAGCGTAATCTTTGACTGCTTGCCGTGCATTAAAGTTTTTGCGTAAGAAATCGTTCCTCCGTAAGCTTCGCATATCGCCTGATGCCCGAGACAAACTCCCAAGATAGGAACTTTGCCTTCAAAATATTTAACGGCTTTTATGCATATTCCCGCATCAGCCGGTTTTCCGGGTCCCGGCGATATGACTATTTTTTCCGGTTTTAAAGCATCAATTTCTTCAACCGTCAATTCATCGTTTCTTATTACTTTTATATCGGAATTTATCGTCCCGATTAATTGGTATAAGTTATAAGCAAAACTGTCGTAATTATCTATAAGTAAAATCATTTATTTATTCCTCCCTCTGCAGATTTTAAAGCGTTGATTACGGCTTTAGCTTTATTTATACATTCCTGATATTCACTTTCAGGAACACTGTCTGCCACAATGCCCGCTCCTGAACGGATAAAAACTTTTCCGTTTTTCTTAAAAGCGATACGGATTGCGATACACGTATCCATATTGCCCGCAAAATCAATATAACCTATTGCTCCTCCGTAAATTCCTCGTTTATTATTTTCAAGTTCGTTGATAATTTCACACGCTCTTATTTTCGGTGCTCCCGACAATGTGCCGGCAGGAAGAACTGCTTCTATCGCGTCAAGCGCCGATTTATCTTTACGGATTTTTGAAGATACGGTTGAACCTATGTGCATAACATGCGAAAATGCTTCAATTGTTTTATATTTTTCAACGAGAACGCTTCCGAACTCACTGATTTTTCCGAGATCGTTTCTTCCCAAATCAACAAGCATATTATGTTCGGCAAGTTCTTTCGGGTCAGATAAAAGTTCACGTTTTAATTTTGTGTCTTCTTCTTCTGTTTTTCCGCGCGGTCTTGTTCCTGCAAGAGGAAAAGTATATAAAGTATCGTTATTTAACTTAACAAGCGTTTCAGGGGAAGCGCCCGCAATTTCAATATCGTCGCTTGAAAAATAAAACATATAAGGAGAAGGATTTGTCATTCTTAATACTCTGTAAGTGTCAAAAAGAGTTCCTTCCACGTCTGCTTCGGCTCTGTTTGACAGAACAACCTGAAAAATGTCGCCTTCAAAAATATATTTTTTTGCTTTATCAACCATATTGCAAAATTCTTCTTTGCTGAACAGGTAACGAAAATCCGATTTTATTTTTAACGGCTTAGGATTAACGGCTTCTCCGTTTTTTATTAAATCGGCCATTTTATCAAGTTCTTTGATTGCTAAATTATAATTTTCTTCAAAATTATCCGTTTTAACATTTGAAATCAAAACTATTTCTTGTTTAAGATTATCAAAAGCGATAACCTTATCAAATAACATTAAGTCTATATCTTTGAATTTTTCTTCATCTTTTGCATCCAAACTTAATGTCGGTTCGCCGTACTTTATATAGTCGTACGAAAAATAACCGACCAACCCGCCCGTAAACGGAGGCAGATAAGAAAATTTCGGACTTTTATATTCGTCAAGAATTTGTCTGATATATTGATTGGGATTATTAGTATTAATTGATTTACCGTTTAAAGTAACAATACCGTTTGTGCATGTAAATTCAAGCTTCGGATCATATCCGAGAAACGTGTATCTGCCCCAGTTGGTTGAATCTTCCAGACTTTCCAACATATAGCAGTGTCTGCTGATTGATTTTAAAATTTTCAATACTTCAATCGGAGTGCGCACATCGGAATAAATTGTCCTGCTTACGGGAATTATCCTGTAATCTTTCAGTAAATGAGAAACATCTTTCAAACTTGGCTGATACATTTTGCACCTCTTTTAAAAAAAATAACCGCCCATGACAAAAACAACTGTCAAGGACGGATCTATAAAAGATTCCGCGGTACCACCTTGTTTTGAGATAATACGACATCTCACTCTTATCGGAATACAAACATATTCCCGGCAACTGACGTATGCCTTACGTTGCAGAATACTCAGTCCTTTCGGACTTTTGACTGCACCCTCTGCGGTCCATTTGTACAGGCTGCTTGCTGCCGGATTCTCAGCACCCCGGCTCTCTGTAAGCGCATTTCCCGTTTTTATCTCCGCATCAATGGTTTGACCACAACCGCATTATAGTATTGATTTTTTTGTTTGTCAATACCCGGCCTGTTTTGAAAACAGCGTCGGCAAAAAAATTTCAATTCCGTTTTTACTTGACTATGACCCCATTTTATTATAAAATTCTTTTCCATTGCCGAGGTGGTGGAACTGGCAGACACGTGAGACTCAAAATCTCAAGTTGCTCAGGCGACGTGCGGGTTCAAGTCCCGCCCTCGGCATTTTTTTATTCCCGCTATAAATTTTCCGTCTTAAATCAATCACTTTTTTCTAATACTCTTTTTTTGATTTTTTATATTAAAAAATGCTATTATTTTTCAAATACTTTTAATTTTTATAAAAAGGATGTTTTAAAATGGAAGAAACACAGCAAACAGCATCGCAGGCAACAACAATAGAAACTATTTTGGCACAAAGAAAAGAAAAAGCCGACAAGATGAGAAGCATCGGCGTAGATCCTTATCCCGCTAGAGTTAAAATAGACAACAAAATAGCTCAGGTAAGAACTAAATTTGAATATCTTCAGAAAGAAGAAGCGGCATCAGACCAGATAACAATCGCCGGAAGAATGATGTCAAGAAGAGATATGGGTAAAGCTTCTTTTATAGATATAGAAGACGGAACCGGCAGAATACAGGTTTATGTAAGATCAGACCAGGTCGGCGCAGATTCTTTTAAAATATTTAAGGAAATGTCGGACTTATCCGATTTTGTATGCGTCACCGGCTCGCTTTTCAGAACAAGAACTGGCGAACTCAGCGTGAAAGCCGATAAATTTGCAATAATATGCAAAGCGTTCAGACCTCTGCCTGAAAAGTGGCACGGACTTAAAGACACCGAAACAAGATACAGACAGAGATATCTTGACCTTATAGCAAATATTGACGTAAAAGAAGTTTTCAAAAAAAGAAGCATGATAATTTCAGCCATAAGAAGCAAGCTGGAAGAACTCGGATTTATAGAAGTTGAAACTCCGATACTGCAGTCTCTGGCAGGCGGAGCAAACGCAAGGCCTTTTACCACGCACCATAACGCGCTGGGAATAGATTTATTTATGAGAATAGCTCCTGAACTTTTTCTTAAAAGACTTGTTGTCGGCGGAATGGAAAGAGTTTTTGAAATAGGAAGAAATTTCAGAAATGAAGGTATAGACAGAAACCATAATCCCGAATTTACGATGATGGAGCTGTATCAGGCTTATGCAGATTATAACGACATGATGGATTTAACGGAACTTTTGATAAAAACGGCTGCCGAAAAAATAGGCTCGCCGGTTAATCTTAATTTCAGAAGAGCAAAACTTTTTGACCTTATAAAAGAATATACCGGACTTGAACTTTTGCCTTATCTTGAAACGGGCAAACTTTTCGACCGGGTAAAACATTTGAACCTTGATCTTCCCAAAGACGCAAGCGACCAAAAAATACTTGATCAGGTTTTCGACGAAAAAGTTGTTTCGCATCTGCAGGAACCGACTTTTGTTATGGATTATCCTGCAATTTATTCGCCTCTTACAAAAATTAAATTTGACCAGCCTGAAATAGCCGAAAGATTTGAGCTTTACATAAACGGAATGGAAATATGCAACGCTTATTCCGAGTTAAATGATCCTCACATGCAAAAAATAAGATTTCAGCAGCAGGTTGAAGCAAAGAAAAAAGGAGACGATGAAGCACAGCCTTACGATGAAGATTTTATAAACGCTTTGGAACAGGGACTTCCTCCTACAGGCGGACTCGGCATCGGAATAGACAGACTTGTAATGATACTTACTCAGGTCGAATCAATAAGAGAAGTTATATTTTTCCCTGCAATGAAACCTATTGCAGAGGAATAAAAAAACCGTACGTTTTTTCCGGTTTTTATAAACCAAACAGAGTATAAAAATGTTTAACTCACCCGAATTATTTATAGCGTACAGATATATAAAAGCGCGAAAAAAAGGTTTTTTTGCTTTTCTTACAACTCTTATCGCAATAGGTGGAACGACTCTGGGCGTATGCGCGCTTGTCATAACTCTTGCCGTAATGACCGGCTTTCAAAAAGACATAAGAACAAAAATTCTCGGCATACAGCCTCACATTTTTATAACTAAAATAGACGGTTCGCCGTTTAACGATTACAAAGAAATAATGCAGCAGGCCGGCAATGTTGATTATGTTAAATCAACCGCTCCTTTCATATACGGGCAAACCGTTATAAAAAAACAGGGATATGCTTCCGGAACAGGAGCTATAATAAAAGGTATTGATTTTGCCGCCGAAGATTCCATGATAAAACTTTCAGATAAAATTTTAAAAGGAAATTTTCTGCATAACAATACGATAAGCTCCGACGGCATTATTTTGGGAAACGAACTCGCAAAAACCATAAATGTAGTTCCGGGAGATAACGTTATAGTAATGCTGCCAAGCCAAATGACGTCTGTTCCGAAAATGAAAAAACTTACCGTTGAAGCAATTTTTCACTCCGGAATGTACGAATATGATATGTCGCTTTCTTACGTTGATATAAAATCCGCAGACAGCATGTTTTCTTTTGACGGCGGAGTAAGCGGCGTTGCCGTCGTAACTTCTGATATTGATAAAGCGGATTTTTTCGCTAAAGATTTACAGACAAAATTAAGATATCCTTATAAAACAAAATCATGGATAGATATGAATAAAAATCTTTTTTCAGCGCTTAAACTTGAAAAGATAATGATGTTTATAATTTTGGCGCTTATTATTCTTGTTGCTTCTTTCAACATAGTTTCAAACATACTGCTTTTGAGCGTTGAAAAAGCAAAAGAAATAGGAATTTTATCGGCCATGGGATTTTCAAAACTATCAATCTCAAAAATATTTTTTTATCAGGGGCTTATAGTCGGCACGATCGGAACTTTTTTAGGGCTTATTCTGGGAATATTTATAAGTTACGGGCTGAAAAATTTTGAAATTTTCAAACTTCCTCAGGGAGTTTATTACGTAGACAGACTGCCGGTAATAATAATGCCGCATGACATTTTGTACGTATGTTTATGCGCTTTTATAATAACGGTTTTATCGGGTTTATATCCGGCATATCAGGTTTCAAAACTTGAACCGCTGGAAGCCATAAGAGTTGGATAGTGTGATCTTTATTATTAAAGTTTTTAAAAAACAATTACTTTTTATCTCAAGATAAAAAGCGTAGGTGGTTGACCTACGGCAACATACTTTTTTCTTTAGCAAAAAAAGTATGCAAAAATGCCATCGCTAAGCACATTCTCTCGTATTTTTGAATGCCGTTTCTGAACTTATCATTTTTGGACTGCATATTGAACCAAAAATGATTTCAAACATTCAGAAACTAAAAGATTTAAAAGTTTATAATCTTTTACATTTAAAAATACTTCGCTCATAAACGTGCTTCAATGCGAAAAGAACCAAGCTGCCAAGCCTCTAATCTTCTCAGCTTCCGTTGTTTATGGACGTGCTAAACGTGGCAAAACAAAGGCAGTAAAAAATATTACAGTCATAGACATGCTCTAATGCGGTATAACAACTAAAAGACACAACAAAATGTGCTTCAATGCGAAAAGAACTAAAAGAAAACAACTGGGCATGCTAAATGTGGCAAGAGTAAAGGCA
Organism: Candidatus Proruminimicrobium quisquiliarum; assembly: GCA_018433245.1. GTDB lineage: Bacteria > Elusimicrobiota > Endomicrobiia > Endomicrobiales > Endomicrobiaceae > Proruminimicrobium > Proruminimicrobium quisquiliarum. Next base: position 14,981 of record JAHDRN010000009.1, read on the forward strand.
ATAAAAAATATTACAGTCATAGACATGCTCTAATGCGGTAACAAAATAGAAAGAAGAAAGATTCGTGCTTTAAGGCGAAAAGAACTAAAGACAAAAACAGATTTGGATGAAACAATAAGGCAAAAAAACGGTCTAATAAAAAATGAAAATAACAGCTAAAAATTTAATTAAAAACTATACTAAAAAAAATGCACCGGAAGTTAATGTTCTTAAAGGCATTAATCTTGAAATTCCGTCGGGAACGAAAGCTTCGCTTACCGGTCCTTCCGGAGCCGGAAAAAGCACGCTGATACATATTCTCGGACTTATGGATAAGCCTACGTCCGGAGAAATTTTTATAGACGGAGAAAAAATAAACAATTACGGAAATCTCAGACTTTCAAAAATGAGAAAAGATTATATAGGATTTGTTTTTCAGTTTCACTATCTGCTTTCTGATTTTAACGTGCTTGAAAATATTTTAATGCCGGTATGGGATAAAAAAAGCGAAAAGATAAAAAGAGCGGACGAACTGCTTGAAATGACAGGACTTTCCAACAGGAAGCACCATCTTCCTTCGGAACTGTCGGGCGGCGAACAGCAGCGAGTGGCTCTGGCGAGAGCACTCATTAATAACCCAAAAATACTGTTTGCTGATGAACCTACTGGGAATTTAGACAGAAAAACTGGTACAATGATTGAGAATTTAATGTTTGGTTTGTGTACCGAACTAAAAACTACATTGCTTGTCGTAACGCATAACCAGGATGTGGCAAATTTGGCAGACAGACAGTTGAAAATGGTTGACGGGCAGATATTGTAGAATTTTGATATCAAAATGTTCTTTTAAAAGCACAAAATTGAATGTTACTTTTTATCACAAGACGAAAATGTGTGAGTGGTTGACTCACGGCAAGTTCCAAGTTACTTTTTATCTCGAGTCTAAAAAGTAACCAAAAAGACCCACCGCAGAGCATATGACTTTATATTTTTTACTGCCAGCTCTGAACTTGTAAATTTCTTAATGCATAATGTAACGAAATTGACTTCGGACAAACAGAGCTTAAAAATTTATCTATTTTAAATTTTTACAATAAAAAATATTACAGTCATAAACATGCTCTAATGCGGTATAAAAACTAAGCGTTCTAACGTGGCAAAAAGGCAGAACAGTGCTTTAAGACAAAACAGACGAAAAAGACTTGGAATTTGAAATATAAAAAATAACGAAAGTAAATTATAGAAGGAGCAGAGAAATGAAAATTTATTTGAACGGAAAATTTGTTAACAAGGAAGATGCGGTAGTATCGGTTTTTGACCACGGATTGCTTTACGGAGACGGAGTATTTGAAGGTATCAGAGCGTATAACGGAAGAGTTTTCAGACTGGCAGAACATATTGACAGACTGTGGGACTCGGCAAAAGCCATTGCATTGTGTATCCCTATGACTAAATCCGAAATGGAAAAAATCGTTTTGGAAACTTTAAAAATAAACAAGCTTGACGACGCATACATAAGACTCGTTATTTCAAGAGGTACGGGCGACCTGGGTCTTGATCCGGCAAAATGTCCGAAACCTACGATATTTGTTATAACGGATAAAATATCTTTATATCCTGATGAACTTTATACGAACGGTCTTGAAGTTATAACGGTATCAACAAGAAGAACGACTCCCGATACTCTGAGTCCGAATATAAAATCTCTTAATTACCTTAACAACATTATGGCAAAACTTGAAGCAAAAAGAGCCGGCGTTCTTGAAGCGATAATGCTTAATGAAAGCGGTTATGTTGCAGAATGCAGCGGCGATAATATATTTGTAGTCAAAAACGGAGTAGTAACAACTCCGCCTGCTCATGCGGGCGCGCTTAAAGGCGTAACCAGAAACGCGGCTATAGAACTTATACGAAACAAATTAAAAATTGAAGTAAAGGAAGATTTGCTTACCACATACGATTTATACTGCGCCGACGAATGTTATCTGACGGGAACGGCAGCCGAAATTATCCCGGTCGTAAAAATAGACGGAAGAATAATTGGAGACGGCAAACCGGGAAAGATAACGGCAAAACTTTTAAAAGAATTTCGGAATCTTACGAGAACGACCGGCGTACCTATAAATAAATAGTAATTTTAATGTGGAAAAAGATAAGATATCTATCGTATTTTTTAGTTTTTTTATCGCTTGTTGTATTCATTTATAACGGCAGAGATTTTTATCTTGTCCCTTTAATTCAGTCTCAATTAAACAGTTTAACGGGCAACAAACTGCAATTCAGAAGTTTTGCGGTTTCGTTGCCTTTTAAATTGCACGTATACGACTTAAATTATGACAATAAAGTTTTAATTGATTCGGCCGAGTTCGGGCTTAATCCGCTGAAAATCATAAACAAACCGCTGTATATAATAAATTCTGTAAATATTGAAAAAACAAGAATCACGATAAAACTTAATGCTGACGATAAAAACAATGTCGCCGAAAAACTCAACATCCAAAAGATAAACAGCTTTATAAAAAAATTAAATTCAAAAATATTTATAAAAGAAACGAATATTGTTTATCACGGCAGCCTGACGTCATTAAAAAATACCGAACTTATTTTGGATAAAAATATTAAAATCAAGTCTGACATTGAATATAAATATCATTCCGCCAATCTTGAAGGAAATATTGATATTTTAAACAACGAAGTAAAACCCGATTTTAACGTTAAAATAAACGGACAGATAAAATGCGATTTTGAGTTAAAAGGCTTTTACGACCTTTCATCAAATTATTTTAATTTTACCGCCGATGCCGGCAGTTTATCCGTAAACAGATTTGTGTTTGGAAAATCCCGCGTTTTATTAACAAAAAACAGCGGCGGATTTGAAATTTATTCCGAAGGCGATTTCGGCAGTTTAAATTTTAAATCTTCGGATTTAAAGTTTGACGTTTTTTCTTCAAGCGGCAGCATCAAAATAAAAGACAAAGAAAATATTGTTGATACAAATCTTAATTATGTATCAACGATGAACGGCGGAGCCTTAAATCTTTCGGTTGTAACAAACGATATTATGCTGTTCGGAAAAAACTGCGGCAATTTGAAAGTTGAAGCAGACAATCAAAACGGACAGCTTAATTTAAACTGCAGCCATAATGCGGGCAGCAATATAAAAGCCGTAATAAAAAAAGACGGCCAATATCTGGTTGATCTCTACGATAAAAAAACAATCGGATATTTTTCCGGCAATTATAATTACGGCACTTTTTCGATAAATATAAAGAAACTTCCTCTTTCGCGACTGTCTCTAATGAGAGCTTACGACAAAAACATAAAAGGCTATCTTTCTCTCTACGGCGATATAGATAAGGAAAAGGGATCCGTAAAAATAAATATTGACAATATCAACTCGCAGAGAATTAAAAATCTAAGCGGAGCCGGACAGATATCAAAACAAAATTATCAGTGGATGTTTGATTTTATAACCAAAGATAAAAAATTATCTTTCAACGGTTTTTACAAAAACAGGCAGAATTACAAAATTGACGCAAACTACGATAATGTTGACATCACGACGATATTGAAATTATTTAACGGCAAAATTCCGATTACCGGATATATGTCGGGATATGTAAAATATAATTCCAATTTTGATTTCCCGACGCAAATCAATGTACGCGCAAAAAACGGAACTTTATACGGCAATAAATATAATACATGCGAACTTGCCGGAGAAATATCGTCTAAAACAATCCAGATATCAACTTTCACATTGAGCGGAGCGGACGCAAATGTCTCATTGAAATCCATGATTGATTTTAACGACAATAATTCCGCGTCTTATTTATACTGCGACATTAAAGATTTCAAAGCCGGATCGGTTAACGTCAATTCAAAATTGTATTTTGAGGGTAAAATAAGCAAATCAAACGAAATTTCAGGCCAGTTAATGATACCTAAAGCCTTTTTGAACGATATTGATTTCAGCGGACTTAACGCCGATATACTTTTATCAAGAAAAAAGATTGAAATTACCAATATTAACAATAAAAACGGTCTGTCCGGAAACTTTGCCTATGATTTTACCGCGCGGCGTTATGATTCTTCATTAAAAATTTCAAAAGCTGACATATCAAAGCATATTGCCGGAATCCAGGGAAATCTGTATTCCGATTTTGAATTGAATGGCTTTTCAGCAAATCCGGATTTGAAAATTTCATTTAATTTAAAACAGGGGATTTTTTCAGGAGTTGATTTCAATTCTTCCGGAGATTTTGAATATAAAAACAAAAACGGCAAATTAAATAAATTTTCCGTGATTTCCGGCAAAACGAATATTTCGGGAAACGGCGTAATAAAATCAAATAATAATATTGATATATCTTTTAAAATAAATAATATTACTGAAAAAATAATTAATAATTACGTAAATTTCAGAACTCCCGTCGCGGGAATTTTTAACGGCACGGGTAAAATTTACGGAATGTTAAATAGTCCTAAATGTTTGTTAAATCTCTATTCAAAAAACGTCTATTTTAAAAAGTTAAAACTAAACGATTTCAATGCCGAGGTTCTTCTTGCCGATAAGAAAATAACGCTGCGCAAATCAAGCGTAAAACTGTACGACAGCCAGTTAAACCTGAACGGAACATTCAACACGCATTCAAAGCTTTACTCATTCATGTTTAATTTCGTAAACGCCCATATAGGACCGTTTGACATTTTCGGCAATTTGAATTTAAACGGCAAAATGAACATATTAAAAGGCGCCGCGGTTTACAAAGGGGACATAGAACTTAACAATTTATGGATCAACCGCGAAAAAGTTGATTTTTTAAAATTCAATTATACAATCAACGGCAAAAAAATCAATTTAAAAACCCCGAAAAACTCGCCTCTGGAAATTTCAGGCGCCGTTGACTTCTCAAAATACCCGCAACTGAAATTTGAAAAAATACTGTTCTGCCATGACACGCAAAGCTGTTATTTTGACGGCGATTCCTCAACGAATAATCTTAATGTTTCAACTACATGGAAATCTCTTGACGGGCTTTTTCTCTCACATTTATTCAATCTGCCTTTTGAACTTGACGGAAAACTTGACGTTAAACTTAAAGCCGCCGGCACAATATCAAATCCGAATATTTCGTGCGTCTTAAATTCAAAATCGGGAAATATAGAAAACATCTATTACGACACTCTTGATATAGACGTAAAAGTAAAAAATAATATGTTAAGCATCAATACCGTGCAAATTCAAAAAAGCGGCGATTATACCGCAAATATCAGAGGTTCTTTTCCTTTTTGGATTGATCCGGCCGTTAAAAAAGATATGTTAAACAAAAAAATCAATATTGAATACGATCTAAAAGACAACAAACTTAAAGTTTTATCGAGCTTTACAAAAGATAAAATCAAAATAAAAAAAGGAAACCTTCAGCTTACCGGGTCAATTACCGGAACAAGAAAAAATATCGTTCATAAGGCGGATTTACAGATGGCGGCTTCAAATGTAAATACAGATTCGTATATTGAGAAAATTAAAAACCTTGAAATCTCAGCCGTTTTGAAAAATAATATTATTTCCATACAAAAATTCACTGCAAACGCCGGCTCAGGAAAATTAAACGTTGACGGGGACATACATTTCGTCGGAACTACGCCGTCTTTTTATAATCTGTCCGTATATACGTCCAAGAAAGGAATTCCTATTGTCATAAAAGATCTCCCCATACCTACGTCAGGCGTTTTAAAAATGGAAAAGAACGAAACTTTTGCCAATTATTCAAAAGGAACTCCTAAATTCAGTTTTAAAATTTACGGACCGGCTACGGATTTCAATTTAACCGGTTGGGCTGAACTTGAAAACACAAGATTTTGTTATCCGCCTCCTAAAAATTTTACTGCGGATTCTCCGGCCGATTTGGGGTTGCTTGAAAACTGCCATATTAACATAGATTTAAAAGCCGCTCTTAACACAAGATATGAAAATTCTTTTGCAAATCTGTTTTTAAAAGGACAGATAAATTTAAAAGGCAAAATTGACGGAATTAACACAAACGGCGTAGTTGAATCCGATAACGGTAAAATATTTTATATGGGAAACGACTTGAACGTCGTTTATTCAAAAGTTGAAATAATAAACAATGAAATTTTTATATCCGGAGAAGCCGATACCGAAGTGTACAACACGGGTGACAGTATGCCCGACACTGTAAAAATATATATTGACCGTTCAACCGTTGATAATCTTAAAACAAGATTTGTTTCAAAAAACGATCCTACGCTTGATTCTAATAAAGTTCTTGCAAGAGTCACAAAAACCGACCCGACGCAGAGGCAGATTTTGGATACAAACACGGATTATCTGGTTAAACAGCAGGTCGTAAGAATGTTCAGTTCAAACATAGCAACGCCTTTGGCAAATACCGTTTTGAAAAAAACAGGGATTATAGATAACGTAAGACTGGGATATGTAAATACCGATAATTTACAGGTTGCCTCCGGAAACGAACCGACTATAGCAGAAATTCTCTACGGTATGAAATATTCCGTTGAAAAAAATATCAACAGAAACCTCCAGTTGGGATACTCCGTGACTTTTGACCAGCTTAACAGAGAGCTTGACTTAAAACATGCTCTTGAAATGTCGGTAAGATTAAATCCGTTTTTATTTTTAAAAGGCTCTTACGGATTAAGATCGGAAGATCCTCAATATAAACCCGAAAATGTTATTATGCTTGAACAGAGATTCAGATTTGGCGGTTCTTCTAAATAGCTGCGCTATTTAATTTAGCTTTTATAAAATCATTTAAAAAAATTTTGTTTAAAAACAAAAAGCGTAGGTGGTTGACCTACTGCAACATACTTTTTTCTTTAGCAAAAAAAGTATGCAAAAATGCCATCGCTAAGCATATTCACTCTTATTTTTCAACGTCATCACTGAACTCGTCATTTCCTTAAAACATAATGAAACGGAAATGACTTCAAACATCAGCGATTAAAAAACTTATTATTTATAGTTTTTTACGCTAAAAAATATTTCGTTCATAAACATGCTTTAGGCGATAACAACAAATCTATACTACAACAAATTTCACTCATAGACGTGCTAAACGTGGCAAAAAGGCATGAAATGCTTTAAGGCGAAAGAACTAAAGACAAAAAGGCTAAGCTTCTGACTTTTGGGTCTTTAAAGCTGTTGCATTTTCTAAGCTACCAAGCCTCCAAGCTGCCAAACTTCCCAGCTTCTGTTGTTAAACTTATTGCTAAAATTATGATAGAATATAGAAAATCTGTTACCCATGCTTCCGGGTTGCATTAAGGAGGTGCAATGACAGGCTTATATGTACATATTCCGTTTTGTAAAAGAAAATGTTTCTATTGTGACTTTATTTCTTTTAACTATGACGAACGTAAAGCCGACGATTACATAAAAGCCCTTTTCAAAGAATCACGCAAATACAAAAAAGAAAAAATTTCAACGGTTTACATAGGCGGAGGAACTCCGTCAATGCTTTCGGCAGATCAATTGCAGCATCTTATTGACGGCATTAAAAAACACTTTGACATAACCGAAATTGAAGAATTTACAGTTGAACTCAATCCCGAATCGGCCTCGGCAGAAAAATTAAAAATCCTTTACAATAATAAAATTTCAAGAATAAGTTTCGGACTGCAGTCTTCAAACGACGAAGAACTTAAAATTTTGGGCAGACTTCATACTTACAATGAATTTCTGAATGCCTATGCTGCCGCAAGAAACACAGGTTTTGACAATATCAGCATAGACCTAATGTACGGCATAGAAACACAGTCGGCTGAAAGCTGGCAGAAAACGCTTGATACCGTTTTAAAATTAAATCCTGATCATATTTCGCTTTATCCTCTTACGATAGAAAAATACACTCCTTTTTACAACCAAAATAAAAAAGTTGATTATGATTTGCAGTCAATTATGTATAACGCTGCATGCGAAAAATTAAAAGACTCAGTGTTTACACATTATGAAATTTCAAACTGGGCAAAAGACGGAAAATTTTCAAAACATAATATTCTTTACTGGAAAAATAAAGAATACATAGGATTAGGCGCAAGCGCTTCATCGTATTACAAAAGACAGCGTTATAAAAATATTTTAAACGCCGATATTTATATAAAAAATCTGCAATGCGGCCAAAGCTGCGTGATTGAAAGCGAAAATATAGACGACTCTTTATATAAAACCGAAACTATAATGCTGGGATTACGCCTTTCAGAAGGCGTTGATTTAAGTTTATTCAACCATAAACAGCAAACTTTGTACAAATATTTAAAACAGGATCTTTTGGTTATAAGAGAAGGAAAGGTTTGTTTGACGGAGAAGGGGTTTTGGGTATCCAACAGCATCATTTCCGACTTTATGTGACACCTTTATAACGGTTTTATATTTTGGGCTACAATTTCATAATTTCAAGTCTTATGTACCATCCGCTCCGCTTTACTTACGTACACCGCAACTTGAAATTATTTTATTTCGCACCAAATTATAAAGCCTAACAGCAACGACTATTCAGCTAAAATCTTAAATCCTCTAACTGCCAAAATAAAAGCAAAAAAGTTCACTTAGCTCCAAACTCTAAAGCCTAAAGGCAACTACAGAAACTTCACTTTGAAAATACTTCATCTCATTACGAAAACTTAAAGCCTTAAACGACAAAGACAAAAACAAATTACTCTACAGCTAAAATCTTAAATCCTCTAACTGCAAGACAAAAGCAAAAAAGTTCACTTAACTCCAAACTCTAAAGTCTAACAGCAAAGACTATGTAAGAGATTTTAACATACATTAGTATTATTAAAAATTTAAAATTATTTCTATTTTTGCTAGAAAATAGAAATAGCACTGTTTCTTATTTCTATTTTTTACAAAAAATAGAAATAACACATTGACTTATTTTTAAAAAACGACTAAAATAGAAATAAGAAATACTATTATTACTATTTTATTTAAAAAATAGAATTAAGGATTTTTACTTATGAATAATTTTAAAGCAGGAATTTATAAACAACAACTCGAATACAAAAGTTTTCTACCGTCACAAATTAACCGTCAGTTTGAAATAACTGATAAAGAAATTTTATTGTTGCTTGAACAGGCAAGTTCATATTTAGGAAGACTTGAAGCTTATTCCCAACTTGTTCCTGATATTGATTTATTCATTAAAATGCATATCTACAAAGAAGCCACTTTATCAAGTAAAATTGAAGGTACACAGACTACCATGGATGAAGCTGTTATACCTGAAGAACTTGTAATCCCTGAAAATAAAGATGACTGGTCAGAAATACAAAATTACACTAAAGCTATAAATTTTGCCAAGGAACAATTAGAACATTTACCTGTATCTGCACGACTGATAACAAATATTCATGCTATTTTACTTCAGGGTGTACGAGGTGAACATAAAAATCCCGGAGAAATCAGAAGAAGCCAAAACTGGATAGGAGGTTCAAGCCTTAAAGATGCGTTTTTTATACCTCCTCATTTTGAAGATCTTCCTGATTTGTTATCGGATTTGGAAGCATTTTGGCATAATAAAAATATTCAAATACCAATATTGGTAAAGATAGCAATTTTTCATTACCAGTTTGAAACTTTACATCCTTTTTGCGACGGTAATGGCAGAATAGGAAGACTCTTAATTCCGTTAATGTTAATTTCTGAAAATATTTTGTCTTTGCCATCATTGTATATTTCCAGTTTTTTTGAAAAACATAAAGGAAGTTATTATGATTCTTTAACTGTTGTAAGAGCTTCAAATAATATAGACCAATGGATTAAATTTTTTCTATCCGGTGTTATAGATACCGCCAAAAACGGAACAACAACATTAAAAAATGTTGTTGAATTTAAAAAGAACTTAGACCATAAAATCATATCTTTGGGTGGAAGAGCCAAACTTGCAGAAGAATTAATTAAAGTAATGTTTGGAACACCTATTATCAATACGCATTTCGCAAATGAATCTTTAAATGTTAGTTACGGTAAAACCAGCCGTTTAATAAAAGAGATGATATCTTTAGGAATCCTTAAAGACAAAAAAGGACTTGGCAGAGTCCAGTATTTTGAACTTGACGGATATTTAAATTTATTCAAGTAATTTATATTTAAGGTTCAACTCCTCTCTGGGGCGTTTTTATTTAGTATAATTGAGTTATGAAATACTTTGTTATTATAGTTTCACTGTTTATTTATACAAACCTCTTTGCCCAAAAGATAGAAAATACCGGCATTTGCCTTGACTGCGTCAGAATATCTTCAAAAACAGTTTTTATTAAAAATCCCGTTGAACTTAATTACGGCAATCCGCAGGAACGCATTGTTTTTGCCGATACAACCGCAAAAAATATGAAAACAGCGGGTTTTTGGATATCAAAACTTGAAAATCCCGATGCGGTTATAATGTCAAAAAAAGAAATAAAAGCGTTTAATGAAAAAACGGCAGGCTTAAAAGTAAACATAACCGATTTAAAAACTTATCCCGATAAAATAAATACGCTGGATTTTATAAAAACTTTAGAAGCCAGATTGATTTTAATGACTTCAAAACCGTATTTCAGCGAAAAATCGGAAGAAATTCCGTCAGAATATTTTCAATCGCTTCAAAATAATATTGATATAGATAAAAACATGACTGATTTGCAAATTAAATTTGCAATGACTGTAAAATACGGCGATATACGAATAATGCCGTGCGCGGATAAAATTTATTCCGGCATAACAAGTTTTGATATAGACAGATTTCAGGAAGAAAGTTTAGATTTAGGAGTTCCGTTAGCGGTTATCTGCCAGACTAAAGATAAAAAATGGAGTTATGTTATAGCTCCTCTTGAAGAAGGCTGGACAAAAACGGAAAATATCGCATGGACAGATAAAAAAACAATAACAAAATGGATTGACGCTAAAAAAATTGCGGTAATAACAAGCGTAAAAGCCGATATTTTTTTAGACGAAATAATGAAAGATTATTTTGAATACGCAAGAATGGGCAGCAAATTCCCACTTTTAAGTAAAAATAAAACGCATATATGCGTACAAATACCTTCATCAGACAATAACGGAAATCTCATTTTTAAAAAAGCGTATATTCCTAAAGAAGACGCAAACGCCGGATTTTTAAAATATACGCAAAGAAATATTTTAACACAGGCTTTTAAGCATTTAAATTCTCCTTACGGATGGGGCGGAACAAACGGCGAACAAGATTGCTCTTCATATCTCGGTCAGATTTTTAACTGTTTCGGAATAATCCTGCCTGAAACGTCATTTCAAAAAATCAAATGCGGAACTCTGCTGAAAGAATTTGCATCAGCCGACCAGCCAAACCAAAAAGAAGAATTTATAATAAATAATGCGACAGAAGGTTTGTCTTTTATCTATCTACCGGGACACATTATGCTTTATATCGGCAACAACGAAAATAAGCCTTATGCTGTGCATGCCATCTGGAGCGTAAGCGCTTATAATAAAGAGAATAGAAAAACTTTGAAGTATATTAACAGGGTTATTGTTTCGGATCTTGATATTGGCAGCGAGGTTAGCGGAAATTCTCTGATTGAGAGAGTTTCTAAAATTAATCTCCTCCGATAACTCTTTATAACGGCTTTATATTTTGGACTACAATTTCATAATTTCAAGTCTTATGTACCGCCCGCTCCGCTTTACTTACGTACACCACAACTTGAAATTACTTCACTTCGCTCCAAACTCTAAAGCCTAACGACAACGACCAAAACAAAAATGAAAATTGTGTATTTTTATTTTGTATAATGGAAAGACTAAATTTTACTGATATTCCTATTACATTTGTGGTTTTAGTTTTGAAAAATATTTTTAAGAGACCTTCATGAAAAATGATATACAAAACCTACAATTAAAATTTGAAGAAAATCAAGAAGCTTATAAATCAAAAGAAATCGGAAGTGGAATTCACAGTTTTGTAAAAGATATCATAAAATCAGAAAATTTTTTTAATCTAAAAGAAACTGCAAAAAAAACAGATAAAGACGGGACTTTTGTTCATGATACTGAAGCAGACAAAAACGGAAGACCTGACTTTATATTATTTATTAATGATGACATAACAATTCCATGTGAAGCAAAATGTTTTACAAGAATTGATGAGGGAAAAGAACAAATCCTTAAATACCAATTAGATTGGGGTAAACAATACGGTATTTTAACAGATGGACACACTTGGAGATTTTATAATAACACCTCTTATAAAGAATTACATCTTAGTGATTTTTTAAATAATCCTTCTTTGTTTTCAATATTTTGGACTGAATACATAAAACCTGAAAATTATTATTTGTCATTTTTTGAAAAGAAAGGACAGATGTCTTTGTTTAAAGATGAAGATATTATTAAAGTTCAAGATAACAGATCATTATTTTTTGATGATATAACAAAGTTAATAAAAAATTTTAAAAATAAATTAGACATTGAAGGTTATTTTAAAGATTTTGATAAAAAAGAAGCAGGAAAAAAGGCGACTGAAATATCATATGCTTATATAATACAATTTATTTTATATAAAACATTAGTAGATAATTTATATGCTAATTTCAATGAAGAATTTTCAATAAGAATAGAAACAATATATCAAAGTTTAAAGTCAAAAAATTATAACGGTATATTAAATCACATTTCAACCATATCCAAATTTATATCCGAAAAAATATATAAACCTTTCAATCATGAACAAGAATACATACATACAAAATTATCTGAAATACTAGATAAACCTAAGAATGACATTAATGATATAGCTTTGTGGCTTGATATTATTGTGTTTATTAAAAAATATAACTTCGCAAATATCAAAAATGACATATTTGGCTATATCTATGAAAATTATTTGAAAGAATTATATGAAGATAAAAACAAAGGACAATATTTTACAGATCCGGCAATAGTTAACTTTATGTTAGATGAAATAGGTTTTACAAAAGAAGAAATATTAAAAAGATATAAAAACAGTCATGAAGATAAAAGTTTATCTCTTATAGACCCTTCTTGTGGAAGTGGAACATTTTTATATAGTGCAATTGATAGAATAATTAACTCTATTTATGATGAAACAGAAAATAAATCAAAAATAATAGAAGATTTAATAAACAATCATATATTTGGATTAGATATTGCAGAATTCCCTCTCTATCTTGCCGAAATGGGCATTTTGATGAGGATGTTGCCTCTTATAATAAATGAAAAATATAATAATCCCATAGACAAAAAGATCAAACTATTCAAAACTAATGATAGTATTGCTGAATTTTCAGATACAAAACTAAATTCTCAGGATAATGATTTGCCTTTGTTTAGAGATATAATTAAATTAGGTTATACAAGTTATATAAGAGATGAAGATGATTTAAAAGAAATGAAAGAAAGTTTAGTTGCTGCTTATAGAACAAGATTTGATTATGTAATAGGCAATCCTCCATACATAGGATATAATGAATGTTGTAAACAAAATATTTTATTTACAAAACTGATAAAAGAAAAGAAAATGTCTATGGGTAATATTTATGGTGTTAATCTTAATACTGTACCTGACAGAATAAAACCATATTCGCCAAAACCGAATTTATATTCATTTTTTTGTGCATTAGGATTAGGCTTATTAAAAGAAAACGGAAAAATTTGTTATATAATACCACAAACTATTTTAACTGCAAATGATCTTGATGTGTTAAGATTTTTCTTTGCTAAATATACAACAATTGAAAAAATCATAACTTTTGCAGGCAAAATGTTTATAGGAAGAGGGCTTAAACAAAAAAAACCAGTTGCCACTAGTTCACTTATATTTGTTTTAAAGAGAAGAGAGCCGAAAAGTAATCATAAAATTACAATTATTAATTATAAAGATAATGGGGAAATGGAATTTGAAAAATTTTTAAATTCAAGAAAAAAAGAAAGCACATTGATTGAACAAAAAGAATTATTAGAGAAAGTTGAAAATTGGAATTTTATAAAACAAGATGGAAAACATTTAAAATTTCTAGAAAGTTATAATCGCTCATTAACAATAGATGAATATAGAAAAACACTTGAAGATTATGACAGCATAATGTTCGATAAAGGATTAGTGTTTGATAAATCTAAAATAAGTGAAAGTAAAGATGATTGGCTTTTAATAAAAAAAGAAAAACATAAATACCAGATTTCTTATTCGGGTAAATATGTTAACAATAAAAATATAAGGTTTCCTGCTGGTTCTCAAGGAATAAAAATTTTTAATAATCAATATAAAATTATATGGGGATATATGAACTTTGATAAGTTCTATTTTTCCGATAAAAAAATAATGATAGATTTTAACTGGGTTATTATTTCATCTAATGATAGGCTTGAAATGTTATATTTATTATCAATATTGAATGCAAAAATAAGTGCTTTGATTTTTAAATTACTATTGGAAACAGAAAATGAACAAGCTATTTTAATAGGTATAAAATCCATTAAACAATTTATTCATATGCCCAAAATAACGGATGTAAATATATATATAAAGAATGAAATCATTAAACAAACAGAAAACATGTTAAATTCAGAAACTATATTATTAAAAGATGTTGCAGATTTTTCAAATATAGGCAAACAAAAATTTGATAGCATTAAAGTTGAGAATAATTATATTATTTTAAATGATGGCGAATATAAAATATCAATTCCTAGAGATAAAATATCCATTGTTTCGGCAATCATTCAAAATACATATTATAAAGGAATGTTGATTTTAAAAGAGATACCATTATCAGAATTAAAAACATTACATATCATAGACATAGAAACTCAAACAAAAATAAAAGATTATATTGATGATCTTGTTTTTGCATTATACTTTAATATTCATATTCCACAAATTGGCATTAAAAATTCTCAAGAGATAAAAAATCTTTGTTCAAAAAATGAGTTTTATAAAGTTGTCAATAATTTATAGCGAAAACTAAACTATCAAATTGAGGTTACAGAATTTATGAAACTTTATAGATTAGAATAAATTCAAGGAGAAATGCTTATGTCTTTTATAATATATAATCATTCTATTAATCCTATATACAATCATTCTATTAATCCAACATACAATCATTCTATTAATCCTATATATAATCATTCTATTAATCCCATATACAATCATTCTATTAATCCAACATACAATCATTCTATTAATCCTATATACAATCATTCTATTAATCCAACATACAATCATTCTATTAATCCTATATATAATCATTCTATTAATCCTATATACAATCATTCTATTAATCCTATATATAATCATTCTATTAATCCGACCTATAACAAAAATGCCAATGTTTTTTTTATTTTCAATAAAAATAATATTTCGTCTTCTTTTGCAATAAAAACAAATTTGCCAAATTATTTATTAATTTTTGACGACCAACTACAAATGATCAAATATGCAATATATAATAATAATCTTACTGGATATAATATATTTGACAAAAATAACAATTGGATAGAATATTCAGTAGAAGCTAACAAATGCAATTTAATTTTCACTTCCAATTCTATATGGATTAGTTATTTTTAAAAAGGAGACTCTCATGAAACAATTAATATTTTTAATTTTAACACTATTGCTTTTTTTTGCAAATCTCAGTTTTGCTGTAGAAAAACAACAAAAAACAAATCAGATTGTAGAACAAAAAAATAAAATATCTAGTATTAAATCCAATTCAAAAGATAAAAAATTTGAAGACTTTGAAATTCAGTTGAAAAATATGGAAAATAATTTTAAATATAGCATTGAAATAAATGATAAGAGAATTGAAGATTTAAAAGATTCTATAGATAAAATAGTGTCTAATATCAATCTTTTTTTAATTTTATTAGGAATAATATGTGGATTAGGAGCATTTAAAGAATATCATGATTTTAAAAAAGCAAAAGAAACCTTACAAGAAGTTCAAGAGAATCTTGAAAAATCCACTTTTGAATTAGAACAAGCAAAAATAGATTATAATAAATCAAAAAATAGATATAAAAAAACAATAGAACATATATTAAATAAATCAAATACAATTTTAAAAGGAACTAAAGAAAGCATACAATTTATTATTGATGATGCTGCAAAAAAATCAAAGGAATTAATAAAAGAGGAAGCTGAAAAGGAAAGAGAAAAATTAAAATCATTTAATGATGTTACAAAATTAATAGATTCTGAACAACATCAAAGTTCTATTACAATTTTAAATAAAATTATAAATGAAGATTCCAAAGACCCATATGCTTATTTTTTAAAAAGTTTGGTTATGTTTCGTACCAAAAATTTAGATGAAGCATTAAAAAATATTGATAAAAGCATAGAACTTAATCCTAAGAACCCTGAAGCTTATAATCTTAAAGCTGGAATTTATACTAGAAAAGGTAATTGCGATTTAGCATTAATTGAATATCAAAAAGCTCAGGAATTAGACCAAACTAATATAAAATATAAATTTAATGAAATAGAATGTTTATTACTTTGCTCAAAACTTGAAAAAACTAAAGAAGAATTATCTAAAATATCTATTGGCATAAGTGCAAATACTACTGATACTTTAAATTTTAATATTTTATATATGTTGTTAACTATATTAAAAAATGATGATTTTAAACAGATTTTTACAAACATAAAAGAAATTGTAAAGAATGGGATAAAAACTTCTTGGGATTTTGAAGAAATAAGAAATTTTTTAACAAATCCAAATTTAAATAATGAACAAAAACAAAATATTAAAGACTTAATAGAATATATTGAAAACAATGCAAAAGCACGTAGATAAAATTAATTTATAAAATTTGGTTTCTATAATTATTAAAGGCTTTAAGTTTTCGTAATGAAATGAAGTTTTTTCAAAGTGAAGTTTACGTAAGTGAAACGGTAAATGAGCTTTGAAAATACAAAATTGAATAGAAAAATTAAAGCCGTTATAAAAATGTAATTGAGTGGAAGCAAAAGTTACATAAGCTTTTTAAATACAAAATTGCAGCCGAAATATTAAAGCCGCTATAGAGAGAATATGATTAATTTTGCAAAAATAACATCAGATTCAAACATCCAAAAACTCTCTGTCTTAGCCTCCGCCATCTGGCACGAAGCATTCGCCGACATTTTAACTCCTGAACAAATAGACTACATGATTGAAAAATTCCAGTCTTTTGGAGCAATAAAAACTGCCATTGATAAAGACAATTATGAGTACTTTTTTATATCAGACGAAACAGGGATTGCAGGATATACAGGCATTCAGCAAAAAGACGATAAACTGTTTTTAAGCAAACTTTATATTGCAAAAGAAAAAAGAGGGCAGAAACTGGCAAGCAAAGCTTTTGACTTTATTGAAACTCTTGCCCGAAAAAGAAATTTAAAGAGTATTTGGCTTACCGTAAACCGCAACAACACTCACGCCATAGAAGTTTACAAATCAAAAGGCTTTTCTATTATCCGCACGCAAGTTACAGACATCGGCAACGGTTTTGTAATGGACGACTTTGTCTTTGAGAAAAATTTATAGCAAAAAATTTTAAACTTCTTTTAAAAAAGAAAAAACGTGGGTGGTTGACCCACAGCAAGTTACTTTTTATTACGAGTCTAAAAAGTTCAGGACAAGCTAACAGATATAAAGCAATTGTGTTAGCTGTCAAAACAGATGATATGCAAGGCAGATTGACGAAGTAATAGCGAGTCTATTACGAGGAAGTCTAACGAGGCAGAGCGCTGTTTGGGCGCTAACCCTTCGGGCTGCGTTACTTTTTGATAAATTTGTACATTTTGTTTGTAAAGTAGTGGAAACTACTCTCCTGCACAAAATATACAAATTGATTTTCAAAAATTTTAGCAGCACAAATATTTTATATTTGTTAGATTGTCCTCAAAAAAGACCCACCGCAGAGTATATTCCTTTATATTTTTTACTGCCATCGCTGAACTTGAATTTTCCTTACGGCATAATGAAACGGAAAATTCTTCAAACAAACAGCGATTAAAAATTTATCTATTTTAAATTTTTACAGTAAAAAATATTGCAGTCATGACATACTCTAATGCGGTAACTAAAAAAACAAACTAATACAAAATCAGTTATCCGAAAATTCCGGATAACTGCAAGTAACAGCAAACTACATAAAAGCAATGTACAAAAAACGCACACTGCATAAGAATAGATAAGTTTTGAAAATATGAGATTAAATAGAAAAATTTATAACCAACTATTCGGAAATTCCGAACAGTTAATTGAAATCAAATATTTGAATTCATTTCCGCTATAAAAAAATATATAATAATTTTATGAAAATTTTAGAAGAAGGAAAAACTTTCTTAGTATTTGCAGGAGCAAATGGCAGCGGGAAAAGCACAATAGCTGAAGAATTCTTAAAAACTGAACGATTTGATTATATTAATGCTGATGATATTGCAAAAAAGATGAACCCTACAGACATATCAAAAGTTCGTATATCCGCAGGAAAAGAATTTAACCACAGAATAAATAATAATTTCGAATCGGGTATATCTTTCGCGATTGAAACTACTTTGTCCGGTAATACATATATTTCTACTTTTAAAAAAGCTAAATATTTAGGTTATAAAATTATCTTAGTCTATACTTTCGTTGATAATCCTCAAGTTTGTATTGAAAGAATAAAAACAAGAGTACAAAACGGTGGACATTTTATTCCGGACGAAGATGTAATACGAAGATATTCAAGAAGTAAAATTAATTTTTGGACACGATATAAAAATTTATCAGATACTTGGCTAATGTATTATAACGGTTCGTCAAATTACATACTGGTTGCTCAAAAAGAAAATGAAAATGACATTGAAATTCTAGATGAAAATTTATATACTCTTTTTAGAGAAAATTTATGAATAATTTAGCAGTCTATATTACAAAAATAGGTTCCCGTGCTGTTCGAAAGGCACAAGATGAAAATACCAAAAAAGGTATTCCGAACGTATATTCTATTAACGGAAAAATAGTTTACCAAATGCCTGACGGAAGAATTACCGAAAAATCACCTTTTAAAAAAATTTAAAATTTATTTCTTGTTTATCTTATAACCTTATCTGTTTTGGTAAAGTTATTTTTTTATTGTAAGTAATAAAAACAAAATACCAGTTTTCCCTAAATTTCCATATTATTTTCAGATTTTCAACTTTTCTTTATCTGTTGTTGTCGTTTTAGGATTCAAGATTTGAGCTGAAATATCGTATTGGTCGTTTTTAAAGGCTTTAAGTTTTCGTAATGAAATGAAGTATTTTCAAAGTGAAGTTTACATAAGTGAAGCGGTAAATGAGCTTTGAAAATACAAAATTGAATAGAAAAATTAAAGCCGCTATAGGTATCCAAAAAAAATGCTTCCCTCAGCCCGGAACTTCATTTTTTTTGTTATCCCTGTGCCCCCATCTTTTTCAAGATGTTCCCGAGACTTACTAGAAACATTTATAGTCTAGTACATGATTAAAAAATGTCAATAGTTTTATTTAGAACAGATTTTATAAACCCATTCGGAATAAGAATCTATGAAATTTTTTAAAAATTTTGACATCGGCTCGTTGACGAGATTCCCGTGAGCGTCAAACCAGCTTGCCGCGTTGCCGATATAAGCTTCCGGTTGCTGCATGATCGGAATATTAAGGAACACAAATATTTGTCTCAAATGATGGTTGGCGCCAAATCCCCCCATTGCCCCCTGCGAAACGCTTATTACAGCTCCGGGTTTGCCGTTCCAAACGCTGTGTCCGTAAGGACGCGAACCTATATCTATTGCGTTTTTTATCACAGCCGTAAACGAGCGGTTATATTCCGGAGTAACAAAAATAACGCCGTCAAAAGTTTTCAATTTATCTCTGAATTCCCTCCATGCTTCGGGCGGTTTTGAATCAAGGTCCTCATTGTAAAGGGAAAGATTTGATATTTCAAGAATTTCAAGAGAAAGCGAAGCAGGCGCAAGTTTTATAAGCGCGTTTGCCGTTTTTCTGTTAAAAGATTCTTTGCGGAGACTTCCTACGAGAACTGCAATTTTTTTTGCTGACATATTTTCCCCCTTTACTTTTAGGCTTTTATCATTATTAAAAGCATTTTAAACTTTTTAATTGCTTTAAGCGCATGCGGTTTGCCTGCCGGCATTATTATAAATTCGCCTTCCTTTACAATATTGGGTTTGCCGTCTATTTTAATTTCAGCTTCGCCGTCTATAATTTCAACCATTGCGTCAAAAGGAGCGGTATGCTCGCTTAAACCCTGCCCTTGGTCAAAAGAAAAAATAGTAACCGTGCCGGTAGGACGTTCTATTATCGTACGGCTTACTACTGCTCCGGTGTTATATTCAACAAGCTCTTTTGTTTTTATTGCTTTTGCTTTAAGATCCGCGTTTTCCATTGCATCCTCCCGATTACAACACTTATATTTTTATTATTATATAAATGTTTATGAATAGAATCCACCTTAACTATTTAAATTGTCAGAAACTTGCAGTAACTATTTTATAAAGATAAAAATTATGGGGGATTGCCCCTTTGCAAGTTACTTTTTGTCTCGAGTCCAAAAAGTAACCAAAAAGACCCACCGCAGAATACATTCCTTTATATTTTTTATTGCCATCACTGAACTTGAATTTTCCTTACAGAATAATGAAACGGAAAATTCTTCAGACAAACAGCGATTAAAAATTTATCTATTTTAAATTTTTACAATAAAAAATATTGCAGTCATAGACATATTCTAATGCGGTACATTCATAAATTTGAACTGGTTCAAATACTCGCTTTATTTGTTTTCGTTTGAAACTTCACTCTTTTTTCAGATAATTTTTTTGCATACTTCTCATATCTTTTGAGCTGTGTAAGAATTGTGTAGGTATATGTTTTATTATCGCTTCCCGTATAGCAGATTGATATATGATTTTTGTTCGGATTTAATTTAGGCGGTATTTTGCCGTTTGTTTCAATGAAAAAACCATGCTCTTTGGCTTTTGCCATTTTGTTGATATCCCAGAAAGTATCGGGAATAACTGCAATAATACATTTTTGATTTGTTATAACGCCGGCTTCCGTTTTTTTTGTCTGCAAACAGAATAAAGAAGTTTTTAACTTCTTATCTTCGCTTTCCAATACTTCGAACCCTGTAAAATTGTCCGAAGCAGAATTGCCCGAATAACGGGTTTCAAACATTGTTTTTTCCCATTCACCGGCCTTCATAACAAAAAACGGTTCGCCTATATAATACTTTGATGATTTGCTTTCAACTACGGTTATCAGCATTTTAACTCCTTTTGATTATTATACCATAATATAATAAGTTACTTTTTGTCTCGAGTCCAAAAAGTAACCAAAAAGACCCACCGCAGAATATATTCCTTTATATTTTTTATTGCCATCACTGAACTTGAATTTTCCTTACAAAATAGTGAAACGGAAAATTCTTCAGACAAACAGCGATTAAAAATTTATCTATTTTAAATTTTTACAATAAAAAATATTGCAGTCATAGACATATTCTAATGCGGTAAAAAACTAAAAGATAAAACAGCAGAACAAATAGGCGTGCTAAACGTGGTAAAACAACAGAAGGGCTTTACAATAAAAATTTAATCATAAACATTAAAACTAAGAGAAAATCAGTTGTCCGAAAATTACGGATAACTCAAATAACTATAACCGATATAACACTATTGCTTTTACCAATATTATTTGTTATACTACCAATAGGATTGGTATATATGATAGAAAATTTATTAGGAAATCAAACTCTGGAAAAAATTTTATTATCCGTTGAAAGATACGGAAATTGTTATGCCTGTAATATATCAAAAACTTTTGATTTGTCTTTATATGCGGTACAAACTCAGCTTAAAAAAATGGAACTAACAGGCGTACTTGTAAGCAAATTATACGGCAAAGTAAGAATATACGAATTTAATCCCAGGTATGCTTTACTTAAAGAATTAAGAGCTTTATTATCAAAAACATTAGAAATTTTACCTGAAAAAGAAATAAAAAAATATTATATGAACAGAACCAGACCCAGATTACAAAACAAACCATTATGAAAATAGATTTCAGTAAACTTAATATAAAAGATTTGGCAAATGTTATCTGTGATATATTATTAAAAAACAACATAGATGTTGTTTTAGTAGGCGGGGCATGTGTATCAATTTACAGTAAAAATAAATATATGTCTTATGATTTAGATTTTGTTACCGATAAAACTTTAAAAGAACTTGAATCTGTTTTAAATACCATAGGATTTAAAAGAACCGGCAGATTATTTAAAAATGACAAATGTGATTATTTGATTGATTTCGTATCACACCCGGTAATGATCGGCAAAGAATATACCAAAGATTTTGAAGAAATGAAGACAAAGTACGGTCTGTTGAAATTGTTAAAACCTGCAGATTGTTTAAAAGACAGACTCGCAGGATATTTTTATTGGAATGATCCGCAATCTCTGGAACAAGCAATTATGATATACAATAAGCAGAAAAACAAAATAAACTTAAAAGAAATTGAGAACTGGTCAAAAAAAGAAAACAACATAGAAAAATATAACATTTTCATTAAAAAAATCATATTGTAAGCCAAATCTCATAGATAGTCTTATCTTACGACTTTAAAGACTTTAAGTTTTCGCAATGAAATGAAGTTTTTTCAAAGTGCGGTGTACGGTAAGTAAAGCGGAGCGAACGGTACATAAGCTTTGAAAATACAAAATTGAATAGAAAACTTAAAGCCGCCACACAAAAAAACAGCTTCCATTAGCCTGTTGGAAGTTTGAGGTACTTTTTTCACTGGTCCTCTTCACTTTTCATCTTTTTCAAGATGACCCAACACCTACTGGAAGCATTTATAGTATAGTACCTGAATGTAAAACTGTCAAGGGTTTTTTACAACAGAAGTTGGGCTGTTGGGTGGATTTGCAAAGCAAACCGAAGTAGCTTGGAGGCTTGGAAGCTGAGTAACGACTTTAACGAAGCTTGTTTTTTTGCAGTTAAAGGCTTTAAGTTTTCGTTATGAAATGAAGTATTTTCAAAGTAAAGTTTACATAAGTGAAACGGTAAATGAGCTTTGAAAATACAAAATTGAATAGAAAACTTAAAGCCGTTATATCTCTTTTTATTTTTCGGCAATTATAAGCATTTCAAAATCTTCTGTCGTTAATTTATCGCTGCGGGAAAAAGCACCGAGTTTTGCTCCGTAAATATCTATTTTTTTAAACCCGAGCGATTTTAACAGCCATGTTATTTCGCTGGGAACGTAATATCTTTCGTTACATTTAAGTTCTTTTTTATTCCCCGAATCGTCTTCAAAAACTGCCGTGTTATGATCACGGAAAGTCATCAGGTCAAAGGAACATTCTTTACACTGCGACTGGCCTTCTTTCTGCGCAGACTCATAGAATTTACTGACGGAATGAAACAGCGGGAATAATCCGTTTAATGTTGTGAAAATCAATTTCCCGTTACTTTTTAAAGTCTTTGCAATATTTTTAAGTATTTCAAAATTCATCTCGTCAGTTTCCATAAGAGAAAATCCGCCTTCGCATAACATAATCGCCAGATCAAATTCGCCGTCAAACGGAAGATTACGCGCATCTTGTTTTTGAAAGTTAATTTTAAGCCCCGCATCCTGCGCTTTTTGCCTTGCCCGTTTGAGTTGATTTTCGGAAAGATCAACGCCGGTCACGTTATATCCTCTTTTTGCAAGTTCAATTGAATGACGGCCGGTGCCGCATCCGACATCAATAATCTTTAAAGATTTATTTCGTCCGATTTCCCGTTCAATAAAATCGCATTCTCCTGCGGTCCCTTGCGTAAAACATTCCTTGTCGTATTTTTGTGCATAATTTTCAAATAATGATTCATACCATTGTTTCATTTTAAACCTCTGATTAAAGACATGCTCTAAAAAACATAACGAAAAAGATTACAATCATTATAAGAACAAACCATAAAACTAGCGGTCTTTCCATTTTGTTTTCTCCTAAATTTCAAATCTTTATTTATGCATTTTAAATCTGTTACCGTTATATTATACAAATTTAAAAAGAGAAGTTTTGCTATTTATTTTGTATAATCTGTCAATGATAAAAACAATTGACGATATCTTAAATAACAGAGAAGTAATTACATATTTAGGTTATGCCGACCATATTTTTGAAATGGTCGGTTATAAAGAACACGGCATCAGGCATGCCAAACACGCTTCCGACAGAGCCGGTTATGTTTTAAAAGAACTCGGTTATACAGTAAAACAGCAGAATCTTGCAAGAATCGCCGGTTATCTTCACGACGTAGGCAATATGATTTCAAGAACAGGCCATGCCCAAAGCGGCGCGGTTATGGCTCTTGATCTTTTAAGAGCAGAAGGCAAAAATATAAAATATACGAGCGATATATTTGAAGTATTCGGAGCGATAGGAAGCCATGAAGATAAATCAATGCAGCCTCCGACAGATATTGCAGCAGCCGTTATTTTAGGCGATAAAACGGATGTTCATTTTGAAAGATTAAGAACGGAAAACCAGTATTTGAAAGATGCACATTCAAAAGTTGTGGGAGCATGTGAAAATTCCGAAATACAAATATCAAGAGAAGATAAAGAAATAACTTTACAGCTGGCTATTAACACAAAGATATGTTCCATCATGGAATATTTTGAAATTTTTACGCCGAGAATGAATTATTGTACAAAAGCATGCAATAAACTTGGATGCAATTTTAACTTTTATATTAACGGGGATAAGTTCATATAACGACGGATGTTGGGCGGATTTGCAAAGCAAACCGAAGTAGCTTAGCAGATGGGAAGCTTAGTAAAAACAATGTAGCAGCAGTTGTCTTTGCCAAGCCTCCAAAACTCTTAACTTCTCAACTTCATATATTCAGGGGATTATATAGTGATTGCAGGTTCATATCAGTTGTTGAAAAAATCAACTCGATGCAAGGCAAGGCTCGGTAAAGTTTATACAACGCGCGGAATTATAGATACGCCTGTTTTTATGCCCGTAGGAACACAGGGGTCGGTAAAATCGGTATCAACCGAACAGCTAAAAGACGCCAAAGCGCAAATCATTTTGGCAAATTCTTATCACATATATTTAAGACCCGGTCTTGAAATCATAAAAAAAGCCGGCGGCATACAAAAATTTAATTCGTGGAACGGACCTATGCTGACGGATTCAGGCGGTTTTCAAATATTCAGTTTAAATAATTTCAGAAAAATAAAAGACGACGGCGTTGAATTTAAATCGCATATAGACGGGTCAAAACATTTTTTGTCTCCTGAAATTTCAATGCAGATACAAAAAACAATAGGCGCCGATATAATTATGTGCTTTGACGAATGCACTCCGTATCCTGCAACTTATGATTACGCCAAAAATTCAATGCTTTTAAGTTTGCAGTGGGCAAAAAGATGCAAGGAAGAATTTTATAAAGACGAAGCGCACCTTACGCAGGCTCTTTTCGGAATAATACAGGGTTCTGTTTTTGAAGATTTAAGGAAAGAAAGCGCGTTAAAAATGCGAGAAATAGATTTTCCGGGGTATGCGATAGGCGGTGTTTCCGTGGGCGAATCAAAAGAGGAAATGTTAAAAGTTGTTGAAGCAACCGTTCCTTACCTTCCTGAAGATAAAGCACGATATCTGATGGGCGTCGGAATGCCGGAAGATATTTGGGAATCGGTTGAAAGAGGAATTGACATGTTTGACTGCGTTATTCCGACGAGAAACGGAAGAAACGGACAGGCCTTTACAAGTTACGGAAAACTTAACATTAAAAACGGAGAATTTAAAGAGGATTTTACTCCTCTTGACTCGGAGTGCGACTGTCAGGCATGCAGGGGTTATACTAAAGCTTATATTAATCATTTATTCCGTTCGCAGGAGATACTTGCCTTGACGTTGTTGTCTTTACATAATATTCATTTTATGATAAAATTGACGGATAAAATAAAAAAAGCGTTGGAAAGTGATACATTTTTTGAAGCAAAAAAAGATTTTTTTGAAAAGTATTACTCCAAAAAGGGAGCGTTATGAACAAAATTGTTTTAGTATTAATGTCGGTAGCGTTGTTATCTTCAAATGTATTCGCCGAGGGAGCGGCCGGCGGAGCAGGCGCGTTCGGCGGACTTATGCCTCTTTTGATAATTTTTGTGTTTTTTTACCTTTTCCTTATAAGACCTCAGCAAAAACAGAGAAAAGAACACCAAAAAATGCTTGAAGCCTTGAAAAGGGACGATAAAATAATTACCGCAGGCGGAATTCACGCGACTGTTGTTTCGGTAAACGGAGATATCGCCGAAGTTAAAATAGCCGATAACGTAAGAATTAAAATAGTAAAATCAACAATAACGACGGTTGTCGCTCCGGAAACGGCTGTTACTCCGGAAGTTATAAAATAATTTTTATTTTTCCGCAAAACGGTATAAAATGAATACAAAAGAACTTGAATTTTCAAAAATATCGTTTGAAGATATTAAAAACAACCAGACAATAGACAGCTTCATAAGAGCCTCAAACGATTATCTCGGAGCGATAGGTTATACCGAACACGGATTCAGGCATGTAAGTTTGGTTGCGTCCGTTTCAAAAAACATACTGGCAACGCTCGGTTATCCGAAAAGGCTGCAGGAACTTGCCGAAATCGCCGGTTATCTCCACGATATAGGAAACGTAATAAACAGGCAGGACCACGGCCAGTCGGCCAGTTTAATAGCTTTTGATATTTTAAAACAGCTCGGCGCAACTCCCGATGAAATAGCACTTATAGCCTCAGCCATAGGCAACCATGAGGAAGAAATAGGCGAACCGGTAAATCCCGTTGCAGCGGCGCTTATTCTGGCAGATAAATCAGACGTGCATAAAACAAGAGTAAGAAATCCGAGTATGATTGCCGTAGATATACACGACAGAGTAAATTATGCCGTTGACAGATCTTTTTTAACTATCAATAAAGAAGAAAAACTTATATCTTTAAATTTGAATGTTGACACAAAAATATCACAAGTTATAGAATACTTTGAAATATTTATGTCAAGAATGAATATGTGCAGAAGAGCTGCGAAATTTTTAGACTGTAAATTTGAATTAATAATAAACGAAAGGAAATTACTCTAATGAACAAACTCGGTTTTAGAACGGCAGTAACGGCATTATTGATCATTCTTGCGGGATATTTTTTATTTCCCACGTTTGAATGGTCAAAAATGTCGGATGAAGAAAAAGCTATGGCTGAAAAATCAAAAGACCCGATTTTGGGCAAAGCTCTTAAATTAGGACTGGACTTAAAAGGCGGAACGCATCTTTTGCTTGAAGTAGACGCGTCAAAACTTGATGAAAAAACAACGATAAAAGACGCTGTTGACAGAGCCGTTGAAGTTATGAGAAACCGTATAGACCAGTTCGGAGTATCGGAACCTCTTATAACAAAACAGGGTGACAAATGGATAGTAATTCAATTGCCCGGCATAAAAGATCCGGCAAGAGCCAAAGAATTAATCGGAAAAACCGCTCTTCTTGAATTCTGTCTTGTAAACACCGATCCCGCGCTTGCGGACATAACCACAAAAATGAGAGAACGCAATTTAACTCCGCAGGAAGCAATGGCAGACCCTGAAATATCAAAAATGATACCGGAAGACAGTTTTATAGCCGAAAGCAAAGACGAAAACAGATATTATGTTTTAAAGAAAGCAAGTTTAACCGGCGCATATCTTGTAAACGCAAAAGTTGAACTGGCGACGGGCGGATTCGGTTATCCGCATGTTTCTCTTGAATTCAACAAAGAAGGCGGACAGTTATTTGCCGATATTACAGGCGCAAATATTGACAAAAATCTTGCGATAGTGCTTGACGGAATAGTACAGTCGGCACCTGTAATACGTTCAAGAATACCTGACGGAAGAGCGATAATTGAAGGCAATTTTAACGCAGACGACGCAAAACTTCTTGCAACCGTTTTGAGAGCCGGCGCGCTGCCTGCTCCGGTTAACATAATAGAAGAAAGAACAGTAGGACCGAGTCTGGGAGACGATTCTATTAAAAAAGGATTTACGGCGGCGGTTATCGGCGTTTTGTTTGTAGTAGTATTTATGCTGATATATTACAGATTTTCAGGATTGATCGCGGATGTCGCGCTTCTTTTGAATTTCTTTATACTTGCCGGCATTATGTGTTATTTCCAATTTACTTTAACATTGCCCGGTATTGCCGGTATAGCACTTACTCTTGCAATGGCTGTTGATGCAAACGTTCTTATTCTTGAAAGAATAAGAGAAGAACTTGCCATCGGAAAAACAGCAAGAGTTGCTGTTGACGCAGGATATCAGAAAGCATTTTCGGCAATTTTTGATTCAAACTTAACAACGCTTATTGCAGCCGTATTTTTATTTCAGTTCGGAAGCGGACCGGTTAAAGGGTTTGCCGTAACTTTAACTCTTGGTCTGATTATAAGCATGTTTACGGCGATAGTAGTTACAAAATTGATTTATGATTTTCTGTTTAAAGAAAATTTTCTTAGTAAAATTAAAATATAATACAACAGGGGGACACCGTGAAGTTTTTTAAAACGCCAAATATAGATTTTATCGGCAAAAGATATTTATCTTTTGCGTTATCAATAATATTGCTGGTTTCAAGTTTTATCGCAATTGCAGTTAAAGGACCTGATTACGGCATAGATTTTACAGGCGGAACTTTAGTACAGGTTTCTTTTGATAAAGAAATACAATTGGAAGAAGTAAGATCCGCTCTGAGCGGTTCAGAAGATTTATCTTTTGAATTACAGTCAATAGGAAAAGAAAGCATTATAATCAGAGTTAAAAAAACTGATAAAACTCAGGACGAAATATCGCAAAACGTTTTGTCATTACTGCAGGCCAAATTTACGGGCAGCAATATAATTGTTGACAGAACCGAATATGTAGGTCCTTCGGTAGGCAAACATTTAGCCAAGCAGACAATGTATGCGTTTATGTTCACTTTTTTAGGCATTATTATCTATGTCGCATTCAGATTTAAATCCGGTTTATGGGGAGTAGTCGGAGTTTTGGCGCTTTTACATGACGTTTTCGGAACATTCGGATTGATAGTAATGATGGGCAAAGAAGTGAATTTAACGATGATAGCGGCTTTTTTGACGATCGCGGGTTTTTCTATTAATGACACCATTGTTTTATATGACAGAATCAGAGAAAACTTGAGACTTCTTGCAAAAGAAAGTTTCGGAGCAATAATCAATAAAAGTATCAATGAAGTTTTATCAAGATCAATTATTACGTCTTTAACCGTTTTTGTAGTTTCAATGATATTGTTTTTTATGGGCGGAGAGGTTATACATGATTTTGCATTAACGATGGTTATCGGAACGACTCTCGGAGTATATTCAACAATATTTTTATGCGCGCCTTTAACTTTTGAATGGGAAAAAAGAAAAAGAGACCGTTTTAAAAAAGCGTTTAAAAAGTAATTCTGTTTCGGCAAATCCAAATCTCAGCGTATATTTTAAACTGCGATTTGGATTTGTTTTTTTGATTCGCGGTTCGGTTTAAACATTGACTTGATTTTTGCTGAAAAAATCGGTAAAATATCAAAACTATCTTAAAAAGTACTAATTCCGACATAGCTCAATGGTCGAGCATCCCGCTGTTAACGGGAGGGTTGTAGGTTCGAGTCCTACTGTCGGAGTTTTTTTTTACGGCGTTTTTTTCGTTTATACTGCGTCATTCGGATGTTCGGGTACCTCCGGCTTCGCCTGTTCACAGTACACGCTTACATCCTCATTCCTTGTCTAAACGAAAAACGCTTGTAAAAAATGAATTATACAGATTTTGTTACCTCGTCTAAAATCAAAATAATGCATAAATAGATGTCATCGAAATTTTTAATTACCGCTCGGCTGTGCTGAGTATACCTCGTCTAAAATAAAAATACTGCATAAAATTATTCTTGTAGAATTTTAATTTTTACTTTTAAACTTTTTTGGCAGAGATGATTTTTTGAAGAGCGAGCATGTCTTCATTGTTGGCAAGGACCAACAATATGTCGGCTTGTTCTATTACGGTTGAACCTGACGGTAAATCAAAATTATTTTTTAAACTGTACTGAGTTAGTTTTTCTATATTTTCAGCCACATTTGCCGCAATTAATGTGTTCCCAAAATCTGTGCAATGCCCAAAAGTTCCGCGAAACATGTCTTTAAATATCGCTTCTGTTTTACATTTTTTTAATCATCTATAGGCAATGTCGGATATTGCATTGCCAATATTTTTGCGTTGGAATTATATTTTTGCAATTTTGCGATGTTATTTTTTTATATCGGGCGACACGGGATAATGATCTTTAATATTATTATTTGTTTTATCATTTAAATCAACACAACTTATCTTATACTTTGCCCTTTTTTTTAGTATAATCTCCATATAATGAATATTAAACTAATATTTAAAAAAATATTATTAATGTTTCTTGGCTTAATTTTAAGTTTGGTGTTTTTAGAAATATTTTTACAATCTGCTTCGTTTACCGTTTACCATATTAAAAACTACAAAACGTATTATAAATATAAAACCTTAAAAACAAAGGATTCTGTTAAAATATTATGCATAGGCGAATCCACAACCGGAGAACAATATCCAATCCAACTACAAAAAATATTAGATAATATCAGTCCCGGCAGATTTTCTGTAATTGACCGCGGATATCCGGGACTTACTCTTAAAAAAATATCGGAAACCATTGAAGCCAATATAAAAAAATATAATCCAGATATAATAATTTATATGATGGGAATAAACGACGGATTTTATTCTCCCGTTAAAACTTCATTTAATGGAGATGACGCTTTTAATAAAACAAAAATTAAAACTTACAAATTTTTTTTACTATTAAAAATGCATATTTTATCCAAAATAAATCGGGCTTATACTACAGCAAATTCACATTCTAAAGATTCGATAAAAGATAATAATGATATTATTTTCAAACAAAATAAACTTATGGCAAAGTCTAATGACACTATAGCAATAAATTTAACTGAGGAAGGAAAAAAGGAATATACCTATTTAAAATTGACACAATCATATTATGATTCAGAAAATAATGCTTATAAAGGTTATGAAATGGCCGTTAAAGGACTTAATATGAATTTTATAAAAGATAAAAAAATCCTTTATGCCATTATTCTTCAATATAATATAAAACACGGAAATACTAAAGCACTAAAATTTTATGCTGACATGGCAATTAAAGAATCTGTTGATCTTTTTAAAAATTATTATGCATATTTTATATATGGGTTTATAAAAGATATGATTTCCGATGAACAAAAAAAGCAAGTATTGTCAGTTATGCCAAGGAAAGACCAATCTTATGGTCTTTTGGCGATAGAAAGTTTAAAAGAGGGCAATTTTGAACAATCCGACAAATATTTTATGTTGGCGGAAGAATTAAGGTTAAATTTCCCTGATAACACAACTTATGATCTTTACAAATCAATTATTAAAAAAACAATTATTTATAAGAAAAAGATAATTTGTATGCAATATCCCGTAAGAAGCGTAGAATCTTTAAAAAATATGTTAAAAAATGAAGATTATTATGATAAAATCACATTTGTAAGCAATGAGGAAACTTTTAAAGAAGCATTAAAGAAATATGATTATAAGGATATTTTTGAAGACCAATTCGCAGGTGATTTTGGCCATTGTATGCATTTCGGTAATAAGCTAATTGCAGAAAATGCCGCAAAAGTTATTATTGAAATTACAAAAAAATGAAAAAGTGCGGATGTATTTATCCCGATACATTCCGCACTTTTTTTGCATTGTTTACCAATGTTTTGAAACAGCCGCTTCCAATTCTTCCTTAGAGTGATATCCCAACATTGTTTCAACCACTTTTCCGCCCTTAAAAATCATAAGTGTCGGAACACTTCTTATTTTATATTCTCTTGCTTTTGTTTCTGACGCATCAACATCCAACTTTGCAACTTTTACTTTTCCGGCAAATTCTTCAGCAAATTGCTCAAGCACAGGATGCTGCATTTTGCACGGCCCGCACCATGTAGCAAAAAAATCAACTATTACCGGACTTGTCGCAGTTAAAACTTCTTGATCAAAATCTTCATCTCTTAATTCAATTACTTTTGACATTGTATTGCCTCCTTTTTCCGCTTTTATTTCTTTTTTTTCCGCAGACTGTGATATTCCATATTTACCGAAAGGATATCCCAAAACACTAATCCATGCTACGTAAACAATTATCAGACCTGTGAATATAGATTTTATCATTTTCTATTTCTCCTTGCTATTTTATATTTATCAATATATGTATATATTACAATATTTGCATATATTAATATACAACAATATAAATAAAATGTCAATACATTATATTTCCGACGGATACTACGCTTTATTATAAAAAACAAAATGCAATATTAAATTTTATTTTTGAGATTTAACAAAAACATCGCCGAAAGACATAAGAGCCTTATAATACCTGCCGATCGCTTTATGTTTTGCCGTTTCAGGCGCCGGGGCAAGTTTTTTTGTGACGGGATCAAAAGCAAAAGATTCTATTTTCCCGTCTGAAACATTGTATTTGACGGCGTCGGTCCCCTCTATTGCCAGTCCGTCTATATTAAAGCAGATATTGGCGCTGCCGCTAAATAAATCGTTGCCCAAAGCCTGATAATCCGCATCATAAAGAGACAGATTATAAAGCGTCGGCATTATATCCATATGGGAACCGTTAACAGCCGTATTTATATTTTTCGGTTTAAACTGCTGCGGTATATAAAGATAAAACGGAACTGCATATCTTAAAAACATATCTTCTTTCGAGTAATTGGACAGTTCTCTGAGGTTATGATCGCCCGTTACTGCTATAATAGTATTTTCGCCAAATTCGGAGTTTTTAACGTATGAAATAAATTTTGCAAGCTCGCGGTTTGCAAACTGGTAGAGTTCAAAAATGCCTCTGTCGTTTAAATCTTTTGAAGACATCATTTTCTTTATATTGTCCGGTATTTCAAGGCTCAGAGGAACATATTTTGCCGGTTTTTTATAAGGAGGATGAGTCCCGGTCGACATTGCGAAAATAAATTTCGGCCTGCCGTCTGTTTTATCTGAAAGATATCTTCTTATAAGTTCAAAGAATTTATCGTCGTTTATTCCCCATTCGTGCCTGTCTTCCGGCTTTGCGTCTATATTGCCTTCCCCTATAACATCTTCAAAACCCTGCACTTTAAAAAAAGATTCAAGATCTCTCCACATCATGCTGCCGCCGTATAACGCGATAGTATCATAACCTGCTTTTTTATAAGGCTGTGCCGCTGAAGATGCAAAACATTTAAAGGCATCGGGCGTCTGCGTAATCTGGTTTGAAAGAGGCCTCTGCGGCATATTTAAAACTATTGATTCTATGCCGTGTATGGTTATAAAACCGGCAGGAAGAAAATTATAGAATACGGTATCCTGTTCAAAATGCCGTTTCAATTCGCCCATAACGTCAAAACGCGGACTGTTGTTTAAAACCGGCATTTCTCCGAACCCTTCCATAACGATAAGAATAACGTTCGGCTTAGTCGTTTCAAGAAATTTATTGTCGGAACGCGTTTTTTTGATATACAGCTGTTCAAATGAGGACGCAGACTCGTTTGAAGGAAGAATTTTCAAATCATTTAAAAGAGCCTCATCGTCTTTATATCCGAAAAATTCTTTAAGATTCATTTCGTTTTTTGAGTTTTTAATTTTAAAATAAACAGTATCCGCCAAAGAATGCACAGGGTTTACGCAAAGCTTATTTATAAAATAATTAGGCGAAATCTGAGAATAAAACAAACCTAGAGGAAACATTGAAAATGAGCCTCTTGCCGCCATAAAATTAGCCGCTATTATAAAAATGACGGCAGTTATTCTTGCAGGTTTTTTCCAATAAACGGCGTTTATTATTCTTTCTTTCATTTTCAGAGACTGGCAGGTCAAAAATGTGAATTTAAATATAAATGCGCAAATTAAACCGAAAAGAACCAGCGCTATATAAACTCTGTAATCGGCAAGTATTGTTTTTATAAGAGCGATAGTATCATCTTCAAAAAATCCGAAAATTAAAAAATTATAGTGGTCTTTAAAGTACGAGAAAAAACCGAAATCAAAAAATATTATAAAAAATAAAAGAGAAAATATTATGTTGTAATAATATTTGAAAAAAGAAACCGACCATTTAAAACATCTGTTGCTTTTCAAAAAAAGACATGCGATAAGAATAAGCGTAACCGGAAAATTTATATAGGCAAGAACCGATAAATCAAATCTGAATCCCATCCAAAAAGCTTTTAAAACATATATTTTAAGATGCGCTATTTCGGTAAAATCGGCAAAATACAGAAAAAAAACAAATCTGTAAAGCGTTATCATAAACATAATAAAAATGTTAACGGGCAAAAGTATTATGAAACTGTTTATTATAACGTTAAAATCTGTTTTTCTTTCCATATGGTTCTTTTATTTTTTTTAATTACTCCGCCTATTTTAATATAAAAAAAAACATAAAACAATTCCGTATATAAAAATAAAATTCCGCCGGAGATATTATTTCACGGCGGAATAATCTGCAATTTATTTTAATTTGCGGCTGTTTTGGCCGGAAACGGATTTACGAACACTCTTGCCGCAAGCTCTTTATCAAGAGCGTACAGCAAAGCAGTATTTGTTCCTATCTGCTTAACCTGCTGCAGAATCTGCTCGGCGTTTGCTTCTTCTTCAACCTGCTCGTTTACATACCACTGAATAAATATATAGGCGGCATGGTCGTTTTCTTTAAGAGCAAGCGACGCTATATCGTTTATTCTGCCGGTAACAATCTGCTCATGGGCAAGCGTTTTTTCAAACACTTCAGTAATATTTTCAAAATCATAAGGCGATTTTTTTACATCTTCAAAAACAGGATATGCTCCGCGTTCAAGAATATATTCATACATATGCATCGCATGGGCAAGTTCTTCCTGAGCCTGCACATTAAGCCAGTTCGCAAAACCTTTTAATCCGTTTCTGTCGCAGTATGCCGACATCTCAAGATAAATATAAGCGGAATAAAGTTCAAAATTAAACTGTTTGCTTAAAGCGTTTGTTAAATTTTCTTTTAACATAATAGACTCCTTTATTTTTTTTCTCTTTTAAAACACATAAACCAGTCAAGACAGTATTTGTCGGCGGTCTTGGTTTCCATTCTTTCTTTTGCAGTGCCGCACGAACCCGGCGTGGGAATAATCACATCATCGCCAGGTCTCCAGTCTGCCGGAGTCGCAACCGAATCGGCATCGGCTTTCTGAAGAGCAAGAACTACTCTTTTTATTTCGTCAAAATTTCTGCCGGTTGAAAGAGGATAATAAAGTACCAGTCTGATTTTCCCTTTCGGATCAATAATAAAAACTGCTCTGACAGCCTGCGTAGTTGACTGACCCGGCTGAATCATTCCGTATTTTTTAGAAATATCCATCTTTATATCCTCTATAAGAGGAAATTTAACTTCCACGTGTTTCATTCCTTTCCATTCCAGCTCCTGAATTTTTCTAAGCCATGCAATATGCGCGTAAATAGAATCTACCGAAAGCCCGACAAGTTCGGTATTAAGAGATTTAAAGTCGTCCGCCATGCTCGCAAAAGTCATAAATTCCGTGGTACATACAGGCGTAAAATCGGCAGGATGAGAGAATAAAATTACCCATTTTCCTTTGTAGTCCGTAGGGAAAATTAATATCTCCCTGCGTTGTTTTTGCCTTAAAATCGGGAGCATCGTCTCCTATAAGCGGCATTCTTGTTAAATTGTTTTCTTCCATTTTAATTCCTCCTCTGTTTATTTTTATTTCTGCATTCTCCGCATATTCCTTTAAAAACCAAATCATGCGTTTCAATGTCAAAACCTTTTGTATCTTTTATAAATTCTGAAATTTTATCGAAATAAGGCATGTCTACGTCATAAACTTTTGAACAGACCGTGCATTTCATATGATAATGATTATCAGTAAAATGGTCGAACCTGTCGGCTGAATCAGGCATTTCAATATGTTTCAGACGTCCCTGGCCGGCAAGTATTTTAAGATTTCTGTATACGGTTGCCTTGCTTAAAGAAGGATATTTTTTTTGTATTTCCGTAAATAACTGATCGGCTGTAGGATGATTTTTCATATCAGCCAAAGTTGCCAGCACCAAATTTTTTTGTATTGTTTTTCTTGTTTTTTTCATTATTAATATTTATTCCTTATTAATATTTATTATCAATAATATAAAATTTATATTTATTTGTCAACTTATCCGTATTTTTTATATTTTAAAACTTTTTTGCGAATAATTGATATTTACGGTTAAAAAGTATAAAATTTAAAAACACTTTCAAATATTTTAAGGAAAACAAATTGAACAGAAAAGATTTTTTTAACAAATGCGCATGCTCTTGGGATAACGACAAAAACAAACTTGATTTGCACAAAATAAAGACAGCCGTAATTCCTTTACTGGATTTAAAAGATGACGATACTATTTTAGATGTCGCCTGCGGAACCGGTATTTTTATTGAAACATTAAAAGAAAAATATAAAGATATAAAAGTTACAGGAATTGATTTTGCTCAAAATATGATAGATAAAGCGATGAGAAAATTCCCCGATACGAATTTTATAGTTACCGACGTTATTTCTTTGCCGTTTGAAAATAACGCTTTTAATAAAGTTATGTGTTTGAATGCATTTCCTCACTTTGAAGATAAAAATAAAGCCGTTAAAGAAATATACAGAGTGCTTAAAAAAGACGGATTATTTATACTGGCGCATACAAATTCAAAATTAAATACAGATACTCATCACAGAAATGTAGGCGGATTAATAGGCAAAGACATTTTACCATGTAACGAAAAAATATATGAAATGCTTAAAAATAACGGGTTGAAGAACATCGAAATTACGGACAACGACAATGTCTTTATTATAAAAGCATGTAAATAAAATCTATTTTTTAAACTTAGCTTGTTTTTTGCACATTAAATAAAACAAGATATATCCAAATAGCAAGTATGCTGTTATATATCCCTGAAAAAAGAATCTGAAATTTTGATCTGGAACTATTAAAATTTGGATTATTAAAAAAAATACAAGAAAACAAACGAGAATAATTATTCGTTTCAGTTTTAATAATACTGCCATCGTAAATATTGAAAAATATATAAACGTATACCAAATTGGCAGATAATTTTTAAATGAATTTGAAATATTGGAATTATATTTTTTAAATAATTCAATAGTATCCGAATATATTTGTTGATTCAGATAAACGATTTTCTTTTTTATTAAATGATAATGTTGAATTGCATATTTTATACGATATTTTATATCATTAAGATCCCGGGTCAAATATGCCGGTCTTAATCGATCATAAAAAACACTAAACTTAAATTTAACAAATTCCCAAAAATACGTTTTCATAAGCTTTCTTGATATTACTTTAAATTGTTGTTTGTCAAATTTTGAAAGATTGGCATAAAAACCGACATTGTGTATACGCGATTTCAGTATTTGCTGAATTCGAAGATTATCAGATTTATTAAAATCAGCAAGAATATCTTTATTTTTGTCTTCAACTGCTTTTTCCAGCAGTTTTTGAAAACTCTTGTTTAAAATATAAACATTCTTATAAGCGTTTCCATCTCTATCAATCATAACAGTCTTTACATAATGAGGGATGAAAATAAATGAAAAAAGAATAGTGAAAAATAAAAAAACAAGCATGTTATGCAGTTTCAAAATTTTATAATTTAAAAGGTAAAACATTAAAGGGGTTGCAACAAGCAATAAAATTCCTTCAGAACGAAAAGAGGCCGCAACCGAAGATATAAGTGCGAGATTAATAATATTTATATCCACTAAAATTGTTTGAGATTTTAGCCGAACAAATATAAGCCTGGCAAATAAAAGCATAAAAAAATATGAGTATAAAATATCTTTTTCCATATGCAAATTATATTGCAACACAAGCGGAGTTAAAAATGGTATATAAAAAAAATATACTGCTTTATCAAGTTTAAAGTATTCTTTCAACATCGTCATTATATACCCTAATACTAAAGATATTATCAAAAGTTGCATTATAATAATGCCTGCCAAGTTTGGAATAAGCATCAGCGCATATATTCTGAAATATTTGATAACAATACCTTGAAAATTCGGTGCCTCAAAACAATAAACCGAATCTGCAAAATAAATATAATACATTTGATCGCCCATTATAAACGGCCATACCAAAAAATGAACCGTTAAAATTATCAGAAAATATATTCCTGAAAATTTTATTAAATCTTGTATTGTTTTAGATTTTGAATAATTTTTGATAAGAATTCCGGCAAACTGCCACAGAAGGACAATAACAACTAAAAATAATCTTTTTATTAATATAATTTTTTTAAAATCGGTGCCTGTATATTCGAAAATTAACGGATCTGTATAAAAAGTGGCAACAAAATGGATAACTGCTATTATAAAATACGTAAAGTTAAAATGTTTTTGTATACATTTATATAAACCGATAAATATATATTCAATATCTTGAAAAAAAAGGTAAATTTCATTTTTAATTGTCATTGTTTTTGATATTCTACACAGCTTTTAAATAAGTTGTCAATACAAATAATAACAAAAAAACAAATAAATTTATTTACAGGTACATAATAATTGCCAAAAAAAATTTTATCAAAGTTTTGGAATTGAGAATAATCATTTGCTATAATCAAAATATGATCTTGATCATTATTCTGCTGTTGCTGTTGATTAATGCCATTTTCCTATTAAATACGTATATATGCTTTATGCTGACACCAGTATTGCCGATACGTTTGTAAAAGCACATTTTGATATGCATTCAAGATTTCCCCTTTGTAAAAAAAGACGGCAACCAAAGCATTATCGGATATTTAAATTTTAAAGATATTTTTATTGCCGATAAAATAAAAAATCAAATATATAATAAGAAAATGCCCGACTATAAAGCACGGAAAATAAAATCTAAACCCGGGATAGGGAACTATTAAAGTTATATATACGATATGAAAAATCATATAACACGCAATTATAAAAATTTTTCTTACGCCTAATAAAATTGAAATCACAAATATTACCAAATAAATAAAAATAAAACTTTTTAAAATATAATGATTTATAGACATATTCTCGTTATACGCCTTAAAAAAATTAATAACTCTTGAATATATCGCAGGCCTGATTTGAATTATTCTTTTTTTTATTTTCTCATAAGATTCATAGGCATAATTATCATATCTGACAATATCGTGCGGATTTGGATTCAAATCTATGATGATTGATCCATTAAACAGTCTCGCAAATTTATATTGAACATACTCTTCAAAATATTCTGAAACAAGTTTATGCGTAATAATTTTAAATTTATTTTTATCTTTTCGAGTAAGATTTGTAAAAAATCGGTCGCTTAATTGCGTTTTTTTTTGACAACAATTTTTTTATTTTTAAATTCGTATCCGATTCAAATTCCTCCAAAATATCTTCATTTTGATCATCAACCGCCTTGTTTAATAAAATTTTAAACGTATCATTTAATATATATACATTCCCGTATGATGATCCGTTTCTGTTCAAAAGAACTGTGCTGACAACATTCGGAACAAAAATTAAGGACATTAAAATACTAAATATAAAATACATCAACATTTTATTAAAATTAAGCGATTTATAATACAATAAATAAAGCAGAGCCGGCGTTGCAATAAAAAATATGATTCCGCCTGGTCTTATGGCAGTAACAAGCGCAGAAGATAAAGCAATAAAAAAAATATTTAAATTTAATTTTCTTGAATTTATTTCAAATTTTAGAAAAAGCAAATTAGAAATTAAAAATAAAATAAAATATGAATATATTATATCTTTTTCAATATGCAGATTATATTGAAGCACCAGCGGAAATAAAAACGGAATATAGAAAAAATATACCGATTTGCCGATATTAAAATATTTTTTCATCTGATGCATTACATATCCGATGATTAATGAAATGAAAAAAATTTGAACAATTGTAATGCCGGCTATATTTGGGACTAACATCAGAGAATATATTCTAAAATATCTTACGAATATTCCCTGAAAAACGGCATAATCAGTTAAATAAACAGTATCGGCAAAATAACCGTAATACATTTGATTGCCGACTATAAAAGGCCATAATGCAAGCTGAAAAAGCAGCATTACTCCAAAATATGCTCCGGAAAATTTTATAAAAACCTTTATATTATCAGACTTTGAATAATTTCTGATAATAAAGCCGATAAATTGCCATAAAAAAATAAGTATGATTAAAAATATTGTTTTTATTCTGATAAGTGTCAATAAATTAGTATCTTGATATTGAAATATTAAATTATCTGTATAAAAAGTTAATAAAAAATGAATAAATGCCATTATCAAATATTTTATACTGAATCTCTGTATAAAATATTTATTCAGTTCTTTGGAAATATCGCATAAATCTTTCAATAATACATTATTCATTCTATTAAATAATTATAATATAAAATTAATACAATATGAAATTACAAACTTACAATGAGACGAGCCAGAATAAAGCATATATCTGAATATTATTTAAATTTTAATATCTTTGGAACGTTTATATTGCCTTTTCTTTATAAAACTTATCTAAATATTTCAAATCAAAATTATTTTTTGGATTTATTTTTTTAGCATTATCAAAACATTCTTCACTTAATTTTCTATTGCCTAATTTGTAATATACCAAAGCTTTTAATACATATCCTTTATAACTGTCTGGGTTTTTGCTTAAAAAAAGGTTCAAATATTTTAATGCCTGCTTTTCTTTTCTGTTTGAAATCAATAAATGAATGGCAGTACATATCCACAGTTTATTATTGCTATAAAAAGATTTATCAATAAAATAGTTAAATTTTTCAGGATCGCTCTTATAAAGCTTTTCAGATACATAATAAGCCTTCAAATAATTCCCGCGCGCATACCAATTTTCATCTTCAATATAATTATTTATAAAATATTCTTGCATTTCAAAATCATTCTCTTTCATAAGATTAAGAATATAGTCCGCATCAATTTTTAATGTTTTCTTTAAAACTTGTTCTGAAATTAATCTTGATACTAGCCTATACATATTTGAATGATAATGCTCGTTATCAACAAAAATATTATAACCCAAATCTCCATGGACTATTTCGTTTAATATAGCATCATAGTCTGCGATAGCAACCCATGGATATTTTTGCGGCAAATTTCTTAAAAACTGTCTTCTATTTTTATATTTTTCATCATTGCTTAAAGAATGATTTATTTCAGGAAAATTTTCTTCAAACGGAATATTAAAGTAAAATGAACTGCGAGGCAGAGTAACAAATATAAGTTTTGATTTATTTTTAGCTGATTTCACAATAGACAGTACATTTTTTTGAAAAAATGACATGCATTCTTCATCATTCAAATATGGTCTTTTTACAAACCAGTTTGATAATCTGTTTAAAACATATGATGTTCTGAAAATTTTATATTTATACGGAAAGTAATTAATTTCAAGTGGTTCAAATATCCCGTCATTATTGCCAACCATTATTACAATATAATCCGGCTGATGCTTTAATATTTCTTTAACAACTCTTTTTATTCTGTAACTTTCGTAACTGCCCGTACCTGCATTTATTATTTCAAAATTTTTATCCGGCATATCTTGTTGAAGAGTGTGTTTCAATATTTCTACGGCATAAAATTCGGCAACAGATTCTCCAGCTATAAAAATTCTAGTAGTATCTGTTTTTTTTATTTTGGTAAAAGTTTGATTTCTTTTTAAATCAGGGAAAAACGGACCAATTCTTTTTATTCTATATAAGTTCCCTGCCAATTTAAAATAATCGTCATAAATATCAACATATAAATACCGGAAAAAATCCATGCTATCCGTACTGCTTTCAAAAATACTCGTATCATAATTACAATGTTTGGCTTTATCAAATAACATAGGCGGTTTTATTATCTGCATAAGAATTTCTGCAATAATAAAAGCTCCTATAATCCCCAAAAAAACCAAAAATAAATATTTAATAAATTTTTTCAATTAGAACATCCACAATATAAAGACTTATGGCAACGGGATAAATTAATTTTAACAATTTATGATTGTTTTTGTCTAATAAGCTTAATAATATAATGAGCCCTAAGCAGTATTGAAAGGCCTTAAGATTTCCGCTGAAATGAAGAAACACAAGAGCGAAAGAAATGTCTGCAACCGTAAAGATTTTGCGTGAAACAAAATATCGCAAGAGCGTGGTGAAATTGAAAGGATTTAAGATTTGATGACGAAATAAAAAATTCAAAGGGTATTTTCAGGCTTTAAGATTTCCGCTGAAATGAAGAAACACAAGAGCGAAGTGTACGTTCCTTTACGGTGTACATAAGCTCTTGTGTTTCAAAATTGTAAGCGAAAGATTAAAGCCTGCCTATGCTCTGGCTTTTTTAATTTCCGATATTATGGCAGGAATAATCTCATACAAATCGCCTTCCAGCGAATATGTTGCAACCTGCATCATAGGACAATCTTTATCTTTATTTATTGCAATAATTGTTTCTGCAGAACCCATACCGATCATATGCTGAATTTGGCCTGAGATACCGCATGCTATATAAACTTTCGGTGAAACCGTTGTACCTGTTTGCCCGACCTGATGAGAATAAGGAATCCAACCTGAATCAACGGCAGCTCTTGACGAACCTACCGCACCGCCGAGCAAATCCGCAAGTTCTTCAATTAATTTGAAGCCTTCAGGTTTACCTAATCCTCTTCCGCCGGATACTATTATATCTGCATCGTGAAGATTAACATGGGCGCTGTCGTCTTTAAAAAACTGCAAGAATTTTGTTCTGTTTATTATTTTTGAAGCATCAACTTTATTAACTATAACTTCCCCTTTTCTGCCTGACTGAGGTTTAGCTTCTTTGAAAACTTTATGTCTGACTGTTGCCATCTGCGGTCTGTGTCTCGGCGTTAAAATAGTAGCCATGATATTACCGCCGAAAGCAGGTCTTGTCTGTTGCAAATTTCTTGTTGTTAAATCTACATCAAGTCCCGTACAATCTGCAGTTAAGCCTGTATAAATTTTTGCCGCAACTCTTGATGCAAACGACCTTCCGATATTTGTTGCGCCCATAAGTATTATTTCAGGTTTTTCTTTCTTTAATAATTCGGTAAGAATTGCCGTATAAGAATCATCCTGGAATTCCGCAAAAATAGGGTCGTCGTAAACATAAACTTTATCTGCGCCTCTGTCTATCAAATCCTGTGCTTTTGAGGTTATATTTGAACCGATTAAAACTGCGCTCAGAGGAACCTGCAGTTTATCTGCAAGAATTCTTCCCTGATTTAAAAGTTCATAAACAACAGTTGATACAACACCGTGTCTTTGTTCAGCATAGACCCAAACGCCTCTGTATTGTGATAAATCAACTGCGGGTTTCACTTCATCTTTTTTCATTTCAATTGCTTTGAAAACTTTACATGCTTGTACGCATGCTCCGCAAAATGTACATTTATTTACGTCTATAACTGCCAGCTTAAATTTCTTAGGATGATCAGGTCTGTCAGTCATTGTGATAGCGCCGAACGGGCATGCGCTGACACAAAGAGAACAACCGATACATTTATCTGCCAGTATATTTATTTGATTTGCCATTTTTGCTTCTCCCTTATAATTCGTTTGTCGTTTTTCAAATTTTCGTATTTGTCTTTAAAGTCGTTGCTAAACTGCTAAACCTCTTCGGTTTGCTTTGCAAATCCGCCCAACATCCGTTGTTTCATGTCGTTGTTGCTGTTACTAAGCTGCCCAACTTCCAAACTTCCCAGCTTCCGTCGTTATCGTCGTCAAAGTCGTTGCCCAGCTTCCAAGCTTCCAAACTTCCCAGCTT
This sequence comes from Candidatus Proruminimicrobium quisquiliarum, assembly GCA_018433245.1. Classification (GTDB taxonomy): domain Bacteria; phylum Elusimicrobiota; class Endomicrobiia; order Endomicrobiales; family Endomicrobiaceae; genus Proruminimicrobium; species Proruminimicrobium quisquiliarum. The sequence goes on from JAHDRN010000009.1 coordinate 59,004, forward strand.
CTATATAATGCTTGCTTCTTTTAATTTTTTAACTAATGCCTGTGCCTGAACGTTTGCTTCTCCCGTAAATTTATCTCCGCCTTTTCTTTGAGGAGGCGTAAATATTTTCATAACCTGAGTTGGAGAACCTTTGAGTCCGCATTTTTCAGTATCAGCATTAATACATTGAACATTAAGCTGTTTTATAACTGCTTTTTTTGCATTCATTTTACCTTTAAGGGACGCGACTCTTGGCGTATTGATTTCCTTAACAACAGTAATCAAACAAGGAACCGGCGTTTCAATTAAATCGTACCCGTCTTCCATCATTCTTTCAACTTTCATAAATTTATCATTTATTTCTTCAACTTTTTTAACGTAAGCTACATGCGGAATATCAAGCATTTCGGCAACGGAAGGCCCTACCTGAGCTGTGTCTCCGTCTGTTGCCTGTTTACCGCAGATAATTACGCTGTAATCAGGTATAGTTTTAATTGCCGACGATAATGCATAAGAAGTTGCCCATGTATCGGCACCTGCAAATGCTCTGTCGCTGACGAGTATTGCTTCATCTGCACCTTTTGAAATTGCTTCTCTGAGAGCAGAATCCGCCTGCGGAGGTCCCATTGTTATAACAGTTACTTTTCCGCCTGTTCTTTCTTTTAGTCTGACACCTTCTTCTAAAGCATATTCGTCAAAGGGATTGATAACTGCTTCAACGCCTTCTCTTTTTAATGTTCCTTTTTCAGGATCAATTTGAACGTTTGTCGTTCCGGGAACCTGTTTTATACAAACTATTATGTGCATCTTTATTTTTTCCTCCTGTTTCTTACCTGCAAAATATAAACATCTTTACTTCTATATCAATAACTAGAAAGATTTTGAGCGAACCGAAGTATTTTCAAGTCGCGGTGTACGAAAGCGTAAGCGGTACATAAAACTTGAAAATACAAAGGTGCAGCCGAAATATTTCGGTTATTTACTCGCTGCTGATTCTTTAATAAGATTCAAAGCAATCTCATTTTTCTGAATCTGACTTGTACCTTCATAAAGAGTTGTAATCTTTGCATCTCTCATCATCTTTTCTACAGGATATTCTTTACAATAGCCGTATCCGCCGAAAATCTGAACTGCGTCAGTTGTAACCTGCATTGCGGTTTCTGATGCAAAAAGTTTTGCCATTGCAGATTCTTTACTTGTTCTTACTCTTTCATTTTCAGGTTTTTTGTTATTGTCATCTATCATTCTTGAAACCTGATATACCAAACATCTTGCCGCTTCAACTTTTGTTGCCATATCAGCCAACATATGCTGAATACCCTGGAATGATGCTATCGGCTGACCGAATTGAACTCTTGTTCTTGCATATTTAACCGCTTCGTCCAACGCACCTGCCGCTATACCTAAAGCCTGAGAAGCAACGCCCGGTCTTGAACCGTCAAGTGTTGCCTGGGCGATTAACAAACCGTGTCCTTCTTTTCCTAATAAATTATCTTTATGAACTCTGCAATTATTGAATATCAATTCTCTTGTTACTGAAGATCTGATACCCATTTTATTTTCTTTTTTACCGAACGTAAAACCTTCCATTCCTTTCTCAAGAATAAAGCACGAAATGCCTCTTGCTCCTCTTGAAGGATTTGTTTTTGCAAATACCGTATAAGTTTCGGCTTCTCCGGCATTTGTTATAAAACATTTTGTTCCGTTAAGTATATAATAATCTCCGTCTTTGACGGCAGTAGTTTTCATTGCCGTAGCATCTGAACCTGCTGCAGGTTCTGTTAAACCGAATGCCGCAAGTTTTTTACCTGAAGCTATATCAGGCAAATATTTGCTTTTTTGCGCTTCATTCCCGCCGACTAAAATAGGAAGCGCTCCGAGCGCAGTAGCTGCAAGCGCAAGCGCGATGCTTCCGTCAACTTTGCATAGTTCTTCTGTTACAAGAACCAAACCCATAATACCTTGTCCTACTCCGCCGTATTGTTCAGGTATATAAACACCGCACAAATCTGCCTGCGCCAGTTCTTTTACTATATCCCAGGGAAATATTCCCTCTTCGTCATATTTTTCTCTTACCGGCTTAATTTTCTTTTCCGCTATTTCTCTTGCCACGTCAACCAGCATCTGTTCTTCTTCGCTTAAAAAATACTGCATATTATCCTCCGGTTTTTTTGAAAATTTTTACTGCGGATTTAAAAAAAACGGCGCATTATTTTGACTCGTTCTCAAATGCCTGTTTGGCCGCCGTTTGTTCGGCTTGTTTTTTTGAATTGCCTGCGCCGACACCTAACTGTTTAGCATTCACAAAAACAGCTACTTTAAATTTTTTGTTATGATCCGGCCCTGATTCTTCAATTACTTTATATTGCGGCAAAGTCCGGTACTGCGACTGAATTTTCTCTTGTAGTTTGGTTTTATAATCGGTTATATCAAAATTAATGTTTCGGTTTAAAAATTTCCCGATAAATTTTGACGCCTGTTCAAAACCGCCGTCTAAATAAACGGCTCCCGTCACGGCTTCAAATGAATCGCAAAGCAGCGATTCTCTGAGCCTTGCTCCGTTAAGTTCTTCATTTTTGCTTATTAAAACAAATTCATTCAATTGTATTTCTTTAGCCCATCTGCTCAAACTTTTAGCAGACACTATCTGGGCTTTAAGTTGAGAAAGATCGCCTTCCTGTTTATCGGAATACTTATTATACAGGTATTCTGAAACAAGAGCGGATAGAATACCGTCTCCCAGAAATTCCATCCGCTCGTTACAATCCGTTAAACCATATTCGCTGGAATATGATTTGTGTATTAATGCCAATTCCAAAGTTTTTTGATTTTGAAAAACATAACCAATAATACTTTGAAGTTTTGCTATAGTTTCAACTCCGACATTTAAAGAACTGTCTTTTGTTTTTACAACATTTATTTTTTCTTGTTCCCGACAACAATTACAACAAGGAACTTTTTTTAATATTTTCTTTATTTTATCCAACATACTTTTTTATAACTATTGTAGCATTGTGCCCGCCAAATCCCAAAGAATTTGACATTGCGCAATTAATCTGCCGGTTTCTTGCAACATTAGGAACATAATCCAAGTCGCAGTTCGGATCCTGCGTCTCATAATTTATTGTAGGATGAATAAAACCATTTTCCATACATAAAATTGTTGCAATAGCCTCAACTCCTGCGGCGGCTCCGAGCAAATGTCCGGTCATTGATTTTGTTGATGAAACCGGTATTTTATAAGCTCTTTCGCCGAAAACTGTTTTTATAGCAAGCGTTTCCGTCTTGTCATTTAATTCCGTTGAGGTTCCGTGAGCGTTTATATAGTCTATTTCATCTTTTGAAATACCGGCGTCTTTTATCGCCAATTCTAAAGCCTGAATAACGCTTTTTGCTTCCGGATCGGGAGCCGTCATATGATATGCATCGTCTGATGCTCCGTAACCTGCAAGTTCCGCATATATTTTTGCGCCTCTTGCCTGCGCATGTTCTAATGTTTCAAGAACTACAATACCTGCGCCTTCGCCTATAACAAAACCGTCTCTGTTTAAGTCAAAAGGCCTTGACGCTTTAGCAATATCGTCGTTTCTTGTTGACAGGGCCTTTATATTATTAAAACCCGAAACTGCCAAATCAGTTATTGTGGCTTCCGCTCCGCCGGTAATAATAATATCGGCGTCTCCGTATCTGAGAAGTCTTAAAGCATTGCCGATAGCATGATTTGCCGACGCGCATGCGCTTGAAACGGCATAATTAGGTCCGGTAAAACCGTACTCAATCGCTATTTCTCCCGGCAGCATATTTGTTATTATCATAGGAATTAAAAAAGGAGAAACACGTCTCGGTCCTTTTTCTACAACCACGGAATGTTCCTGTTCTGTTATCTCAAGACCACCCATTCCTGTTCCGGTAATAACTCCTATTCTTGACAAATCTTCTTTAGACAAATCCAGTTTGGAATCTTCGATCGCCATTTTTGCGGCAATAAAACCCATCTGGGTAAATCTGGCCATTCTTCTTGCTTTCTTTTTGTCAATAAAATTTTCGGGCACAAAATTTTTGACGTTGGCGCAAAATTTAGTGGCAAAATTGGAAGCGTCAAACGCCGTAATGGGGTTTGCTCCGGATTTACCTTCTCTTAAAGAGTCGGTAAATTCCTGCTTGCCAATACCTATAGGAGAAAGAACCCCCAGTCCTGTAATGACAACTTTTTTCTTATTCATAAGCTTTTAATTCTCTGAACTTATTTAGCTTGATGAGAAGAAATATATTCAATAGCCTGCCCGACAGATTGAATTTTTTCAGCTTCTTCATCAGGAATCTCAATACCAAATTCTTCTTCAAATGCCATAACGAGTTCAACGGTATCCAAAGAATCTGCGCCCAAATCATTTATAAATGATGCTTCCGGTTTAACTTCTGCCGGATCAACTCCCAATTGTTCAACAATAATTTCTTTTACTCTTGTTTCTATGTCTGCCATTTTACTGTCCCCCTGTTTTTGTTGAGTTGTGATACAACCCTTTTTATTTTTAACTGCACTTTAACTATACTGCCCTTACTTACATATACATTCCGCCGTTTACCGACAAAATCTGTCCTGTAATATAAGAGGACTCTTCACTTGCAAAAAATAATGCGGCTTTTGCTATGTCGCTTGCTTCTCCGAGCCTCTTTAACGGAATCTGTTCAGAAAGTTTTGCTTTCACATCATCAGTTAAAGCATCGGTCATCGCCGTTCTGATAAATCCCGGCGCTATCGCGTTAACCAAAACGTTTCTTGAAGAAAATTCCCGCGCGCATGTTTTAGTTAAAGCTATCACTCCGCCTTTTGAAGCCGAATAATTCGCCTGACCTGCATTACCCATAAGACCTACAACAGACGTTATATTTATAATTCTGCCTGATCTCTGTTTAAACATCTGTTTCGTAACCGCCTTGGTGCAGTTAAAAACGCCTTTGAGATTAACCGATATTACCGCATCCCATTCCGTTTCGCTCATTCTGAGCACCAAGTTGTCTTTCGTTATGCCCGCATTGTTTATAAGTATATCAATTTTTTCAAATTTTTCAAGCGTTTTTGCGGCAAGAGATTCGCAATCCTCTAATTTTGCAACATTGCCCGCAACCGCAAGCGTTTCTACTCCGAAAACTTTTTTTAATTCTTCGGCCGTTTTCTGCGCCAATTCAATATTGATGTCAGATACTACAATATTTGCGCCCTCTTTGGCAAATGTTTCGGCTATTGATTTGCCTATACCCTGAGCGCATCCTGTTATAACCGCTGTCTGTCCTTTTAATCTCATTGGTTCAACTCCTTTAATGTCTTTTCTAAACTTGCCAAATCTTCAATATTAAGAACTTTTTTAGTTTTGTCTATTCTTCTCATAAGGCCCGACAATACTCTCTGCGGCCCTATTTCAATAAACAATCCCGCGCCGTCCGCAATCGCGTTTAAAATTGAAGCGTCCCATTTTACAGAATTATTTATTTGTTTTGCAAGTTTTTCTTTGATATTTGAAACGTCTTTTGTTATTTGAGCATCGCAGTTTGTAATTACCGGATATACGGGGTTATTAAATTCATACTTATTTAATTCTTCTTTCATCATTTCAGATGCCGGGGTCATTAATTTTGAATGAAACGGGCCTGATACATTTAATACTATAGCCTTGGACGCTCCCTGATCCTGAGCAAGCTGAACAGCTTTCTGAACCGCTTCTGCTGAGCCGGATATTACGATCTGTCCCGGAGAATTAAAATTTACCGCGTCGCAAACGCCTGTTTGGCTTGCCTGAGCGCATATATTGACAACAATATCTTTATCCAATCCTAAAATCGCCGCCATAGTTCCGGGATTTTGTTCCGACGCTTTCTGAATAAATCCGCCTCTTGCTTTAACCATTGAAAGGCCGTCTTGAAAATTAAAAATGCCGGCAGCGCACATAGCGGAATATTCCCCGAGAGAATGCCCTGCCGTTATTATTTCAAATTTATTTAAATCCGCGGACTGTTTTAAAATTTCAAAACATGCCATGCTTGCCGCAAAAATAGCCGGCTGCGCATTTTGCGTGTTTTTTAAATCTTCTTCGGTTCCCTCAAACATTATTTTTTTAAGATCTGCTCCGAGCATCTCTATTATATTTTTTGCCGCCGGATATTTTTCATATAAGTCTTTTCCCATCCCGACGTACTGCGAGCCTTGTCCGGGAAACATCAGCATTATTTTTTGCATATTTTTGTTGCTCCTAAATTTTAATCCTTACGGAAAAAATTTTTCTAAAATCCTGTTTTTATGATTTTTTTATATTTTAAGCACCGCGGCGCCCCAAGTGAGGCCTCCGCCGAACGCCATAACAGTTATTATGTCGCCTTTTTTAGCTGCTCCGGAACTGATTGCTTCATCAAGCGCTATTATTGTGGTTGCTGCCGACATATTGCCGTATTTGTGGACATTTACGTAAATTTTTTCTTTGGCAACGCCGAGTTTTTTGCCTACGGCTTCTATAATTCTCAGATTTGCCTGATGCGGTATGTACAACGCGATATCTTCATCTTTTTTTCCGGACAGTTCCAGCGCTTTTCTGGCAGCTTCTGCCATTTTGACAACAGCTATTTTAAAAACTTCTTTACCTGACATTTTTATATAGTGAAGTTTATTTTCAACAGTTTCGTGTGTTGTCGGCATTGCCGTTCCGCCGGCAGGCATATTTAATAAATTTGTGTAAGTTCCGTCAGCTCCTAAATGTACTGACAAAACATCTTTTTCTGTTTCCGATGCCTGTAATACCATAGCGCCGGCTCCGTCTCCGAATAAAACACAAGTATTTCTGTCTGTCCAGTCTGTTATTCTCGTCATAACTTCTCCGCCGACTAAAAGGACAGTTTTGTACGCACCTGATTCTATAAAAGATTTCGCTATTGAAAGCCCGTAGATAAAACCTGAACATGCGGCCGATATATCAAACGCCACGGCGTTTATTCCAAGTTTTTTTTGTAAAATACAAGCCGTTGCCGGAAACGGCATATCGCCGGAAATCGTAGCTACTATTATTATATCTATATCATTTATTGAAATTTTTGATTTTTCTATGGCTTTTTTAGAAGCTTCAAAAGCCAGATCGGATAAATTTTGATTTTTACCTATTATTCTTCTTTCTTTTATGCCGGTTCTTTCGGTTATCCACTGATCTGAAGTGTCAACCATTTTTTCCAAATCGCTATTTGTTAAAATTTTTTCCGGTACATAAGACCCTGTTGCTAAAATTTTTACGTTAAATTTATTCATCATAACACCCGCTTTAAGATTTTATAATATGCCCGTATTTTGCAAGTTCCCGGGCTATTTCGTCGTTAACATGCTGAGAAGCGTATTTTGCGGCTACTATAACCGCGTTTTTTACCGCTTTTGCATTTGATTTGCCGTGGCCTATAAGACAAACTTCGTTTACTCCCAATAAAGGGGCTCCGCCCTGTTCGGTATAATCAACTTTTTTTTTCATACTGTACATAGCGACTTTTAAAAACGGTATAATACCCCAAAACAGCGGATTGCTTTTTACGCTGTCTTTTATAAGTTTAATAATCATTTCGGCAATGCCTTCGCCGAATTTTAAAATAACGTTTCCTACAAATCCGTCGCATACGACTACGTTTGCTTTTCCTTTCGGTATGTCTCCGCCTTCTATGTTTCCTATAAAATTAAGTGATGTTTGTTTAAGCATATCTGATGCGGCAAAAGTAAGCTCGTTGCCTTTTGTGTCTTCTTCGCCTATTGATATAATTCCTATTTTCGGTTTAGACTGTCCTAAAACTTTTTCGGCGTATATGCTTCCCATAACGGCAAACTGCATAAGATGTTCCGGTTTGCAGTCAACGTTTGCTCCGACGTCTAATATTGTGCACATGCCTGATACGGTAGGAAAAGGCGTTGATATGGCCGGTCTTAAAACGCCGGGAATTCTTTTGAAATACATTATTGCTGTAGCCATTGCCGCGCCGGAATTGCCCATTGAAACAAAAGCATCGGCCTGTTTTTCAACGACAAGCTTCGCGCAGACTGCCATTGAAGAATCTTTTTTCTGCCTTACGGCGTTTGCAGGCGATTCATGCATTTCTATAACTTCGGTTGCATTAATAACTTTTATTTTGCTCGGCGAAATACTATGGATCTTTGCGTATTTGTCAAGCAAAGGATATATGGCTTCCTGTTTGCCGACAAGAAGCACTTCATGGCTTGTATGCTTAACGGCAAGTACGGCGCCCTCTACATTTATGTCAGGAGCTTTATCGCCGCCCATCGCATCAAGAGCGATTATCATTTACTTCTGTTCCTTCTGCTGCTCTTCGCTTTGAGTTTTTGTTTTTTTCACTTTTTTAGGAACAATGAGTTTCCCGTTGTAGAATCCGCATTCCGGGCAAACTCTGTGAGGCATTTTCGGCGCTCCGCAGTTTGAACATTTATTTGAATTTTCCGCAGTTATTTTGGAATTTGCAGACCTCCTGCAATCTCTGCGGTGCGGAGTATGTTTTCTTTTTGGATTTGGCATTTTTCCCCCATTTACTTCTTATTTAATTTTATTATTTTTGACCACTTTTGCGCAATAAATTCACCGTCATTTTTTTCTTTACATTTACAGTCTTTTTCATTCTTATTACATCCGCAGACCTGACATATTCCTTTACATCCGTCATAACATAACGGCTGCATGGGAATATCCAGTATTATTGTCTGTTTTATATCATCGGAAAGGTCAAACTCTTCGTCTTCCTTAGAAAAAGAACTTTCAAAAGCGATACTTACGCTTTTGTCAAAAATCTCAAGACACCTTGAACATTCAAAAGTCTCGGTTCCGTATATTCTGCCGACTATATTGATAATATCCGAATATCTTACCGCTTTAAAAGAAATTTTTAAATCTGATTTTTTTACAACACCTTTTTCCAAATCAAGTTTAAAAATTTCATCTTTTACTTCAAGCTCTTTTTTCTTTTTAAAATCATCAAAACGTAATATAAATTTCCCCATATCATATATGTAAAACAGTATTAGATTATATTTGTTAGTTAGCCGTTTGTCAATACCTTAATATAGCGTTATTTACCCGTTTACCATATATAAAAACAGCTTACAACATTAAACGAAAAGAGACAGGCGTTTTTAACATCCTGTCTCTTTTTGTTTATATAAACAAATTAATTATTTGCTTCCAAACTTCCAATTTACGCCCATTATACCGCGTGTTTCCCACCAGTTGTCTGACCCGTATTCAGCTACGGCATAAGCATATCCGGCATAAAATTCTATTGTTTCAGTATATTTATATTTTGCCGTTAAATCATACTCATACCAATAAGAATCTCCGCCCTCTGCATCTCCGTTTTTGAATATATCAAGCGATACTCCGTATTTGCCTTTCGTCCAATCCGCTCCGATATTATATGATTCTAAATTATACAGACCCCAATACCACCAGTATGTGCTTGATATAAGTCCGAAATTTGCATCAGATACATCTGACCAAAAATTATTGCCTGCTCTTAAATACTGAACTCTTGGCGTAAGAGTCATGTCTTTAATTTCAAATTTATAAGAAGCATTAAGTCTTGTAAGTATGGAATCACTAAGAACCTGGTCAAATATTTTTGAAGAATCGCTTGAATACTGCTGAGCAAATTCTCCGGATGCCGTTAACGCTCCGAATTTGACCATAGGTTTTATACCGATGGTTTCCATTCTGTTGCCAAGTCCAACTACTTGATATGATGTTGTTTCAGAATCATACAAATAACCTTTTACGCAAATATTATCATTGATTTTATACTTGCCGTTTATGATTATCATGTTTATCTTGTCATTGTTTACGGTGCTGTTTTCGTTCGCCAATTTTGAATAAACCAAATCTACTTTTACTTTTTCCTTGTCATCATACGTCAACTGGGCTCCGTCCATTCCGCCGTCAAACGCGCTGCTCCAATTATACTGAGAATATGCATAACCCCATTTCCACATATCTCTTAAGCCTACATAAAATATTGAATCGCCTTTTTCGCCGTAATAAAATTTACCGACTTTTAACGTCAGTCTGTCATTGTCAAATAAATTTTTAAATACTATGTTTGCTTCGGCAAGAACCGTCTTGCTTAACAATCCCGTATCGCTTGTATTATCCGCCTGCTGGCCGGCCAAATAATTATCGCCCCAGCTGCCTCTGTACATCAATGCTACGTTTGCTTCAATATTTTCTTCTAATCCGAAATTCGCCCCTACAAATAATCTTGAATCAGTATAGCTGTACTCATCCGCAAAATTCGTATTGCCCTGCCATCTATCCATACTTCCCATAATATCCAACTGTCCGTACCAGTTTATCTGCGCGCTTGCCATTGCAGGCACAAACAAAGCCAACGTAACAACTAACACAAAAAACTTTTTCATACTCTCTCTCCTTGTTTAAATTTTTCAAAAATTGTTTAGAATTTAAAACTTTTTATTTACTGCCGAATTTATAACCGGCGCTTAATACATATATCATATGTTTTTCAGAGCCGTCGTCTTCAAATCCCAAATAAGCTATTCCGCCTCTAAAATTAACATTTTCTTTATAATTGTACTGCGCAGTAAAATCAACTTCATACATTTTATTTGCCTCATCTCTGTCGCCGAGTCTGTAATAGTCAAGTGCAAATTTAAATTTAGAAATCGTATAATCCGCTCCGAAATTTAAACAATCCAAACTTCCTGCTTCAGCAAAAAAACCGACTCCTGACATCATTCTAAACATTGACGTAAAATAGATTCCTGTATAAAGATTCTGAGTATAAGGAGCATAAAACTGCGAACCTGTCATAAAATACATGCCTCTTACTTTCAACGGATTTAAATCATATGATGCGTCTAACTTTGCAAAATATCCGTCCGCCGTACGTCTTGTAGAAAACATTGACCCGTCATCGTCTCCGAATACCTGAGCAAGTTCCAAAGCCGCAGCCAATTTTCCAAAAGTAAACTCGGGCTTTGCTCCCAATATTTCAAATCTTAAATAATCACTGCCGTCGGCATATTCTGAATCATATAAATATCCCTGAACTTTCCACATATCGTTAAATTTATAATTTGCATTGATAAACGTTGTATTTACCTTAGCTCCGGCAGGCGTGTTTTCGTTTATTATTTTAGAATAACCGGCGTCTATTTTCAAATTCTCTCTGTTGTCATAAGTCGCAACTACTCCGTCCATACCGCCGTCGGTAAACATTTCCGGATACGGCATTCCTATCATACCGATAAGAAAATAAGAATAAACCAAATCTCTCGGACCTACGTTAAAAAAAGTTCCGCCGTTATAAAACTGTCTTCCGACTTTTGCCGAAATTTTATCGTTGTCAAAAAGATTTTTAAAAACAACATTTGCTTCCGTCACTCTTACGGCGCTTAATACGCCGGTATCGTTTGAATTATCTATCTGCTGACCGGCCAGATAATTATCGCCCCATGTGCTGAAATACATTAAAGACATATTACCTTCAATATTTTCCGCCAAATCAAAATTTGCTCCGAGAATTACTCTTGAATATGTATTGCTGGTACCGGGTTCCGAATAAGATTCGTCATCAATAGAATAGCCGAAAACATCCAACTGCCCGTACCAGTTTATCTGCGCGCTTGCTACTGCAGGCACAAACAAAGCCAACGCCAACATCAAAACAAAAAACTTTTTCATACTCTCTCCTTTTGAAAGTTTTTAAATTGTTTATATTTTTTACAACTTCTTAACATTTAGCATTATAAAAAAAAACTATCGGCGTGTCAATAGCAACTAATCAAAAAGTTTATGAATACAAATAAAAGAAATCTTTCAAAAAATGACTGAGATGCCTGTCGGCGTAAAAAACTATGTATTTATTTTTAAACACAGGCTGAAATTTTAATTTAAAATTTTTAAGCGCGTTTATATCGTATTTAAAATGTTCTCCGAAAACAAAAATTTTAGCCTTCTGAACAAAATCATCGTCCAGAATAATTTTTTCGGTAGGCGTAAGCCCCAGATTAAACCACTTATAATTGTTTTCTTTTGCCCAGCAAACGGATTTGAACAAAATATATTGAAGCATATTTTCGGCGCAGTCGCTTGTATATCTGACATTTGAAACAAAAACTTCATATTTGTCCCGCGATAACAATAAATAGGCATAAGCCGACAGAAAACCGGCTTTTTTTACAAGTATATATTTTTCTGCCGAATGAGATGAAACGTCAAACATTTTATTTTTTAAGTTGCCGAAATCTTTCTGCCACTGAAAATCCACAAAATCAATATATTTTTTTTCTTTTTGGAAAGTTTCTTTATCGGTTATTTCAAATTTATATTCCCCGTCCATTTTATCCGCCGTTTCTTTTATTTCTTTTAACGGCAGCGACTCTTTTGAAAAAGTTTCAAGCAAAACATTGGCGTCAGCGCCGAAAGGAGCTATATCCATACCCATATCGTCGTAAATTCTCAAATTTTTATTGCCGACATATAAAAACGTGGGCGTTACATTTTTCAAATCAGTCATTTCTTTAAAATCCCATATAAGCTCTTTGGCCGAAACTTCATTGCCGACAGGATCGCCGAAAACTATTGAATTGTTGTTTATCTGGGAATACATTATAAAAGAATTCGTATCTTTGTAAAATAAATTTCTGTTCTCAAAAGCGTAATTAGCGTAAACATATTTGCTGGAATTTGCAAGCGATTTTATATTGTCCGAGCTTATCTGCACTTGTTTATATCTCGATCTTTTTAATAACTCAGACAAACTTACAATTAACAAAATCACCGCCATACCCGTACAAATTCTTAAAAATCTGCCGGCATCACTGGCGCTAAACAAACTTGTCAGAAAATTTGTTATGGTATAAATGTCCTGTTTGTAAACAAAAAAACCGATCCAAACCGAACCTATAAAAACGGCCGTTATCGCGGAAAACCACATCATATTAAGTTTAGGCGTTACAAGACTGAGATTTCTGTAAAAATATTTTTTTGACGGAATAACAAGAGACAGCATAACTATCAAAGCGAGTATTTTTTCATAACCGTATCCGTTAATTAGAGCAAGCGGAAACAGCGTCGCAAACAACGCAACCGCCCAAACGTACGCCGCTCTTATTCTCAAAAGCAGTCCTCTGGAAATAAACAATAATAATATTCCGACTATGCTTATTGAAAAATGCAGCAAATCAAGAATTATTGAAGGTATATATACAACAAGTCTGCTTATTATTGATGACGATACGGTTGTGACTCCCGAAAACAAAATTATTGTTCCGCTTAAAAAAGTACTTATCGTAAGCGCCTGAGGAATTATTGACTGCATTCTTCCGCTGTAAAATCTTGCAAGAATTCTGAACCTTTTTTTAGCTCTGAAAAATTCATGGCTGGCAAGAAGAACCAACGCTATGCCGAGCGGAAAAAAATAAAATATTGCCCTGTACGCAAGCAAAGCGCCCATAACCGTAGCGCTTGCGGTTTCAGACGGCAGCATCATTACAATAGCGGTTTCAAAAACGCCCATTCCGCCGGGAACCTGGCTTAAAATTCCAAGCATCTGCGCGACAAGAAATATCTGCAAAAGCGTTATGTAGCTTATTGTATCCGGAGGCAGCAATATATATAAAGTACACGAGGCCAGAATCCAGTCTGCCGTTGCAAGAAGCATCTGCCACAATGTAATATTAATTGACGGAAATGTTATCGTCCATTTAAAAAACTTTAAAGGTTTTGATTTAAAAATACTGAGCAAACTGTATACTGTAACGATTGTTAAGAATAAAAAACCTAAAGGTCTTGACGATATAAAGAAAAATTTATGGCTGCTGAATTCAACGGGACTGAACGTAAAAACAAGTCCGCCCAGTATTAATAATCCGAACCAGATGGTGGCGGACGAAAAAAACAAAACTTTTGTAACATTGAGCATTGATACGTTATATAAAGAATACAATCTGTATCTTATTGACCCTCCGAATAACATTGAATAACCCGTATTATTGCCGAGGGCATTGCTGATAAAACAAGTAAACACGACGTTTTTAAATTTCAACGGCACGCGTATAAAATTAAAAGCTATAACGTCATACCCGCTTAAAATAAGATAGTATGATAAAGCTAAAACCAACGCTATTAGCACTTTAAACGACGGAATCGCCTTTATGGTGTCAATTATCTGCTGGTAGCTGTAATTTTTCATTTCGTGGCTCAAAAGCGTAATAGCCGCGATAAAAATGACGATTCCCAAAGGAGCTATAAGGATTTTTATAATTTTTTTCATATTACAATACCAAACCAAACTAAGCAGCTTAGATGATTGGAAGTTGAGAAGCTTGGCAATTCCACGGCAACAAACTCAAAAAATCATGTAGTTAAATTACTTAACATCCTGTTTCTTTTCGTTACCACTAAGCTTCCTAACTTCCCAGCTTCTGTCTTCAAAGTCGTTGCAGTTACTGAACTTCCAAGCTTCCTAACTTCCCAGCTTCTATACTGTACTAGTATTTAATTTTGTCTTTCTTTTTATTCCAAATTTTAAACGGGTCAACCGCATTATCAGTATCAATCTGCTCCATTTTCACGGTAAATCTGCCCGTCTTGAGTTCATTATATATTTTTAAATCCCTGAATCCGTACTTTGAAACGGTTTCTTTTGTGACTGCATAATAAATTTTTTTAATATTTGCCCAATAAACGGCCGAAAAACACATCGGACACGGCTGGCATGACGAATATATAACGCATCCCGTTAAATCAAAAGTTTTTAATTTTAAAGATGCTTTTCTTATCGCGTCTATTTCCGCGTGCAGAGTCGGATCATTTTTTTTGGTAACGCGGTTGTAACCGTATGAAATGATTTTGCCGTTCTTTACTATAACGGCAGCAAAAGGCCCGTTGTTATTTAATCTGACCTTTCTGACTGCCAAAGAAATAACTTTTCTTAGAAATAATTTATGCTTTTGATTTTTATCCACGGGAATATTATACTAAATTTAATGCAATAAAATTATTCCCGTTACAATTAAGATAACCGCGGATAATTTTTGGATTGAAAAAGGTTCGCCCATAATGCAGAAAGCTATTATTGCCGTAACAAGAGGAAATACGGCAACAGCCGGAACTACTTTTGAGGCATTGCCTTTTGTAAGCGCTTTAAAATAAAACAGATATCCCAAAAGACTTACCGAAGCCGAAATAAAAAGAAACGATATATTTTTAAAAGGAAAATTAATTGCCGTTTCGGTTTTTCCGGTAAACAAAACAAACAAAATCATTACCAGCGCCGACCATATCATTCTTACGGATATACCTGTCGCGGGATTAACATTTTTAAGAGCGGTTTTGTCAAAAACGGGAGCAAGCCCCCAAAAAAATATCGTAAGTCCTATATATATCCATTCCATTTTTTTCTCCGTTTATTTTATAAGAGCGACGCCCGTTACTATAAAAATTATAGCTACGAGTTTTTTTATGCTGAAGGACTCTTTCATAATTAAAAAAGCTATGATTGACGTAAAAAGCGGATAAGTCGCGGCCGCCGGCACTATTTTTGAAGCAAACCCGCCCGCTAAAGCCTTAAAATAAAATATAAATCCCAAAAGGCTGAACGAAGAAGCGGTTACAAAAAGTATAATGGATTTTAAATCAAGTTTTTTTATAACTTCCGCTTTGTTAAAAATAAAAACATATATAAACATTATTGAACCGGCTGTCATCATTCTGATTGCAACCGCAAGCACAGGATCTATTGCATTCAGCGCCATTTTGTCAAAAACGGGAGATATCCCCCATAAAATTATTGTAAGTCCTATAAAAAACCATTCCATAATTCCCCCAAAATAGAAGCTGAGAAGCTGAGAAGCTTAGATGCTTGGAAGCTGAGTAAAAAACAGCAATTTAGCAACTGCCGTTAAAGCCTTTGCTAAGATGCTAAACTTCCCAACTTCTAAACTTCTATATTGTAAGATTACAAATTACGAAACATATTGTCAACCTTATGTTATATTTTGGTTTACAATAAAAACAGAATAGATTATTTATTTTTTGAAAATAAAAAGCGCTGCTACGATAAGAAAAACAAAGCCGACATAGTGGTTCCAGTGGAGATTTTCTTTAAGATATAAAACGCTGAAAAAAGAAAATACTGTAAGCGTTATTATTTCCTGCAATCCTTTAAGCTGCGCCGCGGAACAATAGGAATGTCCGATTCTGTTTGCCGGAACCTGAAAGCAATACTCAACAAAAGCTATAAGCCAGCTGACAAGTATAACTATCCATAAAGCTTTATCTTTAAATTTAAGATGACCATACCAGGCAAAAGTCATAAATATGTTTGATATCGTAAGCAGAATGGCGGTTTTATACATTTTTTAAATCTGAAGGATTATCTCTGGGCGCAAGTTTTATGCTGTACAAAACAAAACCGCCTGATACTATTGAACCTGCAAAATATATTACCCAAAGATATGTGAAATATCTTCCGAAAAGCGCCGTAATTCCGGCGCTTATTATTGAAAGAGCCATAATAATAAGACCCGTTTCCATATATCTCCATTTTGTTTTCATATTTGTGTAAACGGCTCCGAGCATATAATTATGCCTTCTGTGCCTTACAAAAGCGCTTGCAAGAATTATAAGACCTACCGGCGATATAAGCTGCACTATAAGATGTATAAGGACAAGCTGAATCTGTCTTGTGCCTTGCGAAAACCATTTTGCGTCGTACAATGTGAGCCACTGGCCCATACTGCCTATTATTTTTGAACCGTCTATCGCCATTGAATTGGTCAAAACAAAAATTACTCCCATGCAAATGCCTATTGCATAAGCGGCAAATTCGGATGATTTCGGCGCGCCGCCCTCTCCCGGCACCCAGTGAAGAATGCTTACAAAAACGGAAGGAGCGATTACGGCCATTATAAAAAACTGTCTTGCCGAATTTATAATCATAGGCCACGGATGCGGCCCCATAATATTCTGCAAAGGCCTTGTTATAAAATAAATCCCGAATAAAATAAACGCGATAAAAAGTTTCTGATAGCCTATTTCGCCGAACATAATCTTTCTTATTTTGCTTACTCTTTCAACTTCCAAAGCCATGCCGAAATACAAAAGTCCGGTAATAACCGGAACAAAAATATTGACTATAACAGAAAGTTCCATCAATCAGCCTCGCATATACAAAATTTAATATCTTTGTGAACTATTTTATTATTTTTTAAGCCTGAAGATTCGGTTACAAAAAAAACGGGATGCTGTTTTTGTTCATCCGCAGCGACTTCGCAGTGCACCGTATTTTTCAATACCGTAAAAAAACTTAAATAAGGGTTATTATACGGAATTTCAACGGTAATAAAATCTTTATCCGTCAATTTACCTCTTTTCAGTTTAGCCAAAAAAGTATATATTTTATCCAAAGCAAAAACAAGATACAGTTTTTGATAATCGGTATTTTGCGGATTTAAAAATAAAAAATCTTCGTTATCTTTATGCCAGCAAAGCTGTACGGATTTTGTTCTTTTGCCTATACACATCAGTCTGTGAGCGCCGTAACATTTTCTTGACGTGTATAAAATATCAACCGCGCCGGTTTTAGTGCGCGTTTGAAGAGTTTTTGCCGTAGGCTTAAAAGTTTTTATTAATCCTTTTTTTTCAAGCAGGCTGAAAATTTTTACGGACGGTTTAACGGGATTTAAATTTATTTGTTTCATCATTTTTGGAAAGCTAAAACCGTATTGTGCATAAGCATAGTAATCGTCATCGGGCCTACTCCGCCCGGAACGGGCGTTATGTCTATATTCATATTTTTTACGGATTCAAAATCAACGTCGCCGCACAGTTTTCCGTCTACTCTGTTAATTCCCACGTCTATTACGGCCGCTCCGTCTTTAATGAAATCTTTGTTAATCATATTGGCTTTGCCTATCGCGCATATTAATATATCGGCTTGTTTTGTTATATTTTGCAAATCTTTTGTGGCCGAATGCGCCATCGTGACGGTCGCATTATTTGCAAGCATCAGCATTGAAACGGGTTTACCGACAAGATTTGATCTTCCTATAACAACGGCGTTTTTGCCTTTTATGTCAATATTTGAATATTTTAAAAGATAAATTACTCCCATCGGAGTGCATGACACAAGCAGTTTTTGCTCTACTATAGCCTGCCATGATTTTACCAACGTAAGCATCCCGGCATTGTAAGGATGAAGTCCGTCAACGTCTTTCGCCGGCGAAATAGCTGCAATGCATTTGTCCGGATTTAATCTTTCCGGAAGCGGCAGCTGCAGCAGAATACCGTCAATATTTTTGTCTTCGTTTAATTTATTTATTAAGTTTATTATTTCTTCCTGGGTGGAACCGGCCGGCATATTATTATGAAAAGATTTTACTCCTATCTGCGCGCAGGCTTTTATTTTTGAACCTATATAAACTTTACTTGCCGGATCTTCGCCGACAAGTATCGTGGCAAGACCGGGCACTCTGCCTTTTTTCTTTGTCAACTCTTCAACCTGCAGCTTAAGTTCCTGCCTTATTTTTTCCGATATTTCTTTGCCGTTTATAATTCTCAAAGCAGCCCTCTTAATTTAACTGATGTCTTATATAAGATCTGAAAGTTTCAAGATTTACGCTTTCAGTTTCGCAGATTTTAACTCCGTACAACGGATCAAAAAAACCTTTATCCGTTCTTACTACTTCTCCCGTTAAAACTATAACGTCGCTTAGAATATTGATTTTTATAAATATTTTCTGACCGATATTAAATATGCAGTCGCTTTCTATGGCAAAACCCGATTCGCTGACATTTGTCAAAAAACATTCACCTAAAATATTCTGAGTCTGGGCAGATGAAATGCTTGTGGAATGGGAAACTTGTTTTCTGGGAAATTGTCTTCTTTCGCTCAGCATGTTTCCTCCCGACATCTGTTGTTTCTCCTTGCTTATATTCCGGTTTTTTTCCGTTTACAGTATAATTTATTAAATTAAAAAAAACGAAAACTCTTTGTAAATTATTTGTAAACTTTACAGTTGCTAATAATATCATTTTTTTTTCGTTTTTTGCAATAGAATATAAGCGCGGCAAAATACAAAAAAACGCCGCAACCGCCTAATTTATCAGATATTTGCAGCGAATTTTCAGGTTAATTCAATTGGTATTTGATATATGTTTTGAAAAGGTCAAGATTTACGCATTCTTCTTCGCATATTTTTATGCCGTACAACGGTTCAAAAAAACCTTTGTCTATCCTTATTACTTCGCCCGTCAAAAAAACAGTATCGTTAAGAACATCAATTTTTATAAAAATTTTTTCGCCTATTGAAAGTATGCTGTCGGTTTCAATGGCAAATCCGTCTTCACAGACGTTTATAAAGAAACACTCTCCCAAAACATATTGCGTCTCGGCCGCCATAACGCTGGTAGAGCAGGAAATCTCTTTTCTTTGATATTTTCTTCTGTCTTTGAGCATATCCGCCTCCGTTCTATCCTGATGTAAACGCTTTTTCTTGCATATATATTATAAAGTTTTTCATTGAAAAAGATATGAATTATTTGTGAAATTTTTGAAAAACTTTACAATAAAAAAACGGAGGAATTTTAAAATCCCGCCGCCGTTTTTTATTTATGAAGTAAATTATTTCTGTTTGTTTAACATATTTATTAAAAATTTGGCAAATTCTTTTGCGCTTTGAGGCCCGTTTCCGGTTAAAATATTTCCGTCATTTTCAACGTTTTTCGCCGTATATTGGGCTCCGCCTTTAATTAAAGCGTCTGCTCCGTCGGGAAAAACAGTCGCTTTTTTGTCTTTTAAAATACCGGCGTTTGCCAAAATTACAGGCGCGATGCATATTGCGGCGACAATTTTGCCGGAATTCAAAAACTTTTTTGCAAGTTCATGAACAAATCCGTCATTAAAATAAACGGCCGCTCCGGGCCCGCCTATAAAAACTACGGCTTCGTAATCATCAGTATTTATATCTTTAACTAAAATATCGCTTACGGCTCTGATTTTTATTTTCCCGTATATTTCTCCGACAACAGTGCTTGCGGTTATTATTTCAAATCCCGCCTGTTCAAGTATTTCTTTCGGTTCAATATATTCTTCGTCTCTGAATTTTTGCGGCGCAGCTACAAATACTATTTTTTTCATTCTGTTGCCTGCCTTTGAAAAAATACCGTATTATTTTTCTATCGTTATTTTATTTATAACAACCGGATCAATCGGATTATCTCTCATATCGCATTCGGTTCTTGCAATTTTTTTTATAATTTCCAAATCTTTAATACCTGAAACCTGCCCGAAAATAGTATGATTTCCGTCTAACCATGGCGTCGCTACTTCCGTTATAAAAAACTGCGAGCCGTTTGTGTTGGG
The DNA here is from genome assembly GCA_018433245.1 of Candidatus Proruminimicrobium quisquiliarum. Taxonomy (GTDB): domain Bacteria; phylum Elusimicrobiota; class Endomicrobiia; order Endomicrobiales; family Endomicrobiaceae; genus Proruminimicrobium; species Proruminimicrobium quisquiliarum. The sequence continues at coordinate 79,392 of JAHDRN010000009.1, forward strand.
ACCGGCGTTTGCCATGGCAAGAAGACCCGGTTTATTAAACTTTAAACCGTTGTTCGTCTCATCTTCAAATTTGTATCCGGGTCCGCCTGTCCCTGTTCCGAGCGGACAGCCGCCCTGTATCATAAAATCGGGGATAACTCTGTGAAAAGTCAAACCGTCATAAAATCTCTTTTTTGTTTTTTTGCCCGTTTTTAAATCGGTAAATTCTTTCGTTCCTTCAGCAAGACCGACGAAATTTGCGACTGTAACCGGCGATTTGTCTTCAAATAAATCAATTTCAATAGTCCCCATGGACGTTTCAATCAGCGCTTTCATTTTTTTCTCCGTTATTTATTATCAAAAATTTTTAAACTTCCGTGTTTGTCACCCGCATAAACGACAGATCCGTCTTTTTTTAGGCCCACCGTATAACCGAGATTGGCGTATATCGCCGTAATATCTTTCCAGCTTCCGACATTACATTGTCCGCTTTTATTATGCCCTACCGCCACAACCGTTCCGTCCTTCTTTAGTCCGACAGTGTGGCCTCCGGCTGAAATTGCAATTATATTTCTCCAGTTTTTTACATTACATCTGCCGTCACCCGAAAATCCCGTTGCCACTACCGTGCCGTTTTTCTTTAGCCCGACAGTATGGCCAAAACCCGCATCTATTGAAATAATATCTTTCCAATTTTTAACATTGCATTCACCCATTTGATTATCCCCGGTTGCAACTACTGTTCCGTCTTTCTTTAAACCTATAGTAATGCCGATGCCTGCTGAAATTTGAATTATATCTTTCCATCCGGAAACGCTGAATTTTTTATTGTTGTTAACTTCTGTTGCAACTACTGTTCCGTCTTTCTTCAATCCGACTGTATGGTATCTTGACGAGTCTATGGAAACTATATCTTTCCAGTCTTTGACATTGCATTCTCCGAATTTATTTTTCCCTACAGCTACTACGGTCCCGTCTTTTTTCAGGCCGACGGTGTGAAAAGCTGAAGGGGCTATCGCAACAATATCTTTCCAATCGGAAACATCGCATTGTCCGTAGTAATTATATCCTCCGGCTGTTACCGTCCCGTCATTCTTTAATTCCACTACATGTGAATTAAAAATATATATGCTTTTGGTAAGTTTTGTATCGTTTGCCGAAGCTCCGTAACAAATATTACAGCACAATACAAAGACTGCAACAAAAAATAATTTGCAAATGTTTTTCATTTTATCGCTCCTGTTTTTATTTTTTAAAATTTAACAACTATTTTTTTTATTTATGTAAATAATAATTTATATTCTTTTTATTCTTTCAATATACAAATTAAAATTATTTTTCATATCTTCCATGCAGTCGCCGCCGAATTTTTCTCTCATCGCTTTTGCAAGTTCAAAAGCAACTGCGGCTTCCGCGACAACTCCGCATGCCGGAACGGCGCACGCGTCGCTTCTTACGGCTTCGGCTTTTTCCATCTTTTTTGAACCTAAATTAACCGATCTCAACGGCCTTACCAAAGAAGGTATAGGTTTCATCGTACATGAAATTTCAATATTTTCACCGTTCGTTATTCCGCCTTCGGTTCCGCCGGCCCTGTTTGTTTTTCTGTAAAAAGATTTATTTTTTGAATAAAAAATTTCATCATGGGCGTCGGAACCGAAAACTCCGGCAAATTGTGTTCCCATGCCGAATTCAACCGCTTTTACCGCCTGAACAGCCATTAAACTCTGCGCAAGCCGGCCGTCCAATTTCATATCCCACTGCGTATGGCTTCCCAGGCCTACCGGAATATTTTCCGCGATGACTCTTATTTTTCCGCCCAGAGTATCGCCTTTTGACATTGCTTTTTTTATGATCTGTATCATTTTTTTTGAAGCGGTCTTATCCGGACATCTTACAAAAGACATTTCGGCTTCGTGCCTTATTTTGTCTTTGGGAATTCCGGACAGTTTTGCGGTTACTTTGCCTATCTGCTCCACGTATGAATAAATGCTTATCCCGAATTCTTTAAGAAGTTCGCGGCATACGGCGCCTACCGCGACTCTTGCCGCAGTTTCTCTTGCCGACGCTCTTTCAAGAATATCTCTGAAATCGCTGACTCCGTATTTCATCAATCCCGCAAGATCGGCATGGCCCGGTCTGGGTTTTAGAAGGCATTTTCCGTCAAGATCAACCGATATCGGAGACATTATTGATCTCCAGTTTTCCCAGTCTTTATTAGCTATGTACAGAGTTATAGGAGAACCTAGAGTTCTGGCATGCCTTACGCCTGAGATTATAGTCACGTGGTCTGTTTCTATTTTCATTCTCTGGCCTCTGCCGTATCCTTTTTGGCGTCTTGCCAGATCAACGTCAATATCTTCGGTATTTATGTTAAGCCCCGACGGAATTCCTTCCAAAATTGCAAGAACTCCCTGTCCGTGGGATTCTCCCGCCGTTGAAAAACGTATCATATCTTACTCCTTAAAAATCTTTTTTATTTAATACTTTGCCAAGCCGGAAACGCCGTTGTTTCGCCCGGAATTCGCAAAGTTATTTATTTCTTATACGGGCCAAAGCCGCCTGAACGCTGTTGACTCCCGCAACGTCTATATTGCCTTTATATTCAAGTTTTTTAAAATTGCTTTCGGGAATAAGGGCTTTTTGAAACCCGAGTTTTTCGGCTTCGGCAAGCCTTTCTCTTATCTGGCTTACGGCTCTTACTTCGCCGGCCAGCCCGACTTCTCCGAACACGACGGTTTTTTCGGGACATACGAAATTTGAATTTGCCGACGCTATCGCGCACGCTATCGCAAGATCGGAAGCCGTTTCTTTTACCCTTATTCCGCCTGCTATGTTTATAAATACGTCCTGGTTTTCCAAAGGAAGCCCGATTCTTTTTTCAAGCACTGCTATTATTATAATGACTCTGTTTAAATCATATCCCGTGACCATTCTTCTCGGGAGCCCGAAATTAGTTCTTGAAACAAGAGACTGTATCTCAAGCAATATGGGCCTTGTTCCTTCCATACAGGAAGTCACTATGTTTCCGGCAACGCCGGAAGCTCTTTCGCCTATAAATATAAAGGAAGGATTCTTTACTTCTTCAAGCCCCTCTCCTTTCATTTCAAAAATGCCTATTTCGCTCGTCGGACCGAATCTGTTTTTGTAAGCCCTTAAAATTCTGTATATCTGCTGTTTTTCATTTTCAAAATATAAAACGGTGTCAACTATATGTTCTAAAATTCTGGGTCCGGCCAAATCTCCGTCTTTTGTAACATGCCCGAGCAGAAATACCGTTATATGTTTTGATTTTGCGATTCTCAAAAGTTCCGCCGCGCATTCTCTTACCTGCCCGACCGAACCCGGCGCTCCGGACAGTTCCGGATGATATATCGTCTGTATGGAATCTATAATTAAAAACGGCGGCTCTATTTTATTTACGGCGTCAATAATATTTTCTAAATTTGTTTCGGAAGCTAAAAAAATGCCGTCTTTATTAACTTTTAATCTTTCGGCTCTAGATTTAATCTGCGACAGCGATTCTTCGCCCGAAATATACAAAACCGTTCCGTTTTTTGCAAGCGCGCTTGAAATTTGAAGCATTAAAGTTGATTTGCCTATTCCCGGAGCTCCTCCCAAAAGGGTAAGAGAACCCGGCACAATGCCGCCGCCGATCATATTGTCAAATTCTTTTATATTCGTTTTGACTCTTACAAAACTTTTAACGGAAACGTCGTTTAACGCAAACGTACCCGAAGAAAAACCCGTAAGCTGTCTTGTTGCGGATGAAGAAGAAGTCCCTGCCGCCTGCTTTTCTTCAACAAACGTGTTCCATTTACTGCATCCCGGACATTTCCCGAGCCATTTTGCGGATTCATGTCCGCAGTTCTGGCACATAAAAACCGTTTTTATTTTGGACTTTTTCATTATTTTGAACCCGTTGCCGCTATCGATGCAACGCCGAACAACGAAGAAATATCCTTATCCGTAATTTTCACTTTAACATAAGGCATCCATGACGTTTTGGACGTTATATTTTCCGCCTGAACGCCGGCATACAGCCAATGGAATACCCCTAATCTCGCTCCCGCCGCTATGTTAGGTTTTTTATCGGTAGTCTGCGAATTCGTATCAAAAATTTCAACATTAAAATAAAGTTTTCTGTATGTGTCAGCTATCGGATTATAGGGACTGAACCCCGCGCCGAGTCCGCCTGTTGATCTTATGGCTCCGCCGTAAATTTCAAAATATTTTGATCTGAAACCCAACAAAGCGTCAAGTTTATTTATATTTTCCCTGTCTTCGGGCAAAACGTCTTTTGAATTGGCGATATTAGAAATACCGAGATAATAAAATTTATTCGGATTCGGTCTGAACCTGATGCCGAAATCGTTGTAAGATTTCTCGGCTCTCGTGTCATATCTGTACATATATTCCCAGTCAATTTCAAGGCGGCTGGCTTTGCCGAACGTAGCTTTCAGTTCGTCAACCGTAGTTTTAATACTTGACACCGTCTGTTTCAATTCGGTCGCCATTTCTTCGTCGTTAACCAAAGTTCCGATCGTTCCCTTGCCTTTATTTATCTTTGTCATAAATTCGTCAAGCTGCATTGATACTTTTTTAATTTCAAGAACGATTTTTCTTATATCTTCTTTGTTTTGGCTCGTCACTTCGGCAAGATCGCCCGAGAATTTATTGAAATTATTTATTATCTGAGCGATTTCTTTTTCTTTATCGGCTATAGTCCGGCTTACTTTTTTAAGATTTTTAACGGTATCGGAAAGATTTTTAAAGAAGTCTTCGTTTACTCCGGAAGATACGTTCTTTAAAACTTTATTTACTTGTTCAACAACGCCGGCAATCATATCTTCAATAGAACTTGATCCGAGCGTTTTTATTGAATCTCCGTCCGTAAGCATTTTATTTGAAGCAGTACCCGGAACGATTTCAATATATTTTGTTCCTATAATGCCGGTCGCGACTATTTTGGCGACGCCGTCGGAATATATTTTAACGCCCGAAGAAATATTTAAAATTATTTTCGCCTTTTCATTTTCCAAAATAATATTTTTTATATGTCCGACGTCAACTCCGGCGATTTTTACCTTCGCTTTTTTCGGAAGGCCCGAAGCGTTTTCAAAATACGCGTTTATGGTATATTTTGATTTAAAATCAAAATTCCCCAGCAGCATTATGGAAACGGCGACCGCGATAATTCCCAAAGTTACAAATAAACCGAGTTTTGATTCATTAGTCACGAATTATTTCTCCTCAAAATCAAAAGACATTTCAACGGGGATAGGCCCCTGCATAAGCCCTTCAACAAACTGTTTTACATATTCGTTACGGGTATTTTTTACCTCTTCAACCGTTCCGTTAAAAATAATTTTGCCCTGATAAAGCATTAAAATTCTGTCCGCTATTTTATAAGCCGACTTCATGTCGTGCGTTACGACTATCGAAGTTATTTTAAGCTCTTTTTTTAAATGCATTATAAGAGAACCTATTACGTCGGACATTATCGGATCAAGGCCTGTCGTCGGTTCGTCGTAAAAAATATATTTCGGCTGATACGCTATCGCTCTTGCAAGCCCTACTCTTTTTTTCATGCCGCCTGAAATTGCCGACGGTTTTAAATGTTCAATATCATTAAGACCCACCATCGCCAGACACAGTTTTACTCTTTCTTTTATTTCGGGTTCGGTCAATTTTGTTAAATTTCTTAAACCGAACGCCACGTTTTCTTCTATGGTCAGAGAATCAAAAAGAGCCGATTCCTGAAACAAATATCCCATTTTTTTTTGAATGTCGTAAAGAGCGAATTTATCGGCTTTTATTATATCAACGCCGTCAATAAAAACAGCGCCTTTATCCGGTTTTATAAGTCCGACGATATTTTTAAGCAAAATGCTTTTGCCGGTTCCCGATCCGCCTATAACGACAAGCGTTTCGCCGTCTTTAACTTCCAAATTAACTCCGCTTAAAACTTGTTTCGGACCGAATGACTTATAAAGATTTTCCACTTTTATCATTTTACATATTGTATAACATTTTATAGGGTTTTTGCCAGTATTTTCAATATTAATTTAAAAGAAAAACCCCGCGGTTTTGAGCGCGGGGTTTTTAATGCCGTTGTCAGGCAAAAAACTTTCGTCAGTCAAATTTAGGCACTTTTAATTCCGACGGATCGGCTTTTTTGAAAAGTTTGGAAACATTGCCGTGGTAATCCTGATTTTTGCTTAAATCTATTTTCATCGTTTCGGCGATACCGTTAAATGACGCAAAATCCGCCCAGACAAGATAAGGGCTTATTGTTGACTCGTAATAATAATATCCGTTCGTTAAATCTCCCAATGTGCGCCATATCGTAGCGGCCGTGTATGGATTTTTAGGATCCAACGAAACTATAAAAGGCTGCGAAGCATTTCTTGTCACGCTTAAAACATAAGCAAGCGCTTCTCTGAGATTGTTGGGCTGCGGCAAATTTTTCATATAAAAAGATGCTCTTACGAAACGGTCTGTCGCCTGAGAAGTACCGGGCAACGGTTTATCGCCGCCGAATCCCTGATACTCTTTAAGATTTTCCCGCTGTTTGTCAAACGTCGGAGAATTGGTCATAATCGTATAGGCGCGGTCATGATATATAACCGGTTTGCCGTTTATATATTCTATAACGGCCGAATCGCCGGTTTTATCCGCAAGGGCAAGATGAAGAGAAGCTTTTGTCATCGCTGTTCCTACGGTCGGAATATACATCGGAATATTGACGTCAACTATCTGAATTTTTTCCTGTTTGATCGCTGTTACCGCTTCTTCAACAGTAGAATAATTATCCAGAATATACTGAGCCCATAAAGCTATTGACAATCCCGGCCGCGTTTCGTCCCTTTTTCCGTAATCGCTTTCATTAAGCCAGAGTAAATTTGCTTCAAGCCCTTTTTCGTTTATTCCGTCGGATGCAAAAGACTGCCCTTTTACGGAAGACGCCAAAACTATACTGCCGTATTTTGCAGACCATAGGGCAGCGTTTGGCTCGTTAAGACCGCTGCGCTTAATTCCTTTCGGAAGAAACCACAAAGCGCTGTCTACATTTTCAGGCCAGTCCATATTTCTTCCTACTAAAACAGCCTGTCCGTTATTTGCCGACAAGACTCTGCTGCATGCGAAAACGGCGTCATCAACAAAAAATAAAAATGCCGCTGACAGAAAAACAAGCGGCGCGCAAAAATAAAAAAACTTTTTAAAATAAATCATATTCTTTCTCCTCACCGGCACAGACTATCAACCCGCATATTGTTTGACACCGTTTTAAGCGCCCGATATGCGCAAAAAAACAAAAAAACCCGTACCTTAAAAGATACGGGTTTCTGTTTTAAAACTCATTTTCTTATAACGCGAATTTATAACCTAAATTAAGATTTATTGAGGTGGCAGTAAATTTATCTCCGTTACCTTCTCCGGCATTTGAACCGTAAATCAATTCAACTATAAACGATTTTATTTCTGTTCCTGCGCCTATGCCCCAATATAGGCCGCCTTTTATATCGTCAATATCAGTGGCTCTCGGCATTCCGTATCCGATTTGTATTAAACCGTAAATACAGCTGAAAATTTCAGAATCTAAAGCCATTGTAGGTTTTGCCGCAAAATAAATATTCGTAAAACCGACTTTAAGATCAGAATCATCTTTCATTGCTGTTTCAAGGCCATACATTAAACCGGCGCCTAAAGCTATGGCAGGATCAACGTAATAATAAAAATCGCCGCCTAATCCGAATGATGTTTCTAAATCCATACTTGAAACACCGTCGGGTTTTATGGTAGAATTTAATCCTATCCCCAACTTTGCATCAGCTTCCATAGCGCCTTTCTCGCTTGCCAAAACAGGCAATGCAAGAACCAACATCAACAAAACCGACAAAATGCTTTTCTTCATTTTCCTCTCCTTTTTCAAAATTTTGAAACAATTTTACTGCCTCGTTTGCATTGTAGCATATTTATATTGCAAATTTATAACCTACGTTTAAAGTTACCATAGAGTGTGTAACGTCAAATGCCGGATCCGACGGTCCCGGTTTTACTGTCATTTTATTGTTTGAATATACTACTTCAACTATCCATGACATCAATTCTATTCCCGCTCCCGCTCCCCAGTATATTCCGCTGTCTACTTTTTCAACATCTGATACTCTGACAAGCCCGTATCCGAACTGCCCCAATAAATAAACGTCGGCAATAAACCCTATTTTCGGCTTTACCGAAACATAAATGTTCGTCATTCCGATTTTGACCCCGGCCGGATTTTTAACTTTAGAATCAAAAACATTGCTTATTCCGGCTCCGATTCCGACGGAGGGAAGAAGATACATATAACCTTCCGCGCCAAGTACAAAAGGGCTGTCCACGTCCATTGTTAGCCCACCACTGCCGTCTATCTTTGCATTAACTCCGTAACCGGCCTTACCTACAACTTCAAGCGTTTCACAAAAAGCGGGTACAACCAAACCAATCATCAACAACACTGCCAAAAAACTTTTTTTCATTATGCCTCCTCAGGCATTTTTAATAATGAAATCTGTATCCTATGTTTAAAGCCAAAGTTGAATATGTTATATCTGAAGAATCCGAGCCGGCCGTAAGTTTGCCGTTATTTGAGGAATACAAAATCTCAAATATAAAAGATTCATATTCCACTCCCACTCCTATGCCGAAATACAACCCGTTTTCAACGCTGCCGGCAAAATCAGTCGCTCTTATAAGTCCGTATCCTATCTGTCCGATATAATAAATGCTGTAATCGTCAAAAGATATTTTAGGCTTTAGAGCAAAGTAAAGATTTGAAAATTCATATTTCGCGTCTCCGCCTTCTTTTACTTTTGCTCCGAAAATATTGTTTGCTCCAAGTCCGATTCCTATTGAAGGAACCGCGTAATAATAAAAATCCGTTCCTATTGAAAACGTCATATTCATATCGGTTGTGCCGGCATCGGTCTTTAACGACGGATTTATCATAAATCCCGCCTTTATATCCGCTTCCGTTTTTCCGTCATATTTTGATAAAGCAAACAACGGCGCCGTCAAAACAAACATCATTATTACGGCAAAAATACTTTTTTTCATCTTATCCTCCCGTTATATTATCTGTATTTGAATTTTTTAATTACTCCGGAAATCGCGGCTCTGTCCGAACATTTCAAAAGCTCGTTAGCAAGATTTTTTGCGTCTTTCATTGAAACGCTTCTGATAACATTTTTAATTTTCGGTATCTGAATCGCGGACATACTGAACTCGTCAAGACCAAGTCCTAAAAGAGCGATTGAAAATTCCGGCGAACCGGCCATTTCCCCGCACATTCCGACCGATTTACCGGCGTTGTGTCCGGCGTCAATTATTGTTTTTAAAAGCCTTAAAATCGCAGGGTGCAGAGGATCGTATAAAAAAGCAACGTCTTCGTTTACCCTGTCAACCGCCATCGTGTACTGAATTAGATCGTTTGTCCCTATTGACATAAAATCAACTTCCTTGGCTATAATATCGGCTACTACGGCAACCGAAGGAACTTCTATCATCGCTCCGATCTGTATGTTTTCGTCAAATTTTTTGCCTTCTTTTCTCAGTTCAATTTTTGCCTGGTTTAAAATATCGTTTGCCTGTCTTATTTCTTCAATCTGGGATATCATCGGATACATTATTTTAACATTGCCGTTGACCGACGCTCTTAAAATTCCTTTAAGCTGGGTTTTAAATAAATCAGGATACTTTAAACAAAGCCTTATTGCTCTTAATCCCATAAAAGGATTTGCTTCCTGTCCGATATTCATAAGACCGAGTTTTGAAATTTTATCTCCGCCAAGATCTATGGTTCTTATTATAACCTCATACGGCATCATCATTTTTGCGACTTTGCTGTAATTGCTGAAATGTTCTTCTTCCGTCGGAAGAGTTTTTCTGGTAAGATACATAAATTCGCTTCTGTATAATCCTATGCCGTTTGCTCCGTGTTTTAAAACAGAACGGACTTCCTCCGGATTTTCAATGTTTGCGCCTAAAACAACTTCTTTGCCGTCAATTGTGGTCGCGGGCAAATCTTTAAGTTTTTCAAGATTTTTCTGCGTCGCGGCCTGTATATCGTGTTCTCTTTTATAATTTTCCTGCGTTTCTTTTGAGGGATTTAAAATTACGATACCCTGATTACCGTCAACTATTATAGACATTCCGTGCGAAACCTGCGACGTAATATTTTTTAAACCGACGACGGCCGGTATTTCTAGACTTTGGGCGACAAGCGCGGTATGCGAAGTTTTGCCGCCTGTGTCGGTGGCAAAGCCTCTTACCATTACTTCTCTCATTGAAACCGTATCGGAAGGCGTAAGATTTTTTGAAACAACGATTGATTCCGAATCCAAGTCCGCAAGAGTCTTTTTTTGTTTGCCCTGCAAATGTCTCATCAGTTTTTTGGCAACATCAACAATATCGTGCTTTCTTTCTCTGAAATATTCGTCGTCAATCAAATCAAAAGCTTTCGTTATCTTTTCGGTTACTTTATAAATGGCGAATTCCGCGCTGTTGCCTTCGTTAATCAAAGCGACGGCATCTTTGTTAAGCATCGGGTCATTTAAAATCAGCACATGGGCATCTGCGATTTTTGCATAGCTTTTCCCGAGCATTTTGTTTAATTCAACCTGATTTTCCTGAAGTTCGGCTTTTGTTTTGACAATCGCCTGATTCAAACGCGTTATTTCGTCTTTTATTTTGTTTTTCGGTATTGTTTTTTCTATTAAAACAAGTTCGTCGTCTTCAAATAAAAAAACTTTGCCTATGGCAACGCCGGGCGATGCCGGAACGCCGGTTAAAATAATGTTTGTTTTGTCATTTGGAGTCATATTTCCTCTCCGAACCCGTTATTAAATATTTCTTCCATTTTGCTTATCGCTTCATTTTCGTCAATTCCGTCCGCTCTGAATAAAAGCTCCGTTCCGTTTGCAGCCGCAAGCATCATAAGCCCCATTATGCTTTTAGCGTCCACTGTATATTCGTCTTTAACAATCGTAATTGTTGACTGGAATTTCATCGCCGACTGCACAACCATTGACGCCGGTCTTGCGTGCAGTCCCAGTTTATTGATAACTCTCAATTTTTTTTCCGTCATAAATATTCCTTAACAAGCTAAATTAATTTAACCGTCACAATCCCAAATAACCGATCACAAAACTGAATAATATGGCGCAGTAAAACATTATAACGGGCCTCATTTTGCCGAATAAAAAACTAAACAGCAAAATTATTCCGAAAATTCCTATTTCGGGTATAGAATAATCGTAAACCCCTATATTAACAGCCGGATTAAATCCGAATAAATCAAAATAAAAATATAAAGTCGCCACAATCGCGGCAAGACCTATAAGCCTTACAATATCGCCTATATAGGTAAGTTCAAATTTTGCCACAAGTTTAATCATCTGTTCATTCAGCCTGAAACTTATAAATAAAATCCAGTATCTGAATAAAATATGCACCACATTATACAAAAATATAAAAGCGATTGGCGCAACCCATAAATAATCTGCGTCAAACATATTAATCGCAAGGATGGACAACAGTATAGCGACAAACGACGTAACCGGACGCCACGTCCCCCAAAAAAATGAATCTCCTATCGCGGCAATCGGACCCGATATCACCGATTTTAAAATCTCCGGTTTTTTTGTATTTTTGGATCTGCCGCTTGCTATTTCTCTTTCGGCGTTTATAATCATTGCAAAAACTATGTTTGCCATATAAGGATTTGTGTTGAAAAAACCTATGTGCCTCAATAATACCTCTTTTCTTTTATTTTTATCCGGATATAATTTTTTTAAAACGGGATACAAAACATATAAAAATCCGATATTCTGCAGTCTTTCAAAATTCCACAAAGACTGGACAAAAAACGTTCTGATAAATAATTTCGCGTTTATTGAGTTATTCATCTTTCTTTTTTAAAAAAGGAATTCCTATAATATTTTTAAAATTGTATAAAACCAAACCAAATCCGAAAACAGGCAGATAATACCAGGCTTTTTTAAAAGCTACTTCAAGTCCCGACGGAATATATACCGCCATATTTATATATATCAGTCCGCCCAGCACCATAAAAACGAAATAAACTATAGCAGCCCTTAATATAAAAAGAACAAGTCCCGAATACAAACCGACCGATATTCTGTATTCTTTGCCCTGTTCTATTCCTTTTTCTATCCAATGCATTATCTTTGTGTTGAAAAGTCTTCCCGCTATATCAACTTCCCTGTATAAATATGCAAACGGAACCGCAATCGCAAGCGCGAATATCGCCGCGTCCTGGCTGCCTTTAAAATGCAGACAGCTCCACGAAACCGACAATACCGTCATCATCGTTAAATCAACCGGAATTGACGTTCCCAGAGGAATCGCGTTTATCCACATCATTTCAACTATCATGCCGAGCCAAAATCCTGTATTTATATCTCCCAGAATATATCCTACAAGCGGACCCGCGAATATCGGCCTTGAAACCATAAACTGTCCGAACATTGTTATATCCAGGCTCAAAAATGCGCCGAGTACCGACAAGACTACGAGAGTTTCTATCACCTTTTTTCTCCGTTTTTAACAGATACCGTCAACGTAAATCCGAATTCCGCGCCCGGTTTTAAAGAAAATTTATATACATTAAAAACCGCGGTTCCCTGATATGTTTTTTCATATCCGTTTTCGGAAGTTGAGACCGTTTTTATCGGCGTTATCCAAAAAACTCCTTTTTTTGAACTTGAAACGGTTACGGACATACCGAGATTTTCATCGTTTCTTGTCCATGAAAAAACGTTTTCGGCTTGCGCGGCGTCGTCAAGCGTTTTATTTGAAAAAGCAAAAACCTGTTCCGCGGCAAACGTAAGATCAAGAGATTTAGCGTCGTTATTTATTATTTTATAAGCGGCTTCATATCCTTCTTTTTTCAAAGGTGTTATGATTTTTTGAATTTCTACTTTTGAACTTGCGCCGTCAATCCATATATTTCCTTTTCTTGACAGTTCAAGTTTTCCTTCTTTAACGCCGATTTCGTAGCGCCCCAAAACAAAATCTCCCTGCTCTTTGAATTTTACCGGATAAATATCGGCGTATGACGTGTCATTGTGAAAAAAATGGTCTACAAGCGAAGCTTTTCTGTACCAATCATAATTGAGATGCCTCTCAAGACCGAGTTCTTTAACTTTTATCTCATCCGAATGTATGCTTGCCAATTCCTGAGAATCGGACACTTTATTATTGTATATTGCGTCTTTAAGTTTTTTATGATAGCCCTCGTAGCGCCTTGTTAATACGTTTGATAAATTATAATTTTTCTTTAAAATATCAAATTCAAAAATCGTTCCGCCGGTCTGCCTGACATAAATATTCTGAATCTTGCTTTCATAAAGAAATTCATCGCTGCCGTCGCAGTCAAAATCCGATTTATGCCATAAAGGTTTAATCTGCGCCGACTCGTTATAAATATTTTCTGCTTTTAACAGATGCTCGTAAACGGCGTTTCTCAAATGCGGCAGATAAAGACCTCCGAAAACTCCGTGCCAGTAAGCGCAGTTACACTGTCCTGCGTATAACGCGTCAGATAAGCCGGATAAGGACGCTCCTTTTTCAACAAGCGAATTGATTTTACCGCTTGTCCTTATCATTTTTTTATGCATATTGTTTGACTCGTCGTATTTGCTTAAAAAAGATCTCCAAAACCCGCCTCTTATAAAAGGTTTAAATCTGTCGTTGTTCTCGTTCTGCCTGATAAAATCGTCATAGTTATTCTGTATTTGGGCAGGAAGAGTCCATTCGGACATTTCAAAATAAGAACCGGTCTGCAGATAAATTCTGTCCTGAGGTTTTATAGAGTTTAAAACTTCGCTGAAAGTAACCGTTTCCACAATATCGGAATTTTCTTCCAGAGCCGTCAAAAATTTATCAAGCCAGCCGTATTCGTAAACATGCTTGTAGGTGCCGGGCCACATTCCGAATTTTTCGCCGTCATCGGCCATTACAAGAACCGTTTCTTTATCCTCTTGGGCCATACGTTTGAAATAATCAATACATACGTTTACGTCATGAAAAGGGATAAAATATCTTAATTTCTGGCTTATCGGAAATACGTTAAGCGGCGCTCCGTGGTCTTCAGTAGTGTAATATCCTCTTAAAGAATTAACGTCAAGCCCGGAAGAACTGAAATGAACGTCATCAAGCGCCACATATTTTATTCCGGCATCGGTTAAATCTTTAACAAGAGACGGTTCCCATACTCGTTCGGCAATCCAGGCTCCGGCAGGATTACAATTGAACGTATTTTTTATAAACTGCGAGAGTTTATTTATCTGCCCGATTCTGTCCTTTTGCGGAATTACCGATAAAATTGGCTCGTAATATCCGCCCGATAAAATTTCAAGATTCCCTTTAGCTATTAATTTTTTTATGTTTGAAACGTACGATTTTTTGCTTAAAAGAAAATCCCACAAAATGCCGCTTGCGTGCAGATTCCATTTAATGCTTTTATGTTTAAGCATAACATCCATAAAAGGTTTATACGCGTTATCGTATCCTTTTTGAAAAACCCATTCAAAATTACCGACCGGCTGGTGATTGTGAACTGCGAATATAAATTTTATTTTTTTCATTTTTTTAATCTATTTTTAAATTTTTCGCCTCTTTTTTTATAGTGTCTGAAATATTATGTCTTTCGTCGTTGGGCAAAATTCTTGATTCAAGTTCTATCCCGCAGGATATCATTTTCATAAACGCCCTGATATCGTTTGCATCAACCGATACGTTTGACAAAAGCTGTTTTTTCCCGTGGACAAAGTGCATCCCGCCGACGTTTACGGAATTGAATTTAACGCCGTTTTCTATCATTTTTACTATATCGCAGGGATTTGAAAAAAGTATCATTACTTTTTCATTGTCGTATACGTTGTTTATTATTTCGTAACTGGCGTCTTTAATGTTTCTTATGGACAATTCAACGGTGCTCGGCATCGCCATTGAAAGAAGCGCCTGCTGCATTTCGTCGTTTGCAACCTCGTTTGAAACAACAAGTATTCTGTTGACGAAAACAGTTTTAAGCCAGCCTTGGACTATCTGGCCGTGTATAAGCCTGTCGTCTATTCTGATAACTTCTATCCCCACTATAACCACCTCTTTTAACAACGGAAGTTTGGAGGCTTGGAAACTTTGAAGTTTGACAACGGCAAAAACTTCAATCCCTCAAGATTTTTTGCTTCCGTTTTTATTAATTATTTAAGTCTCGCCATTAACAACTGCTTTGCATTTACTATGCTTTTTTGTCCGTCGGCCAAAACTTTATCCGCCAGTTCTTTGGCGTTAAGCGCCGTTTTACCGGCAAAAAGAGCCGATATTATCATAGGAAGATTTACTCCCGTCAAAACTTCAACGTTGAATCTCTTGCACATCGGAAGCGCCGCATTGCACGGAGTTCCGCCGAGCATATCCGTAAGAATCAGAGTTCCTTTTTCTTTATCGTTTATTTCTTCTAAAACATTTGCAATCCGTTCCTGTAAACTTACCAGATTGTCGTCGCTTATATCTTTTTTTACAGAATATAAATTATCCTGATGCCCGGCTATGACTTCAGCCGTTCTTATAAGTTCGTCGGTTAGCCCGCAGTGCGAAACTATTAAAATTTTTATCATTTTCTTTTATCCTCGCCGATTAAGGAAAAAATTGTTTTTGCCAATTTCTCAAAATCATGATGAGCATACTGAGTATGCGAAACAAAATCTTTCCTTATTATTTTAACATTTTTATGTCTGTTTGTATCAATTTCAACAGGAAGAGAAAATTCTCTGGCGTATCTTCTGGCGACAGGCGCGGCTATTTTTCCGGCGTTTACAAGAACCGCGTCAAGTATTCCTTTATACGAATGCTGTTCTATGGCGGCAATATGGTCGGTTAAATTAAAGTTCGCCGTTTCTCCTATCTGCGTCATTATATTGCATATATATATTTTTTTCGCTTTTGTTTTCTTTAGAGCGCCTATAACGCCGTCAAACAGTAAATTTACTATTACCGACGTATAAAGAGAGCCGGGCCCGAGTATTACAAAATCAGCCTGCATTATGGAATCGGCGACTTTGCCTGAAACTTTCGCGTTTTTAGGGAAAATTTCAACATGTTTTATCGCGTTTTTGCTTTTTGAAATTCTGCTTTCGCCTTTTATTTGTTTGCCGTCAATAAGAGTCGCTTTGAGCGAAACATTTTCAAGCGACACCGGCAAAACTTTTCCCTTTATTGCCAGAACGTCTCCCGCGTTTGCGATCGCTTTGTCAAATCCTCCCGATACTTCCGATAAAGCCGTTAAAAATAAATTGCCGAACGAATGATTTGAGAGCGACCCTTTTTTAGGAAATCTGTATTGAAAGAGTTTTGCCATCAGGCTTTCTTCTTCGGACAGCGCCACAAGGCAGTTTCTTATATCGCCCGGCGGCAGAACGCCGAGTTCGGTTCTTAATTTGCCGGAACTTCCTCCGTCGTCTGAAACCGCCACGACCGCGGTTATGTCAAACGGATATTTTTTCAACCCTCTTAAGAGAGTTGAAAGCCCGCTTCCTCCGCCGATTGCAACGATTTTATAATTCATTTCAGCCTGCTTTTGATATGTCTCTGTGGTACAGAGTTACTTTGTATTTGTTTTTTATGAAAAACTTGGCCAGTTTTTCCGCCGCAGCCACGGATCTGTGTCTGCCGCCGGTGCAGCCTACGGCTACCGTAAGCTGGCTTTTGCCTTCTTTTATATAACCGGGTATCAGAAATTTCAAAAGGTTTGAAATCTTATTAAAAAAAGTTTTATACTGTTTTTGTTTCTCAATATATTTAACAACGGCAGCGTCTTTTCCGGTTTTCATTTTCAGCGAGCTTACATAATTGGGATTTGAAATAAACCTCGCGTCAAATACAATATCGGCTTCCTGAGCTATGCCGTATTTAAACCCGAACGACATTACCGTCAAAAACATCCGTTTCCCGCCGAGCGACGCGCCCGTTAAATTTGCAAGAATACTTTTAAGCTGTCCTATCGTCATATCGGTCGTGTTTATCTGGCGGCTTGCAAGATTTCTTATAATTTCAAGACGTTCGCGCTCTCTGGCGACAGATTCTTTCACAAGTCCGCCTAAAGGATGTTTTCTTCTGGTTTCGGAATATCTTTTTAAAAGAGTATTGTCGTCCGCGTCTAAAAAAAATATTTCGTTTTTGATTTTTTCGTCTTTTAATTTCTTAAGTATGCCGGATATTTTTGAAATGTTTTTGCCGGATCTTATGTCAACGCTCAAAGCGACGTTTTTATACTTTTTTCTGTCTTTTTTGCACAAGTCTATGAATTTAAAAATAAAATCCATCGGCATATTGTCTATGCAGACAAAACCGAAATCTTCAAGTATGTTGAGTACTTTGGTTTTGCCTGCGCCGGATATGCCGGAAATTATCAGAAAATTACTTTTCATTTTTTGATTTGTTCATCTGGGCTATTAATTTTTTGCTTAATTCAAGCGCCGAAAAATGTCCGCGGTTTTTTAATCTCTGGTTTAAACTCGCCGTTTCAACTATAATCGCAAGATTTCTTCCGGGCCCTACCGGAATCGTAAGTTCCGGAACATTTACGCCCAAAATATCGGTATAATGCTCGTCTATGCCGAGCCTTTCATGATTTTTTGCCGCGTCCCATTCAATAAGATTTATGACAAGTTCTATCTTTGATTCGTCAAGAATATTGGCCACGCCGAACATTCTCTGTACGTCTATTATTCCGATGCCTCTGATTTCCATGTGGTGCTTGCTGATTCCGGCGCTTTTTCCTATTAAAATATGTCCGGATCTTTTTGTAATTTCAACTATATCGTCGGACACGAGCATATGGCCTCTTTTGACCAGTTCAAGCGCGCATTCCGACTTGCCTATTCCCGATTTTCCTCTTATAAAAACGCCCAGACCGTAAACGTTTGATAAAACGCCGTGCAGTTTTTCCGACGGCGCAAGTTTTTCGTCAAAATAATATATTAAATCGCCCAAAAGCTGGGCCGAGGTTAAAGACGTTTTTAAAAGGGGTACTTTAATTTCATTGAAAACTTCAATCATTGTGGGAAGCGGGTCAAAACTTCTTGTTATTATGCAGCACGGAACCTGCTTGGGGGAAAAAACTTTTTTTAAAATATCAATCTGCTGTTCGCGCGATAATTTTTTGAGAAAAGTAAACTCGGCTATGCCTATTATCTGGGCTCTTTCATAAGGCAAATGTTCAAAAAACCCGGCAAAAGCGAGCCCGGGTCTGTTTACGTCGGGAACCGTGACAAGCCTGTTAAGTCCATCGGCCCCTGCAATTATTTCTAATTTAAAATCGCGAGATTTCTCGTCAAAAAAAGTGCCTACTTTGAGCACTTTCATCAATAGGCGTCCTCTTGCTGTATAATTTTAACTATTTCTTCTTTTGTTTCCGCGTTTTTAATCGCCTGTCTTAAGAATTTATCTTTAAACAATCTTGAAATTCTTGATAAAGCTTTTAAATGCTGACCGGTAACTTCAACCGGACCTACCAAAAGAAATACGATATATACAGGTTCTCCGTCAAGAGAATTAAACTCCAAACCTTTTTTAGATATTCCCAAAACGCCTACTTGTTCGTTTAAAACATCGGTCTTTCCGTGGGGTATTGCAACTCCCTGTCCGATTCCGGTAGAACCTAATTTTTCTCTTTCTAAAACGACTTCAACGATTTCGTCGGTTTTTTTAACCTTTTTTGTTGTTTTCAAATGTTCAATCAGCTCAATAATCGCGTCCTTCTTGTTTTGAGCTTTAAGGTCAACAATAATTGAATCTTCGCTCAAAAAATCCATGATATTCATTACACTTCCTCCCAAAACTTCTATAATTTTCAATTTTAAAATTCAGGTTCAAGCATTACAAGAGAACCGCTGTCGTTTCTGTACAAAACGTTTATTTTGTCGGTTGACGAATTTAAAAACATATAAACTCTGTAATTAAAAGAATCCATTTCGCTTATCGCATCCTCAATGGAAACGGGCTTTACGTCAAATCGTTTAATTTCGGCTATTTTTGTTCTGGAGTCTTCCATCGCGTCAAGCGAGAATACTTCCGATTTTATTTTTTTTGATTTTAATACTTTTAGATTTTCCGATCTGTGGATTTTTGAAATTTCTTTTTGTTTTCTGAGCTGCTTGGTAAGTTTGTCTACCGTGAGGTCTATTGAGGCGTATAAGTCTTCCGATTCTTCTTTTGCTCTGAACGGTTTGCCGCCCACGCTGAACACGACTTCGGTAATCTGTCTGTTTTTTTCCACCGATAAAACTACGTGTGCCATGACATTATCGCCGTCAAAAAACTTGCCGGCTTTCGCCACTTTTTGCCTGACATAAGTGTCAATTGCATCAGTCAGTTTCAAATGTCTTGCTGTGATGTTTATTTGCATAGCGCTGTCTCCTTTGTTTATCCCTGTCTTATACCATTTTTTGTTTTTAAAGGCAATAGACAGGAACAAATGTAAGATGCCTGATATTTGAATTATAGGTGAAATAACGTTTTATTTAAATATCTTTTTGAAAATCCCGTCGCTGTTGGAGTTTGCGTCGGGAGCCGTTTCACCCATTGATTTTGCGTATTCAAACAATGCTTTTCTTTGTTCGTTTGTCAGATTTTTAGGCACATGAACGTTTACTTTTACAAAAAGGTCGCCCTTTGCCCTTCTTCCGAGCCTCGGAAATCCCTGTTCGCGCACTCTGAGCGTAGTACCGGGCTGAGTACCGGGCGCTATTTTTACTTTGACGGTTCCTTCAAGAACGGGAACGTCGTAATCAAGCCCCAAAACCGCCTGCGCGTAAGTGAGTTTTATTTCGGTATATAAATCGTCTTCTCTTCTTTGAAAGTTTGCCTGCTGTTTTAATCTTATAATAACGTACAAATCTCCGGATTGCGAACCGTTAGGCCCTGCGTTTCCGCCGCCCGAAACTCTCAAAGTAGTTCCTTCGGTTACGCCCTGCGGAATTTTTACTTTTACCGTATGCGTAGTCTGGACTGTTCCTGTTCCTCTGCATGACGAGCACGGATTTTCAATAATCTGGCCTTCGCCTCTGCATTGCGGACATGTCTGCGCAAATGAGAAAAAACCCTGACTTACGCTGATTTGCCCTCTGCCTTTACATTTAGGACATGTTTTTGTTGAAGTGCCGGGCTTTGCTCCGCTTCCTCCGCACGTTGAACATGTTTCTTTTTTGGGAACTTTAAGTTCAACTTCTTTTCCGTTCATAGCGTCAAGAAACGAAACTTCAAGCTCGTACTGCAAATCTTCGCCTCTTCTCTGCTGTCTCTGGCTTCCTCTTCGTCCGCCTGACCTTCCTCCGCCGAATATATCTCCGAAAATATCTCCGAAAATATCGCCCATATCGCCCATGTTGCCGTATTGCTGATATCCTCCGCCTCCGCCTCCCATGCCGTTTACGCCTTCATGTCCGAACGAATCATAAGTTTGCTTTTTCTTGGCGTCGGACAATACGTCGTAGGCTTCGTTTATTTCTTTAAATTTATCTTCCGCCGCTTTATCGCCCGGATTTTTGTCCGGATGGTATTTCATCGCTAATTTTCTGTAAGCTCCCTTTATTTCATCGGCAGATGCGCCTTTTTGAACGCCCAGTACTTCGTAGTAGTCTCTCTTCATCTCGTTTCCTTTAACAGCCAAATATCGACTTCAGTATTTTGCTGCAACTTTGAATTTTCTATTTAAGACGATATCAATCTTTTGCCTGCGATTTCGTATTGCAAAAGCTTATGTACCGCCGCTTCGCTTTTACTTTGTACACCGCGCCTTTTCAATACTTCATCTCGCCTAAAATCTTGATATCTTTAACGACATAACAACTTATATTTTAAAAATTTATTTCTTTTTTAGTTAATTCTATTTCTGTACCATCAAAAGTATATAAACAAATAATGCTACTTTTTTCTTCATATATATGTTTTGCGTTATCTATGTTGGATTGTCCAAAATATGCAGTTATACTGCAATTTCTTTTTGTTTTTCTTGGTATAGCTATCCATCTATCACAATCCATTGGTGTATAATAAGCATCATTGCTATCTTTCGATTTAAAATACATTCCCATTGTAGGATCAATCCTGATATTTTTATCCCCTATATTATGAATAGAAAAATATACAATCGTCCCAGCACCATGATGAAAATCTATTTTAAAATACCCTTCTGCTTTTTCTTTTTTTGGAATTGACAACCATAAAGCAACACCTACTGCTCCGCAAGTTCCGATAGCAGTAAAAAAATTTATAATTAAATTTGTTATTTCATAACCACTCATTTTATATTGACTCTTTGTGCTTTTAGCGACTAGAAAGATTTCAAGCGAGACAAAGAGTTTTCAAACCGAAGTGTACGTAAGTGAAACGGTACATAAGGTTTGAAAACTCAAAGTCACAGCTGAAATATTTCGGTCGCAATAATTACTTCTTGTTTTCGTCCACTACTTCCGCATCCACAACATTATCCCCATTATTCTGCTGTTGCTGTCCTGCTCCCGCCTGCGAACCGCAACTGCCATCCGCGCATCCGCCGCCCTGAGCCTGTCCTGCCTGCTGTTGCTGCTGAGCCTGCTTGTAAACGACTTCCGCCAGTTTGTAAGACGCCGTCTGAAGCTTTTCTTTTGACGCTTTTATTGTATCTATAACTCCGCCTTTAATAGCTTCTTTCGTTTCGTTTATAGCCTGTTCAACCTGAAGCCTTTCTTCCTGAGAAATTTTATCGCCGTGTTCTTTTAAACTTTTCTCTGTCGCATATACCAAATTATCGGCTTCGTTTTTAACTTCTATTTCTTCTTTTCTCTTTTTGTCGTCGTCGGCATACTGTTCCGCCTCTTTTACGAATTTGTCTATTTCGTCTTTTGACAATTTCGTTGACGAGCTTATTTTAATAGACTGCTCTTTTCCCGTTCCGAGATCTTTTGCGGTTACGTGCAAAATACCGCTTGCGTCTATATCAAACGTAACTTCTATCTGAGGAACGCCTCTTGGAGCAGGCGGAATTCCTTCAAGCATAAATCTTCCCAAAGAAACGTTATCTTTAGCCATAGGTCTTTCGCCCTGAAGAATATGTATTTCAACGCCCGGCTGGTTATCCTGCGCAGTTGAGAAAACCTGCGATTTTTTTACCGGCACGGTCGTATTTCTGTCAATGATCGGCGTTCTTACGTTTCCGAGAGTTTCAAGACCAAGCGTTAAAGGAGTAACGTCAAGCAAAAGAATGTCTTTTACGTCGCCCGTCAAAACCGCTGCCTGAACTGCGGCTCCGTTAGATACGCATTCCATCGGATCTATTCCTCTTTCAACTATTGAACCTACGTGTTTTTCAACAAACTTCTGGACGATAGGCATTCTTGTAGGACCGCCGACGAGAATAACTTTCGTAAGATTTGAAACTGAAAGTTTCGCGTCTGACAGAGCCTGGTCTATTGAAGCTTTGCATCTCTGGACGATAGGATCAACGAAATTTTCAAGAGTTGCTCTTGAAAGTTTTATTGTCAAATGTTTAGGACCCGAAGCATCGGCCGTTATGAAAGGAAGATTTATGTCTGTTTCAAGAACGTTTGAAAGTTCAATCTTTGCCTTTTCTGCGGCTTCCTGAAGTCTCTGGACCGCCATTTTATCGTTTCTTAAATCTATTCCGTTTTCTTTTTTAAAAGTATCTGCGATGTAATTGATTATCGCTTTATCCATATCTGTTCCGCCGAGCTGCGTGTCGCCGGAAGTGGACAATACTTCAAAAGTTCCTTCCGCGCCCATTTCCATAATGGTTACGTCAAGAGTTCCGCCGCCAAGATCAAATACCATTATTTTCTGCTCTTTGCCGACTTTGTCTATACCGTAAGCAAGCGACGCCGCCGTAGGTTCGTTTACAAGCCTGACTACTTCAAGACCGGCTATTGCGCCCGCGTCTTTTGTCGCCTGTCTCTGGTGGTCGTTAAAATAAGCAGGCACCGTAATAACCGCCTTTTCAACTTTAGTGCCGAGATAAGCTTCCGCGTCTTTTTTAATTTTCTGCAATATAAATCCCGACAACTGCTGAGGAGTAAACTCCTTGCCGTTTATCTGGTATTTAAAATCAGTTCCCATTTTTCTTTTAAACGCCGAAACCGTTCCTTCCGGGTTTGTGACCGCTTGTCTTCTTGCCGGTTCTCCGACGAGAAGCTGTCCGTCTTTCGTAAAAGCAACATACGACGGAAACGCTTTTCCTCCGAGCGTCGTTCCTTCAGCCGACGGGATAAGCGTTACTTTTCCGCCTTCCATTATCGCCGCCGCAGAATTTGATGTTCCTAAGTCTATTCCTATAATTTTACTCATGATACCCTCCGTTTTCTATTTATTTTCTTCCTTATTTTCGTTGTTATCGGCTTTCTCTTCTTTCTTTTCGTCTTCCAAAATTTCATTCTTCTGTATTTCCGGCGCTTTTGACACTTTTACTTTCGCCGCTCTCATTAATTTGCCGTTGAATTTGTAACCCGGCTGATATACTTCAAGCACCGTTCCTTCCTCTTTGTCCGACTCAACGTACGCCAGCGCGTCGCAGAAATGAGGGTCAAATTTTTTGTCAAGGCATTCTATTTTTTCAACGCCTTCCTCTTTAAGCATTTTAGCGAATTCTTTGTGAATCATATCCAGCCCGACCATTATGCTGTCTAAATTTTTACCGGTTTTAACGCTTTGTAAAGCCTGCTCAAAAACATCATATATGCTTATCTGTTTTATAAGAATTTTTTCTCTGCCCCAATTTAAAAAATCCTGTTTTTCTTTTTCCGTTCTTCTTCTGAAATTTTCAAAATCGGCTTTGAGTCTCAAAAGCTGGTCGTAATATTCTTCGGCTTTTTTCTGCTTTTCCTCAACAGACTGCTTTAAAATATCAAGTTCCGAAAGTTTCTCTTCTCTTGCGATTTCTTCAAGCGCTTCCGGATTTATATCTTCCGTTTCTTTTTTTTGTTCTTCACTCGTCATCGTCTTCTTCTCCTATTTGCGATAAATATCCGTTGACTACTTTTGAAACGGAATCAACAAGAGATATCATTTTTTCGTATTCCATTCTTTTGGGGCCGATAATTCCCAAAACTCCTATAATTTTATTGCCGTAACTGTATGACGTTGTTATTACGCTTAAATCTTTCTGTTCTTCGCCTATTTTTACCTGAATTTTATTATTTAAATCTTTGCCTATTATCATCTTTAATTTATCTCTGTCTTCATTTAACTGCATCAAATAACGCGCCGATTCCAAGTCTTTAAAGTCAGGAATTGATAATACATTTGATGTGCCGTCCATATATATGTCGTCCTGTATGCTGTCTATAACGCTGCTTATGCAGCCGGCAAATTCAATCATATTTTTCTGTTTATTTTCGTAATGCTGTATTTCTCCTAATATTCTTTTGCCCGCTTCCGTAAGAGACATTCCTCTTAATTTTCTGTTAAGGAATTTTTTCAAATCGTACAAATCATCGGCGTCTATGCTTATGCTGACAATCTTGTTTTTAACCGTTCCGGTTTTAGTAAGAAGAACAACCAAAACTTGGTCTTTTGAAATCTGTATAAGTTCAATATTTCTTATTTCGTTATTTTCAATTTTCGGAGCCACCACAAAACCCGTATAATGCGAAAGACCCGATAAAATTCTTGACGTCTGCGACAACAACGCGTCTATTTCTTTTGTCTTTTTTTCGTATTCTTTTCTTATCTTTTCTTCTTCTATAACTGCCAGTCTCTGCATTTCTATAATAGAATCAACGTACGCCCTATATCCTGCGTCGGTCGGTATTCTTCCGGCGGAAGTATGCGGATGCGTTAAAAAACCTTCTTTTTCAAGTTCCGCCATCAAACTTCTTAAAGTGGCCGGCGATAAATCAAAATTATATTCGTTTTCCAAAACGCTTGAACCAACCGGTTTGCCCGTTTTTATAAACTGGTGGATTACGGCATACAGCACCTTAGACTTTCTTTCTTTTAAAACGTGCTCCGCAATTTGTCTCATTTCTCCCCGCTCAAAACAATTATATTTTTTAGCACTCGCTTTATAACAGTGCCAATTATAACACAGATATTTTGGTTTGTCAAGCACACAATGTTTGAGAGTGCTAATTAAAATGATTTTTAAGACGGAGCTGCGTTATTTTTTTAAAACCAGCGTTGAAACAACTTTATCCTGAGGGTATAGTTTTTTTAACGTTTCAACCGTTTTATTAAATTCATCTTTACGGTTTGTTTTATTATAAAGGGCGACAAGACTTTTTAATCCTTCAAGACTG
Source organism: Candidatus Proruminimicrobium quisquiliarum (assembly GCA_018433245.1). Lineage (GTDB taxonomy): Bacteria > Elusimicrobiota > Endomicrobiia > Endomicrobiales > Endomicrobiaceae > Proruminimicrobium > Proruminimicrobium quisquiliarum. The sequence continues at coordinate 104,726 of JAHDRN010000009.1, forward strand.
TCCGGGACCAGTTCAAGCGATTTTTTGAAACATTCTTCTGCTTTGTCAAGATTATTCATCATAAAATACAAACTGCCCATATTTATATAAGTAAACGCATATTCGTTTTTCCTTCTCGGTTTCCAGTAATCCGCGTTTCTTATAAGTTTGCCGGGAGCGTCAAGATGTTTTTGATATTCGTCAAGCGCTTTTTGATATTCTCCGTTTTGCACATAAAGCCATGCAAGCCTGTAATACGTTTCCGGAAAAATCGGATCTATTAATTCATACTCATTATAATATCTTACCGCTTTTTGAAAACTGTCGTCTCTGTTTTTTAACGCCGTTTCCGCGTTTTTCTCGTCTTTTTTGGCAAGAAACCCATTATATTGAAGATTATATTCCGCCCACAGTTTAGTATAAAGCGCGCCTACCAGAAATTTTGACTGAACGTAATTCGGCGCAAGCTTCCATAAACTTTCGTATTCCGCCAACGCTTTACTTACGTCATCGTTTTGGAATCTGTCGTTATAATTGTTGGCTTTAAAATATCTCGGCATTATAAAAGACGGATTTTTTCTAATAGTTTTATCAAAATATTCAAGCGATTCGTTCCATCTGCCCTGTTTTGAATAATAAATTGCCGTTGCGTGCGTTTTATCAGCCTGGAAAAAACCGTAAAACACAAATATAAGATAACACATCATTAAAAATATTATTATCTGCACTATTCTTTTTATAACGGAAGGAAATACAACAATATCTATTTTTTCTTTCTTTATATATTGAAAAGATATCGCCGCCGTAAGACCTATAAGCATCCATAACATTACGCCGGAAGAAACAAACCTCAGAGAAACGCACACAAGATTATGCCCGAGCTGCGCGACCAGCGCGCTTAAAACGCCGAGCTGTATATAAGCCATAGTTCCGTCGTTTAAATTGCGTCTTCTGAAATACGCCAGATTTTTCAGTCCGAGAGTCAAAAATAACGCAAGCAAAGCAAGAAAAATGCCTATTCCGATTATTCCTTCATCGTAAAAAACTTCCAGATATTCGTTTTCGGCATGGTCTGTTTCGGTATTGTGGGCTCCTTCAATAAAAAATATTTCGGGCCTTCTGAACGAAGGATATGTCAGATAAAAAGTTCCTATTCCCGTTCCCAAAACGGGATTTGTGTTTATCATTTCCCAGGTGGCAAGCCATGTGCACGTTCTGAAAGAAGCGCTGTCCGGACGTTTTTTCATCTGTATAAATATCGCTCCGGAAACGGTGGTTATGGTAAGAACCGACATTATTATAAGTATAAAAATTCTTTTTGATTTTTCTATATTGAGAATAAAATTAACAAATAAAAATCCGAAAGTTAATAGACCCAGACCGTATCCTATCCATGCTCCTTTTGAATAAGTGGCTACGGTTGAAAAAGTTATCAAAATCCACAAAAATAAAAGATGAAATTTTCTTTTTTTAAAAAATAAAGCCAGCGTTATCGGGCTCATAACAACAAGAAAATCGCCTAAGAAATTTGGGTTGCCGAAAGTTGAAAAAATTTTCGGGCCGAAAGCCTGCCGCCATGCAAAAGGATCAAGACCTTTGTCGGGAGGAGGCGGGAAAAAATTTATATCTATAAACTGGAGAACGGAATATATGCAGACTATGTATGTGGCGGATATTAAAAAATTTATAAGTCTGTTTACATTTTTCTTGTCGTTAAAAACATCCGCTATAACTAAAGCCAAAAGACAATATATAAGCCTTCTGGAAAATTCATTCAGAGAAGCGTAATTAAAATATGAAAATAAATATGAAATAAGGCCTGAAATCAAAAATAAAAGCACCGGCGCTGCGACAACCGGATTTTGCCGCAAAGTCGGAAATAAATTCTCTTCAAATTTTAAGATTAACCATGAACAGATTAAAAAGATTCCGCCGATTTGAACTATGGTTATTTTAATCTGGGCGGAATCATAAGTCCCGAGATAAAAACTTACCGCAACCAAAAAATAAAAAAGAGGAACGCCGTACTGTAGTATTTTTGAAAAAGTTTTTTTTATTATATCGGACAACATTTTTGCCCCGGTTCGTCAGATAAACACAGAAGCCGACAAGAGGATTTGAACCTCCGACCCATCGCTTACGAAGCGATTGCTCTACCAACTGAGCTATGTCGGCGTATGTTTACATCGGCGTATATTATACAATATTTAATATGTTATTGAAATTAAAAAAATTCCAAATACCAGCACATAACAAAAAACGGTAAAATTCAGCCACAAAACAAATTTCCAGCTGTATGAGTTTTCCTGTTTTAAAATTTTAGAAACCGCGTTGACCAATATTTTTATAATGATTCCGGCCGCAAAAGACGCCGCAAAAGACACTGCAGCTATGCTTATGTACACGGCGGCCGTTAAAACCAAAAAATTTTCAAATATACCCATAAGTATGATTTTTTGGTTTATAAAATACCCGAGAAAAACCGACAATAAAAACAAAATTATAAAAAACAGTCTCTTATTCGTATAAAACATTTCAGCGCTCCGACATTTCCTTAAGTTCTTTTATCGCGTCGTCATTGCCGCAGTACGCCGCTGTTTTAAAATATTCCGCCGCTTTGGACGGCATATTCGTATCTTTATAAACCTTGCCTATGTAATAATTTACTATATTGTTTTTTGTGTCAAAACGAAGGGCCTGAAAATACCACCCCAGCGCTTTTTCATACTCTTTTTTTTCATAATATATCCGGCCTATTTTATAATAAGGCATTATATATCCGGTATCGGTCTTTATGGCTTGATTGTAGCATTCTATCGCCTGTTGGAAATCTTCTTTCTGTCTGTAAATTTCACCCAGTCCGCAGTATGCCAAAATATTTTTATCGTTGCTCTCTATGGCTTTTTTATAAAAATTAACGGCGTTATCCAAGTCGCCTTCCTCTTTGTAAGTATAAGCTATAAAATTATAAAGTTCGCTTTTATCGTTTACGTTTATCAAAGCTTTGTTATACCAGATTCTCGCCCTGTCAAATTTTTGCAGATGTTCAAAAATTCTGCCCATAAGCCTGTACGCCAGATTATTATCTTTATTTAACGTTATGCTTTCGTTAAGATATCCCATCGCTTTGTTAAATATCGAAAGCGAATCCAGAGTCTGGGCTTTTTGGTAATAAGCGTAGCCCAGAGCGTAATACACGTCGGAAGACTTATCTTTTTTCAAAACTTTTTTAAGGTATTCTATGGCGCGGTCGTAATAACCCGTCTTAATCATTGATATCGCCATATTTTTATATACATCTTCGTCGCCGTCGCCCATTGATATCAATTTTTTATAATATTTTGACGACTGAAAATAATTGCCTTCCGAAAAATTATTGTCGGCGATAAATTTAAACAATTCTTTTTTATAGTGCTGGTTTTTAAGGACATAGCAAAACGCAAGCGACATTAAAAATAATATTGTAACGGTTAAACTGATTTTACAATTCAAATCAAATTTCATAATTTAGGAATATTTTTGTTTTTAAACAGGGATTAAAACCATTTCTTCTTTTTCATATAAAAATAAAGGAATATTGTTGCGACAAGTATTATGAATATCGCAAAAAACCAGGTGCCACGCGGTCCTAACACGTCAACTTCCAAAAAGTTTACGTTCATTCCGTAATAACTGGCGATAATAAGTATCGGCAGAAAAATTGTGGCTATAACCGTTAAAAATTTTATTACTTCGTTTAATTTTAAAGTAACCGCCGACATATATATGACTATAAGAGAACCTATCATTTGCGACGAAGCCGTTATCGTTTTATTTAATCTGTCAAGCTGATACGTTATGTCTCTGAAATATGCCGAATAACTGTCCTGAAGATATTCGCTGTTGCCTCTTGAAAAAAAACTGTATACGTACTGTTGCGGATCGGTAATTTTTTTTAGAGACAGCAGCACTTTTTTATAATCTAAAATTTCCTGCATATATTCCTGTTTGGCGTTTTCAAGAATTTTATCTTCCAATAAATCTATTTTGTTGCCTATCTTTTCCATGGTAAGTTCAAGGTTTGCCACAACTTTTGAAAGAATATTATATAACAGATTATCCATATTTTTTAATTCTATCTGCGGTTTCAATTTTGCTTTCTGCATAAGCATATCTATAAATTCTAATTCTTCCGTATGAACGGTTACAAGTAAATTTTTCGCGATAAATATGTCAAGTTCGTATATGGACTCTTCAAAATCGGCGATATTCATAGTTTTTTGGCGGATACCGTGTATGTTTACGAATATGTAATTGTTAAACTCTTCAACTTTTGGGTTGTATAAAGGGAACAGACAGTCTTCTATTGAAAGCTCATGAAACTGGAAAGTTTCTGAAAGCAAAGCTATTTCATCGGTGGCAAGATCTCCTTTTTCAAGGCTGAGATCAACCCACAGAAGATTCGGTTTTGAATTATAAATCCTGCCCAAATTTTCAACGTTTAATTCGCATTCGCAAATATTATCTTTCAGATAAACCGCTTTTATCATTTTTCCCCCGTAAACTAAATACGGTATCGCTTATAAGTTTTGAGATTTTACAAAATAAAAAATTTATAGTAAAGATTACGTTTTGCGCATTAAGCACTTGACAAAGTTGTAAATATATACTTTAATATGTCCGTGGGTTTGAAAAAACCCAGAAAAAGTTCGTAAATGAACTATAAACAAGGAGTAGAAGTAAATGGCACAAGGTAAAGTAAAATGGTTTAACGACCAAAAGGGTTATGGATTTATTTCCAACAATGATGGATCTGGCGATGTGTTCGCACATTATTCAGCAGTACAATCTGAAGGATTCAAATCACTTGCTGAAGGCGACAGTGTTGAGTTCGACGTTGTAGAATCAGACAAAGGACCTAAGGCAGCTAACATAAGAAAAATATAATTAGCTATCATTGAAAAACACCCCGCCGTCAAACGGCGGGGTGTTTTTATTTTGTAAATGATTTTTTAAATTTTTAAAAACCGCTTATATAAACTGCTTATGTTTCCGAAAATTTCATTGTCTAATTTAAATTTTTTACCATTAATTGATTTCACCGGCATTACGCCCATCAATGAATTTGTAAGAAATACCGCATCGGCCTTCATAAGTTCATCTTGAGAAAAAAAGCCTTCTGTAAGCGGAATATTTTTTTGTTTTGCAATGTGCAATATTTTTTCTCTGACTATTCCCGGCAATATCCCTGATTCAAGCGAGGGGGTATAAATCTTATTTTTATTTATAAAAAAAATATTGGCGCATGCGGTTTCGGTGATATTTTCTCTGCCGTTTAAAAATAAAACATCATCATAACCCTCTTTAAGAACTGTTATTTTTTCTAAAATATTTTCCAGATAATTTAAAGTTTTATGTCCGGACAACAAAGATTTTTCATTTTTTATTCTTTCTGAAAATTTTATTGACAATCCGTATTTGTATTTTCCCGGATTATAAACTTTCAAATCGGTATTAATCAATATATGGTTTTGTTTTGCTCCTTTGAAAAATAAAAGTTTCAGCGCGCCCTCCCGTATTTTATTTATATTTATCAATTTTCTGCTGTTTTCAATAAATTCCGGTAAGGTCATATCTAATTTAAGTTTCAAAAATGCGGAACTTTTTTTTAATCTTCTATAATGTTCTTTAATAAAAACCGGATTTTTATCCGTTATTTTAATCGTTTCAAATAACCCGTATCCGTAAAATAATCCTGCTCCTGAAATAAAATCCGGATTTTTATCCGTTATCCTGCCGTTTAAACATATTTTCATTTTTTAACCTTCCATCGCTTTTTGTAAAGCCTTAGCTTTAAGAATTGCTTCTTCATATTCCGACTCTTCATCGGAATCCCACACAATGCCTCCTCCTGCCTGAAAAAAAGCCTTTCCGTCTTTTAAAACTATAGTTCTGATTACAATATTAAAATCCATATTCCCGTTAAGATCCAGATAACCTATTGAGCCCGTGTAAATATTTCTCCGCGTCGGTTCAAGCTCGTCAATAATTTCCATGGCGCGGATTTTCGGAGCACCCGTAATTGAAGCTCCCGGAAAAGTTGCTTTTATAATATCCGAAAATTTAACGTCTTCTCTTAATTCTCCGGTAATGGTTGATACAAGATGATAAACCGTAGGATATTGCTCCAATGAAACCAGTTCTTCCACCTTTACGGTTCCCATTTTAGATATTCTGCCTAAATCGTTTCGTGCCACATCTACAATCATTATTAATTCAGATTTATCTTTTTCGCTGTTCAAAAGTATTTTTTTATTCAACAGATCCTGTTCTTTATTTCTGCCGCGGGCAATCGTCCCTTTTATGGGTCTTGTTTGAATTTTTCTGTTTTCAACACGAAAAAATCTTTCGGGAGAACTTGATATTATTTGAAAATCGCCGTAATCAATAAAGGAAGAAAACGGCGCGGGATTTATCTTTCTGAGCCGTTGATATAATAACCACGGCTCCTGTTTATATTCCGTTTCAAAGAGCAGCGTTAAATTAGTCTGATAAATATCGCCGTCTTTAATATATTTTTTTATTTTGCCGAGGCTTTTAATATATTCTTCTTTTAAAAAATTTGAAGTAATTTTGTGTTTTACTTTTTCCTGCCGTGCCTTAACGGATTTAATGTTTTTATTTACCTGTTGAATTGCTGCCGTTAAATTTTTTATTATATTTTCTGCCGGTTTGTTTATGCCGTGGGCGACAATGAAACATTCTCTTCTGTTATGGTCATAAACAAAAATACCGTCATAAAGTCCGAAACATATGTCGGGAATATTTTTATCATCTTCGGCAAGAGACGGAATTTTTTCAATTTGACGGCATAAATCATAAGATAAAAAACCTACAAATCCGCCGGAAAAAGGAAAAGGGCTTTTATGATTTTTTTCATATTTATCAAAAAATTTCTGAAAAATATCCAGAGACTTTGAATTTGTAAATTCATGCAAACTGTTGCTTTCAATAATTTCAATTTTGTCTTCTTTTGCTTTAAAAACCGCCAACGGGTCAAAGCCTATAAATGAAAATTTTCCGAATTTATCGTAATGTTGCCCGCTGTCAAGAAAGAACGGATACGGTCTATCTTTAACAAAATGAAAAATTTTGTCAAATCCGGTTTTTAAATTCACTTTTTTAATAATCACTGAAGGCCCGCCTTGTATTGATTTTTGGAACGGCAACATGGTTCGGGATTGATTAAAGTTTTTTGATAATTGATATCATTACTTGCCGCTGAAATATTCCAATGCCAGTAAATATCCTTTTATTCCGAGTCCTGATATCTGTCCGACGGCAACAGGGGCTATAAACGAATTATGTCTGAATTGTTCTCTTGAATATATATTTGATATGTGAACTTCTATTACGGGGATTTCGACTGATGCTATGGCGTCCCTTATAGCTACCGAAGTATGAGTATAGGCGGCGGGATTTATTATTATGCCTTCAAAATTATTTTTCGCGCCTCCGATTTTATCTACAATTTCTCCCTCGTGATTTGACTGGAAACATTCAATTTCAACATTCATTTTTTTAGCAAAATCTTTTAATGTATTTTCAATATCGGCAAGCGTAAATTTTCCGTAAATTTCGGGTTCTCTCGTTCCCAATAAATTTAAATTCGGACCGTTAATAATTAATATTTTTTTCATTTTAACACTTCCTTAAGCAAATTTAATACGGCTTTATCTTCAACTCCCATTTTAGATTTTATCTGTCCGATTTGTTTCGGCAAAACAAATTTTATTTTATCCGAAACGGATTTTTTATCTCTTTTCATTACCTCAAAAAATTTAACCGGATCATATTTTTTATTTATATTCAGGCAAAAACCGGCTGCCGCAAGCATTTCTTTTAAAACGGACGCCGTATTTTTTTTTGCAAAAGACATTCTTTCGGCAAGCTCGCATACAAACAGCATTCCAATTGCGACGGCTTCTCCGTGCAGAAATTCTTTGTATTCCGTTACCGTCTCCAAAGCGTGGGCGAAAGTATGTCCGAAATTTAAAAGCTCTCTTAAACCCTTTGTTTCTTTTTCGTCTTTACGGACAATATCGGCTTTAAAGCTGCACGATTTATAAATAATATTTTCAAAATCTTTTTCGGATATAAACTCTTTTTCAAAAATCAAGTTTAATTCCCTGAAAAATTTAACGTCAAAACTTACGGCGTACTTAATGACTTCCGCCATGCCGTTTCTCAAATGTCTTGAATTTAAAGTCTGTAAAAATTTCGTATTTATTAAAACGCATTGGGGCTGGTAAAAAGTTCCTATTATATTTTTGCCGCTTTCAGTGTTGACTCCCGTTTTGCCGCCGACCGAAGAATCTACCATGGCAAGCAGCGTAGTGGGAACCTGTATATATTTGAGACCTCTCATATAAACGGATGCGAAAAATCCGGCAATATCTCCGACGACTCCGCCGCCGAGCGCTATAACCGTATGCTGCCTGTCTACTCCGGAAGCCGTCGCATATTTGACTATGTCCGTTAAAATTTTAATATTCTTCCGCTCTTCTCCGGCTTTAAATACAAACGATTTAACGTCAATTTTTTCTTTTTCTAACAGCTGTTCAATTTTACGCAGATAAAAAGCCGCGACGTTTGTATCGGAAATAATAAAAACTTTTTTTTGAATGAGATATTTTTTTAACCGGGCGGAAAAATCATTAAAATTATTTAAAAAAATTATAGGGTATCCGTGAGATACTTTTAAATTTATTTGTTTCATTTTCATAAACTCATAACCAAGTATTTTTTATTTTTCAGTAACTACGTAGTAATTATGATTTGTAAAGTCCCCGTTTATTTTTTTATATACGCGGGATTTAGGCGAAATATTTAAAACATTATTGTCGGAAACGACGGTAACGACGTAATCTTTATCTCTTTCAAGATCGGGAATTAAATAATATCCGTATTTATCGGTTAAAAAAGTGTCCGTTTTGCCGTCAGCCAAAAGCTTAATCTGTATTCTTGCGACGCCGTATCTGCCCTTTAATACTCGTCCCGCGATTGAAAGCTTTGCATTTTTATCCGTCGCAGGAGCAACTGCCGCCGGCGTCGGTTGAGATTCTCTTTTTTTATCTTGTTTAGGGCGTATTTTTTGAGATTCTTTTTCTTCACGTTCTATTCTTTTTAATTCTTCTTTTCTTAATCTTTCTTCCTCTTTGGCTTTCTTTGCCGCTTCTTTAGCGGCTAATTTTTCTTCCGCTATTCTTTTCTTTTCGGCTGCTTTTTCAAGTTTTTCCTGCTCTTTCTGCTGTTCTTTTATTCTCTTTTCTTCTTCTTTTTTTAGTCTTTCTTCTTCCTGTTTTTGTTTCTTTTCCTGTTCTTTTGTAAGTTTATCGCGAAGGTCCGCTTTTTTCTGTTCTTCTCTTCTTAATCTTTCCTGTTCCAATTGTTGTTCGGCTATTCTGATTTCTTCTTCTTTTTTTAGTCTTTCTTCTTCCTGTCTTTTCTTGTTTTCCTGTTCTTGTATAAGTTTATTCTGCAATTCCTGTTTTTTAGCTTCTTCTTCCTGAGCAAGCTGTTCCTGCAACGCTATCTGAGCCTGCATTTCCAATCTTCTTTTTTGTTCCTGATTAATTTTTTCCTGCAATTCTATTTTTTTCTGTTCTTCTTTTTTTAATTTTTCTTCTTCTTTCGCTTTCTTTGCGGCTTCTTCACGGGCAAGTTTTTCCTGCAATGCAGCTTTTGCAAGTTCTTCTTTTCTTGCTTTTTCTTCTTCCAACGCTTTCTTCTTGGCTTCTTCTCTTGCCTTTCTTTCTTCCGCTTCTATTCTTTTTAATTCTTCTTTCCTTAATCTTTCTTCCTCTTTGGCTTTCTTTGCCGCTTCTTCACGGGCAAGTTTTTCCTGCAATGCAGCTTTTGCAAGTTCTTCTTTTCTTGCTTTTTCTTCTTCCAACGCTTTCTTCTTGGCTTCTTCGCGGGCATTTCTTTCTTCAGCTTCTATTCTTTTTAATTCTTCTTTCCTTAATCTTTCTTCCTCTTTGGCTTTCTTTGCCGCTTCTTTACGGGCAAGTTTTTCCTGCAAGGCTGCTTTTACAAGTTCTTCCTTTCTTGCTTTTTCTTCTTCCAACGCTTTCTTCTTGGCTTCTTCGCGGGCATTTCTTTCTTCCGCTTCTATTCTTTTTAACTCTTCTTTCCTTAATCTTTCTTCCTCTTTGGCTTTCTTTGCAGATTCTTTAGCGGCTAATTTTTCTTCCGCTTCTGTTCTTTTTGACTCTTCTTTTCTTAATCTTTCTTCCTCTTTTGCTTTCTTTTCGGCTTCTTTAAGGGCAAGTTTTTCCTGTAATGCCGCTTTTGCGAGTTCTTCTTTTCTTGCTTTTTCTTCTTCCAACGCTTTCTTCTTGGCTTCTTCTCGGGCCTTTCTTTCTTCAGCTTCTATTCTTTTTAACTCTTCTTTTCTTAACCTTTCTTCCTCTTTGGCTTTCTTTGCAGATTCTTTAGCGGCTAATTTTTCCTGCAATAACGCTATCTGAATTTCATCTTCATTTATAACCGGTTCTTTTATTTCTTTAACGGAAACCGCCTGTTTCTTTTTTTCTTCCTGAGATTGTTTTGCCGCTTCTTCGCGGGCTGCTTTTTCCTGCAAAGCCGCTTTTGCAAGTTCTTCTTTTCTTGCTTTTTCCTCTTCCAACGCTTTCTTCTTGGCCTCTTTAAGGGCCTTTTTTTCTTCCGCTTCTATTCTTTTTAATTCTTCTTTCCTTAATCTTTCTTCCTCTTTGGCTTTCTTTGCCGCTTCTTCTCGGGCAAGTTTTTCTTCTTTTTCTTTCAGTTTATAATCAATGACGACTTTAAAATCCTCATCAGTCAGACATTCCTTCAGACGTTCAGACGTAAAAATGCTCGGCGTAAATTTATAATCATTGCTTGAAACTTCAATAGTGTAAACCTGATTAGGCATTAACCCGTCAACTGTATAATTTCCGTTTTTATCCGTTAACACAAAAGAATTAAAATCATAAAGAACTTTTGCGTTTTCCAAAGGCATTCCGTCAATTGTAACTTTGCCGGAAATTGAAAGTAATCCGTCGAAATTAATCTCTGTATCGCCGCTTATTCCGTTTACTGTTTTTTTTGATTCCGTAAATTTAATTTGTTTTGATTTTACCGAAACGGAATAATTTTTCCCGGCAGTCAGGCCGTCAAAAGAATACGCTCCCTGAGCATCTGTTTTTACAACTTTTGAAATTCCGCCTATTGAAATTTCAGCGTCTTTGACAAAAGCTGTGCCTCTGGTAACAACGCCGTATATTTTGTATTTTTGAACTGAGGCGGTAAAATTCTGCCCTCCCGTCTGGTTCGCCAGTTTTTTTACGGTTCTGTCTTTCGGGCTGAACATATAGCCCGGACTTGAAACTGATATGGCGTAATCTCTGTGAAGACCGAGTTTATTTATTTTATAAGCGCCGTTTTTATCGGTTTTTGTTTCTTCGGTTTGGTCGGATGACTCTACTTTAATTAAAGCTCCGGCAAAAGGTTTGTTGCTCATTTTTACAGTTCCGGAAATTGAACCGCTTAAAGAAAAATTTACATTATCAATATCCTGCGTAACTTTTTTCAGCTCAACAAATTTGGGAACCGGATTCATTTCGGAATTTATAACCGCAAGTATATAGCTTCCGTTGGCCGCCAGACCGTTGATTTCATAATACCCGTTTTCATCTGTTTTATATCTTTTATTGTTAACTGCTATTTCAACGCCGGCAATTCCTTTTCCGGAAGAAGTAACGTATCCCATCGCTTTGATGGATTTTTCAAAATTGTAAACAACATTTTTGTCCAGCTGATCAATTTTAAAAGGTTCAAAAACAACTCTATTTGATTCAACCGTAACCGTATAAGGGCCTTCATAAGAGAGATTATCTATAAAATATTCACCGTCTTCATTTGTAAAATACTTAACGGCTCTGGTGTTAATCATTATTATTTCGCCTTTTGAAGGCTTGCCGCCGACTATAACTTTGCCGCTTATTGAATACGTTCTCTCGGATACTCCGAAATTTTCATTGATTTTGCTTGCCGTAAGGTTGGTATATGTTTTGGATTCGGGAGCAAACAAAAAACCGGCTTTAAAAGGCGTAACGGTATAATTGCCGCCCGCGGGCAAATTATAAGCGATATAATTGCCGCTTCTGTCGGTTCTTATAATTAATTCTTTGGTGCCGGTAACTTTTACCTGAATATCATTTAGCGGAAGTCCTGAAGCAGAGTTTCTGATAAATTTTCCGCTGATTGATACTTTCTGTTCTCCCGATACTCTTAAGGGAGCGTACAAAAATATAAGCACCAGTACAAATGCAAGCACCGGTAAAATTTTTTTCATATCTGTCATATTCTATATATTTTAATATCATTTTTCAACAATATATTTAAATTATAAGCAATTTTTTTAGGTTTAACCGATTAAAGATTTCTTAAATTTTCGTTTCGTAACAAGCGTTTGTCGGATTGAGTTATAATTTTATCCAAAATATTTATCACTTTTTGTCTGTCTTTCGGGAATCTCGCCGATACCGGAACATAATTTGATGCATGATTTGAGAAAAATAGGCATTTAAAATCCAGCATATTTTCCAATAATGTTTTTAATTCTTTTAATATTGCAAATTCATCGGGCATATGAAATTGTTTTAAACGCCATATTTCATACAGCGGAGTATTTTTTACAATCATCAGCGTCAGCGCAGCTATTTGTTCCGGACGGGCTCTGTTTAAAACAGCAGCAGTATTTTCGGCGTGTTTTAAAGAAAACTTTTCTCCGCCCAGACCAAGAATAACCGTAACGTTGGATTTAATCCCGGCCTGTTTTAATTTCAAAACCGATTCAATGTTTTTTTGCACAGAACCGTATTTTTGAGTAAATTTATAAACATCTTCATCGCCGGTTTCAAATCCTATATAAACCAGAGACATTTTTTTGGATTGCAATTGTTTTAATTCGGCAACTGTTTTTAATTCAACGGCTTTTGCGGAAGCGTACATTGATATTCTTGAAACAAGCGGAAATGCCGCGATGATTCTGTCGCAAATTGTCAGCAAATCTTTCTGCGCAATTATTAAGGCGTCTCCGTCGGCAAGAAAAACCCTGCGCGTTTCGGGATAATATGCTGCGGCGGTCGCTATGTCTTTTTCTATTTCTCTTATGTTTTTAATTTTGAATTTTTTATCTTTATAAGCCGGGCAGAAAATACACGAATTGTCGGAACATCCGAGAGTGACCTGCAATATTAAACTGTCAGCCTCGCTAGGAGGCCTTATAACCGTGCCGTAATAGTTTAACATTTTGATTAATTAAACTTCAGCCATCTTTTCCAGTATTTTTATGTTTTGTTCGGTCTGATCGGCAAGTTCGCCGTTTTTTATTTTTTTATAAACCGCACATGCTTCTTCAAACAGCGACAGCGCCTGTTTAAAATCAAGAACATCTTTTGTTTTTTCAAATCTTTTTGACAGGCAAAGCCCCTGATTGTTTTTTATTTTTGCAATAAGAATTTCATTTTTATCGTCATTCATGGACGAACTGATTTTGGCGTATGCCTTTTCGTAAAGCTCTATGGCCCTGTCGTATTTGTCCTGAGAAACCATCTTCTCTGCTTTTGATATCGTTCTTGCGATATAAAGCCTGTTATACGACTTTGCCGCATACGAAAAAACATCCGCTATTACTCCGGATAAAACCAGTCCGGCCACGAATCCGACGATAATAGTTAAAGAAAAACTTTTCAATTAGAAACTGAAGTTAACAAATACAAATACCGGCAAAAATGTCGGGTTATTCTTTATTATGTTTACAAGACCGATCTGAAGTCCTTTCATTGTTTCGGTATAATTGATAAAACCCCACTGCAAACCCTTTACGTCTTTAGACCAGTTTACCAAACCGAACTGCGCTCCCTGAAATTGATCCGCCAAATTTACAACGCTCCACTGAACGCCTTGTCCGTCCTTTGTGCTTGATACTAATGCAGACTGCAAACCTCTTAATTTATCTGTCTGGGCATAAATGAATGAAAGCTGCACGCCGTCAACTGCCGGAGTTTCTGTCCCGATTGCAAGTTCCAATCCGCCTGTGTAATCTTCATTAGGCACACAAATATCGCCCCATAAAGATAATTTAAAAACCTGAGCCTGCGCCGCGCCGCCCAAAAGAACTACTGCCAACAAAACTAACAAAACTTTTTTCATTGTACTCCTCCTTTTTAATTATCCTGCTTTATTGTTATACTGCTGCAACAAAAATAAAACTTTTATTTTGCTGTCTTATAATAAATTCCCGACATCGCCCGTTATATTTCCGATTCCGGCTTTTGTTTTAGCGCTGACGCAAAAAATTAAATTTTTATCAATTCCTAAATTTTCAGCCGTATCGTTTTTAAGTTTTTCCAAATTCAAATTTGATATTCTGTCGGTTTTATTTACAATAATTTTAAATTTAACATTAACCGCCCTGACCCATTCTATCATTACGCGGTCAAGTTCCGTCGGCCCCACAAGTCCGTCTACAATTATATATACCGCTTTAATATTTTTTCTGCCCGTTATGTATTCTTCTATCATCTGCTTCCAAGAAGATTTTTCCTCTTCGGATACTTTTGCAAAACCATAACCCGGAAGATCAACTATCCATCTGCCGTTTGACGGCGTAAAAATATTTATAGCCCTTGTTCTGCCGGGCGTTTTTGAAGTTCTGGCCAGATTTTTTTTATTGCAAATTGCGTTTATAACCGAACTTTTCCCGACGTTTGATCTTCCCACAAAAGCAACCTCGGAAATGCTTTGCGGCAGCTTCTGAGGTTCTGTTGAAGATATAAAAAAAGACGTATCCGTAAGTTTTACCGTCATTTTAATTTCTTAGTTTTGTCAACAATCTCAATATTTCAAGATACAGCCATACCAGAGTTATCATTAACGCAAACCCGCCGTACCATTCCATATATTTAGGCGCTCCCGACATTGCGCCTTTTTGAATGATGTCAAAATCTATTATTAAATTTAACGAAGCGATTATCACTACAAAAATGCTGAATAAAATTCCGAATGTTGAAGAAGAATAAATAAACGGAATGCCTGCTCCGCCGAATAAACTTATTACCAGATTAACAATATAAAGAAGCATAATCGCAAACGTTGAAACTCCTACAACCGCATAGAATTTATTCGTAGCTCTTATATATCCGGCTTTGAACGCAAAAAGCATGCAGAATAAAACGCTGATTGTAAGGAAAATAGCGTTAACCGCGATGCCCGGATAAGATTTTTCAAAAATTAAAGTAATAACTCCCAAAAATAACCCTTCTAAAAACGCGTAAACCGGCGAAGTCCACGGAGATATATTTTTCTTAAAAACAGTAACGATTGCAAGCACAAACGACACTATCACAAGCGGCCAGACCAACGGCATAACGACATTCGGAGACGTCCATCCGAGATAGGCTCCCGCCGCCAAAATAGCCCACAACAGGAAACTTTTATTTATAGTTCCTTTTACGGTCATAGTTTCCTGCCCGTAACCGAGATTGCTGAATGTTTTATTGCTTAATACAGGATTCATTTTTTCCCCCTTGTAAAAAATCTTTTGCTTTTTTCAACATTAGTTTTTGCGCACTATATTTTAAAACTTTTGTTGCCGATTCAAAATCAAACCATCCGCATTTTTCAATTTCTCCGTTGTTTCTGTCAACGAAATCGCTCTGCGCGCGACAGAGATAGTATATAACATTTTTTGTAATAATACTACCAAGCGTATGCGGAAGAACTCCTTTTGTTTTGTACGAATCCGTACATTTAAAATTACCGGCAAATTCCAATTCGCTTATTCCGGTTTCTTCAAATATTTCTCTTTTGGCCGCCTGTATTTCCGTTTCGCCTTCTTCAATATGTCCCTTCGGAAAACCCCACTGCAAATTTTTCGCCGAATAAACAAGCAAAAATAAAATATCGCCGTTTTTTACCGTGTAAATAATTGCGCCGGCAGATGTTTCCTGAAACTGACCCATGCCCATATTATATAAAATTTAAAGCCGTAAAAAATCCTCCGCTGTTAAAGCGGAGGATTTTTTTGTATCGATAATCTGGATGTTTTATTTTTTCTTTTTTGCAACTTTTTTCTTCGCTACTTTTTTCTTCGCAGCTTTTTTAACAACTTTTTTTGCAACTTTCTTCTTTGCGGCTTTTTTGCAACAAGGCATGTTTAATCTCCTTTTTCTCGTCTCAAAAAGAGACTTTTTGAACATCCAAAAAAAAGAACTTTTACAAATACTACGTCTATATAATAAATCAATTTTAAAAAAAAATCAAGTGTTTCCCAAATTTTTTTTTTAAAAAACCGACTGAAATTTATGTTTATGTTATTTTTTTTGCGATTCTTCGCTGAACGTAAAAATAGTTGAGAAACTTTTCCACCACGGCTGTCTTTTTGCACCGAGAACTTTTAAAACTCTTCCTTTTTTTATCTGCGACACTCCCGTTATTAAGTCGGCATATTTTAAACTGACTTCAAAATAATCCTTATTTTCTTCTATTTTCTTGACGGCGGCCGGCATCGGAATCATCTCATTTTCCTTTCTTGCTCCCAGCAAATGCCCGATATAATAAGCGATGTCTCTGGTATCGGTTATTATCGCAAGCACAACGTCTCCCGGAATAATATTTTCAACGTTTTTTCCGGCGGTATCTTCCAGAATTATAGTTTCAAGTTTAATATCCTCAACTTCTGCAAAATTGACCGTGCCGGGACTCGTTACATTTTCGTAATTCGGCAGTTTTCTGAATTCTCTGAGCGTAAGCTCTTCTGCTACTATATCTATTTCTATATCATCAAGCACAAAAAATTCTTCAAAAAGATTTTTCATATCGTCCGACATTAATATTTTCTGTCTGTTAAGCCTTTCGGCTATAAAATCTTTAAATTCCGTATCTATTGTCTTTGTGTAATTTTCAATTACTCCCGGAGTCAGTCTGTACGAGTAAATTGATTTTTCAAACGAAAACCAGTCTACGGAAACGGGATATTCGTAAACTATCGGATTGTAAGACATAACCGAACTGAATCTCAGAAGGTCCGCATTTTTGCTGTTTGCGATTATATGAATAAGTCCGAAAATACTTTTCTGTTTAAAATTTATTTTGGCTTTGTAGGCGGTAATGTACTTTAACATTATTCCTATGTTTATTATGGCCTGTTCAAGATTTCCGCCGGCAAGCTCAAGCGCCTGTCTTGCTTCATCCTCGTTACAGCCGAAATCTTCCATTAGAGCTTTAATATTTTCTGTCATTTTATTTTCTCGGATGCGCCTGATTGTAAATTTTTCTTAAACTTTCAAGAGTGACATGGGTATATATCTGCGTCGTCGCCAGATTTTTATGGCCCAGTATCTGCTGCACAGTTCTTATTCCGCAGCCTCTGTCAAGCATATGCGTCGCGAAGCTGTGTCTTATCGTGTGAGGCGAAACTTTTTTTAAATAACCGGCTTTAATAAACCAGCCGTGAAGCGCCTTGCGGGCTCCTCTTGAAGAGATTCGTCCTCCGTATTTATTTAAAAACATGGGAGAGTCCGTTTTGCAGCTTTGACCCGCGCCGCGCCGAAAGTCAAGATATTCTTTAATCGCGTTTAAACATTTTACGCCGACGGGAACGGTTCTTTCCTTTGCGCCTTTTCCGAACACTTTTACCGTTTCTGATATTATATCCAGATCTTTAAGATTTAAATTTATCATTTCTTCAATTCTTATGCCCGACGAATACAAAAGCTCAAGCATCGCTTTATCTCTTAACGGCAGCTGCGGAATATCAAACAAATCTAGGATTTCCTGTTCGGTTAAGAAAACCGGAATCTTTTTTTCCTTTTTAGGAGTCGCCATTGCCGACACCGGATTTGTTGTTATCCGCGAATTTATCGCCAAAAATTTATAAAAAGATTTTAAAACTGCAAGCTTTCTTCCTATTGAACTTTTTTTAAGATTATTATTATAAAGAAAAGCCAGATAATCCCTGACGGTATGTTTAGTGCAGTTTTCAAAAGAGACGGAATTATGTTTGTTTGTTAAAAAAACGGCAAAACCTCGCATGTCTGCCGCATACGCTCTTGCCGTATGTACGGAATAATTTCTTTCTGCCTGAAGATACCGAATAAACTGTTCTATTTTGGCGTCTTTGTTTTTTTCCGTTTTGTTGTTTTCTTTGTTGTTGGTTCCGCCGTTGTTTTCGGTTCCTGTTTTATCCATTGCAAATTCCTGCATTTCGGAAAAGCCGAACAAGTTAAAAACGGTCCTCTTTTCCCGATTCTTTTAAGCATTGGGCTTCCGCATTTTGCGCATTTGATATCGGTTTTTTCCGGCTCCGGTCTTATGACTTTGTTGCCGTTTTTATCTATTGAAAAAGTCGTTTTGCAGTCCGGATAATGTTCGCAGGCGAGATACGGGCCTCTGAACCCTCTTTTTTTAAGAAGCATTCCTCCGCATTTCGGGCATTTTTCGTCGGTGACTTCGGGTTCATTGCTTACTTTTTTTCCGTCTTTGTCAACGGAGAACGTCGTTTTGCAGTCCGGATAGCCGGAACACGCCATAAACGGG
Source organism: Candidatus Proruminimicrobium quisquiliarum (assembly GCA_018433245.1). Lineage (GTDB taxonomy): Bacteria > Elusimicrobiota > Endomicrobiia > Endomicrobiales > Endomicrobiaceae > Proruminimicrobium > Proruminimicrobium quisquiliarum. The sequence goes on from JAHDRN010000009.1 coordinate 123,311, forward strand.
CCTCTTCTGCTGTCTCTTATAACCATCGGCTTTCCGCACGCGGGGCATTTTTCGTCCGTCATTTTCGGTTCTACTTTTTGCCTCTGCGCCGTTTTTTCGGCGGTCGTTATATCCGTTTCAAAAGGAGCGTAAAATTTTTTAATAACTTCCTGCCATTTTACTTTGCTTTCGGCTATATCGTCAAATTTTTCTTCAATATCGGCGGTAAAATCATAATTTATGACGTCGTTAAAATGCGTTTTTAAAAAATTGTTTACAACTATTCCCAAATCAGTCGGAATAAATTTTTTCGCTTCAAGCCTGACGTATAATCTGTCAAGAATCGTTTTAATGGTCGGAGCATACGTTGAAGGACGGCCTATTCCGTGTTCTTCAAGAGCCTTAATCAAACTTGCTTCGTTATATCTTGCCGGCGGTTCGGTAAAATGCTGTTCGGAAAGAAGATTTAATAAATTCAAAATATCTTTTTCTTCAAGAACGGGAAGTTTCAAATCGTCTTTTTCGTCTTCGTCCCGGACGTAATATACTTTCGTAAAACCTTCAAATTTAAGCGCGCTTCCCGACGCTCTGAAAATACAGTCGTTGGCAGATATGTCTACGCTTGTGGTATCGTAAACGGCGTCAGCCATCTGGCTTGCGACGAATCTCTTCCATATTGCGTCGTAAAGTTTATATTCGTCGGATGATAAATATTCTTTCATCAATTCCGGAGTTCTGCGCACGGAAGTAGGTCTGATCGCTTCGTGGGCTTCCTGAGCTCCTTTTGATTTTGTTTTGTAAAATCTCGGTGTTTTAGGCAGAAACCCTTTGCCGTATTGCGCTTCTATAAATTTTAAAGTTTCATCCTGAGCCGATTTTGCGACGTTTAACGAATCGGTTCTCATATATGTTATAAGACCGACTACTCCTTCCGAGCCCGTATTTACTCCTTCGTACAAATGCTGCGCTATCATCATTGTTTTTGAAGGGGAAAAACCTATTCTTCTTGAAATATCCTGCTGCATAGTTGAAGTGGTATAAGGGCCGTAAGGAGATCTTCTTCTTTCTTTCTTTTCAACTTTGCTTACGCTGTATTTCGCATTTTGCAGGTCATTTAATATAGTATCGGCTTCCTGTTTGTTTTTTATTGACAGCTTTTCAAATTTTACGCCGTTTTTTGATATAAGGTTGGCTTTAAAAGCTATATCGGTTTTTTGAAGTTCGGCCGTGATTGACCAATATTCAACCGGAATAAATTTATTGATTTCTTCTTCCCTGTCGCAGATCATCATAACGGCGACCGACTGAACTCTTCCGGCGGACAATCCTCTTTTTATCTTTTTCCATAATAAAGGCGACAGTTTATAACCTACCAGTCTGTCCAAAATTCTTCTGGCCTGCTGGCTGTCAACGAGAGCCATATCTAATTTTCTGGGATTTTTAACTGCACTTTTTATCGCTTCGGCCGTTATTTCGTGAAATGTTATTCTGCTTGTTTCGGCATCTTTTAATTTTAACAGTTCCTGCAGATGCCATGCGATAGCTTCCCCTTCCCTGTCAAAATCAGTCGCAAGATATACATGGTCAACGGCTTCAACGGCTTTTTTTAAATTTGCTATGACTTGTTTTGACTTTGGAACAGCTATATACGTGGGTTTAAAATTATCTTCCGTGTCTATTCCGATTTTGCTTTTCGGAAGATCTCTGATATGGCCGAAAGAACTTTTAACTGTATAGTCCTTTCCAAGGATTTTTGATATTGTTTTTTCTTTAGCGGGAGACTCTACTATTACCAAGTATTTCATTTTAACTCCAATAAAAAAACAGCAAAAAATTTACGGGTTCTATCTGTTTCTTATATATAACTGGCCCGGTACCGCTCTTATAAATCCGTCAAGTTCCAACTCGGTCAAAATAACAGCCAGTTCCGGTATGTCTATTTTCATGCTTTCGCTTAAAGCGTCAACCGACATTCCGTCAATTGTTGATTCTATAAGTTTCAAAACTGCCAAATTGCGAGTGTTAGTAATATCATTTATATTTTTCGTTGTCAATTTTTTTTCTTTCTTTTGCCTGCGTACCCATAAGGATAAAGAATGCATAGATTCAACGACGTCCTCGGGATTTAAAGCTATCAGACATCCGTCTTTTATAAGACTGTTCGGCCCTTTTGAATAATTGGAAAAAACCGAACCCGGCACCGCAAAAACGTCTCTTCCGTAATCCAAGCTCAATTTTGCCGTAATCACGGCTCCGCTTTCAAGAGCGGCTTCCGTTACGACCGCCGCCATTGAAAGACCGGCTATGATTCTGTTTCTTCTGGGAAAAGATGCTTTATCCGGTTTCTGCCTCATTGGAAATTCGCTTATTAAAACATTATCCGCGGCTATTTGATCCTGAAGTTTTCTGTTTTCGGGTGGATAATAATGGAGAAGTCCGTTGCCCAGCACCGCGATTGTTCTTCCGTTGTTTTTCAATACCGAACGGTGCGCTTCCGTATCAATTCCTCTTGCAAGTCCTGATATCACGCAGATATTGTTTTGCGCGAAATACCGGCAAAAATGATTCGTAACCGATATCCCGTAATTTGTGGGTCTTCTTGAACCGACAACGGCAACCGAAATATTATCGTTTTTTTTTAATGTTCCTTTAATATACAGAACGGGCGGGAAATCGCATATATCTTTAAGCTGAGCCGGATATTCCGGATCTATATATGTTGTGATTTTTACGTTATTTTTTTCGGCAAGGCCGAGTTCTTCGTCAATTGCGCCGGAATCCGAAATTTTTTTTATTGCTGCCGCGGCCTTTTCGGTTAAATTGCCTGTTTTTTTAAGTTCGTCCGCGCCGGCGTTCAATACGTTAACAGCGCCGCCGAAACAACTTATTAAAGAAATAAGTTTTTTGGGGCCTATTTCCGAGACCATATTCAACTGTACGATTGCCGACTGTTCAAGCATCATATTTTTTCCAAATCGGATAAATCCTGAGAAGCGGCTCCTGCCTGCAATAATATAGTTTTTATCAATGCCGCCGATTTTTTATTTTCATTTTTTTCGGCATAATCAAGAGGTTTTAAGCCTGTTTTTGTTTTTGCCTTCACATCGGCTCCGGCTTCAACCAAAGCTGCGGTTATTTTAATATTCGGATTGCTTTCGCACGCGTACATCAAAGCCGTTTTGCCTTCATTGTCGGCGGCGTTTACATCAGCGCGTTTTCTTGTTAAAACATTTACAACTTCAACATTCCTGTTTTCTTCGCAGGCGTACATCAGGGCAGTTCTGCCTTTTTCGTCTTTTGCGTTGACTCCGGCTCCGGCTTCTATTAAAAACTGAACCACTTCTGGATTATTATACTTGCTTGCCTGCATTAACGGAGTCTGCAAATCTTTTGTCAGCCCGTTGACGTCTCCGCCTTCTTTTACGGCTTTCATTACCACCTTTAAAGACCCGTCTTTACAGATATTTTGGAATGTTTCCGCGTTAAGATACGCCGAGCAAAACAAAAATAAAGCGAACAAAAAAACAGATTTAATAAAAATTTTCATAATTTCTCCCGTTTATTTTTTTATAAAATATTCAACCGTTTTTTTAAGACCGGTTTTGATATCAACGCGCGGTTTCCATCTCAATACTTTTGCGGCTTTTGAAATATTTAAAAAATTTCTGAACAATTCGCCTGAACGTTTCGGCATATATTCCGGTTTGTGACCGTATTTTGTTATAGCCGCAATCTCTTTTGCAAGAGCGTTTACCGAAAATACTGTCTGCGTTCCTATATTTATTATTTCATTTTCGCCTTTTGTAAGAGCGCGCAGATTGGCTTCAACTACGTCGGATACAAAAACGTAATCACGCATCTGTCTGCCGTCGCCGAAAATTTTTACGGGTTCATTTTTAAGCATTCTCCCTATAAATATAGCCACTACTCCGGCTTCTCCGTGCGGGTCCTGCCGAGGCCCGTAAACATTTGCGTATCTTAAAACCGTATATTTAAGCCCGTATATGGAAGCGTAACTTTTAATATAATTTTCAACCGAATTTTTTGCAACTCCGTAAGGAGACAGCGGATTGACGGGCGTTTTTTCATCCGGAGCTTTTCCGGAACATTCTCCGTACATTGTTCCTCCGGAAGAAGCAAATATTATTTTCTTTACTTTTGTATTTTTGCAGGCTTCAAGAATATTGAGTGAACCTTTAATATTGACGTCCGCGTCAAACAAAGGGTCTTCAACGGATTTGCGCACGTCAAGCTGAGCGGCGTGGTGTATTACAACGTCAAATTTTTCTTTTTTAAACATTCCGTTGATTTTTTGTCTGTCGGTTATTGAAAATTTATAAAATTTCGCTTTTTTATTTACATTTTTCAAATTCCCGGTTGATAAATTGTCAACAATCGTAACTTTATGATTTTTTAATATTAAAGCGTCAACAACGCTTGAGCCTATAAAACCGGCGCCGCCGGTAACAAGAATTTTCATTTTAATTCTCCAAAAAGCGTTATGGTTTGTACGTTAATTGTACAAAATTATAATTTTATAGCAAAAAATATTTTTAACTCCGAAATTTTCCTTGTAAAAGAAACTGAAAACTAGTAGAATTTTCTAAAATCTTTTACTGAAATTGAAGCCAATGTTACTGAAAAATTTAAATCCATCACAAAAAGAAGCCGTTTTACATACTGAAGGACCTCTTATAATTTTTGCCGGAGCAGGCACGGGAAAAACAAGAGTCATTACGCAACGTGTTGCATATTTATTGTCAAAAGGGATAAAACCTTATAATATTTTAGCCGTTACGTTTACAAATAAAGCGGCCGGTGAAATGAAAAAACGTGTTGAGGAACTGGCCCCCAGTACAGGCGGAGGAGATGTAAGAATTTCAACATTTCATGCTTTTTGTACATATATATTGTCAGTTGAAGCGGGTAATTTCGGATTAAGCCCTGATTTTTTAATTTATGATATGGGCGAACAGGCAAAAGTAATAAAAGAATGTTTAAAAGAATTAAATCTTGATGAAAAAAAATATAAACCGAGTTGGGTTGTAAACAGAATAAGCAGAGCAAAAGATGATTTAAATCTGCCTCTGGATGTTGAAGCCAAAGCTATTGCCGACGGTGATTTTTACCAGCAGATGATAGCAAAAATATACCGTTTATATCAGGAAAAACTTGAACGTTACGGAGCATTGGATTTTGGCGACTTAATAATGCAGACTGTTTTAAAACTGCAGGATCATAAAGAAATCCTCGCAAAATATCAGGATAAATTTAAATATATTATGGTTGACGAATATCAGGATACAAATCATTCACAGTATCTGCTTACGAAAATGCTGGCTGAAAAACATCATAACATCTGTGTAGTCGGTGATGATGACCAAAGTATTTATTCATGGCGCGGAGCCGATATCAATAACATATTGGAATTTGAAAAAGATTATCCTGCATGTAAAACCGTAAAACTTGAAGAAAATTACCGTTCAACTCCTAAAATACTTTCAATGGCATGGTCTGTTATCAAAAACAACAATGAAAGAGTAGACAAAAAATTATGGACGAAAAATGATAACACCGGTGAAATAAATGTATTCCAAAATATGAATGAAAATGATGAAGCTTTAAGAACTGTTGATATGATTTTAATAAATAAGTCCAATCATAATCATAATTTATCGGACTTTGCAATATTTTACAGGACAAATGCACAATCCAGAGCCCTGGAAGATGCTTTAAGAAGAAGCGGTATTCCTTATGCCATCGTAGGCTCTCTGAAGTTTTATGAAAGAGCGGAAATCAAAGATATAATGGCATACTTAAAATTAATTCATAATCCGAACGATAATGTCAGCTTTAAAAGAATTGTTAATATACCAAAACGCGGAATCGGGAAAACTTCCATGGATAAACTGGAAGAGTTTGCCAATGATAAAAAAATATCTCTTTTTGAAGCCATAAAATTTATTGATACCACACTTATTACAAAAAGTTCTTTAACCGGATTAAATAATTTTAGAAATTTAGTTCAGAAATTTATTAATTTAAAATCAGCTAAAACAGTTAAAGACATTGTTGAAATGGTTATTAATGAAACAGAATACTTAAAAGAATTGGAACTTTCGGATAATCCTGAAGCTAAAAGCAAAGCGGAAAACATTCAGGAATTAGTGTCTGCCATTGAAGATTTCCAAAGAAGATCTCCCGACCAGACACTTTCCGGATATTTATCGCAGATTGCATTGGTAAGCGATATTGATTCATGGGAAAATGCTTCCGATAAAGTTACATTGATGACTTTACATTTGGCAAAAGGTCTTGAATTTAAAAATGTGTTTATAGTCGGGCTTGAAGAAGGGTTATTCCCGATAGGCGAATCTGCCTATGATCAAACCGAACTTCAGGAAGAAAGAAGATTAATGTATGTGGGAATGACAAGAGCAAAAGAAAATTTATATATGAGTTGGGCGAGCGAGAGAACTGTTTTCGGCAAAACAAAATGGAATGTACCTTCAAGATTTTTACTGGAAGCAGGGTTTACAGAACAACTTTCAACAAGATCCGCACAAAACAATATTTCATCAAATTTTAATTATAAAAAAGATTTTTCACAGGAACCGCAATACCGGCAGAAAAATTCATTTATCGAGCTTGACGAACCACCTAAAATTGCCGATAACACCCCGTATTCTATCGGCACTATGGTTATGCATCCGACTTTTGGAAACGGCAAAATTATTGAAAAATCAGGCTCCGGAGACGACCTCAAATTAGTGGTATTATTCGGAAACGGACAATGGAAAAAACTGATTGCAAAATTTGCGAACTTAACAATTATTTAAAAAATTTATATAATCTGTTCTGAGTAACGGAGATTTCTAATGAAAAAAGCTTTAATAATAGGCGTAAACGGGCAGGACGGTTCATATCTGTCAGATTTGCTGTTGGAAAAAGATTATGAAGTTCACGGTATTATCCGAAGAAGCAGCAGTCCAACTCTTGCCAGAGTCCGGCACATTGTGGATAATTGCGAATTTGACGAACGTTTTTTTCTGCATTTCGGCGATTTATCCGATGCTTTGAGCCTTATAAAAGTCATTGAAGAAGTACGGCCGGACGAGATTTACAATCTCGCCGCACAAAGCCAGGTTTACGTAAGTTTTGACATACCTGAATATACGGGAGACGTTTCGGCGTTGGGAGTTACAAGACTTCTTGAAGCAATCAATATATCGCAAATTAAAACAAAATATTTTCAGGCGTGTTCCAGTGAAATATTCGGAAAGCCTTCAGAGACTCCGCAAAATGAAAATACGCGCTTAAATCCGGTCAACCCTTACGGCGTATCAAAATTATACGCTTATCTTATGACTTCCGTTTATCGTTCAACATATGGCATGTTCAACTGTTCGGGCATTTTGTACAACCATGAAAGTCCCAGAAGAGCGGAAAATTTTGTGACAAGAAAAATCACCAAAAGCATCGCAAAAATTTTAACAAAAAAACAGGATTTTTTATATCTTGGCAATATTGAATCCAAAAGAGACTGGGGTTTTGCAAAAGATTACGTTGAAGCTATGTGGCTGATGCTTCAGCAGGATAAGCCGGATGACTATATCATCGCTTCAGGCCAGACTTATTCCGTAAAAGATTTTCTTGTAGAAGCATTTTCGCTTGTAAATCTTGACTGGCAAAAATACGTTAAATTTGACCAGCGCTTACTAAGACCGAAAGGGGATTTTTCTCTTTTTGTCGGAGACGCTTCAAAAGCGCGCAAAGTTCTTAACTGGAAACCGAAAACATCCTTTAAAGAAATCGTAAGACTTATGCTTGAAGCCGATTTGAAATCCGAAGGGGTGTCGCTTTAAATGAATATTCTTTTAATAAATCCGCCTGAAGACAATTTAATAAAAAATTTTGCATACGAAGACGGAACGCAGTGTTTAGATTCGCCCGATTTCGGTCATTTCCCGCCGCTCGGAATTCTTTATATAGCAGCATATCTTGAAAAATACGCTCCCGAACATAAAACTTATCTTCTTGACTGCGTTTCCGAAAAAATGAGTTATGAAACGATAGAAGAAAAAATTAAAGAAATAAAACCAGATCTTGTCGGTATTTCAAGCTTTTCCGTAGCCCTTGTTGATATTGTGAAAACAGCCGACATCATAAAAAAAATCAATCCAAAAACTCACATATGCATGGGCGGACATCATACAATGGTTTTTCCGAAAGAAGCCGTTGAATTGCAAAATATAGATTCAATAATTCTCGGAGACGGTGAAAAAGCTTTCTGTCAACTTGCAAAAGCACTTGCCGCAGGCGTCTCAATAGAAGAAATCACAGGCGTTTATACAAAAAATTCCATATTTAAGTACCTCAATGCCTCCAATAATAAAAATCTTTTGCTGTATGATTTGGATTTGATTCCGGCCTATACTGACAATCTTGACGAATTGCCTTTCCCCGCCAGAAGACTTATATCCCATCTTGAATTTTTCAGCACCGTAGGCGTATCAAAAAAATTTACCACTATTGTTTCAAGCCGAGGATGTCCTTATCACTGTACTTTTTGTGACGTTCCTCACAAAAAATACAGATCCAGAAGCATAAAAAACATCGTTGACGAAATTGAAGACTGTATTAAACAAGGCTATGAAGAATTCCACTTTTACGACGATATGTTTAATATAACGCCAACCAGAATTATTGAATTTTCAAATGAAGTTTTATCCAGAAAATTAAAATTTACGTGGGATTTCAGAGGCAGAGTTAATACCATCACAAAAGAATCTTTGCAAATTGCAAAAAAAGCGGGATTAAGCATGGTGTCTTTCGGAGTGGAAACCGGAACAGACGAAGGGTTAAAATATATAAAAAAAGAAACAACCGTTGCCCTAATAAAAAATGCTTTTAAAATTTGCAATGATCTTAAAATTAAGACTGTAGCCGATTATATGTTAGGATTCCAATTTGAAAAAACAAAAGAAGACATTAAAAAAAGTATAGATTTTTGTATTTCTATAAAACCGACTTATGCCGTTTTCAGCGTGCTTTCTTTGTACCCCAAAACGCCTGTCTATTATGAAGCCATTGAAAAAAAACTTATTGATCCGACAAGATGGGAGAAATTTTGTAAAAATCCCACTAAGGATTTTTATATCGATTACTGGGAAGAATTTTTTACAAGAAAAGAACTGCTTGATATGCAGCAGGAAGCCTTTGAACGGTTTTTCTTAAGACCGAGATATATATTAAAATCAATTCTTGACCTTAGAAGCATTGATGAACTCAAAATAAAAATCCGCGGTTTCTTCAGATTACTGGCAAGCAAATTTAAAAAGTGATCAATTGCCGGTTTTCAAAAATTTTTTTATTAAATTACATACATATTCTATCTGAGTTGTTTTAAGATTTGAAGAAGAAGGCAGATATAATCCGGATTTTGTAAGTTTTTCAGTATTTTTATAATTCCCAGTTATTTTACATCCGTATTGTTTCAGACTTTTTTGTTTATGCATGCCGGTAAATAATAATCTTGTATCAACATTGTTTTCTTTTAAAAACTTCATCAGCCTGTCTTTTGTTTTTCCGTATTTTTTTTCATCAATAAGTATTGCGTTCATCCAATGAACATTAATTGAATTTTTTTCGTCTTGCTGAAAAATTATTCCTTCAACGCCGGAAAGAAATTTTTTATAAAGTCTGTTGTTTTCTATTCTCATAGCTCTATATTTGTCGGCAAGTTCGGTCTGGGCAAGCCCGATCGCTGCCTGTAAATTCGTCATTCTATAATTAAACCCTATCTCGTCATGTTCATACGTTCTGGGTTTAGTGAGTGAATAGCTCATGTTTCTCAAATATCTGCATTTATCGTAATATTTTTTATTGTTTGTAAGAACCATTCCGCCTTCGCCTGCAGTCAGATTTTTATTGGCGAAAAAACTGAATGCCGATATTGACGAAAAACTGCCGACTTTTTTCCCGTTGTACTCGGCTCCGTGAGCCTCGGCGCAGTCTTCAACAATGTGCAGTTTATATTTTTTTGCAATCCTTATAATTTCTTTCATATTGCAGGGATTTCCGAAAATATGAACGGGCATTATCGCTTTTGTTTTTTTTGTTATTTTTTCTTCTATTTTTGAAACGTCTATATTCCATGTTTTTTCGTCAATATCGACAAAAACCGGTTTTGCTCCGGTATAACAAACCGCAAATGCACATGCTATCATTGTAAAAGAAGGAATTATGACTTCATCGCCTTTTTTAATGCCAAGAGAAGCTAATGCAAGATGAAGAGCCGTTGTTCCGCTTGTGACGGCAACGGCATATTTGCAGCCGCAGTATTTTGCAAATGCTTTTTCAAATTCAACAATATATTTTCCGGCTGATGATATCCAGCCGGTATCAATACAATCGTTAATATATTTTTTTTCATTGCCGGATAAATATGCGGTACAGACCGGTACAAATTTTTTATTCATATAATTTCTTTACACTTTTTTTAATATATACATAACACTGCCTGACGGCATTTCAAAGTCAATCCTCTTAATAAAAGGAATTAAATTTAATAATGCAAATATATAATTCAATGGAACCATCCCATATCCTTTAAGATAAGCTAGTATATAATTAACTGTCGCCGTTTTCCGTACTGCTTTTCTATCAATAACTTTTAAACCCGCCAATTCACATATTATTTCAATCGTTTTAATATTGAAATAATATAAATGCTCAAATTTATATTTCTGTCTTGTGGCTCTTACTACGTATGATACTATAGATCTGTAATCTGGAGTTACCACCATTATGTATCCATCTTTTTTTAATAATTTGCAAGCTAATTTTAATGTTTCCACAGGGTTTTGGACGTGTTCTAAAACATCACATATTGTTATTAAATCAAAATATGTTTTTTCAAAATTGGCCGTTTGAATTGTTCCGGTATGTATTTTATCACTGCCGAATTTATTTTCGGCGATTTTGCCCGCATATTCAGAAAGCTCAATCCCAAAAACATTGAATCCTTCATTCATGGCTACTTCCAATAAAAAACCGCTACATGTCCCGATGTCTAAAATATTACCGCCACTTTTATACTTTTTTAAACACCTAATATATTGTAAAAAAGTTTGTTTTTTTAAATTTGATATTTGAGAATTATTAATCTCGAAATCTTTATAATATTCATTATACATTTTTCTGGTTTCATCCAGCGTAATCTGCGGCAATAAAAATTCAACTAAACAGGCGGGGCATAAAAAAAGATTTGAATTGCCGACAACAGCAATATTTTTCATTATACCCTTGAACGAACAAATCGGACATTGCTGTTCATGAGTCATTTTAATAATACCTCATCGTCTTTAATACCTTTAAATCTTATTTTATCTTCTGTTTTTAAATACGGTCCTTGCTTTATTTCTATAAGCTGCGTATCTTCAAGATATTTAAAGCCGTGGGCACCGTCTGTAAACAAAATAACGTCTCCTTTTTCTATCTCGTTGCTTACAACATAGTTTTTATTATTGTCATAAAAATCTACCCTTACTCTTCCGCTTTTCATAATCAGTGTTTCATGCGTATAAAAAACTTCTCTTTTAATTTTATTGTGAACGTGGGCGGCGACAACCGTTCCTTTTTTATGGCAGACGCAGCCTATCTGCTGAGTTGAATTGGTGGGTGTAAAAAACTCAATCCCCTCTTTTTGTCTGTAATCAGCTCTTATAATTACGGCAAGAAGTATTTCTTTATTCTTTATGTATTCTATCATATCGGTCTCCGTTATTTTTTTACTTTTTAAAAATTCTTTCTAAAACGTACATTATAGGGCTTAATTTTAAAAAAGGCAAAAGTCTCCGTACAATTTTAAGTCTGCCGTAAAACTCGATAAGTGCTTTTTTCTGGGTTTTTATAATATCTTTTGACGTAAGCCCGTCAGGCAGATAGCGCGGCTGCGAATATGAATTTGTAAGATTATCCCTGTCGAATTCAAAATTAAGTTCTTTCCATAACGCCGAACCCGGCAGCACTTCAAGAACATTAAACATTGCTATATCAAGATCCGAATCTTTTGCAAATTTTATTGTGTTATTCATGGTTTTTTTTGTTTCGCCGGGCAGCCCGAAAATAAAAAAACCTCCGCATATCATCCCGTATTTTTTGGCAAGCTTCACGGCTTTAAGATAATCGGCTGTAGTTTCCTGCTTGCAGACGCTTTTAAGAATTGAATCGTTTCCGCTTTCAACACCGATATTAAAATTATAGCAGCCCGCTTTTTTCAAAGAGGCCACGATTTCTTCGTCTATGCTTGTAGCCCTTAATCCTGTGGAGCATGCCCACGGAACTTTTATGTTTTCGCCTATCAAGCGGCATAATTTCAGCAAGTATTCTTTTTTAAGAGCAATGTTATCGTCAAGAAATTTTATTTCCCTAACAGCGCAGCGGTCAATCAAATATTTCATTTCGGCTATTACGTTTTCCGGAGAACGCATTCTTACTTTGCCTTTATAAACGTAAGGGCTGGCGCAAAAAGAACATTTATACGCACACCCTCTGCTTGCCATTACATATCCTATCGGCATTTTTTTATATATTTGACCGGACGGCCTGCTGTTATAATCTTTGGGATCTATTTTACTCCATATAAAAGGAATATTATCAAGATTTTCAACCGGCTCAGCAAATTCTATTTCCGATAATTCATCTTTCAGATTTTCAAGAGAATATACGCCTTTTATTCCTTGATTGCCAAAATTATTTAAAGCGAGCTGCAAAAGAGCGTTTTCGCCCTCGCCGCAGATTACAAAATTTGCTTTTGAATCAACAAGAGTCTGATAAGGAAAAACCGTAGGATGCACTCCTCCGATAACAACTTTAATTCCATTTTTATTTAGAAGGTTTGAGAGCGCGCAGACCTGATTGTATTCGGCTGTCATACATCCTATACCGGCGGCGTCTGCTTTTTCTTCTTTTATAATTTTCATAACGGTTTCATTATCAAGACCGTATTTTAAAGCATCAATTATGACTGTTTCAATGCCGTGTTTTTCAAGATAAACTGACAATACCCCAAGATTTAACGGAGGCAGCATTTGAAATGTTGATATTGAAATCCTTATTAATGCTATTTTCATCAAACCTCTTTATGTTTCAACTCTTTTAAAAAGCCTTTCAAGAAAATAAAAAACAGGTTCTTTTTTTATGAACTTTAAAAGTCTGAAAAATATTTTTGGCCGGAAATAAAACATTCTTAACGCTTTCCTCTGCATCTCTATAATATCTTTCCCTGTGATATTTTCATAAATTTCTCTTGGCTGAGAATATGAATTTTCTATTTCGTTTCTGTTAAATTTATAATTTAAATCTTTCCACATCTGCGAGCCCGGTAAAATATCAAGTACGTTAAACGTGGCAAGCGCAAGTTCGGACTTTACTGCAAAATCTATGCTTTTTTGCATTGTTTCTTTCGTTTCACCGGGAAGTCCGAAAATAAAAAAACCGCCGCAGACTATATTATATTTATGAGCAAGATTAATAGCTCTGGTAAATTGTTCCGGCGTCTCCTGCTTTTTGACGACCGCCAATATATTTTTATCCGCGCTTTCTATTCCTATATTAAAATTATAACATCCCGCTTTTTTCATTGCCGAAACAATTTCTTCGTCAAGATTTGCTGCTCTGAGCCCTGAAGTACAACCCCATGCTATTTTTAGATTATTGTCTATAATTGCTCTGCAAAGACTCATTATATGTTCTTTTTTAAAGGCAAGATTATCGTCTATAAATTTTATTTCTTTAATGCCGTATTTTTCAATAAGAAGTTTAATTTCGGCAATTACGTTTTCTATGCTTCTAAATCTAACCCTTTTATTTGATAAAAACGGATTTGCGCAAAAAGTACAGGCGCAGACGCATCCGCGGCTTGTCATCACATAACCTATCGGCATTTTTTTATATATCAAACCGGCCGGTCTTTGCCTGTACGTTTCAGGCCTTATTTTTTCCCATGCGGGGAAAGGAAGATTGTCAAGATTTTCCTCATACTCGGCAAATTGAATATTATCGGAGTTTTCTTTCAAATCTGCGAGAGAATATACTCCTTTTATTCCTTCATTGTCAAAATTATTCATAGCAAGCTGAACAAAAGCTTTTTCGCCTTCTCCGCAAATTACAAAATCGGCCTGCGAATCAACAAGAGTCTGATAAGGGAAAATAGTAGCGTGAACTCCTCCTATAATAACTTTGACTTTTAAGCCGCTGTTTTTGATAATGTTTGAAAGATCCGCAACAACGTTATATTCAGCCGTCATACAGCTGATTCCTACGGCTTCGGGTTTTTCTTTTTTAATCACTTCAAGGATATTTTCGTTTGTTAAATTGTCTCTTAGTCCGTCTATTATTTGATTTTCTATTCCGTGTTTATCCAGAGACGATGAAATATATCCAAGTCCGAGAGGCGGTATAAGCTGTAATGTATGAACATGTACCCTTATAAGCATTATTTTCATGATAGTTTATTATACAAAAATTTTAATGTCTTAAAAAATTTTTCAAAATATTATATATTAGAATATGCTCCAAATAATAAAAAGAGGAAGCTAATGTCAAAATTAACAAGATTCGGCGTTTCAATAAACAAAGAGCTGTTGAAAAAATTTGATTCCCTTATACGAAAACAAAAATATCCTACGCGCTCAAAAGCGATAGAAGATTTAATTGCCGAATCCGTAGACGGTTCTCAAATATCCGACGACAAAACTTTATCGGTCGGATACATTGACATGATATACGATCATCACAAAAGACAATTGCTGAATAAAATAACCGAAATCCAGCATGATTTCCACGATATTATTTTATCATCACAGCATGTCCATATAGATCATAACACATGCCTTGAAATAATAGTTGTAAAAGGCTCAAAATCCAAAATAGAAAAGCTCGGCCATATGCTTAAATCCACAAAAGGCGTAAAACACGGCAAATCAAGAATATTTTCAAACAATTAATTTGTTTTATTGACAATCTCGGAACAATTTTATATAGTAACACGAATTTTAATAAATGTATTACAAATAAAAAAGAGAAATATTATGAAAAAAATTTTAATTATGCCTGTCTTATTTTACTTTGCCGTTTCCGTTTACGGAGCTGACGTAACCCTTAGCCTTGAAAAATATGGGCAAAAACAGGATATGCTTGTCACAAAAGACGAAATAACCGCTGAACAAGCTGAAAACAAAAGTTCTGCGCAGGCTTTTAGTTTATTATCTCAAATGTCCGGAGTGCTGGTACAAACCACCGGAGACGCCGGAAGAGCCGATCCGGTCATAAGGGGAATCGGCGACAGCTGCAGAAAAATAGCTCTTTTTATTGACGGCAAGCCTGAAAAAATGTCTTTGTTCGGATGCGGCGTTTCGCATTCAATGCTTGCGGCAAACGTTGAAAGAATTGAAGTTATAAAAGGCCCTGATTCGGTATTATACGGTTCGGGCGCATTAGGCGGCGCTATTAATATAATAACAAAACAGCCGACAAAGCCTTTTGAGGGGATAATTGATGTTTCCGCCGGTTCTTTCAATACGCAGAATTCCGGTATTTATCTCGGCGGCGTTCAAAATAACGTTATTTACGCCGTTTCTGCAAATAAATATATTTCAGACGGACATTTGGATAACGCAAATTATAACGCAAGTGACTATTACGAAAAACTGGGCTATTGTTTTAAAGACGGCTCGGCTGTGTCAGTTGAAGCAAAACAATATTTCGGATTAAAACATGAACCCGCTCCTTATGCGGCAGGCTATTGGGAAGATTATGACAGAGGAAGCGTACAGTTAAATTACGACAAAAATTTTTCAAAATCGGATATTGCCGTTAAAATATATACCAACTACGGCGATCATCAGTTTTCGGACGGCTGGCATTCAAAGGACAGCCTGTCCGGCATAATGACAAATTACAATATTGAATTGTCAGATAACAATTTATTAAAAACCGGCGCCGAATTCAGACAGCAGGAAGGGAAACTGTTGACCGGACCGGTATATATGGTTCATAACAGCTGGAAAACGTATGACTGGTCGGCGTTTGCTTTGGATAAACATAATTTTACGGAAAAGCTAAGCGGCGTTGCCGGAGCAAGGTTTAATAACGATGAAATTTCCGGAAGTTTTTTTGCACCCAGAGCCGGCGTTGAATATTCATTATCCGAAGTCTATTCAGTAAAAGCGTTGTACAGCAAAGGGTTCAGAGCACCTTACTTGAACGAACTTTATCTTGTGCCGGCAAGAAATGAAAATTTAGAAGCCGAAGAAGTAAATAATTATGAAATCGGTTTTAGCGCCGAATCTTATGATTTCAAATTCAATATGACCGGCTTTATAATGAAAGGTTCAAATATCATAGACAACAGCGGCGGTAAATTCCAAAATACAGGCGAATATGAATTTAAAGGCTGTGAAATTGATGCAAATTATGCATTCAGTAAATATTTAAATGCAGGACTCGGATATACTTATTTTGACGCCGGCAAAAATACACAGGGCCGTCCGGTAAATAAAATAGACGCAGGTTTAAACGTTAAAGTAAATAAATTTTCGTTTAATACAAACGCAATGTTTGTAGGCGAATACTATGCGGCAAACTACAAACAAAACAGGCTTGACGATTTTGCGGTGGTAAACGCAAGATTAAATTACGACGTAACCGAAACCGTAAGGCTTTTTGTTGAAGGCAAAAACATAACAAACCAAAAATATTATATGTTTTTGGACAGAGACGGCGGCAGAATTATGGAAATGCCCTGCGCAACGTTTACAATCGGAACAAAAGTTAAATTTTAACGTTATATTTTTCAAAATAAAAAACTCCGTTTAACCGCGGGGTTTTTTATTTTTTTTATTTTTTTGATAGAATAGAGTACGGTTTAAATCCCTTGCGATATAATCGGGGTGTTGCACAGATGGCTAGTGCGCTCCCTTCGGGTGGGAGAGGTCGCTGGTTCAAATCCAGTCACCCCGATTTTCAAAAACTAAATGTACGCTAAGCAATAAAAATACTGTCTTCTACAAATGCTTTAATTAACAGGCAAGATCTACGATAATTATAATGAACAATAAAAAAAATATTTTTCAAAATATATTAATATTATTTTTAGTTGTTAACGTTTTTCTAATTTTCATATATTTTTTTGCAGGTGATTTTTCTTTACAGTATCAAAACTGGAAGAAAGGTCCTTTAATCCACGAGAACTCTGTTTATTCAACGCAGCACGCGCATAAAACTTTTTATTTGGCAACTATTGTTTGGTTTAATATTTATCTGTTAATCTTTCTTTTTTTTAAAAATAAAAAAAATGTTTTTTTTCCCGTACTTGCCTGCATAATTTCTTTCTTGATTATGGAAACTGCTTTAAAAACATATATTTATAATTCAAATTTTTTAACGGAATTTATTCCTCATCCTACCAGATTTTACACTACAAGAAGTAATTTAAAATTAAAAGAAATTCCTGAAAAAGAACTTGTGCCGACCGATAAAAACGGGTTTAGATATTACGGAGAATTAACCATTGATAAGCATCCGGCGGAAAAAAGAATATTTATTATAGGCGATTCTTCCTCATTCGGGCATTATTTAAAATACGAAAATACTTTTTCATCAGTATTGGAACAAAAATTGCTTAGTGATAATATTAATGCGAAAGTAATTCTCGCCGCCTGTCCGGGACATACTACATATCAGGGATTATTGATTATAAAAGAAAGTATTTTAAAATTTAAGCCTGATATTATAATTGTCAGCTATAACAATGACTCGGCAAAAGAATTTAAACAGGAAAAAGACCGGGCTTTTATACATAATAAATTTGAACATCTGTTATTTAAACTGCTTTATAAAAGCGATTATTTTCTGCTGGCGCAAAAAGTAATATCGGACTGGCAAATAAAATTGTTTTCCGCAGAGAACAAGCCTGTTTTAATACCCAGAGTTTCTTTGGAAGATTATAAAAATAACATAACGGAAATTGTTAATCTCGGCAAACAATATAACTTTACGCCGGTTTTTTTAAGAATGCCGTATAATTATAAAATTTTACGAAATTCTCCGGAGCTAAACGATCTTTATATAGATCAAAGATATCCTTCGTCATTAATTGATTTATGCAAAAAAAATAAATTAAATTATATAGATTTTGATATTTTATGGGGAGGAGAAAACAAAGACGAGACGTTATTTGACAAACTTGCCCATTTTCATCCCAGCAAATATGGTCATTTGAAAATGGCGGAAGCTCTATACCCCGAAGTAAAAAAAATACTAAAAAATGAATAAACTATTGCCGGCTTTATTTTTATGTTGTTTTTGTATAACCAATATTTACGCCGAAACAGATATTTCCGTCGGTTGTTCCAAAAATACTCCTTTGCATTGTATGGTCGGGCTTATTCTTGAAAATACCGATATTTTCAGCCAAAACGGCGTAAAAGGGAAAGTATTTTATTTTGACAGCGGCAAACAACAGAATGAAATCTGCAAGAATAAAGACGTAACAGTTACTTTCAGCTGTTCCTACCAGCCGTTTTTGCATATACGGCAGCTTCCCCGGTATAAAATTATAAATTCTCTGGGCTCATTGGGCAGGGTTTATTTGATATCAACAAAAAATTCAATTAATGACATTAAAACCGTTTATTTCAGAACGGGCGCTTCTACTCCGATGATTATTGAAAAAATGGCGCCGGTATACAATATTAATTTCACTCCTATTGAACTTGAAAAAAATCTCAAAGACAAAACGTCTTTTCTTGACTGGAGCCCGTGGGCTGAAAAAAAAATATTATCTAAAAAATATAATATTCTTTTCAGCGAACAATTTTATTCTTTTACAATAGCAAAAATTAAAGACCGCGATACTTATAACAAAATTAACAGTATTTTTAAGCAGGTTGTTTTATGGGCAAAAAATAATAAAGAAAAAACGATTGATATGGTCAGCAAAAAAAGCAATATAGATAAAAAAATCATCGAAATGGTATTAAACGACAATCTTAATTTTTCCGGACCGGATATTGACTTGACTATAACAAATAAATCTTTAACCGATTTACACTACTCCTATGCGTTCATTAAAAATAAACTGAACGGCAAAACCTTTGAAGAGTTTCTGTACAAATAATATCAGGCGTAGTTTTTGTCAAAATCCACCGCGCTGATAAGACTGCCTTTGCCTATAAAAATTTTTTTACCTTTCCACATAACGGTCTTTTTTAAAAAAGGAACGGGATATATAATAAGAAGAAGAATATCTTTATAAATTACAAGAAGAGGATAAAGAATAAGTATTTTTTTATTGCGGCCGTCTTTTTTATTTATCGCGAAAAGACACGCGTATTCTATAATGATTTTTAAAACTGCGGCTACTCCAAGCAGAATAAAGCCTCTTATCCCCAAAAAAGGAAGAGCAGTTATTGCTATTCCGACGGGATTGGTTAAAATTTCTCCGATATAAAAAAACGGTTCAAGCCTGAACCTCATCGCGCACCAGCGCCTTACGCGGCCCGTAAAATCTTTTACCGATGTTGTTGATCTGTTGTAATTTGTTACCCACACGCAGTTAGTTGAAACGGAGATTTTATTTTTTCTGTAAATTTCGCCCATAACGTAATCTTCGGCGAGATAATTGCCGAATATTTTGTATCCGCCGAGTTTATCAAGCGCTGCTTTTTCCATAAACATTGATTTGCCGACGATAACCGTTTTGCGGAAAAGTTTCCATGCCGATATTACTCCGCCCGATAAAAAAAGATTTATATAAGCGTTTTCCATAATGCTTCCTATTGAATCGCCGCCGGTTCCTTTAATGGGAGAAAACACTATTTTTGAGTTATTGCGTTCGTATTCGTTTACAAGCCTTTTTAGCATATCCGGTTTCACTCTTGTGTTGGCGTCATTAAGCCAGTAAATTTCTCCCGTTGCTTTTTGCGCAAGTTTTGCAAGGCTGTCAACTTTCGGATTTAACATTTTCTGCAAACCCGTGGCGATTATTATTGTTTTAATATGAGGATAACGGCGTTTAACTTTTTCAATAAAATAAACGCACGGATCTCTTAATGTTTCAACGCCTATAATTATTTCATAGTCCGGATAATCAAGTTTATAATAGCTTTCAAGATTTTGTTCAATGCAGTCGTCAACGCCTTTGAACGGCTTTAACAAACTGATTTTGGGATAATTTTTGACAGAAAGAGATTCCGTCCGGTATTTTTTATTTTCACGAAAGATTATAACGCAGAAAAGAAACACAAGCGTAAGAAAAAACGAAAAACTTACCGCTCCGACAGCAAAATAAAAAATAATATCACTCATCACAACCTCCCCTAAGGGAATTTACTGCAACTATATTGTAATAAGCAAATATTTAATAATTTGTTAAATTAAAAATTTATATTTTTTAAATATTTTTTGATCAGACTGTAAATTTCAATCAATGAAATGTCTTTGGCATAAGTAAATTTCTTTTGATATTGTATCCAAAGTTTTTGAATTTGGCGGTCTTCTTCCAATTGTTTTAAAACAGTTTCATAATTTTTTATAACTTCCAAACTGTTTCGTTTTATACAAGTTGCCGTTAATGATTTTTGGAATGTATTTTTATCAATATGTCCTATTTTTATTTTTAATAAAAGATATATATCATAAAAATCTCTGATTCTTGTATTAGCAATACCACGGGATATAACTGTTTCTATTTTTTCAGCAAGAAATGTTTCCATATTGTAAGTTAGAATATGTATTTTTTCATTATTGAAAAAAGGTTTAAATGAAAAATCTATTTCTCTCGGAGTTATTTTATCTCCGGTTGTTATATCAACAGATAATGCTACAGACAAAACGTCATAGTCTGCTTTCATTGCAACTCTAATTCCGCCGTATTCATCATCCTTTCTGATATCTGAAAGCTCTACAATACTGTACCGTATATTATCCTTTAAATCTATTTTACATATATCCTGAAATATCTCTTTTATTCTTTTTTGACTGACTTTTATTCCCTTAATGCTTGCATCAATATCCATAGTGGTTCTTGAATTTAAACCGGCAATAATTGATATTAGAAAACCGCCCTTTAATATGAAATTTTTTTTATATTTAGAATGTGCTATTCTTATCAATAAACATTCCAACATGTAGGTTTGTAAAGCAAGCTGCGGAGAAATATTTTTTTCCACAGCCTTTTGTTTTATATATGCTTTAAACTGCATAACATTTGAAAAGTTCATAATAATACCTGTAAATATTTTAAAATTTTATCTTTTACTCTTAATTTTTCCGCATATTCCATAAGTAACGGAATATTTTTTTTCTTCTTTGAAATATACATTTTTATGGCAGGTATAAAAAGCTGGGCATCGTCAATATTACTGCCTCTTGCCATATCACATAACGTCTTTTCCATATTATAAACTTTTATTTTATTTTTAAAAGGCGATAATTTTTCTTCTATGCCTAAATTATATATGTTCGGATTTGCCTGTTTTATGGTTATTAAGTTATCCTTTAATGAATTTATATGATAACCTTGCGGGAATGTCATAATATATTTATCTAACATTCTATCGGTTAAGCCATGAATATACAAAGCGGTATCATGAGAAAATATACCTTTTCTATATCGTTGTTGAAAAATATACATTTCATCTGCTAAAGCACCTTTGGTAATGTAAACGCCTCTTGTCGCTTTTAAGATTTGATTATTATTAAGCATTAATTTCAAATATTGTCTGGCGATATTATTAGCCATTATTTGTGAGGATGTTATTATTCCGTTATTTTCTTTTAAAAGTTTATTTATAGTTTCAATATAATTCATAATAACCCTCCTTTATTTTATTTTGCTTTATTTTATTTTATTTTTACACTTTGAATTATAATATATTAAAGTGTATTTGTAAAGACTAAAAATTTAGGCATAAAGAAAATTTGGCAGAAGTTTAAAGCAGGAAAATTACATTTTTGCCAAAGCGTTTAAAAAACTTGCTTTGGAATAATTTTTCATCCAAAAACCCGACGAAGAACATTTCTCGTTTTCACACAGTATAACCGCCCGAAAAATCAAAACAACCAAACTGAAAGCCAAAACGCATGCCGCACATGCAACCAAATACATACTGAAATTACTCATCACAACCTCCCCTAAGGGAATTTACTGCAACTATATTGTAATAAGCAAATATTAAGTTTGAATAACAAAATTTTAAAAAAATTGTTAAGCTGGAAATACAACTTTAAAATTAAATTATAAATCCGAAATACTTGAATGTTAAAGCATAAATAAAAAAACCCCCCGACACGTCCGGCAATTTCTCGCCGGATATAAGTGTGTCGGGAGACATTTTTATTATATCAAATTTTCTATTTTTTACAATTTAACAATATTTATATCAAACCCGGCACCGTTTAAAATCGTTTTAAAAGTATCTATTCTCGGATTTTTTTTCGGAGATAAAGCCTTATAAATACCGGTTCTGTCAATATGAGCGCTGTTTGCTATTTTTGTAGCCGTTCCTCTTTCCGCTTTAATGATTAATTTTAAAGATTCTTTAAACGCTTCAAAATCTTTGTCTTTTTTGTACTGTTTGACAACAAAATCTTTAAAACTTGAAAGAGCCTTAGGATTTTTTTTAAAATCCGCTATGACGCTGTCATCAAAATTTGTTATTTTTGCTTTTTTCATATTATTCCTCCATACTAATCATACAAATCCATAAGTTGTCTTGCCTTTTTTATATCTTCACTTTGAGAACTTTTATCTCCTGCATTTAACAATAAAACTATTTCTCCGTTTCTTTTAGTAAAATAAATTCTTACACCAGCCTGTATATTAAACCTTAATTCAAATAAATTGCCTTTTAAATTTTTGAAATCTCCAAAATTTCCGAGTTTTACTCTGGACATTCTGTCAATGATAATGTTTTTTAGTTCAAAATTTTTTAGTTTTTTAAACCATTTCTCAAAAACATCCGTTTGTTTTATAACTATCATAAAACTCCTCTGTTCTTCCAAACAAAGTGTAGATTATTTTCAACACTTTGTCAAGTTGTTTATTATTGATTATTCATAATCCACATACATTAGTTATAATATGTATGTAGATTGCAATTTTTGTAATTCATAATTTGGAAAGATTGTTTTACATTCTTGATAAAGTGTTTAAAAAACTTACTTTGGAATAATTTTTCATCCAAAAACCGGACGAAGAAGATTTTTCATTTTCACACAGTATAACCGCCCGAAAAAGAAAAACAATCATAAGCAAAAACACCACACCACCCAACCCAACAACCGAATAAACAATAAAATTACTCATCACAACTCCCATAGAATATACTCCCCTACAGGCACATTGTAATAAACAGATATTAATTTTTAATAATCAAACCCTTAACAATTTATTAAGTTAAAAACTCCCTTCTTAAAAATAATTAAAATTTAATGTATAATAGTCTCGCACCACCATATAAATCATAAGGATTGTTATGGAACTGGTATTAGAAAAAAACAAAGAAAAGACTATAGAAGATATAAAAGAACTTTTGAAAAAAGATTCAAATTATCATCCATTTAGTGATGATTTACTGAATCTGAAAGATATAGCCGAAACCATATCCGATATTATTAAAAATACAAAAGACCCTTTCGTTTACAGTATCAATTCTCCATACGGCACAGGCAAAACATTTTTTCTAAAAAGATTACATTGTTTACTTGAGCAAAAAGATTGTTTAGTTGTTTCATACAATGCTTGGGAATCAGATTTCTATTCTGATCCGCTATCTGCCTTAATAGGCGAATTATCAGATCAAATTGATGCAAAAAAATTTAAAAAAACAGAACAAGAAGTGGCTGTCTTAACAAATGTATCAATCGGATTTTCTTTTGGATTAACAGGAAATTTAAATTTTGGCAATAAACAAAATATATCAGATACATATCAAAAACATAAATATAGGAAAGAAAAATTTATAGAAACATTAAAAAAATTTACAGAAGAATTACCATCACCTTTAGTTTTTATAATTGATGAATTAGACCGTTGCAGACCTGATTATGCAATTCAAACTTTAGAAATCATAAAGCATTTTTTTAACATTCCGAATATAACATTTGTTATCGGTGTCGACAGAAAACAAATAGAAAGCACAGTAAGAGTATTATACGGTTCAAATATAGATACTTGTTGCGACGAATATTTAAGAAAATTCATAGATCAAGATTTTTATCTTCCAAAACCATCATCTACAAAATATATAGAAACTTTATGCCGTAAACATTTAGCTTCCGTTATTCTTCATTTTTGTGGGCATGATAATTTTTTCAGTGTTTATAAACAAAATTTATTCTCTCCTATTTTTGAGCAAAAACGCAAACTTGATTTTTTTAGGCATGCATTATCTAAGGGGAAATATGATACAGATTCTGAACCTATTAAAGAACAATTTATAAATACTACTATAGATCTTATTACGGCATATGTTGATGCTTTATCAGAATATTTTGTTTTTAGTTTAAGAAAACAAGAACAATTTGTTATTTCGTTAAAGATATTATTTTCTTTATTATCAGAAGATAAAGATATATTATTGCCAGAATTAGCCTGTTTATTAACAGCAATTAAATTACATGAACCCTCTATGTTAGATAAACCCAAAACTAAGATATTTGAAATACTTTTATATAAAACCCCATATAATTTAAATTATCCTGAAATTTCTAAATTGAATTTGAAATCCGAGGGATCTATAAAAAGATTTAAACTTGATAAAATTGAAAAAGAAGCGATTCATATAATGTTAAATTTAGATGCAATACAATTCTGGAGCAGATGCCTTTATGAAATTCAATTTTCTAAGGATCACGATAAATTTAGGAACTCGCTATATGATCTCGCAAATAAATATTTACAATTAACTAAACAATTAAGTCTGTTAGAAAATCAATAATATTGAACCCTATTTACTTAACATCGATGCCATACATTTTTGCTGTTTTGCCCAACCAATTTTTTCCTAATTTGTCCGTAATAACACAAATATTAGTTATTAGCATTATAGCTATCAGAGCATTGGAACGTTTGTATTGAATTGAGCTAACAGTATGTATTGACATATGTCTATTGTATTCGTTTACAAAAGTGTTTTTATCTCCAATTGCAAATAATTTTAAAGCATTGTTTATAATTGGAATCATTAAAATTGTATAAAAAGGAACTTTGCTGAAAGATAATTTATCAAAATCTATTATTTTTATTTTACTAACAACATTTGATGCTAATTTCTTTTTATTATTTTGTAATTTACGAATTACTTTCACATCAATAATATATTCTAATAAACAGTCAAATACAATTGTTGCGGAACTTTGTGCAGATCTATAATTTTTATTTTTATAACTTAAAATGCTACTAATGATATGAGCTTTTATATCTTTATTCAAACACTTGCATTCTTTAATAGCATTTTCACAATCATTGATAATTGTTTGATCATTTTTACATAAAACTGTTTTCTTTAAAGAGAATGTCTTAGCCTTAATAACTTTGTCAAGAATTTTACTATTTGGAATAAAAATTATTGGGAATCCACTCTTGCACAAATCAACATAATCTATTGTGATTTTATTCCCCCAATTATCTGGGAAATGGTATTTATATGCATAATTAAATGTCTTTGATAATTCTTGAATTTGCTCACTATATCTTGTAAATGCTGGTTCTAATGTCTTTGCTATTTTTTGTATTTGCTCATTGTATCTTGTAAATGCTGGTTCTAATGTCTTTGCTATTTTTTGTATTTGCTCATTGTATCTTGTAAATGTTGGTTCTAATGTCTTTGCTATTTTTTGCATTTGCTCACTGTATCCTGTCAATGCTGGTTCTAATGTCTTTGCTATTTTTTGTATTTGCTCATTGTATCCTGTCAATGCTGGTTCTAATGTCTTTGCTATTTTTTGTATTTGCTCATTGTATCTTGTAAATGTTGGCTCTAATGTCCTTGCTATTTTTTGCATTTGCTCACTATATCTTGTAAATACTGGTTCTATATGGTTCGCAAGTATAGACATATCTAATGCTATCTTATAAAAAACAGATTGGAGTTTCGGTGAGATGTTAGTTTTTAGATTCTCTAATTTTTTTAAATCTTCTTGACTATTCTTACCAGTTAACACATATCCCCCCTGTTATTTTTTAAGATTGTACCAATTTTTAAACAATATTTTTTAAATCAATTGAATATTCATATTTTTCTGTCGTTGTCTTTTAAGATTTATCAGTTTATAGCGAACCGAAGAAATTTGCGACTGCGGTGTACGTAAGCAAGAGTGCAACGGGCTGTACATAAGGGAGCAAATTACAAAGGTGCAGCATAAAATGGTAAATCGTAATTAAAAAATCAAGCGGAATATTTTCTGAACTAATTTTATTTTTTACAAGGCCTGAGCGAGTGCAATTTTACGAAGTATTTTAAGATGATTTTTAATTTTTTTTGAATAGAACTGCCTTATTATAAAGTATAACATACCATGCGTAAGTTGTTTCTGAATTATTGAGATCTATTATTTCAACAATTCATACTGGAATAATTTTTTTTCAATAAAATTGGCATGATATTTATCTAATTCTTTCTTTAATTGTTTAATTAAATCGTCAATATCGCCACTATTGTTATATTTTTTTATCATAACCATTTTGCCTGTCTTATCTTTTCTACCAGATGGGATATCAATATTTATATCTTGTTCTATTTGTTTTAAACCATATTTATAATTTGAATTATATTCCGTTTTTGTTTTTACTTTTATAAGCAATTTATTCCACAAAGTCAATATATTGGTATCTTCTTTATCTAATTTAACGATTTTAAGCAATTTGTCAGCATGCGTATTTTGATATAAGCATAATTGATTTATTATATCCTCATTACTTTTGCATTGACTTTTATCTGTCAAACAACTCCATATAAAGCACCGTTTCAAAAAATCTGTGTCTTGTTGATACTTGATGCCACCATCTGCTGATTTCATAATCACTTCAATCTCTGTATAATCTTTGCACTTGTAACAATTTGCTATCCATAAAGGAAGTTGTTGTAAAATATTATCATCGCCAAGTTTGTATGCTTTTTGAACCTTACAATATTTTGCATAAGCCCCAATATCATTTACTAATTTACCATTATCTGTTTTAGGCATATTACTTAAATTAAACAAATAGACAAATGGGGTTTGTTTTGTATCATTTAATAATATTTTTGGATTGTTAAATATTTTTTTTATTTTTGTATTTTTCCCAAAATCATTCATTAATTCTAAAATAAGATTTTGTTCATCTTTATTTTCCCAATAAATAAGTGTTATACAGCCTTCGCTTGCATTGAAATGCTTCCTGTTACAACAATGTCCTTTTATAAATTTTTTATCCACTATATGCTGCGATTTCCAATATTTAATTGGGCTATACGCAATATAGTAATCAGTTTTTATTATATTAAATGCTTTCCATATAAATAAATTCGCTAGATCTCTATTAACATTTTTTGTATCGAATTTATACTCTCCCATTTTTTTATACATATAGATATCTTTAACTGTAAATGTGGCTTTCCCTTTGCTTGCATTCCCCTGTGGTTCAACAAATGGCGGATTTTCTAACATTATTATTTTCGTTTTTTTTCTATCAATATTTTGCTCCAACCAACTTAATAAATAATTATTAAAGTTTTCACTTAAAGCATCACCATCTAACAATAACCCATCTTGATCTCTATGTTGACTTGAATGTGGAATTATCATTTTTACTCTACCTTCATAAAGCCCTTTTAACGTAGTCCATTCCGTATAATCATAGGTATTTAATATTGTATGTTCCAACCATTCATTTTCAAAAAACTTTTCCAAATTTCCTGTCCCTGCACATGTATCTATTATCAAATAATCAAATCCTGCGATTTTAATATTTTCTATGCACTCTTTTAAATATTGAGTTGAAATTTTAACATATTGATCTGGTGTAAAATATGCCCCCAGTCGTTTTTTAAGCAAAGAACAACCCAACATATTCATATTAAAAGTAAGCCAATTGTTTTGAGTTCTATCGGTTTCTTCTCTAGCAATCTGTTCATCCCATTCAAAAGGATAAATATATAATTCTTGCGGATTTATAAATTCTGTTTTTACTTCTTCTTTGTTTGCATCTTTATGTTTTTTACAATATTCATTATTGTACGAAACTATACTTTCTTCACATATCCAACCCTTTGAATATTGGTTGATCGTTGAATTAATTAAATCTTTAAAATCTACTGGTCTTACCCAAACATCAGTTTTTATTTTTTGTAAAGTTATTATGCCTTCTTTATTGGTTGAAATATTATATAGATTAAATTTTCTTTGGTTTATATCTAATGCAACTGCCTTTGATGGAATGTCAGTTGCAATGGTATTGTATGCTCTAATATACCTTTTGATTTGGGTTTCAACTTCTGTATAGGATTTAATTTCTAATTTCATTTCAAACAATATCCCATATATTTTACCATCTGTGTTACAAGAATAATCTGGATTTATTTCTATTTCTTCCCAAAAATCCTGCATCCCTTCTATTTCAGATTTATAAATCTTTTTCATTTCCCCAATCCTTCATTTTAATTTTGCATTAACAACCCATAATGCCAATTATAAAATAAATGCATTTATATTGTTCTGTTATATTTTACTGAAATATGATGATAAAAGCCATATTGTTTTTTCTAGAACAGTGCAATGGGCGGTACATATGGAGCAAATTACAAAGGTGCAGCATAAAATCATAAATCGGAATTAAAAATTCAGCGGAAAGTTTTTACGAAGGATTTTAAGATGATTTTTGATTTTCTTTTGGACGAGGTATACCTAGCACAGCCGAGCGGCAGCGAGCACGGTATCCGAAGTTCAAAAAAAATTGAAAAGGGCTTAAAAGACGAGTAAAAAGTGCGCCATATAGGAATCGAACCTATAACCTAACGGTTAAGAGCCGTTTGCTCTACCAATTGAGCTAATGGCGCATCTAAAAGAAGTCGCTGTTGTATTTTTACGAAGTATTTTTGCTTTTCTGCCATTGTCAGCATAAACCAAAAATCCTCTCTGACTTTTTTGTGCAGTATTTTTATTTTTTTGCTAGGCGTTGAGGTGTGAGCGTGTACTGTAAAGGGCGGAGCCCGAGGTACCCGAACACCGAAACAACACCGCAAAAAATAAAAAGACAAAACAAAAAAGTGCCCAATAGAGGATTCGAACCTCTGACCCCTTCCATGTCAAGGAAGTACTCTAACCAGCTGAGCTAACTGGGCATTTTATACATATATATAAGGTGTGGGTCGGAATTGAACCGACACAAGGCAGTTTTGCAGACTGTCCCCTTAGCCATTCGGGCACCACACCAAATCCGATTTGAATGAACGGACAAGAAGTATATAAAAAAAACGTTGAACAGTCAAACATTTACGGCATTTTTAAGACACTGTTTGAGAGTTGACACGAAAATTTGTAATTGATAGAATGAACGCTAAATTATATTAAAAATTAAAATATTTATTGTCTTCTTGTCAAAAAAAATATATAAAGGAGTTAGTCAATGGCTAAGTTTGTTTATTTTTTCGGCGGCGGCAAAGCAGACGGTAACGGCAGTATGAAAAATCTTTTGGGCGGAAAGGGCGCAAATCTTGCAGAAATGGCGGGACATAAAGCTCTTAAACTTCCGGTACCTCCGGGATTCACTATCACGACGGAAGTTTGCACTTATTATTACGATAACAAAAAGAAATATCCGAAGGAACTTGCAAAACAAGTTGAAACTGCTCTTAAAAACGTTGAAAAAGTTATGGGCAAAAAATTCGGCGATGTAAAAGATCCTTTGCTCGTATCAGTAAGATCCGGAGCAAGATCATCCATGCCCGGAATGATGGAAACTGTTTTAAACGTAGGTCTTACCACAAAAACAATCCCCGGCTTAATTGAAAAAACAAAAAATGAAAGATTCGTATATGATGCATACAGAAGACTTATAATGATGTATTCCGACGTCGTTATGGAAAAAGCAGGCGGAATTGAACCTGCCGACGATATGGGCATCAGAAAACAGCTCGAAAGAATAATGGATGCGGCAAAAAAAGAAAAAGGCGCAAAACAAGATACGGATTTGAACACCGAAGACTTAAAGACTCTTTGCGAAAAATTTAAAGCAAAAGTAAAAGAAGTTTTGGGAAAAGCATTCCCTGACGATCCGATGGAACAGCTCTGGGGCGGAATCTCAGCCGTATTTTCTTCATGGAACGGAAAAAGAGCAATCGCTTACAGAAAAATTGAAGGAATTCCGGATGAATGGGGTACGGCAGTTAACGTTCAGTCCATGGTATTCGGAAATATGGGAACATCGTCTGCAACCGGCGTTGCTTTCACAAGAAATCCCGGAAACGGCGATTCAAGATTCTACGGAGAATATCTGGTCAATGCACAGGGTGAAGACGTTGTTGCAGGTATAAGAACTCCTGCTCCTATCAACGAAGCTTCAAAGAGCATACAGAACCAGACAGAAAAAACTCTTGAAGAAGTTATGCCTAAAGCGTATAAAGAGCTTTTTGCAATACAGAAGAAACTTGAAAAACATTATAAAGACATGCAGGACATAGAATTTACCGTCCAGGAAGGAGTACTCTGGATGCTTCAGTGCAGAATCGGAAAGAGAAACGGTCCGGCTGCGGTAAAAATGGCGCTTGATATGTACAAAGAAAAGCTTATAACCAAAGATGAAGCCGTTATGAGAGTTTCTCCGGCTCAGCTTGACGAACTTCTGCATCCTATCATAGAGCCTAAGAATGAAGCAAACGCAAAAATCATAGCAAAAGGTCTTCCTGCAGGTCCCGGCGGAGCAAGCGGAGCCATAGTATTTTCAGCCGAAGACGCTGTTAAAGCGGCCGAAGCAGGCAAGAAAGTTATTCTCGTAAGAGAAGAAACAAACCCTGAAGACGTTGAAGGTATGAGAGCGGCTCAGGCTGTTCTTACGGCAAGAGGCGGTATGACTTCGCACGCTGCTCTTGTTGCAAGAGGCTGGGGCAAATGCTGTATAGTAGGCTGCAGTGACATAGAAGTAAACTTAAGCAAAAAGATTATGACACTCGGCGGAAAAGAATATAAAGAAGGCGATTTTATAACTCTTAACGGAACAAAAGGAAACGTTTACGAAGGCTCACTGGCCATGGTTGACGCGACAAATAATACGCAACTGTTTGATTTCTTGAAACTCTGCGATTCAGTTAAAAAACTTAAAGTAAGAACAAACGCGGACACTCCTTCAGACGCAAAAAAAGCAAGACTTTTCGGAGCAGAGGGCATCGGTCTTTTCAGAACGGAACATATGTTCTACGGAGAAAATTCGGATAAGCCGTTGTTTGCTTTGAGAAAAATGATTGTTTCAAAAACAGTTGAAGAAAGAAAGAAAGCTTTGGCTGAACTTTTCCCTTTCATTAAGGACAGCATTAAGGGCACTTTGGAAGCTATGGACGGATACGCGGTAACAGTAAGACTTTTGGATCCGCCTTTACACGAATTTATTCCGAGAGAAAAAGCGCAGCAGGAAGTTATCGCAAAGAGCTTAAACATCAGTCTTAACGAATTCCAGAAAAGAGCGGAAGCTCTCCATGAAAGCAACCCGATGATGGGCCACAGAGGCGTAAGACTCGGCGTAACTTATCCTGAAATAACTGAAGCTCAGGTAAGAGCTATATTTGAAGTATCTGCCGAACTTTTGGCAAAAGGCAAAAAAGTATATCCTGAAATAATGGTTCCCGTAGTATGTTCCGAAAACGAACTTAAACACCAGAAAGCCATTGTTGAAAAAGTATACAAAGAAGTATGCGAAGCAAAAAAAGTAAAAAAGATTCCTTATATGTTCGGTACTATGATAGAAATACCGAGAGCCGCATTATTGGCTGACAAACTTGCCGAAACGGCGGAATTCTTCTCGTTCGGTACAAACGACCTTACGCAGATGACTTTCGGTTTTTCAAGAGACGATATGGGCGGATTTATCGGTGACTATCTCGGCAACAAGATTCTCGCAAACGATCCTTTCCAGACTATAGACCAGAACGGAGTAGGCCAGCTTATTAAGACCGGTCTTACTTTGGGCAGAAAACAGAGAAAAGACATGAAGATAGGTATTTGCGGAGAACACGGCGGAGAACCGAAATCGGTTGAATTCTGCCACAATGCCGGGCTGACTTACGTTTCCTGCTCTCCTTTCAGAGTTCCTATAGCAAGACTTGCGGCGGCCCAGGCGGCGGTAAAACAGGCTAAAGCAAAGAAAAAATAAAAGCAGTTTTTTATATCGGGTCGGAAACCGGCTTTAACAGCCGTTTCCGGCCCGAAAACATTTTTATGAACAAAATTAAAAATTGTATTTTAGCCGCATTATGTTTGTTTACAGGCTCGGCTTATGCCGGCAGTCAGACCGTAATACAGGCCGTTGCTGAAATTCCTCAGCAGACGGCAGTCAATAACAATTCCGTCGTTTCAACAAAAACAGGCGTTTACAAAGGCGCCGATTTTATTAAAATAACCCTTAAAAACAAACTATTTGCGCCGGGCAATACCGTAAATATGCCGGCAGAACTTGTTCTTGAAATACAGGTTTTGAATGAAAACGTAAAAGTAAAAAAATGGCGGCTTGACATTATAAATTCAAGAAAAGAAAACGCTTTTACCTCCTCCGGCGAAACTATTCCCCCTGTTATAACATGGAATGGAATAAAAGACGGCGATATAGCCGAAGGCAAATTTAAATATATATTTACAGTTGAAATATGGAAGAAAGACAAAGTTACCGTTGAAGACGGCAATATAACCGTTGACGTTACTCCTCCCCTTGCGCTGTTAAAATCGTCTACGGACGTAGCCGTTATATCCGACGACAGGCTGTTGGAAAACATCGTGTTTTCTTTAAACATAAGCGACGAAACGGGAGTTGATTTAAACAAAACAACGTTTCAAATTTTAAACGCAAAAAACAATACGGCGATTAAATCTTGGACTCTTCAAAGCGACGCCCAGCAAAACATAACATGGGACGGCAAAGACGATATTTACGACAGACTTGTTCCCGCCGGAGAATATAAACCCGTGCTTCAAACAAGCGATACCGCCGGCAACGTAAGCGTTTTTTCAAAAAGCATTTCGGTAATAAAATGCGACGCGCAGGGCAACGTTGAAGACATAGTGGTTAAAGAAAAACCGAAAGCTTTGGCGGCTTCCGTAAAAGATACCGTTTTTTTTAAATCGGCAAGCGGCGTTTTGACGGATTCGGCGTTAAAATCGCTTGAAACCATGACCGCGCTTTTAAAAGAATATCCCGCCAATAACGTTTTAATTGAAGGACATACAGATTCGGTTGAATGCAAAAAAACAAAAAATGATTTGGAACTTTCAAATAAAAGGGCTCAGGCCGTTTACGATTTTTTTATAAAAAACGGCATCGTTCCCGAAAGACTTCAGGCGGCCGGCTACGGAAAAGCAAAACCGGCGGCGCCGAACCAGGATATAAGAACGAGAATTTTAAACAGAAGAGCCGATATTACCGTTTTAAAAATTGACGCAGCTGCCGACGGAATAAATAAGGCCGATTAATTTGCGCACGGGAGGTTGAGATTTTATATGAAATATGCTATAAAAAAAGGAGTTTTGTGGCAGGAGGTTGACGGAGAGGTTGTAATAGTTGTTCCCAAAGAAGACCCGATGTACTTAAACGAATCCGGCAGCGTTGTCTGGAAACTGATAGACGGCGGATTGGACGAGTCAAAAATTATAGATAAAATTACGGACGATTACGAGGGCGACAGAAAAATTATAGAAAAAGACGTTAAGGCGATAATCTCCGATTTAATAAAAAACAAGTGCATAGAATTAAAAAAATAGAGATTTCCCGGGAGAATTAGATGAAAGCCAGCGGTTTTGCGGTATTGATGTTGTTAAGTTGTTTAATGGTTGCCGGTTGCAAACAAAAGGAAGACGTTATAGCCAAAGTCGGAAATGAAAATATAACGGTTACCAATTTTATTGAAAGAATGGAGGCTACTCCTCCTGCTTATCAGTCTTATATAAATACAGAGCCCGGCAAAAAACAGTTTATAGATCTTATGGTAAGAGAAAAACTGCTTTTGGAATATGCAAAAAAAGCGGGCGTACATAAAAAAGAAGAATACAAAACAGCGATAAAAGATTTCGCCGCGGAACAGAAAAAACAGTTTAAAGATTACGAAGACGGGCTTTTGATAGAAATGTTTTTGAGGGATTTGCAGACGACCTCAATTACGCCGACAGAAGACGAAATAAATAAATATTACGAAGAAAACAAAAGCGACTTTACAAATCCCGTAGCCGTCATTGCAAAACATATTCTGGTTCAGTCCAAAGAAGACGCCGACGCCGCTCTTGCAAGAATAAAAGGCGGAGAATCTTTTGACAAAGTAGCAAAAGAAGTGTCCACCGACAGAATTTCCGCGGAAAAGGGCGGACTTATAGGCCCTTTCAGAAAAGGAGAGCTTGTTCCCGAATTTGAAAAGGCCGTGTTTAATCTTAAAACCAGAGAGATTTCCGAAGTAATAGAAACGCCTTTCGGATTTCATATAATCACAAAAGTATCCGAAGAAAAACTGCCTGCCGTAACGGAAGAAACCGCCAAAGCAGAAATTAAGAAATTTCTTTCAAAAACAAAATTTGAAGGCTGGTTTGACGACAAAAAGAAAACGCTAAACGTTACGGTTGATTATGCCAAACTCAGCGGCATAAAAAATCAGGAAGAAGCGCCGGCTAACGATGAAAATAAAGATGAAATTTTAGGCGAATTCACCAACTAAAAGGAGATAAAAAATGAAAAAAGCGTTGTTTGGTTTATTGGTATTGGCAATAATGTCGGGAACTGCGTTGGCTCAGGAGGCCGTGGATAAAACGCTTGCAGTAGTAAACGGCGAGCCTTTAATGAGTTCGGAATATAATAAGATAGCAACTCCCATAATTGAACAGCAGAGAATGGCGATGCCGGCGAGCGAACAGACAGAAGCCAAACTTAATGAGTTAAAAAATAAAATCCTTGAAGAAAAAGTCAACCAAATACTTTTGGTGCAGGAAGCCAAAAAATCAAAAATTAAAGTGGTAAAAAGAGAAATTGACGAAGCTTTGCTTCAGGTAAAAAAAAGATTCCCGAATGAAGCGGCTTTTACCGAAGAATTAAAAAAAGAAGGCTTAACGCAGATACAGTTTGAAAAGAAACTTGAAGAACAGCTGATGAGCATGAGATTTATTGAAGGCGTAATGAAATCAAAAGTAAAACAGCCTTCCGAAGACGATGTAAAGAAATTTTACGATAACGTAAGAAAGAAAATGGCCGGCGAAAACCCGGGTATTTCCGCACAAGACGAAGAAGTCGTAGCATACGTGGCAAATCTTTTAAAGAGAATGTCTTCCGAACAGGTAAGACTGAGACAGATATTCGTAAAATGCCCTAAAACCTCAACTACCGAAGAAGTTAAAGCCGCCCAGAACAGAGTCGCAAACATAAAAAAAGAACTTCTTAAAGGAAAGCTGAGTTTTGCGGATTTATCTGAAAAATATTCCGAAGACACTGTTTTAAAACAGAGAAAAGGAGATATGGGCCTTGTGGTTAAAGGAGATCTGGCAAAAGAAATAGACAGTGTAGTTTTTAATTTAAACGTCGGAGAATGGACGAAAGACGCCGTAAAAACGGATTTCGGATATCATTTCTTAAGAGTTGAAGAAAAGAAAGCGTCTTCTGTATTTACGTTTGACGACGTAAAGAAAGATTTGGGAGAAGTTTTGTACCAGCAGAATATGAAAAAAGCTTATGACGTATGGATAGCGGAATTAAGAGCAAAAGCCAGCATAAAAATTAACCAGATTTGGTAATTTTTAATGTCTAAACCGAAAGTAGCGATAACGATCGGAGATCCGGCCGGAATCGGGCCGGAAATAGTTTTCAGGGCTGTAAACTCCTTGGAAGTTCAACGGGTTTGCAGCCCTGTTGTTTTCGGCGATAAAACAATTATAGAAAAATATACAAAAAATAATAAAATCGCGGCGCAATTCGTATATTCCTCAAATTTTAACCAAAATATTGCCCTCGGCAAACCGTCCAAAATATCGGGATTAGCCGCCTGCAGCGCAATTAAAGAAGCCGCTCAATGGTGTATGACAGGATTAACACAGTCGCTTGTAACCGCCCCCGTATCAAAAGAATCTTTCAAACTTGCCGGATTGAAAGCGCCGGGCCATACGGAATTTTTGGCTGAACTTACAAATACAAAAAATTACTGTATGATGATGATTTGCGGAAAAATCAACTGCGTGATGGTTACAAGGCATCTGCCTTTAAATAAAATTGCGAAAAATCTGACAAAAAAAAATATTATTTCAACAATAAAAACGGCCGAGGCTTTTTTAAACCGCTACAAAAAAAATCCGTCAATTACCGTCTGCTCTCTAAATCCGCATGCCGGCGATAACGGAATTTTGGGAACGGAAGAAAAAGAAATTATAATGCCGGCAGTAAAACAGCTTAAAAAAGAAAAATATAATATTTGCGGACCCTTTGCCCCTGATGCCGTATGGGCTGTGCTTAACGAAAAAAATTACGATTTGATAGTCGGAATGTACCACGACCAGATAATGATTCCCCTTAAAACAATCAACGCCAAAAAAATAATAAATGTAACCGCGGGGCTGCCGTTTGTAAGAACCTCGCCCGGACACGGAACGGCTTTTGATATCGCCGGAAAAAATAAAGCCGATATTTCTTCAATGAAAGAAGCCGTTATTTTCGCGGCAAAAAGATTATAATTTTTTGAACTTTTATTATTATCCGCAGGCTGAACAATAAATTTTGTTTAAAATTTATTTTTTGAAAAACGTCCGCAAAATTTCCGTAAAAAAATATATTGTTTTTGCTTGACTATTTTATACTAATTTTATATAGTTTTTATTATCGGTGACGGGATATTTTTTGCGGCGCAAAAAATCTCTGTTGCAAATCATAAAAATTTTAAATTTTTTGCTTTCGGACATATGTGGAAAACTTGGGGATAATGTGAATATTTCTATACAGGACGCCTGGAAAAAAGTTGTGGATAACTTATCAGGCACGGTCGGACAGGAAACGATAAATTTATGGATTAAACCGACTTATCCGGTATCATTGGTGGACGGACTTTTTACGTTATCGGTTCCGAATATTTTTTTCTCAAAAAGAATAGAGGAAAATTACCAGAATATAATTGAAAAAACTCTCAGCGAATTTTACGTTACGCCCGTTAAAATCGCGTTTCAGATACAGAAAGACGTTATTCCGATAATAGAAAATATTGAAAAAACTCCCATTCATCCCGACGTTCCTTTATCGTCAACGATTAAAGATCAGATAAATTCAAAATATACGTTTGACAGATTTGTCATCGGAAATTCAAACAGATTTGCTCAAGCCTCGGCGGAAGCGGTGGCAAAAAATCCCGGCAAACAGTTTAACCCTTTGTTTATTTACAGCGGAGTGGGTCTGGGGAAAACGCATTTGCTGCATGCTATCGGAAACGCAATGAAACAGCAGAATCCGAAATTCAGGCTTCTGTACACGTCGTGCGAAAAATTCGTAAACGAGTTTATCGCGAAAATACGTTCGGGCGATTCGGAACAAATCGCTTCGTTTAAAAATAAATACAGAAACCTTGACTGCCTGTTTATAGACGACATTCAATTTCTTATGGATAAAGACAGTTCTCAGGAAGAATTTTTTAACATATTCAACGAACTCAAAGACAGCGGCAAACAAATCGTAATAGCCTCCGACAGACCTCAGAACGAATTAAATAAAATTGAAGAAAGGCTTATTTCAAGATTTAAATGGGGCAATACCGTTGATATAAAAACGCCGGATCTTGAAACAAGAATAGCAATTTTAAGAAAAAAAGCGGAAGAAGAAAATTTTGCGGTTCCCGACGATATAATTTTATTTGTAGCAAAACAGATAAAATCAAACATAAGGGAACTTGAAGGAGCTCTTCTAAGAGTTACTTCTTTTATAAAGTTTACAAACACTCCTTTTACGCTTGATACGGTAAAAACTCTTTTAAAAGACGTAATCAAAACGGAAGAAGACATTAAAATAACGATAGATAAAATACAGCAGATTGTCGCCGACGAATATACCGTAGCCGTAAAAGATTTAAAGGGCAAAAAAAGATGCTCTCAGATTGTTATGCCGAGGCAGATAGCGATGTATCTGGCAAGAACTATGACCGACGCGTCCACTACTGAAATAGGCGACGCTTTCGGCGGCAAAGATCATACGACCGTTATGCACGCATGCAATAAGATTAAAGAAAAAGTTGAAGTTGACGCTTATTTTGCGGCTCACGTAAATAAACTTATTAAGATAATTAAGACCGAAGAATAAATGTGTATAAGTTTTCCGATTTCTCCGGTTTTAACTGTAAAACTTTTTTGATGTTGATAAGTCTGATAACTTTTTTATTTTTTACACAGGTTATCCTTATTATTTGATTTTAAAAAATTATTGAAAAATAAAGCGGTTTTTTAATTTTAAAAAATTATACACAGTATACAACGGCTTATTATTAAGGTTTTATTCTTTATATAAAAAGGGAGGACACGGTAATGAAAGTAATTTGTTCAAAAGATGAATTGTTAAAAGGGATGCAATTAGTTCAACCGGTAATAACATCCAAAGCAACTCTCCCGGTGCTTTCAAATTTTTTATTTGAAACAGACGGACAAAAAGTAAAATTGTCTGCTACGGATTTAGAAATAGGAGTAAATTGTTATATAAAAGCCGACGTGCAGAAAGAAGGAGGAGTTACGATACCGGCAAAAAGATTTGCCGATATTATAAGAGAACTCCCTAACGGAGACATAGAAATAAAAGCCGACGAAACGAAACAAATAAATATTAAATCGGCAAAATCAAAATTCACGCTGATGGGTATAG
This sequence comes from Candidatus Proruminimicrobium quisquiliarum, assembly GCA_018433245.1. Classification (GTDB taxonomy): domain Bacteria; phylum Elusimicrobiota; class Endomicrobiia; order Endomicrobiales; family Endomicrobiaceae; genus Proruminimicrobium; species Proruminimicrobium quisquiliarum. Next base: position 162,393 of record JAHDRN010000009.1, read on the forward strand.
ATAAAAAAGAATATCCGACACTGCCGGAATTTCCGAAAGAAAATATAATAAAAATCCCGGCTGCGGTTTTAAATTCTCTTCTGAAAAAAACCCTCTTTGCCGTTTCAAAAGACGAGCAGAGATATGTTTTAAACGGAGTTTTTCTTATAATAGACAAAGGAGAAATCAAGGCGGTTTCTACCGACGGAAGAAGGCTTGCGTATATATGCGAAAAAGGGCTTGACGCAAAAATTTCAGGCAAGTCAATAATACCGACGAAAGCGGTCGCCGATATTTTAAGACTGATTTCTTTAAATGAATCGGTTGAAGAATTAACTTTAGGTTTTTCGGACAATCAGATTGCCGTGGAAATAGGAGATATAACATTTCAGGCTAATCTCATAGAAGGCGTATTTCCGAATTACGAACAGGTTATTCCGAAAAAATCAAATTCAAAAATTAAAATAAAGACGGAAGATATGATGGCGGCGGTAAAACAGATGGCTCCGCTTACAAGCGGCAAAATTGCGTCCGATAAAACCTCGGCCATAAAACTTTCGTTTGAAAAAAACAGGCTTGCGATTTCCGCAAATACAGCCGGCCTTGGCTCGGGCGAAACCGAAATAGAAATAGAATACGGCGGAGACCAGATAGACATAAATTTTAATCCGAATTATATAAAAGATATTTTGCAGAATATAGAAGATCCAAACGTCGTATTTTCATATACAACGTCTCAGAACCCCGTGGTTTTAACGCCCGAAAGCAACGAAAATTACATTTGCGTTGTTATGCCTATGAGATAAAAATGAACGCCGTTAAAGAAATAGAAACATCGGCAATAATGAAAATACTGAAGGAACATTTAGGCATAGGAGAGGAATATTCCGTCATAATAGCCGTATGGCAGCAGGAAATAGGAAATAATAAGGTTGAACTTTGCGGATACAAAAGCGGCACTCTTTTCGCCCGCGCGCCGGCAACGGCTTACATCAACGATTTGAATTTAAGAAAAAAACAAATAATAAAAAAAATTAACCAGTATCTGGGCAAAAATTTAATAAAAAACATAAAGTGTGAAATAAAATAAAAATATATACAGCCGAGGGAGAAAGAAATGGCAAACGAAGAAATTAAACAACAGGCAGGCTCACAATACGATGCCTCCAAGATTCAGGTTCTTGAAGGTCTTGAAGCAGTAAGAAAAAGACCGGCCATGTACATAGGCTCAACGTCCGGCGCCGGCCTTCATCATCTTGTTTATGAAATAGTTGACAATTCAATAGACGAAGTTTTGGCGGGATACTGCAAAAATATAGACGTTACCATACATCCGGATAATTCTGTGACCGTTTCGGACGACGGCAGAGGAATTCCGGTTGATCCGCATCCGAAATATAAGGATAAATCGGCGCTGGAAGTCGTTTTGACGATACTGCACGCGGGCGGAAAATTTGATAAAAATTCATATAAAGTTTCAGGAGGCTTGCACGGAGTAGGAGCGTCGTGCGTAAACGCGTTATCGATAAATTTTACGGCGGAAGTACACAAAGACGGCAAAATTTATAAGCAGGAATATTCAAAAGGAAAACCGCTTACAAAACTGGAAATAGTCGGAAAAACGGAAGAAAGAGGAACAAAAATAACATTTTTGCCGGATCCTGAAATATTTTCGGTTACGACATTTTCGTTTGATACGCTTGCAAACAGGCTTAGAGAACTGGCGTTTTTAAATGCCGGCATACACATTACAATCATAGATGAAAGACAGGACAAGGAACATACGTTTAATTATGAGGGCGGAATAAAAACTTTTGTAAGTTATCTTAACACAAATAAACAGGTTATAAACAAAGAGCCTATATTTTTCTCAAAAGAAAAAGACAGCGTAATGGTTGAAGTGGCGATGCAGTACAACGATTCTTACAATGAGCAGCTTTTTACCTTTGTAAACAATATTAACACCGTTGAGGGAGGAACGCATCTTACCGGATTCCGTTCCGCTTTGACAAGAGTCGTAAACGATTACATAAAGAAAAACGAACTTTCAAAAAATAAAGACCTTGCTCTTTCCGGAGACGACGTAAGAGAAGGGCTTACCGCGGTTATTTCGGTAAAAGTGCCCAATCCCCAGTTTGAAGGTCAGACGAAAACAAAACTCGGCAACTCCGAAGTTGAAGGCATAGTAAAATCGCTTGTCGGTGACGCGCTTACGACGTTTCTTGAAGAAAATCCCGGCATAGCAAGCCAGATACTTGATAAAGCGATAAACGCCGCCGAAGCAAGAGAAGCGGCAAGAAAAGCAAGAGAGCTTACAAGAAGAAAAGGAGCGCTGGATTCGGCTTCGCTTCCGGGCAAACTTGCCGACTGTTCCGAAAGAGACCCCCAAAAAACGGAAATGTTTATCGTTGAGGGAGATTCTGCCGGCGGTTCCGCAAAACAGGGAAGAAACAGAGCTTTTCAGGCGATACTTCCTTTAAGAGGAAAGATTTTAAACGTTGAAAAATCAAGACTTACGAAAATTTTGACGAACGAAGAAATAAGAACGATGATTACCGCCATAGGAGCGGGAATCGGAAAAGAAGAACAGGACTTTAACATTGAAAAAGCAAGATACCACAAAATAGTAATTATGACCGATGCCGATGTTGACGGAGCGCATATAAGAACGCTTCTGCTTACGTTTTTTTACAGGCAGATGCCGCAGCTTATAGACAAAGGATATATCTACATAGCGCAGCCTCCTCTGTACAAAGTTAAAAAGAATAAAAAAGAAATGTATCTTCATACCGACGAAGAGCTTGACAAATTTTTGTTTAAGCAGGGGCTTGATGGGCTTACGATGGTATTTTTGAAAGACGGACAGCCGTTCGGCGACAAAATAGAAGAAAAGAAACTTACGCAGATAGTTGAAAATATAGCCGAACTTGACGGACTTGTTAAAAAAATGACAAAGAAAGGAATAAACTGGACAGAATATCTGAGACTTAAAAAAGAAGGAAGAATGCCGCTTTTCAGAGTGATTGATCAGGAAAAGGTAAGATATATTTATTCCGATAAAGAATGGAAAGAATTTAAAGCCGAACTTGCCGAAAGAAGAAGGCAGCTTCAGCAGCAGCAGGGCGATTTGCCTGTTGACGGGCTGACCGAAGAAATACTTCCGGAATATAAAGAATTATGGGAAATGCCCAGAATAGATTCGCTTGCCAAAAAACTTGAAAACGAAGGGCTGCATCTTGAACATTACGGAACGCAGCACGTAAAACCGGTTTACAGGCTTACCGGCAATAATGACATTGAAGATTTAAAGTCAACAAAAGAACTTATAGAAAAAGTAAGGGAACTGGGTAAAAAAGGCGCCACGATACAAAGATATAAAGGTCTGGGCGAAATGAATCCGGAACAGCTTTGGGAAACCACGATGGATCCGGACAAGAGAGTCTTGCTGCAGGTAAAACTGGAAGACGCCGTTGAAACCGACAGAATATTTACCACTCTTATGGGCGATAAAGTAGAACCCAGAAGAGCTTTTATTCAGACGCATTCTTTGGACGTTACGAATCTGGATATTTAACTTTTGATTTTGATAAAAATTATTAACATATAAGAGGATAATGACATGGCAGAAGATAAAAACAAACCCGTTGAGACGCCGGCAGAAATGGAAAATGCGAACATAATGTCCAGAAATATTGAAGATGAAATGAAAACTTCTTACATAGATTACGCTATGAGCGTTATCGTGGGAAGAGCTCTTCCGGACGCGAGAGACGGTTTAAAACCCGTTCACAGAAGAATTTTGTACGCAATGAAAGAGATGGGATTAAAACACAATACAGCGTATAAAAAATCGGCAAGAGTTGTCGGTGACGTGCTCGGTAAATATCATCCGCACGGAGATATGGCGGTTTATGACGCGATGGTGAGAATGGTTCAGGAATTCTCTCTTAGATATCCGCTTGTAGACGGGCAGGGAAACTTCGGAAGCATTGACGGAGATTCGGCGGCGGCAATGAGGTATACCGAAGTAAGAATGGATAAAATTGCCGACGAAATGCTGGCGGATCTTGATAAAAACACGGTTGATTTTATACCGAACTACGACGGTTCTCTTGAAGAGCCTTTGGTGCTTCCTTCAAAACTTCCGGGACTTTTGGTAAACGGTTCGTCGGGCATAGCCGTAGGTATGGCGACGAATATTCCCACTCATAATCTTTCCGAAATCGTAGACGGAACCATAGCATACATAGACGATCCGGAAATTGAATTTTCGGAACTTCTTAAAATAATAAAAGGGCCGGATTTTCCGACGGGCGGACTTATTCTCGGCAAAGGCGGCATAAAAGAATATCTTGAAACCGGAAGAGGCTCGGTTAAAATGAGAGCCAAAACCGAAATAGAGGAAATGAAGGGAAGCAGAGAAGCGATTATCGTCAACGAAATTCCTTATCAGGTCAATAAAACAAATCTCATATTGTCAATAGCCGATCTTGTAAAAGACAAAAAAATAGACGGCATTTCGGATTTGAGAGACGAATCCGACAGAGACGGAATAAGAATAGTAATAGAACTTAAAAGAGACGCAAACGCGCAGGTTGTTTTAAACCAGCTGTACAAACATACGCAGATGCAGTCTTCTTTCGGCGTGATAATGCTGGCGCTTGTAAACAATAAGCCGAAAGTTATGAACATAAAAGAACTTCTGTTCCATTTTGTTGAACACAGAAAAGAAATAATAACAAGAAGAACAAAGTTTGAACTTGCCAAAGCCGAAGCAAGAGCGCATATTTTGGAAGGCTTGAAAATAGCCATAGATAATCTTGACGCGATAGTAAAAACAATAAGGCAGTCTCCGGATACCGATACGGCAAGAATCAATTTGATTGAAAAGTTCAGACTGTCAAAACTGCAGGCTCAGGCGATACTTGATATGAAACTGCAGCAGCTGACCGGGCTTGAAAGAAAAAAAATAGACGACGAATATATTGAAATTATCAAAACTATTGAAAAGCTCAAATCAATTCTTGCAGACGCAAGAAAAGTTTTAAACATAATAAAAGAAGAACTTATTCAGCTTAAAGAGCAGTACGGCGACGCAAGAAGAACAAAAATAACGGTTGCGGAAGCCGACTTTAACATTGAAGATCTTATTCAGGAAGAAGAAGTGGCTGTTACGATGTCTCATACCGGTTACGTAAAAAGAATTCCGGTAGATACTTACAGAACGCAGGGGCGCGGCGGAAGGGGCGTTACCGGAATGAGCACGAAGGAAGAAGATTTTGTAGAAAAACTTATAGTAACGTCTTCTCATTCGTACATGCTTTTCTTTACAAACAGAGGAAGATTATACTGGACAAGAGTATACGAAATACCGGAAGGCAACAGAACGTCTAAAGGAAAGGCGATCGTAAATCTTCTGCAGCTGACGGGCACGGAAGAAAAAGTCACGGCCGCAATTCCGATAAGATCGTTTGACGCAAAAGAAATAAAAGACGAATATTTATTGATGTGTACCAGAAAAGGCGTGATAAAGAAAATCGCCCTTACGGAATTTGACAACCCCAGAAAAACCGGCATCATAGCGATAAAACTTGAGGACGGAGACGTTTTAATAGACGTTAAAAGAATAGAAAAAAATCCTGAAGTTATAATAGCCACCAAGAAAGGAATAGCCATAAGATTTAAAGAAGGAGACGTTAGGGCCATAGGAAGAACAGGAATGGGCGTTAACGGCATAGATTTGGAAGATGACGACGAAGTAATAGGAATGGAAGTATTGGCGCCGGAAGACGTGTTTCTGTCGGTATCCGAAAACGGATACGGCAAAAGAACGGAAGTCGGTAAATACCGTCTGCAGAGAAGAGCGGGCAAAGGCGTTATAAATATGCATGCTTCCGAAAGAAACGGAAATGTCGTAAATATAATGAAGGCGAATGACGGGCAGGTAATGATAATAACCGAGCACGGAATAACGATAAGGCTGAAAGTGCAGTCAATATCGGTTATAGGAAGAAATACTCAGGGAGTAAGGCTTGTAAGACTTGAAGAGGGCGATAAAGTGGCTGCAATAGCGACCGTTGTTAAAGAAGAGGAATCCGAAGATACTGAAGTTCAGGAAGCTCTTGAAACCGCAAAGCCGGAGAAAGACGAAGAATAAAAGCGGTAAAAATATAAAATTTCCTGCCGTGTAATTATAAATACGGCAGGAAATCTGATTTGTATAAAACAGGCAGGTTTATGGGATGTTTCCCTATAAAGAAGCGAAATACGGCAGTACGGCTTTAATTTTTACCATTATAGCGTTATGGTACGCGGTAACAAATTTTATATGGTGGCATATCAACACTCCGGTAATTCCATGGTATGATACCGCAGCGGTTCATTTCTTAGATGTTTTTAAAAATGAAACCATCTCTCCTCCGCTAATACCGTGGATAATGAGATTTATGTTTTTCTTGTTTGGCAAAGAGCAATCCGATTTAATAATAATCGCAGTGAATTATGTATTTTTTTTAATACCGCTTTATTTTATTTATAAAATAGGCGAGAAAACGGATTCAAAAGAAACCGGACAAATAGCGATGATATTGTTTGCTATGGTTCCGGCCGTATACGGGCTGAGCAGACAATTCGGACATAAAGACTATCATGTAATAGCGGCAATAACGTTTAACATATACTGTTTAATAAAGACGGATCATTTTAAAAACAGAAAATGGGCAATACTTTACGGAATATCCGCAGGATTGGGATTGTTGATAAAGGAATATTTTTTGGCGTATTTTATACCGCCATTTTTGTGGATATTATTTAAGGCATTTAAAGAAAAACCGCGCAGTTTTCAAAGGATCAATATAATATTGGCGTCACTAATCGGCATTTTAGTATCAGGGATTTATTATTTTGATTTTTACGCGATACATAAAGTTTTAAACGATCCGGTCGTGCAGACAAGACCTGTTTTTTCTTTTAGCACCATAAAAATAATGATGTTCGGCCTTTATGAGGAACTTTTATCACTTCCGATATTTCTGGTATATTTGGCGGGATTATGGTATTTTATAAGTAGGTATCGCAATAAACATAAAATAATTATTTTATTATGGATATTCGTGCCGTGGACGATAATATTTTTGATGCCGCATTATAAGGTTTCTGAATATTGCGCAGGTTTTATTCCGGCCATGATACTTATAGGAGCAATTTTTATAACGCATATCAAAAAAAATACAGTCAAAGAAATAATATTGGCCGCTTTAATAATTGTCGGGATAATTCAGCACATTGATTTTTCTTTCTTTCAAAAAAGTATTTTGTCAACACTGGGAGTAACTATAAATCAAACATTTTTCCCGTATTATCGTGTTGATTATAAAAACATAATGAATTGCAATGCAAAAGACAATTCACAAAAAATAGTGCAGCTTGTGGATTTTATAAATAAAGTGTGTCAGGGCTCAAAACTTTCTGTATATGTAAATGATAATGCAGTCATTAACAGTAAAGCTTTTAGGTCCGCGATGCTGTTGCAGGATATGAGATGTTTGCCTAAAGATATTGAAAAGTTTAATCTTAAAAAAGACCAAAATGCTATTGTATTAGTAGGTGAAATGCCGGTTGCAATGAAAAAAAACAAGAAAAAGATAAATCGAGAGTTTTATATGGCGGCAACGACTTTTTTTTATAATAATATAAAAGATGAGAGCAATAAAATCAGAATTTTTAAAAGAAAAATAAATAACTAATTTGAAATTAATGGTGCCGATATGTTTGAAAAAAAACAACTGTTCCCAAAAATACAATACAATTCATCAATATTAATCTTTATATTGATAGCGTTATGGTACGCGGTAACAAATTTTATATGGTGGCAGATAAATACACCGAATTTTCCGTGTTATGATTCGGCAGCTGTTCATTTTTTATATATTTTCAATACACATAAAAGTAATAATCCCTTAATAATATGGATTTTTGACTTTTTACTCTCTGTTTTCGGCAACAAAAATGTCGATGGTATTACGGTAAGCGTAAATTATATATTTTTTTTAATACCGTTATATTTTATTTATAAGATAGGCAAAGAAATAGATTCAAAAGAAACAGGCAATATAGCAATGATACTATTTGCGCTGGTGCCTGCAGTATACGGACTTTCCAGACAATTCGGACATAAAGATTATCATCTGATAGCAGCAATGACGTTTAACATATATTGCTTAATAAAAACAAATGATTTTCAGAATAAAAAATGGTCAATAATCTATGGCATATCGTTTGCAATAGGGTTTTTGATAAAAGACACAATTTTAATTTATTTGATTCCAACGTTTCTATGGGGAGTTTTTGTTGCTCTGAAAGAAAAATTTGCAATAAAAAAACTAGTAAATATATTAATATCTTTACTGGTTTGCAGTCTAATAGCCGGATGGATTTGTTATCAGCCATATGCAATAAGAAAAGTTATATACGATCCAATTACATTAGTAGCTCCGATTTTCTCTTTAGCAAGTTTACGAGTAATGACGCTTTGTTTATATGAGGAGTTACTGTCATTGCCGATATTTTTGCTTTTTTTAACAGGTCTGGTATATTTTATAAAAAAATACCGCAATAAAAATAAAACACTTATTTTATTATGGATATTTATTCCGTGGACAATAATATTTTTTATGCCACATCATAAGCTGACAGAATATTTCACCGGATTTATTGCCCCGATAATATTAGTGTGTTCAATATTTTTAACGCGCCTAAAAATAAAAAAAATGATTTTAACTTTTTTGATAATTATAGGAATAATTCAGTATGTTAATTTTTCATATTATCCTACGGATTTATTCTCAAGAATGCGGACAAAAATTTACGGGATTGATTTGATGTATTACAATGCGGCTACTGAAAACATAATGAATTTTGATGTTAAAAACAGGTGTGAAAAAATATCAAAAGTAATAGAGCGCATAAATAGAGATTGGCCCGCATCACATTATGCGGTATACGTGACTATGGATGCTGCAATCAACAACAAAGCTTTTAGGGTTTGCATGTTGTTAAACGATATGAACTGTAACGTTAGCAATATTGAAAAATTTGAAATTACAAAAGAGGATGAAATTGTTATTATTGTAGGAAATTTTATGGAATTAAATGAACTGCGGAGACAGAAAATAATATTTGACAACCACCCAAGGCTTGTTTATGAACTCAAATTCCAGAACATAAATGTTGAAAACTATTTGTGGCACTATAGCGAAGAGCTGAGGAGTCAGATAGAAATTATGGATAGAGATTTTGATACGGCAACAATTTTTTATTTTAATGACGAAATTAACGAGAATAATAAAATTGCCGTTTACAAAAGGAAGAATTAAAGTAAAAATTGCACAAGGAGTTGAAATTATATAAAATCATAAAGTTATGAATACAAAAAATATTAAATTTTTATCAGGTAATGAAGCTCTTGCCCAGGGAGCATGGGAAGCCGGAGTAAAATTTGCCGCTTCTTATCCGGGAACGCCCGCCACGGAAATTTTGGAATCTTTTACGCAGTACAAAGAGATTGACGCGCAGTGGTCGGTTAACGAAAAAGTCGCGTTTGAAGTCGCGCTCGGAGCGTCTTTTGCGGGTGTAAGGTCAATTTACTCGTCAAAACATGTAGGACTAAATGTTGCGATGGACCCTTTAATGACATCGATGTATTCCGGAATTAATGCCGGTTTTGTTGTCGTTACCGCCGATGAGCCGGGAATGCATTCTTCTCAAAACGAACAGGACTCAAGACTTATCGCAAAATTTGCAAAAGCTCCGCTATTGGAGCCGTGTTCTCCGTCGGAAACTAAAAAGTTTATAAAAACCGCTTTTGAAATAAGCGAACAGTTTGATACTCCGGTCATATTCAGAATGACTACCAGAGTATCCCACACCAAAGAAAACGTTGAACTTGAAGAAAGAACCGAAAAAGAGCAAAAAAAGTTTGAAATTAATCCCCCCAAATACGTAATGGTGCCGGCCAACGCATATAAAAAACATATTGCTTTGGAAGAAAAATTAATCAAACTTCAGGAATATTCCGAAAACAGCGCTTTAAATGTTGCGGAATTAAAAGATAACGAGTTGGGAATAGTCTGCGACGGAGTAACTTATCTTTATGTTAAAGAAAAATATCCGAACGCTTCTGTTTTAAAACTTGGCATGGTATATCCGTTTCCGGATAAAAAAATAAAAGAGTTTGCTTCAAAAGTCAAAAAAGTTGCCGTAGTTGAAGAAAGCGAACCGTTTATAGAAGAGCATCTGCTTCAGATGGGCATAAAATGTTTCGGCAAACATTACACATACAGAGTCGGCGAACTGAAACCCGAAAATATAAAAGACGTAATTGAAGGAAATCCGAAAACCGATTATCCGGGTCCGTCAAGAAAACCTGTTTTGTGTCCCGGCTGCCCGCACAGAGCCGTTTTTGTGGCGCTTAGAAAATCAAAAGTGACGGTAAGCGGAGATATCGGCTGTTATACACTCGGATCATTGCCTCCTCTTGCGGCGCTGCATTCAACTATTTGTATGGGCGCAAGCGTAACGATATTTGAAAGTTTTTCAAGATATATCGGACATGAAAAAACAGTCGGAGTGCTTGGAGATTCAACGTTTGTTCATTCCGGAATAACCGGCCTCATAAACGCCGCCTACAATAAAGGTAAAGGAGTTCTGTTAATTTTAGATAACGGAACGACCGGCATGACCGGAGCTCAGCCGAATCCGGCGACGGGAGTGACGGCAAAAGGCGAAAAAACAAAAAAACTTGATTTAGCCGCTATATGCAAAGTATGCGGAGCCGATCATGTTGAAGTCGTAGATTTGTCAAGCGAAAGTATTGATATAAAACTTAAAGAATTGCTGCCGAAAGACCAACTGTCGGTTTTGATCGTAAGATATTCATTATGTAAGTTAATAGACAGAACAAAACTCCCGGCTCCGAAATTTGATGCCGGTAAATGTAAAAAATGCTATATGTGCGTAAGCGTTGACTGTCCCGCTATTTTTAAGAACGAGTCGGGCGATATTCAATTAAATATGGAATTATGCGCGGGATGCGATGTCTGCGTCGCTATGTGCAAATTCGGCGCGCTGACGTCGGCAAAAAAAGATACAAACCGTTTATAAAACAGAGGAAAAAAATATGGAAACAATAAATATATTATTTTGCGGTACCGGCGGACAGGGAATACTGACGGCTTCGGAAATTGTGGGAAGAGCCGCAATGTTTGACGGATATCACGCAAAAAAATCAGAAGTGCACGGAATGGCTCAGAGAGGCGGTTCGGTTGAATCCCATCTGAGGCTGGGCAAAGAAGTTTTTTCACCGATTATTGAAAAAGCACAGGCTGATTTTCTCGTTTCGTTTCATAAAGGAGAACATGACAGAATGGCAGATATGCTCAAAAAAGACGGCGTTGATCTTCTTAATGAATTTTTGCAAGCGGATAAAGATATATCTGATAAAAAATATATAAATACTTATATGCTCGGAGTTCTGTCAAGGTATCTTGATTTGACAGAAGAAAGCTGGTTAAAAGCCATGACGGAAGTTTTTAAAGGCAAAAATACGGAAAAGAATTTTGAAATTTTCAGAGCGGCAAGAGCAAATAAGCATTAGAGAGGGCAAAAATGATTTTTAATGAAAAAATGGAATGCGCCGGCAAAGAAGAGTTAAAAAAAATCCAGTCGGAAAGACTTGTCAAACTTGTTGACTATGTTTACACAAATTCATCCGTATATAAATCAAAAATGGATAAACTCGGAGTAAAACCCTCAGATATTAAAAGCATAGAAGACATATCAAAACTGCCGTTTACTCCGAAAGACGATTTAAGAGACGCATATCCGTTCGGATTATTTTCAAAAGATATAAAAGACGTCGCTGAAATTCACGTTTCAAGCGGAACGACGGGCAATCCTACAGTTGTAGGATATACAAAGGATGATTTGGAATTATGGTCCGAAGGCGTTGCAAGATCAATAGCGTGCGCCGGCGGAAACAAAGGCGACATGATACAGGTTGCATACGGATACGGACTTTTTACCGGCGGACTCGGCCTTCATTACGGAGCGTTAAAACTGGGGCTTACGATTATGCCGATGTCTTCGGGACAGACGAAAAGACAGATAAAACTTATGCAGGATTTTAAACCGAGAATTTTGGCATGTACCCCCAGCTATGCAATGTATATAGCTGAAGAAATGAAAGAGATGGGATTGGATCCCAGAAAGAGCAGTTGGGAGATAGGGATTTTCGGAGCAGAGCCGTGGAGCGAGGGAATGAGAAAATCAATAGAAGATTCTCTCGGACTTATCGCAACCGACATATACGGATTATCCGAAATATCGGGACCCGGAGTTTCACAGGAGTGCACGTATAAAGAAGGACTTCATATATGGTCGGACGTATTTTATCCCGAAATTATAGATCCGAAAACGGATAAACCCGTTAAAGACGGAGAACCGGGTGAACTTGTTATTACTACGCTGACGAAACAGGCTATTCCTTTATTGAGATACAGAACAAGAGATATTGTCACGATAACGCATGAAAAGTGCAAATGCGGAAGAACGGCGCCGAGAACCTCAAAAATAACGGGAAGAACCGACGATATGATAGTAGTAAGAGGAATAAACGTATTTCCGACTCAGGTGGAATATGCCCTTTTGCAGGTTGAAGACATACTGCCCAACTACCTTATAGTTGTTGACAGAAAAGAACAGATGGATTGCCTTGAAGTGTGGGTTGAAGTTGACGAAAAAGTATTTAGCGATGAGATGAAAGCTATGGCCGATTTGAAACAAAAAATAACAAAGAGTATAGAAAATACTCTCGGAATAGGTGCAAATATAAAACTGGTTGAAAGAAAAACGATAGAAAGAAGCGAAGGCAAAGCTAAAAGGGTCATAGATAAAAGAAGTTTATAAGGAGAAAAACAATGAAAATAAACCAAATCTCAATTTTTATTGAAAACACCAAAGGAAGACTTGCCGACGTTTGTTCAATACTCGGAGATAACGGAATTAATATCAGAGCTTTAACTATCGCAGAAAGTCCGGAGTTTGGGATTTTAAGAGTAGTTTTGGATAAACCCGAAGAAGCAAAAGAAATATTAAAAAAGAACGGTTTTATAGCGACGACGGCCGAAATAGTAGCCGTTGAAGTTCCCGATGAACCCGGCGGACTTGCAAAAGCGTTGAAAGCCCTTGCCGGGAATAATATAAATGTTGAATATATGTACGGATTTGTGGAAAAAGCCACCGATAAAGCCCTTATGGTTTTTAAATTTGAAAATATTGATAAGGCAATATCGGTTCTTAAATCAAACGGCATAAATATTGTTGATAAAAAAACCGCTCTCGGTTTGTAAAAATAATATTTAACCAAAAAAGATAAAAAATGAATAAACAATTAAAGGCTTTATTTTTTTTGATGTTTTTTTTATCGGGTCTGAGCGCATTGGTTTACCAGACCGTATGGATAAGACTTGCTTTTGCCCATTTCGGCGTTATTTTACCGGTAATGTCTGTAGCGATATCGGTTTTTATGCTCGGACTTGCTTTAGGGTCTTGGCTGGGCGGCAAATATATAGAAAAACTTTCGGACAAATTTAAAACTTCTCCGCTTGTTTTTTATGCGTGTGCAGAATGCTTTATCGCGACCGGAGCATTGACTGTTCCAAAACTTTTCGGCGTTTCTCAAAATATTTTATTTTCGGCCGGACAATCGGATTCTACCGTATATTTATTTTTATCCGCGGCGGCTCTTACGCTTTCCATGCTTTTATGGTGCTTAGCGATGGGCGTTACGTTTCCCTTTGCGGTTGCTTACCTGAAAAAATTATCAATAATGAAAGGAAAAAGTTTCAGTTTTTTATATACGGCAAACGTTATAGGCGCATTGTGCGGAATTCTATTTACAACTATTATATGGGTTGAAACTTTCGGTTTTAATAAGACTCTTATCATAGCCGGGTTTTCAAATATTTTAGCGTGTATTACAGCATTGATAGCTTATAAAATCTTCAATGGAAAGGCGGCAAGAACAGATACGGAAGTATTTAATTTTCAGTCCGTCAATGATTCCGGTTCGGCAAAATCAAAAATAAATCTTCTTATACTTTTTATAACGGGTTTTTCATGTTTGGGAATGGAAGTTTCATGGACAAGAGCTTTTGCGCCGGTTCTAGGAACAATGATATATGCATATTCTTTTTTATTGGCAGGATATATGGCCGCAACATGGTTAGGAGCATTTTTGTACAGACGCGATGCCGCAAAAAACAGAGTCAAATCTACCGGAACATTAATTTTTATGCTTGCAGTTTTTGCATTTTTTCCCATATTGGTAAACGATCCTCAGATTTTTAAGTATAACATAAAATCATTAGGACAAGCTGACAATGTATATCGGTATTTATTGCAGGTAGTTCTTTCAATATTCCCGTTATGCGCAACTTTAGGATATCTTACTCCTTCAATTATTGACGAATATTCATCCGGTAACGAAAAACTTGTCGGCAAAAGTTATGCGATAAACGTTATAGGATGTATTTTGGGACCAATTGCCGTTTCTTATTTTTTACTGCCGGCTCTGGGGGCAAAAACAACGCTTATTATTTTGTCCGTTCCGTATACATTGTTATTTTTTATTTTTATAAGAAAATTTAGATTTATAAATAAAATAATTTCATCGGGTTTATCTGTGTCGGTTGTCGGAATTGCCGCATTATACAGTAATACATACGAGGTGCCGTTTAAAAACATTCCCGGAAGGACTCAAATTATAAAAAGAGATTCCGTTGCCACTGTTGTTGGTATGAAAAATAATGCAAATAAATTTGAATCACAACTGCTTGTAAACGGTATGGGAATAACGGTTTTAACAACAGTTACAAAACTAATGGCGCATTTGCCGCTTGCTTTTTGTAAAAATGAGCCCAAAGACGCGCTTGTAATTTGTTTCGGTATGGGGACAACATATAGATCTCTCTTGTCATGGGATGTGAACGTAACGGCTGTTGAACTTACGCCGAGCGTTGTTGACATGTTCGGATTGTATCACGATGATGCGGAAGAAGTGCTGAAAAATCCGAACGGCGAAATTATTATAGACGACGGACGCAGATATTTAATGAGAACAAATAAAAAATTTGACGTGATAACGCTGGGCCCTCCGCCTCCGATAGAGGCCTCAAGTTCGGGACTTCTTTATTCAACTGAATTTTATCAGGCGGTAAAACTCAGGCTTAAACAAGACGGAATATTGCAGCAGTGGCTGCCGGCAGGTCTGGAGCACGATACGACTGTCCCTGTAATAAGAGCTTTGACAGCCGAATTTAAATATGTAAAAATTTTTATAATCCCCAGCGGCAACGGCATTTTTTTTATAGCGTCAAATTCGCCGATAGAAGATTTTTTACCGGATAAACTTGTGGCTAAAATGCCGGAAAAAGCGGTTAAAGATTTAATGGAATGGCTTGACTGTGAAAAAAATTTGCAAAACACCGTTCAGTTTATAGGATTATTGAGTGAATTATCAATAGATAAAATACTGAAATTTTACAATAATGACGCGGTTATTACGGATGATAAACCGTATAATGAATATTTTTTGTTAAGAAGACTGGGCAAAAATGCAAAAGTTTAAAGCCGTATTATTTGATATGGACGGAATTTTGGTTGATTCCATGCCGTATCATTTTATTTCATGGTTTGAGACCATGAGAAAGTATAACATAAGAGTAACTCCTTTTGAAATATACGGCAAAGAAGGCGAAAAAAGCGAACTTTGCGTTGAGTATTTTTTTAAAAAAGCAAAACGGAAGATAACGAAAGAAAAAATAAAAAAAATAACGCGGGAAAGAGCGGAAAAATTTAACGAATATTTTAAACCGTATATATTTGCCGGAGTTGAAGAAATTATCCGCGGTTTAAAAAAACAGGGATACAAAACCGCCGTTGTGACGGGTTCCGCAAAAGCCGACGCGGTAAAAATCCTGCCTGCGAAAATCTACAATTTATTTGACGCAATAATTTCAAGCGATATTGTTAAAAAAGGCAAACCGCATCCGGAACCTTATCTGACGGCCTCAAATCTTTTGAATGTCAGTCCGTCGCAATGTATGGTAGTGGAAAATGCTCCGTACGGCGTTAAATCGGCAAAATCTGCAAAAATGTACTGCGTCGCCGTAACTACAAGTCTGCCGGAACAATATTTAAAACAGGCTGATAAAATCTGCGCAGATATTAAAGAAGTTTTTAAGCGCAGCCGTATCGGCCGGTAATTTAAAACGGTATTTTATATGAATAAAAGCGGAGAATTTGTAAGCGTAATCATACCTGTTTATAACGAAAAGAACCTGATTAACGACGCAATTTTAGAAACTTTGGAAGTTCTTGAAAAAGATTTTGATAAATACGAATTGATAATAGTTGACGACGGCAGCACCGACAATACATTTGAAATTATATCCAATTATGCGGATAAAAACAAAAATATCATCGTTTTAAAACATGTAAATAATCAAAATTTGGGCAGTTCTTTATACGACGGTTTTTTAAAAGCGGCCGGCGAGTATTTAATTTTTAATTCTGCGGATCTGCCTTTATCACCTGAAAATATAAGAACTCTTTTGGAAAACAACAAGCCTTTTGATTTATTAAATATAGAAAGAAGAAAGTATTCGGGCGCGTCCGCATGGAGACAAACCGTTTCTTTATTAAATAAAATTTTACTGCATATGTTATTCCCTTTAAATGCGAAAGATTTTCGCGATATGAATTTTACCGTGATAATCAAAAAACAAATTCTTGAATCGGTAATGCCAAGATCAAAAAGTCCGGGATTTTTTATGCCGGAGATGCTTTTAAGAGCAAAATATAAAAAAATGAACGTAAAAATTGCGCAAGCAGAGTATAATCCCAGACACAAAGGCAAATCTCATTTCGGGAAAATAAAAGACATAATATGGTCATTATATGATATGATTTGTTTCAGATTAGATTTAAATACGAGGCGGAAATGAAAAATATTTTGGGTATCAGCGGCGGCACAAGACCCGGCAACCAGGATTCGGCCGCAACGATCATCTCAAACGGCGAAATAACGGCGTGCGCCGAAGAAGAAAGATTTATAAGAATCAAACATGCTCCAGGGGTTTTGCCTGAAAATGCGATAATATACTGCCTGAAACAGGCAGGATTGGATATTAAAGACGTTGACTGCGTTGTTTTTGCCGGCGCGACGTATGATTCAATGAAACAAATACTTACTAATTTTTTTAATTTTAAATTCGGATACTGCCCGGATATTTTTTTGATAGACCATCATCTTGCACATGCGGCCTCTGCTTTTTATACAAGCGGATTTGAAAACAGTTTTATTATTACGGCGGATTTTTCGGGCGATAACAGAAGCACGGTTTTATGGTATGCGGATAAAAAAGGCATAAAAGAAATAGAAAGTTATTTAAAACCGAATTCTCTGGGGCTATTTTATGCGGCTGTTACGCAGTATTTAGGCTTTAAGTATGATAATGATGAATGCAAAACTATGGCGTTGGCCGGCTATGATTCAAAAATTGCTTCTCTTTTCAATGATTTTTTAAAAATAAATAACGGCGGATATAATGTTAACACAAAATATTTAGATTCAAGAATAATGCCCGGCAAAACCAATCCGTCAAGACAGGAACCGTTATTTTCCGAATATTTAATAAAAACGCTCGGGCGCTCTTTTAGAAAACAGGATGAAAAAATAAACGATTTTTATTTGTCAGTCGCAAAGTCCGCTCAAACTTCTTTGGAAAAAGCGTATTTTGAACTTATAAAAAAATTAAGGAGATCACATTATACGTCAAATAATTTATGTTTAGCCGGAGGAGTGGCGCTTAACGCCGAATTGAATTCGCGGATAGCCTATTCTGATTTGTTTTCAAATATGTTTGTTCAGCCTGTTGCAAATGACGCGGGTCTTTCGTTGGGCGGAGCATTATATATCGCAAACAAAATTAAAAGTTTAAATATAAAAAAAATGGACACTTTATATTTAGGGCCTGCTTTTTCAGATCGGCAGATCAAGCGGATTCTTCTGAAAAATAAAATAAAATATAGATATTATCCGTCGGGGATAGAAGAAATTGGGGGAAGTCTTCTTGCTGACGGGAAAATAGGAGCGATTTTTAACGGCAGAATGGAATGCGGTCCGCGCGCGCTGGGAAACAGATCAATATTGGCAAATCCAAAAAATCCAAAGGTAAAAGATATATTAAATAAAGATTTTAAAAACAGAGAATTGTTTCAGCCGTTTGCTCCGTCGGTACTTGATGAAGATATGCATATTTATTTTGATTTGCCTAAAACAAAAGTAAACCTGGAACATATGATAGTCAATGTAAAAGTGAAAAAAGAAAAACAAAAAGATATAATTTCGGCAGTACATATAAACAATACCGCAAGAATTCAAAATGTTAAGAAAAATATAAATCCGGTTTTTTATAAAATTTTAAGCAGTTTCAGACGGAAAACTTCAACAGGCGTTTTGCTAAATACAAGTTTAAATAAAAAAGGACAGCCTATTGCATGCGCTCCGTCGGACGCGCTTGACATATTTTATTCAACACCGTTGGATTTTATTATAATAGGCAAATATATCGTAACAAAATAAGGGCGTAAATTATGTTTTACAAATTAATATTCTGTGCCGCAAGATTAATAACATTGATTTGCTGCGTTTTTTTGGGGTGGTATTTTATAAACGCCGAATTGATGTTTTCTGAAAATTTTTTCCCCTCTTTATATATGATGTTAATTCCGCAAAATGTAAATACCGGAATGTTTTTTAACATAACATTTTTATATATAGAACTGTTACAGTATTTGTCGGCGTATATTGTTTACGGCGTATATGTTTTTTATTATGCCGGTTTAACGGGCATAGTTACATTTTTTGCCTGCCTGATTTCCAAAAAAGACAAAATTGTTGTAATAACTAATACGATTTTTATGGCTGCAGCGTACGGGCTTCTTACCATCAACAAAATTTTAGTTTGTTCTTATATATACCTTTTAATGCTTTTTTTTGTATATTTGGCAATTATATATATAAATATATATATGAAAGCTCATAATAAAATTATAAAAGAACTTCTGCTGCTGCCGATATTGGGCGAAGTGTTTTTTGGTTATCATATTTTAAATCTGATTACACATAAATTCTATTTAGCAAAAAAAATAATATTTTTCACATTATTAAACATAGTATTTCTTTTTATACCAATATCTAAAATAAACATTGAAAAATCAATCCAAAGTCCAAACGAACTTGTTGCTTCAGGAGATTTTTATATAGTCAATGCCGACAGCCTTAAAAATAGAATAATAAGCAATGACAAAAGTAAAAAAGAAATAGTTGAAATTGATTTAAATTCGCAAAAAAAATTAAGATATCCTGTATCTTGCGAAGGAATGTTTGACGGAGCGGTTTATAATCAGAGCAAAAAAGAATATTATTTTTATGATGAATTTTCAGGTTCTTTATTTGTTTTAAACGATGATTTTAAATTAAAAAATATAAAACAAATAGCTGCTCCTACAAAAGATATCCAATCCGGTCACAGAATTGTATTTGACAATGACTGCGGAATTATTATTTTAGTTTTAGAAAAAGGTAAATTATATAAATTGGATCTCAATAATTTTGACATTATTTATTCGTCAAATATTCCGGACAGATCCGATTATGCCGTAATTAATAAGTTCAGAAAATCATGTCTTATATCTTTTTGGCTGAAAGAAAATTTTTTAATAGAGTATTCAATAGATAATAATAAAATAGAAAAAATACAAGCTCCTCTTATGCAAGGCTATATCCAGATATCTGATAAAAATGAAGAAATTTATGTAGCATATCACCAAAAAGGGCAAATATATGTTTATGATGCAAAAACATATCAGCTTAAAAGAAAAATAAAAACAAATTACGGAGTTAAAAATATTACATATGATGATGATTTAAATATATTGATAGCGCCTTCTTATATAAAAGGTGATATTGATATGTTTTTAATGGATGGCTCGGATAATTTAATATGGCAGGGTTTTGCTGTACCTATGTTAAGAGAAGCCAGATTTGACGTAAAAAAGGAAAACTTATTTGTAAGCTCTAAATACGGACTGTACAAGATTCCTATAAACATAAAAAAAATTATAAAGTTTCACATGAAACAATAAGGCTATTAAATGAAAACAATTTTGTTGATAAATCCTCCGGTTTACGATTTTGCGGCATACGACTTATGGGCAAAACCGTTAGCTTTGCTTTATTTATCGTCAATATTAAAAAAACAAAATATAAAAATAGAGTTTTTTGATTATATGGACAGATTGTCATCTTTAATTGAAAATACGGAATCTAATGAATACGGATGCGGACATTATATAAAAGAACAGGTTGACAAACCCAAAATTATAAATGACATAAAAAGAAATTATTTTCGTTTTGGTATTCCCAAAGATACGGCTGAAAATTATTTTAAAACTTTAAAACCGCCGAATGTTATAATAATAGGGTCTGTTATGACTTATTGGTATATCGGAGTTAAAGAGGCGGTTAAAAGTTTAAAAAAAATATTTCCCGATACGCCGATTATACTTGGTGGAGTTTATGCAACGTTGTGTTTTGAACATGCCAAAACAATAAAAAATATTGACGATATAGTGTCCGGCGGTTTTCACGGATTAATGGCTGTATTAAGTAAATATAATATTAATATTGATATTGTTAATGATTTTTCATCTTTCCCCACTCCGGATTATTCTGTATATCCAAAATTGGAATACATGGCAGGAAGAACAAGTATGGGCTGTCCTTTTAATTGTTCTTATTGCGCTCAAAAGATTTTAAGCAACAGAACATATTCTATCAAATCAGTTGATGTGATAATAGACGAGATATATGAATTAACCGGCAAAAGAAATATTAAAAATATTGTTTTTTATGACGATGCTCTTTTTTATAATGCAAACAGACATATAAAAATATTGTTTCAACAAATATTAGATGATAACAAAATTTTTAATATACATACTCCCAACGGATTGCATGCGAAATTTATTGATGAAGAATTGGCGGATTTAATGTTTCATGTGAAACTTATAAATCCAAGATTTAGTTTGGAAACGGCAGACGAGCATGAGCAAAAGTATAGCGACCATAAAATAACAAATCAGGAATTTAAATCGGCAATTAAAATGTTAAGAAAATCAGGTTATAATAAAGGCGAATACACGGTGTATTTATTAATAGGTCTGCCGAACCAAAATATAAACAGTATTAAGGACTCAATAAAATTTGCGCATGATTTAGGAGCAAAAATATCATTTTCGGAATATAGCCCCATACCGTATACTGCAACTTGGGCATATATTGATGCATTTTTTAAGGAAGAACCGCTTTTTCAAAATAAAACTTATTTTTTATCACGGCAAAAAAATTATGATGAATTGCTGGAATTAAAACAACTTGCAAAAAATTTAAATAATAAGTTATAATGTTTCACATGAAACATAAAGAAACGGAGTATTCATGAATCACAATGAGTATGCCTTGATTACCGGAGCCAGCAGAGGAATAGGAGCAAGTATCGCAAAACAACTTGCAAAAGACGGATATGATATTTTGCTTAATTATAAATCAAATAATTCCAAAGCTAAAAAAGTCTGTCGCGAGATACAAAAACTCGGCAGAAAATGCGAATTGCTTAAATTTGACGTTTCCGACTCAAAATCGACGATGTTAAAATTAAAACCGCATATAAAAAATAAAAAAATAAAAATATTGGTTAATAATGCGTCTCACAGAGTTAAAAAATCATTTTTGAAAACTACGGAAAAAGATTGGAACGGGATTGTAGACGTTGTATTAGGCGGTTTTTATAATTTAACGAAAAATGTTTTGCCGAATATGATAGTAAATAAAGGCGGCAAAATAATCAATATAACTTCAATAGGCGCATTCAGTGCAGACGTTAACGTAGGATATGCGGCCGCAAAAGCCGGACTGGTAGGCGCCACAAGAGCATTGGCGAATGAAGTAAAAAAAAGAAATATTCTCGTCAATGCGATAGCTCCGGGCCCTATATATACCGATTACTTCGGCGATAAAACAAGAGAGGAAGCTTCGTTAGCTGCAGGCGGCAATAAAATAGGAGAACCTGAAGATATAGCCAATATTGTTTCTTTTTTATGTTCGGATAAAGCAAATTACATAAACGGACAAATTATTCACGTAAACGGCGGCATGTATATATAAACAAATTAAAAATTTGCCATGAAAACAACTAATTACATAACAAATCTTCTGGAACTGTCAAATAAAAGCTGCAAATTGAAATCCAAGCCGCAATTTTTACAAATTTTCATTACTACAAATTGTAACTTAAAATGTATAATGTGCTGCAACGGTTTTGAAAACAGGGACAAATATCTTGCCTACGAAGTAATTGCCGAAATACTAAAAGATAATCAACAGTTAACGGCGGTTGAATGGATCGGCGGCGAGCCGTTAATGCATCCTGATTTTGAAAAGTTGCTGGATTTAGCTCATAATCTCAGAATAAAACAAATTTTAGTTACAAACGGATTACTTTTAAATAAAAGATTAATAAAAAAACTTATTGAATACAATGTTGATCTGACAATATCAATCCATGCGCCCCGCAAACAAGTTTATGAAAAAATACAACAAGGGGCAGATTTTGAAAAACTGTTAAAAAATATAAAAACTCTTACCGATTTTAAACAAAAAAAAGCGCCTGAATTATTGACGGTAAATTATGTTGTTTTAAAACAAAATTATCAGTATCTGGGCGAGATGATAAAATTTTTAACAAAATACGGCGTAAAAAATATATTTTTTGAATCAGATATTACAAACGGAGCCGACAGCATTCTTAACGACGGTAAAATAAAAAAAATATTGCCGGATATTTTAAAAAAAATAAAAGAAAAAGCCTTAAAAAATAAAATAAATGTTTTTATAGACGATAAATTTATTAAACCGGAACCGGTAAAAAAACTTAAAATATCAAAAGATGAATTTTATTGTCTGGTGCCTTGGATATCGTCGTGCATAGAAGTAAACGGCGACGTAAAAAATTCTATTTTTTGCGGTGTAAAAACCGGCAATATATTTAAAAATAGTTTTAATAAGATTTGGAACTCAAAAAAATCAATGCAAATAAGAAAAAATATGTCAGCAAAAAAAATAAATTTGTCAAAAGAATGCGGAAAATGCGCCGATATGCATGTTATTACAAAAATGTACAGGGCATTGGACAGATTTACAAAAGTTTTGATAAGAAATTATTAATCTTATTAAGGGGATATCTATGAGCAAGGTTATCGCAATAGCAAATCAAAAGGGCGGCGTAGGAAAAACCACTACGGCAATTAATCTGGCATCAAGTCTGGCTCATTTAGGGCAGGAGTGTTTGTTAATTGATATGGATCCTCAGTCAAACACAACCAGCGGGCTCGGTATAGATTTTACCGGAATAAAAAAATCAATTTACAATGTGCTTATAGATGAAGTTGCGCTGGAAGACGTATTAGTTACTACCGAGGTGGATTGGCTTGATATTGCGCCCGCAACGGTAGATTTAAGCGGCGCGGAAATAGAGCTTGTCAATATGGATAAAAGAGAAGAAAAATTAAAATTGGCGCTTGAAAAATTTCAGAAAGTTTACAAATACATTATTATAGATTGTCCGCCGTCGCTCGGTCTTTTGACTATAAATGCTTTGGTCGCGGCCGATACGGTTATAATCCCTATGCAATGCGAATTTTTTGCTTTACAGGGGTTGGGGCAGCTGTCAAAAACAATATTTGCTTTAATGCAGCATTATAATTTGGAACTGGAAGGCGTTTTATTTACAATGTTTAACAACCAGACGAATCTCTCGCATCAGGTCGCAGAAGAAGTTACAAAACATTTCGGAGATAAAGTTTATAAAACAAAAATTCCGAGAACGGTCAAACTGGCCGAGGCTCCGAGTTTCGGCAAGCCTATTATGATTTACGATAAGTCGTGCAAAGGCACCGAAGCGTATTTGGATCTGGCATGGGAATTTTTATCAAAGCAAAATTTACCTGAGGAGAAAAAATAATGTCAAAACAGAA
Organism: Candidatus Proruminimicrobium quisquiliarum; assembly: GCA_018433245.1. Taxonomy (GTDB): domain Bacteria; phylum Elusimicrobiota; class Endomicrobiia; order Endomicrobiales; family Endomicrobiaceae; genus Proruminimicrobium; species Proruminimicrobium quisquiliarum. Next base: position 186,588 of record JAHDRN010000009.1, read on the forward strand.
ATTAGGAAGAGGGTTGGATGCAATATTGTCTCCGCTTACGGCTCATAAACAAAGCGAAAGCGCCGGCAATTTCATAAATATAGGCATCAATAAAATTAAACCGAACAGCCAGCAGCCGAGAAGAAATTTTGACGAGTCAAAATTGGAAGAATTAGCTGATTCAATAAAAGAAAACGGGCTGATAGAACCGATAATCGTAACAAAATCAATAGTTCCGGGCGAATATGAATTAATAGCCGGCGAAAGAAGGTTAAGGGCCGTAAAATTGGCGGGATTAAAAGAAATCAAGGCGATAATAACAAACCCAGCTTCCGACAAAGAAAGATTGGATTTGGCGTTAATTGAAAATTTACAGAGAGAAGATTTAAATCCGATAGAAGAGGCTCTTGCTTATAAAAAATATCAGGAAGAATATCAGTATACTCAGGAGCAGATTGCGCAAGCGGTGAAAAAATCACGTTCGGTAATTACAAATACAATGAGATTATTGAATCTCCCCGATGATGTTCGGGATTTAATATCAACAGGCAAAATATCGGCAGGCCACGGCAGAATGCTGGCAAGCATAGATGACGAACAAAAAATTCAGGAATTGGTAAAGCAAATTTTAGAAAACGGTTTAAGCGTGCGTGAAATAGAATCTGCGGTTAATTTGACAAAGAAAGCTAAACTGCCGAAAGAAAGATTCGCAGGGCAGGATATAGAAGTTATAAATCTTACGGAAGACCTTCAAAGGTTGTACGGAACGAAGGTTCAAATAACAGGAAACGGTAAAAAAGGCAAAGTGATTTTTGAATATACAAACTTACAGGAATTGGAAAGAATATCAAATATGTTGAAAAAGTAACACACGGATGTGCATAAGTGGCGTTAAATCGCAACAATATGTTAAGTTTGCCTCAAAAACAATATAATAAAATAATTGAAAAATCAATTAGTTTTTTAAAAGAAGACGAAAAACAGTAAAATAGAGACGCTTGTTGACAAGTTGTGCATAAAAACAAAAAGATATAAAAAAAATATTGACAAATAAGGATAATCCACATCTGCCATGACTATAGAATTTAATGAAGATTTTATAAAAGCCCAACAATTAATAACCGAAACAAATGATAATATTTTCATTACCGGTAAAGCCGGAACAGGAAAGACCACTTTTCTTAAAGAATGCATAAAAAAATGCGGTAAAAAAACAGTTATACTTGCTCCGACAGGAGTAGCCGCATTAAATTCAGGCGGAGAAACGATACATTCTTTCTTTAAATTTAAAACAGATATAACTCTTGCAAAAATATCAAAAAAGAAAAAGCAGGAAATGTATAAAAACATAGATACAATAGTTATAGACGAAGCGTCAATGTTAAGAGCCGATCTGTTGGACTGCATTGATAAATTTTTAAGGCTTAACGGGAGAATATCAAAATTGCCGTTCGGCGGCGCGCAGATGGTTTTTATAGGAGATTTACACCAGCTTCCGCCGGTTGTTACCGCCGACGAACAATATCTTTTTAAAGGATATTACGACAGTCCTTATTTTTTCAGCGCTAAAAGTTTGCAGGATACTTTTTGTCACATAATAGAATTTAAAAAAATATACAGACAGGTAGACAGTGAATTTATTGATGTTTTAAACGCCGTAAGAAATAATTCCGTAAATGACAGAACAATGGAAGTTTTAAATAAAAGAGTAGGCAAAACCTTCGTCAATAAAAAGTTGTCGGTATATCTTACGACGACAAACCGTTCCGCTGAAACTTATAATGAAAAATATCTGCAAAAACTTCCGGGAGAAACTAATATTTTTACGGCAGAAACCGAAGACATAGAAAATACGGTAAATTTTCCGGTAAATTACCAGCTTAAATTAAAAGTGGGAGCCCAGGTGATGATGTTAAATAACGATTCCGGCAACAGATGGGTCAACGGAACTCTGGGAATTATTAAATCAATAATCAAATCTTTAAAATCTGATACCGATATAATTTATGTTCAGATGGAAACCGGCAAAACGGAAGAAGTTGAACCTTATAAATGGGAATTATTTAAATATAAATGGAATGAAGAATTAAAACAGATAGATACGGAAAAAGCAGGTTCATTTTCACAGTATCCTCTTAAACTTGCGTGGGCTGTGACGATACATAAAAGCCAGGGCAAAACTTTTGATAACGTTATGATTGATTTAGGCTGCGGAGCGTTTGCTCCCGGCCAGCTTTACGTCGCTTTAAGCAGATGCAAAACTATAAACGGCATAAGTTTGATAAGACCCGTCAGAAAATCCGATGTTTTGGTGGATGATAAAATCGGCCAATTATTAAAAAACAGAGAACGGATTAATTATCTGACGGATCCGAAATATAAATTGGTTTAGCAAAAGAGGCCGCTTGAAAGTATTGATAGTTAATCCAGTTTGGAGTTTCCAAAATTATCCCCCTCTTAATCTTGTAGAGCTGGCGTCGTACTTAATTGGCAACGGATTTAAAAATACGAAGATTTTAGATTTAAATTTTGAAATAAAAAACAAATTTAAAGTCGATAATCTGATAGAAGAAAGCCGAAAAAAAATATTAAAAGAAAAACCGGACGCTGTCTGTATAACCTGCAACGCGGTGCAGTTTCCGTTTGTCTGCGAACTTTCCCGCGAACTTAAATCCCGAACAAAAATTCCGGTAGTTATAGGCGGAGTAATGCCGAGTCTTGGGGCGGAATCCGTTTTAAAATTAACGCAAGCCGACTTTGCCGTGCGCGGCGAAGGAGAATTAACTTTAACCGAACTTTTAACCGGAATTAAAAACAAAAAAAATTTAAAACGCATCAAAGGATTATCATATATTGACAAAAACGGGAAACCGAAGAATAACTCCGAAAGAGAATTATTGGATTTAAACTGTCTGCCCGAACCGCGCTTTGATTTAATTTCCGAAAATTTAAAAAACAATAAAAACGTATGGCTGACGGCCAGCAGAGGATGCGCGTATAAATGCGGATTTTGTTCCGGCAATGCAATATGGAAATATCAAAGAAGAAAAAATATTGATTCGATAATAAAACAATTGCTTGCGCTGAAAAAAAAATACGGCGTTAAGAATTTTATTTTCGGCGACGACTGCCTGACTTTGAATAAAGAATGGATAAAAGAATTGTGCGGCAAAATGATTCCTTTGAAATTAAAATGGGGCTGTCTTGCAAGAATAGACAGTATTGACGAAGAAATTCTTGCCTGTCTGAAAAAAGCCGGCTGCGGCAGCATTTATCACGGCATAGAATCGGGCAGCGCCGCAGTAAGAAAAAACCTTGATAAAAACATTAAGGATAATGACAACAAAAAAATATTCGGCGCCGTAAAAAAAGAACTTGAATACGGATTTAAAGTTACGTGTTCTTTTATGTCGGGAATCCCGTTTGAAACAAAAAAAGATATTATGCAGACTTTTAATTTTGCAAAAAAACTTCAAAAGACGGGAGCGGCAATACAACTGTGGCTGCTTACGCCTTATTACGGCTTGAAAATTTTAAAAGAATATAAAAAACAGGTTGTTGAAACCGACAGAACAAAATATAATCTGCAGAAGGATATATTTCATAACGCCCAGATGTTTTTATACAGCCGGTTTATAGACAAGTATAAAAAATATAATCCCGATAATTTTATATTTTTGCCGCAAGATATGCGGTTTGAACAATTTGTTAAATTATTCTGCAATATTCATAAAAAACTGGGGTTGGATAAAAATAAGAAAAAACTTACAGAAAAAGAAGTGTTTATTTTAAAAACAGTATTGGCTAAAAATGAATAGAGAAAAAGAGTTCCAAAACATGAAAGCAAAATTGATCAAACCATATTATAAATCATTAAAAGATTTAAAAGAGGTTTTTATCTGCGGGTCATTTTTTTCATCTGAATTGGATAATGAATTTGTGAAGATTTTGCAGGGGCACGGCATTAAAGTTAAAGGTTTTGTTGCGGTTCCTTATATTAATATAACGCCTATGCCAAACATTGAAATTTACGATATCCGGCAGTTTCATAAAAGAAAAGAAACCATTGTTTATATAGGCGGATTTAAATATATACAAGATATGGCTGCTGAAAAAAGAGTCAATGCCGCAGAAATTCATAAATTTATGACGCAATATAAAGATTATGCGCAAAAAGGCAATATCCGCGTTATTCCTTTACATATTTTTATACAGTATTTTGATATTGAATTGTTTTGGTTTAATAATTTTTTTAAAGAGTATTATAATAATATAAGTGAATATGAAAACTTGCATAATTTGTTTTCGGATGCAATATCATTAAAAGTTCTTAAAGGCATAATAGAATATCGTAAAACCTATGATATAAAGCCGTTAAGCGCCATTACCGCGCCTCATGAACAATTGTATTTTGAAAAATTTATTTTTAAATATCCTCAAAAAGATATATTTGTTGACGGCGGCGGCAACGACGGGTCAACAACGGCAGAGTATATTAGAAAGAACAAAGATTATAAACATATTTATTTTTTTGAACCAAACAATATAATAATGAAAACGGCAAAGAAACAATTAAAAAATTACAGCAATATAAATTATTATGAATGCGGGTTATCCGATAAACAGAAAAAAGACAATATTTTTATTATAAACGGGAACAATAAGGCTTCTTTTCTGTGTGAAAAAAATAATTTAACTAAAAAATGCAACATGGTAAGACTGGATGATATTATATCAGTTCCATGTTTTTTAAAATTTGACATTGAGGGTTCCGAACTCAATGCTTTAGAAGGTTCTAAAAAATTAATTGAAAAAAACTCGCTTCTTGCCATTTGCGTTTATCATAAACCGTCGCATATTTGGGAGATTCCGAAAAAAATTTATAAAATAAACAGTAAGTATAAATTTTACTTAAGAAATTACTGCCATAATTTGGAAGAAACAGTATTGTACGGATTGCCGGAGAACGGATAAAAATGAATTTTATTTTAACAACTCAATGTTTGTCAAAATGCAAATTTTGTTTTGTGCCGGCCGGATTGAGGGCTAAACAAAACGAAATGTCATTTTCTGATTTTAAAAGTTATCTCGGACATATAAATTTGCTTTATGGTAAGAATAAACCTGCAATAGGAATACTCGGAGGAGAACCGACTCTTGCCAAAGATTTCCCTATAATATCCGGGTATTTAAAATCCTACAAATCAATGGTCAGAGTATATTCAAATCTTATTACCGATACTAGTAATATTCAATATTTAATAGGCGCAAAAAATATTATTTTAGTGTGGAATGTCGGCGCATTTTCTGTCGCGGACCAAAAAACACAAAAGCTTATTTTAAAAAATCTTAACTTAATAAAAAAATCTTTTAAAGATAACGTTATAGCTTCAATTACGCTGTATCCTGATTTTAAAATCAAAGATTTTGACGGAATAATAAAAATATTAAGAAAATATAAAATAAAAAAAATAAGAGTTGCCATTGACTCAACGCATCATAAAAAATTTCTTGATAAAGGCGGCGCGGTTTTTAATTTCTGCCAATATTTGGCAGACAATAAATTTGCAATCATATCATCCTATTGCGGCCATTTTCTCAAAGGGATGTTTAATTCAAAGCAAGAGAAATATTTAAAGCAAAATGTGGTAAATTTTAATTATAATGATTGTTCTAAAAAATTTCCGGTGGATATATTCCCGGACGGCAGTATCGTTCCATGTATGGCTTTTGCCAATAAAACGGGATCTGTAAAATTTACTGACTATACATCATTAAAAAAATTAAAAACGGATATAATTACAAAGTTTAAATTAAATAAAATAAAACAAGGCAGTTGTCCTCTGAACAATGATAAATAAATTTAAAACCATTATAGGGTTAAACCCGAATGATAATATCTCAGAACTCGTTGAAAACGGCCTGGATGAAGTTTACTGCGGATATTATGACGCCGAATTTAACAAAAAATGGCCCGTCGCTTTTACAACGGTCAACAGAAGAGGCGAAGGCGTTAATTTTTCAAGTTTTAATTTATTAAAAACAGCAGCAAGAAAACTATATAAACACGGTATAAAATCCTATATAACTCTAAACGGATATTATACACAGGAACAGTATCCGTGGCTCGTTAAAAATATCAAAAAAATCGCAGACGAAGATTCTATAGACGGGGTTATAGTAAACGATATAGGCGTTCTACTTCTTCTAAAACAATTGAAATTTAAAAAAAATATAACAATATCAACTCTGGCAACACCCTTAAATAATAATGCCGTCGAATTTTATCAAAAGTTCGGTGCAACAAGAATTGTTTTAGACAGACAGTTAAATCCGAATGAAATAACAAAAATGGTTAATAAATATCCAAAATTGGAATTTGAAATTTTTGTCGTTTCAACCGGAGGCTGTCTTTTTATTGACGGGTACTGTTCATTTTTTCATTGTCTTGAAAAAACAAAAAACAAACAGTCCGGTAAACATATAATGCAGATTGAAAAATATGACATTACTACTTCAGGAGCCGGCTGTTGCGAACTTTTAAATAATTTTTCACAAAAATTGTACACTAGTACCGACAATACAAAACATGATAAATTCGATTTGGCAAAAACTATGGGTTTTAATTGCAATATATGTATGCTTTACCGATTGAAAGGGATTAAAAATATATCTTTAAAAGTTGACAGCAGAGGCTCTAACGGAACGGGAGTAACCAATATATCAATGTTGAAAACGCTGCTTAAAGCGGTTGATGACAGCAAAAGCAATAAAGAATATATTGCATCTGCAAAAAAGCTCTTAAAACGGTTTAAAAAAGTTAAGTGCAATCCAAAAATATGTTTATGCGGGAATTTATGAAATATGCTTTTCTGACCGATAACATTGGGGTTTTAAATAAAATACAAAAACCTGATATTTTGTATTTCGGCAATGAGTTTTGCCAAAATATAATACCGGCAAAACAACACATAAATAAAGCTTTTCAATGGGCATTGAAAAATAATATTCAATTTGTGTTTGTTTTACCCTACATAACGAACGACAAAGTGAAAACGGCAGATAGTTTATTGCATATTTTAAATAATAAAAAACGCAATATAGAAATTGTTTTTAATGATTGGGGTACGCTTTCTTTAATTTTAAAATATAAAAATTTACAGCCTGTTTTAGGCAGATTGCTTACAAAACAGAGAAAAGATCCCATAGCCGAAAATATAATCCAAAACACGCAGAATAAAATAAAAATAGCGGTCATTGACGGCAAAAAGACGATTATAAAAGCAAAAAAAGTTCCGCTGACATTGAAAACTTATTTTCAAAAAAGTTTTTTAGATGTTGGGCATGTGATAGATTTTATGACAGAAAATAATATAAAAAGATATGAACTTGATTTACTGCCGTGGGGTATAAAAATTAAAACAGATAAAAAAATAAAGCTGAGTATTTATTACCCTTATGTTAATATTACGACAACGAGATATTGCGGGGCAGTTAATTTAAAATATACAAAAATATGTAGTAAAATATGTAAAAGCCAAATAATTGAAGCAGGAACAAATAAGTTAAAATATCCGTATATTATAAAAGGAAATGCCGTTTTTTATAAGACATCAAAAGATATTTTGGATAAAACCGTTAATGCAGGCAATATTGACAGAATAGTAATTAACGATTTGCAAACTTTAAATAAATTAGTAACGGGATAATATGAAAATTTTAGGGATATCAGCCTTTTATCATGATTCTGCTGCCGCGCTGACGATTAACGGTAAGATAATTGCCGCCGCGCAGGAAGAACGTTTTACGAGAAAAAAACATGACCCGTCATTTCCGGCAAACGCGGTAAAGTTTTGTCTGCGGCAATCCGGATTAAAAATAGACGAACTTGACGCCGTCGCCTTTTATGACAAACCCTGGCTTAAATTTGAAAGATTAATGATGACTTATTATATGAACGCGCCTAAAGGTTTTAAATCTTTCAGCCGGGCGGTGCCCGTCTGGACAAAAGAAAAAATGTTTTTGTATAAAATTATAGAAGACGAATTGTCTGCGGCTGAAAAATATGATAAGACCAAATTAAAAATACTGTTTCCTTCTCACCATTTGTCACACGCTGCCAGCGCTTTTTTTGCAAGCCCTTATAATAAGTCGGCAATATTAACTATAGACGGCGTGGGAGAATGGGAAACCGCTTCAATATCTTACGGCGAAAATAACAATATCACTCTTTTAAAAGAATTAAATTTTCCCCATTCGCTGGGTTTATTTTATTCCGCAATTACATATTATTTGGGCTTTAAAGTAAATTCCGGCGAATATAAATTAATGGGGCTTGCCCCGTACGGCAACAAAAAATCCGAACGCACGGAAGAATATAAAAAGAAATTAAAAGAAAATATTATAGATATCAAACAAGACGGTTCATGTTGGCTGAATCAACAATATTTTGATTATTCCACAGGCATGAGGATGACAAAAAATGATAAATGGTTTGATTTATTCGGCATCAAAAAAAGAGACCCGCAGGAAGAATTGAACCAACAGTACTGCGATTTTGCGCTTGCCTGCCAGCAAATTACCGAAGAATCTGTTTTAAAAATGGCAGAGACTGCAAAAAAATTAACAAACAGTGACAATTTGTGTTTAGCGGGAGGAGTTGCTTTAAACTGTGTGGCAAATTCAAAAATTTTATTATCCGGATTGTTTAAAAACATATGGATTCAGCCTGCATCGGGAGACGCCGGCGGAGCATTAGGTTCTGCTCTTGCCACAGAATATATTTACTTCGGTTCACAAAGACAAACAGATGAAAATAATGACATTATGCAGGGTTCATTTTTAGGACCTGAATTTTGTGATTGCCAAACGGAAGAGATAATTAAAAAATATAATGCGCAAGCCGAATTTATACAGGATGAGAACGAATTGCTTGCAAAAACGGCAAATGCTATCGCAGACGGTAAAGTTGTCGGATGGGTTCAGGGTAAAATGGAATGGGGACCGAGAGCTTTGGGCAACCGTTCAATAATTGCCGATCCCAGAAATGCCGATATGCAGATGAAAATGAATTTAAAAATAAAATACAGAGAAAGTTTTAGACCGTTTGCCCCTTCGGTTGTTATTGAGGACATGAAAAATTATTTTGACTCGGAAACGGAATCCCCCTATATGCTGCTTACGGCTCAGGTTAAGAAAAATATTTGTTTTGCTCCGCCTGACAATTACGATGATTTTTCCGTTAAAGAAAAATTATATTATAAAAGATCCCAAATACCCGCGGTTACACACATAGATTATTCGGCAAGGCTTCAAACGGTCAACGAAAAAACAAATCCGAGATATCATAACTTGATTTCAAAATTTAAAGATATAACAAAATGCCCGGTTCTGATAAACACAAGTTTTAATGTAAGAGGAGAACCGATAGTTTGTTCTCCCGAAGACGCCTACAAATGTTTTATGAGAACCGAAATGGATTATCTTGTTATAGGCAATTATTTTTTTGAAAAAAACAAGCAGCCGGAATATAAAGAAAAAACGAATTTAAACCGGAAACAAGAATTTATCCTTGATTAAGTTGATGAAAACAAGTTTTTAAAATAAGACGCCATCATAATAGTATGCAAAAAAAATTTAAAATCCATATGTTCATAAAAATATAATAAAATTAAATGTAAAATGGTATAATAATCGTATGAAAAAAATTCTTTTGTTAATGTTATTTCTAGGCGTGTTTTCTGCAAATCTTTTTGCAAAAGACAGAGCTATTGTTTTTTTCTTTGAGACAACCGACGGTCTTTCGCAAAAAACAGTCAAAAAGATAATAGGCTCAAAAAACTTTTCTTTTACGGCCGGACTTGACGTTTCAAAAGAACTGCCCGAATACGTGCACGAGCTCATCGCAGCCGATAAAATTGAACCGACTCTGATTTTGGAGCCTGAACCGTATTTCCCGGTTTTATCATCAGAGATTAAAATAAACGATTCAATGTCTTTTGACAGAACAAAAGATTTAAAAAAAATGCTGTCTTCATACAATGAAAAAATAGAAGGTCTTTTTGAAAAAGAAAAATACGGATTGGTTCTTGATGATTTTTATGCAACCGGCGATACTTTTAAATATTTTAATAAATATAATATAGCATGGTGCGCGTTTAAATATCCGGCCGATATAAAAAGAGGCATATACATGCAAGACGGCATCGTTGTATTTGCACCCTATACGGATTTCCCGTCTGACCACAAAAAAATAGAAAAATGGCTTTTGCAGAGAAAAGAAAAAATTATTCCGGTTTATCTTACTGCGGCGCAGATAAAAAACGACCGGCTGCTTGAATATCTTGTGAATATATTTAAAAACAGCAAATACACCGACGTGTTAACGCCTTCAGATGTAATTGAACTTTTTAAACAAGACAAAAAAGAAAATATTGACGATTTTGTTTTGCCTGAGCAAACGCAGCTGCCGCAGGAAATACTTGTTAAAATCGCGCTTGCCGGCCGTGAAACTGACGATCAGGAAAATTCCGAACTATATGAAGATATTTACGGTGAATTTCTCAATATGTGCAGCGCGGACATAATGAAAGGCGTCATTAAAAACAATGATAAATCTTTGATGCTATTTAATATTTCTTATTCTAACATTTTTAAATTATCAGACAAAGAAATCCCTGCTTCTGATATGGCTTATATAACCGCGGAAAATGAAAACGCCGCTCAAAGTAACTGCGATAAACAAAATAAATTCGGATTTAAAAATAACGAAGACGGATATATTTTGCAAAACAGCACGGGAACGGTTATTTCGTTTGCCGTTAAAAAAACGGATAAATCTGTGGATTTTACCGTTATTACGGATGACTCCGATGCCTACACGGTGGATATTTACATAGATATGAACGGTCTGACCGATGCAGGCTGTGACGTTATGTTAAAAGGAGCTGACGGTTTTTTTAGCCAGAATAGTTACTGGGAATATGCGGTAAGACTGACAAAAGAGAAAGCCGGCGTTTACAGATTTTACGTTGACGATCTTACGGTTGTAAAAAATATTGTTAAAAACGGGAATACCGTAAGCATTCCTTCGGATGTTTTACGAGGCAATCCTTATAACTGGGGTTATCAGGTTGTGGTTTTAAAAGATAATAAAGTAATAGATTTTCTGGCTGCGGAAAAGGAAAAAGAACGGATCAAAAATACTCAGCCTCTACAGCTGCAAATGTTAAAATGCGAGTAAAACCGGTTCAGTTTTTCATAATAATATAAACGATAATTCAAAGAGGTTATATATGTCATATTTGGTGTTGGCAAGAAAATTCAGACCGGCGACATTTGCCGAAGTGGTGGGACAAAACCACATTTCACAGACTCTTAAAAATGCGATTGCCGAAAACAAAGTCGCGCACGCTTATATTTTCAGCGGGCCCAGAGGCACGGGAAAAACGACTATGGCGAGAATTTTTGCCAAAGCGCTAAACTGTCTGGAGGGCTCATCGTCCGAACCGTGCGGCAAATGTAAAAATTGTCTGGAAATAAGCGCAAACCAAAGTTTGGACGTTTTGGAAATAGACGGCGCCTCAAATAACAGAATAGACGAAATAAGGGAAATAAGGGACAACGTCAAATTCGGAGCGATGTCTTCAAGATACAAAATTTACATAATAGACGAATTTCACAGAATAACGCCGCAGGCTTTTGACGCTCTGCTTAAAACGCTTGAAGAGCCGCCTGCCCATGTTATTTTTATACTTGCCACGACCGAATTGCAGAAAGCGCCCTCTACGATTCTTTCAAGATGCCAAAAGTACAGATTCAGACTTTTGTCTGCAAAAGAAATAACCGAGGCGATACAAAACATTGCGAAAAAAGATAATTTTGAAATAGACGACGGCGCTCTGGAAATAATAGTGAATTCGGCCGGCGGCTCAATGAGAGACGCTTTGAGTCTTCTTGATCAGGCTATTTCTTCGTCAAACGGCAAGATTACTTTTGAATATATGAGAAATCTTCTAGGCCTTTTGCCTAAAGAAATTGTCGCCCAAACCACCGAAGATATCGCAAACAACAACGCCGAATCATTGTTAAGAACTTGTAAAAAAGTATATGAAGACGGATATAATATGCTGCAGTTTGCCAAAGATTTAAGGGATCATATCAGGCAGCTCATGATATATTCCGTTAATCCGGAAATAGTCGATATTCCTTCTTCGGATAAAAACCTTTACAATAAACAAAAAACGTTTTTTACTATACCCGGTTTTGTAAGACTCGGCAATCTTATTTCAAAAGCGCTTGAAGAAATGAAAGAGCACGACCAGCCGAGAATACTTTTGGAAATTTATCTGTTAAAAATGGCAGAACCCTATTACAGTGTGGGCGAATTAATCTCCAAAATAGACGAAATAGGAAATAAAGCCGGCAATGTTAGTTTAATAAACGGCGCAAAAGAATCTTGCGCAGCCAAAGAAACCGCGGAAGATATAACTGCGCAGGAAAACAATGACGCCTCAACAATGTCAGAAACAACGGATTACGATATGCTTGCCATAGCAAAAGACATAATTTGTGAGCTTTCCCAAAAGCATCCGATGAGAGCTCTTATATTCAAATCCGCGATAATAAAAATATTGAACAATAACGCGGTACAGTTAGTATTCAAAGACAAATATGATTTAAGCATGGTAAAGTCGTATGACGAACTGATTAAAAAACTGATATCAAGGAAATTGGCAAGAGATGTAAACGTTAATATGTCCGTTGATGAAAGCATTACGGTTCCGGAGGATGATATTGTCACAAAGCAGGAACCGGAACAGCCGAAAGAAACATTTACTGTAGTTGAAGATTTAAAAGAAACGGCAAAGACCGCCGTTCCGTTAAAAATTGAAAATATAGCAAAGAAATTCTCCGGCAAAGCGATTAGAAAAAACACTCAGAAACAAAATGAAACCGAAGAAATAAACAAATCGGATTTTAATAGGGAACAAAGCGAAGAATAACAAATTGTTTTTAAACAAGTATGTTAAAAGAATCTTTAATATATTCGGGGAATTATGAACAGACCGCAATCAATAGAACGAATGATAGAAGTTGTAAAAAAACTGCCGGGCGTAGGACCGAAAATGGCCGAGAGATTATGCTATCATATACTTAAAAGCCCGTCTTACGAAATTGACAGACTTATAGAAGTCATACAGAAAGCAAAACAGAAAATCAAAATATGTTCAGTATGTTATAATATGAGCGAAACGGATCCCTGTCCCATATGTTGCGACAATATGAAAGAAAAAAATATTTTATGCGTCGTTGAAACTCCGCAGGATTTGATAGCCGTAAGCAAAGTAAAAGATTACAACGGATTATATTTTGTTTTAGGCGGCGCGCTTTCTCCTTTGGACGCGGTGGGTCCTGCCGATATAAGAATAGACAAACTTTTAAACAGGCTGAAAAAAGATGAAATAACTGAAGTCATACTTGCCACGGATATGGATTCAAAAGGCGAAACTACCGCAGTATATCTTGCCCAGCTTATAAAACCGCTGGGTATAAAAGTTTCAAGATTGGGATACGGCATTCCGGTCGGAGGCGATATAGAATACGCCGATGAAGTCACCATCGCAAGGGCGATTGCCGGAAGAAAAGAAATGTAAAAAAATTGATTTGGCGTATTGAGGCATATTTTTGTAAAATAATGCCGTTACGCAGAAATAGCAGACTGGCCGGTACGGGAATATGAAAAAAATTAAAAATTTTAAAATAAATATCAGACCGAGAGAAATTTCAAGAATAGTCCGAAAGCTCTTAAATATGCCGGAACTGGGCATTGATATTGAAGAATCCGTTCAAAGGGCATGTTATTTTTACGGCAAAACGATAAATCCGGCGGTTATTTACGAAACTTTTGCAAAAGACGCCCAAACATTTACTTTTGATAATCCCGATGTACCGGGCAGATGGATTGCGGCAAGTTATTATATTCTTACTATAGGAAACTCTTTAAAAGAAGAGTTTGAAAAAAAACCCGATATTTTCGGGCAGTATACGACCCAGATAGTCTCCGCAATATCGGCAGACACGCTTGAACAGTCAAAGAGTTTCGTTCAAAAACTTATAGTATCGGAAGCTGCCGACGAACAATGTGAAGTTTCAAGAGGCATAGAACTTCCGCAGGATAAATATAACGATATTTCTAAAATTCTTCCGGCAGAAAAAATTAATGTTTCGGTATCGGAAAACGGGCAATTTACTCCCGAATATACGATAGCCGGAGTTTTTTACTGGATTCCTTTAAAGAGAAGAAGTAAAAAATAATTATATAACCGACGGCGGCGTTTTGGGCTGTTTAAATTTTATGACTGCGGCCGAATATGTTTTTTTATTGTAAGTTAAAAATAAAATGATAAAAATTTTTTTAATATTTTATAACTTTTTTCTTTTAATTTTTCTTGTTCCGATACTTTTGGGCATAGCTTTATCCGGCAAACGAAACAGAAAAGATTTTTTTTACAAAATAAAAGAAAGGCTTGCGCTGTACGATATTGCGGAATTTAACCGAAACAAAAAAACCGTATGGATACACTGCGCTTCGCTCGGCGAAGCAAGAGCCGTGGAACCTATGATTGAAAAATTAAAAGACTACAATATCGTCGTTACCGTAATTACAAAATCCGCAAGAGAGTATGTGTCTAAATTGAGAGGGATTGATTTTTGCGCGCTTGCGCCGGCTGATATCTATCCTTTTGTTTCAAAAGCGATTTCAAAAATACGGCCCGATATTCTTCTGATAGTTGAAACGGAATTCTGGCCTAATATAATTTATTGCGCTAATAAAGCAGGCGTAAAAATCGTTACCGTAAACGGCAGACTTTCAAAAACGGCGTTTCCGTATTATAAATTAACGGCATTTTTCTGGAAACAGTTTTTAAATTTAATTTCCGGCATATTGGCGAGAAACGGTCAGGACTATGAAAGATTCGTCAAAATAACCGGTTCGTCCGAAAAAGTCGAAATAACAGGCAATATAAAATACGACAGAGACTGGACTGCCGAAAAAACGGACAGAGAAAGTCTCGGATACGGAGCCGGCGATTTGATTTTAACAGCCGGCAGCACAAGAAACGGCGAAGAAAAAATGCTGCTGAATGTTTTTGCCAAACTAAAAAAGAAATACGGCAGTCTCAAATTGATAATAGCTCCCAGGTACATATCAAGAGCCCGTGAAATAGCCCGTATGATAAATGAAACGGGAACGGAATATTCTTTGTTTTCGCAAGGCGATAAAACAGTCAAAGATATTATGATATTGGATGTTTTCGGCAAATTACAGATGCTTTATTCCGTTTCGGATATAGTATTCATAGGCGGTTCAATGATAAAAAAAGGCGGGCAGAATCCTATAGAAGCGTCGGCCTATGCCAAACCTGTGGTTTTCGGCAGATATATGTATAATTTTGACAGCGAGTCAAAACTTTTGAAAGAAGCCGGCGGCTCTTTTGAAGTTTCAGAAGAAAACGAACTGCTTGAAAAAACAGATCTTTTGCTTGCCGATGAAAAATTAAGACACGATATGGGGCAGAAAGCTTTGCAGGTTGTTGAAAGACAGAAAGGCGCGATAAATAAAAACATAGAAATTATAAAAAGATATATAAATGAATAAATTAAGCATATTATCTTTCGTTGCCGGAACCGTTTTAAAAATTATCGGCTCAACGTTCAGAATAAAAAAAATAAAAGCCGTTGATATTACAAAAATACCGTGCGTATGCGCATTTTGGCACGGAGACCTGCTTGCCAATTTTTATGTCAACAGAAACTTAAACGCGGCGGTTATGATAAGCATGTCAAAAGACGGCGAAATTCCGGCCCGCATCGCCGACAGATTCGGATATATAGCCGTCAGGGGTTCGTCTTCAAGAGGCGGCGGAAAAGCATTGGCCGAACTGGTTAAATATGCGAAAGAAGGGCATATAACCGCTTTTGCCGTTGACGGACCGAAAGGCCCGCGACATAAAATAAAACCGGGAATTTTATTTTTGGCTCAAAATCTTCAGATTCCGATAATTCCCATAAGCGCAATAGCCGACAAAAATATAATTATCGGCAAGTCATGGGATAAATTTAAAATACCTCTGCCGTTTTCAAAAATTACAATCGTATACGGAATGCCCGTTTATGTTCTGCCGCAAGACAATATTGAAGAAAAAACTTCGGAACTTGAAAAAGCTTTGCATAAAACGACTGATTTTGCCGCAAATTACGCCCGGAGCCGCGATGTTAAACAATATCTGAAAAATCACCCGAAACCGAAAATTTTAATAATTCAGCCAAGCAGAATGGGCGACGTTATATTCGCTCTTCCTGCCGTAAACGCGATAAAAAAACAGTATCCGCACGCTCATATAAGCTGGTTTGTCGACGAACGATGCGCGGAAATATTGAAAGGCAGTAAAATAATAGACGATTTAATTATTTTTGACAGGAAAAAAATTTCACCGGCTTATATAGTAAAATTTTATAAACTTTTGCGAAAAAACGAATACGATCTCAGCATAGATTTTCACGGGTTATTCAAATCCGCGTTTATAGTTAAGCTTGCCGGAGCAAAATTTAAACTGGCTTCTTCGTCCACAAACGGCATGCGTGAACTGTCGTGGCTTTTTTCAAAAGAGATAAAGCCGAAATCCGAAGATACCCACTGCATAGAAAGGCATCTTGCCGTTTCGCAATATCTTGAATGCGATACGGACGAACAGGAATACGGCATAGATGTTCCTCAGTCTGATATTGAAGCGCTCAAAAAACTTTTGGAAAAAGAAAAAGTCGATTTAAGTAAAAAAATCGTGGCGGTTCATCCCGGCGGCGGATGGATTTCGCGCAGATGGCAGACGGAAAAATTTGCCCGTCTTATAGATTTAATAAAAGAAAAATACGGTGCAAATATTGTTTTGGTCGGCGGCAAAGAAGGCGGAGCAAGCGAAAAAGGGCTCAATGAAGAAATAATTTTGCAGTCCGCGACAAAAGATATTATTGATTTGACGGGTAAGCTTAATATCAAAGAACTTATGGCGTTTTTTAAAATATGCAGTTTGTTTATAGCCAACGAAGCCGGCCCTATGCATATAGCCACGGCTCTCAATACCAATGCAATCGCGATTTTAGGCCCGACAAACGCAAGAAGAACGGGGCCTTTTAAAGGCAATACTTTGATAATGCAGAAAAAAGTCAAGTGCCAGCCGTGCAGAAACAGAAAATGCATAAAAGTCGATTGCATGAAACTGATATCGGTTGAAGATGTTTTTGAAGCGGCTTGTAAAAAACTTGGAGCGTAAAATATTATGGGGCAAATAAACAATCCGAATTTATCAAAATTTTTCTGCGGTTTGCTTTTCCCTTCAACATACGACACCGATGAAATTTATAAATTACTGGAATCAAAATTTAAAAACGATATTGATATTAAAAGCGGCATAATCGATTTTAATTTTACAACTTACTATAATCCCGAAATGGGAGATAATTTAAAAAGACAGTGGATTTCTTTTAAAACATTATTAAATCCCGATAAATTGGCGGATATTAAAGTAATGACAAATGATATTGAAGACAGTTTGGCAAAAGATAATAAAAGAATAATAAATATTGATCCCGGATATATAACGCCGGCAAATATTATTCTTGCTTCAACAAAAGATTTCAGCCACAGGATTTATCTGGCAAAAGGAATATACGCGGAAGTTACGACAATATATAAAAAAGAAGGTTTTGTAAAATTGCCGTGGACTTATCCGGATTATCTTTGTCCGGCGGCGGTTGATTTTATGATTAAAGCCAGACAATGTCTGCTGAAACCAAAATGATATTATGATAAGCGCCACTATATTTAAATCACTTAACATAAAAAATTACAGGCTGTTTTTTTTCGGCCAGATTATATCGGTTATGGGAACCTGGCTTCAGATGACGGCGCTGCCTTGGCTTGTTTACAGCCTTACAAAATCCGCGGTTTTGCTGGGACTTGTCGCTTTTTTAAGCCAGATTTTTATTTTAATTATATCGCCTTTTGCCGGTTCGTTTGCCGATAAGTATGACAGAAAAAAACTGCTTTTTATAACTCAAAGCGCGTTGATGATTCAGGCCGGGCTGTTATCTTACCTGACACTCACAAATCATATAGCATTATGGCATATTCTTGTAATATCGACATTTTTAGGGATTGTAAATGCTTTTGATATGACTATAAGACAGTCGTTTATAATTGATTTGGTGCCGAAAGAAAATTTAATGAATGCCATAGGTTTAAACTCTCTGATTTTCAATATGGGCAGGCTTGTAGGTCCCGCGATAGCCGCCGTTATTATCGCGAAGTTCGGAGAAGGGTACTGTTTTTTATTTAACGCAATTTCTTATATAGCGGTATTTATAGCGCTTGCGCATATTATTCCGATTAAACATCTGATAGAAAAACAGGTTGAGACATTTAAAGAAAAGTTTTTTGCAAGCTGGAATTTTATTAAAAACGACAATAAAATTTCGGCAATGCTGATACTTCTTGCGATAAACGGAATAGTAACGGTTTTTCCTATGGTGCTTATGCCGGTTTTTGTTAAAGAAGTCTACGCTATGGATGCAAACGGACTCGGATTGTTTATGTCTTCCATAGGATGCGGGGCGCTATTTGCAACAATTACGGTTGCAGGTAAACAAAGTACGGAGAATATCGGATCATGGATTTGTTACAGTTCGGCAGTTTTAGGGGCGGTTGTGATTTTATTTGCTTCAATTGCCAATGTCTATACATCATGCTTCTTTTTGGCAATTGCCGGCTACTGTATGGTGGTTGGTATGAGCCTGACTAACACATATATGCAAATACATGCTCCTGCCAAATACAGAGGCACTATCATAGGTTTTTTTATAACGGCTTTTTTGGGATTTACTCCGATAGGGAGTTTGTTCGGCGGCAATCTTGCGTATGCTTTCGGCCCGCAAATTACGACAGCGTTAGGCGGCATATTGACGCTGGCAGCAACTTTATGGCTTAGAAATAAATTGAAAAGTTAAAATTGTAATTTAAAAATGGAGATTTGAAATGAGATGGTTTTTTATATCGTTTTTAATTGTATATCTGGGCGCTCATTACTATATATTTCACAGAGTATCAACGGATTTACGGTTAAACCATAATACCTCCGTTTGGTTTTTACTGATAATTTGTCTGTTAGCTTTTTTTGGTGTTTTTAACCAGATTTTTCTGCATAAATACGCAGGTTCCGTTACAAACTTTAATTTTATTATTGAACTTGCATATATATGGGTCGGAATATTATCAATAGCTTTTACATTTTTATTGGCGGGAAATATTTTATTTATATTTTTTAAAGATCCGCAAATCAGACTCTATATTACGGCAACGGCTTTGGCGTTGACTTTTTTGTCCGCCGTATATTCATATATAAATGTCAAAGTAAATTCGCCGGTTATCAAAAATATTGAAATAAAAGTGCCGAACCTGCCGGTTGATAAATTTAAAATAGTCCAATTATCCGATATCCATATAAATATTCTTACAAAACCGGAAGAAATAAAAAAAATAGTTGACACGGTTAATTCTTTAAACCCCGATATTGTCGCGATAACCGGAGATGTAGTAGATTCCGATATTTCTGACACGTATCAGGATTATGATATGCATAACATTAAATCTAATTACGGAATCTTTATTGTCAGCGGCAATCATGAATATTACCGCGGAATTGATAAATTTAAAACTTTTACCCAAAAGGCGGGCTACATATTAATAGATAATAAAAATGTAGCCGTAAATAATATGATTTATATCGCAGGAATAGCTGATTTCAAAGAATCCAAAAGGTTTAATTCCAATGTATATGATTTTGACAAAGCTTTTGAAGGCGTTGATTTTTCAAAACCGGTTATATTTTTAAGCCATCAGCCCGAAGCTTTCGGAAAGGCTTTGAGCTATCCGTTTACGCTGCAGCTTTCAGGCCATACTCATGCCGGCCAGATTCCGCCTTTTGATATTATTGAAAAGATAATTTTCAGGCATTTTTACGGATTATATTATGAAAACGGCAAATATGTTTATGTAACGTCCGGAACAAGATGGTGGGGGCCGCCTCTGAGATTGTTTTCAAAATCGGAGATCGTAAATATAACTTTGTACCGGCAATAAATTTGTATGATCGCCGAAATTTGGTATAATTAACGAAATAAATTAAACGGGGACCGTATGTTTGAAAGATTGGAACTGATAAAACTGGCAGTAAATATTTTGTTAATATCGCCGGTTGCGGCTTTGGCTTTTTACGGACGGTTTGACTCCGTTTTTAATTTTGTCGGGATATGGTGGCTGTTTGGTTTTTTAATGACGGCGCTGCATAAACTGGCTGTAACGCATTATCCTATTGAATATATAGCACATCCTGTTTTATTGGTCGCGCTGGTAGCCGCGATAATTACGAATACGGCGGTAATAATACTTATTCTGCCCGAGATAATAAAAAAAATCAGATAAAACGGTTAAATAAATGAGACAGCCGAACGGTCAAAATTTTTTGATTGACGCCAATATCGCAAATAAAATTGTAAAATCCGCTTCAATATCAAAAGGCGATTTTGTTATTGAAATCGGCCCCGGAAAAGGCGTTTTAACCGATATTCTTAAAAATTTGACTGATAACCTGACAATAGTTGACATTGACAGGCAATTGGCCGATAATCTCGTTTTGAAATACCGTGACGATCATAACGTAACGGTAATAAATAAAGATTTTTTAAAATTTGAACTGCCACAAGCGCCCTTTAAAGTTGTCGCAAATCTGCCTTATAACGTCGGTACGGCTATTGTTCAGAAACTGCTTCCGTATTCTCATTTTATTTCCGCCGTTTTTATGCTTCAAAAAGACGTAATAACAAGACTTGTAAGCGGGCCGGGGTCAAAAGATTACGGATATATTTCAATATTCAGAAAATATTACGCCGATGCGGAGTTTTTATATGACGTGCCGCCGGGCTGTTTTAATCCTAAACCGAAAGTTATGTCCGCCGTGGCAAGTTTTGTAAACAGAAATCCGAAAGAGCCGTCCGCGAATTTATTCCCGTTTATAAAACATTGTTTTTCAATGAGAAGAAAAACAATACTTAACGGGTTAGCTACGTATTTGAAGTCGGACAAAATTACCGCTCAGGCGTTGTTGCAAAAGGCCGGTATTGATTATATGGCAAGGCCCGATAAACTTGAATTATCGGATTATATAAAACTTACGGACTTGCTGAATTGATGTGTTAAGAGTCGGAACGCTTATTGTTTTTTTGCCGTGTCTCTGCCGTTGCGCAGCTACTTCGGTTTGCTTTGCAAATCCGCCCAACGTCTTAGCTTCCCGGCTTCTAAGCTGCCGTTGTTTGTTTGATTTACTTTTTAAAAACTGGTAATATTAAACGAAATTTATAGGTACGGAGAATATATAAAAATGAAAAAAATATTAGTTTCTGCAGTGTTGTTTTTTACCGTTACAGCCGGGTATTGTTCTGTTGCGCCGGTTACCGAACTTATAGATACGCCCGCGCATTCAATACTTGATTACGGCGGATATGAAATGCAGTTCAGGATGTTTGCCGGAGGCGGAGTTCTTTCAAAATTAAATTTCGGAATATTCAAATCGCTTAATTTGGGAGTCGGCTGGGAAATAAGCAATCTTATAGGCGTAGGAAACGTCGTAGTCGCGCCGCCGTCTTTACAGTTAAAATTCAACATATACGCCGGAGACGCAAAATGGCCGGGATTCTCAATAGGATATGACGGACAGGGTTATTTCTACGATGAAACAAGCGCCGAATTTATGCAGAAAGGCAAAGGCGTTTATGCGGTAATCGGAAAAGAGCTTTTTCTTCCGGATCTTAATTTTAACGCCGGCGTCAACGTAAACGATTTTAAAGAGTCAAGACTTATAGGTTTTGTAAACTCCTCCGTTATTGTGATAGACGATACTCTTATGTTTATGATTGAGTGCGACAATATAGGAAAAGGCGACATGACCAGATTAAACAGCGGTTTAAAATTATGGATAACGGAATCATTCAACATAGATTTTGCCATGAGAAATTTAACAAGTTCTGATGAAACCAGATACGGATGCGAAAGAATTTTCAGAATAAATTATCAGGGTAAGTTTTAGTTTAAGAGGGTATATTAATGACAGAATTTGTTTTGGATTTTGAACGGCCCGTTATTGAACTTGAAAAGAAAATTTTAAGTTTAAAAGTATCGGCCGAACACAGTAAGATTGATTTCTCCGGCGAAATAGCCGACTTGGAAGAAAAAAAAGAAAAGCTGAAAAAAGAAATATACGGTTCGCTTACTTCATGGCAGAGAGTGCAGCTTGCAAGACACCCTAACAGACCGTATACGATGGATTATATAAAAATAATCTGTGAAAATTTCGTTGAACTGCACGGTGACAGAGCTTACGGCGATGATATGGCTTTGGTTTGCGGACTTGCAGCGATTGACAATTCTCCGGTTGCCGTCATAGGCCACCAGAAAGGCAGAACCGTTCATGAAAATATGGAAAGAAATTTTGCCATGGCTCATCCGGAAGGATACAGAAAAGCCATGAGACTTATGAAAACGGCCGAAAAATTCAACCGTCCTATAATTACGTTTATAGATACTTCCGGAGCATATCCCGGAATAGCGGCCGAAGAAAGAGGCCAGGCTGAGGCCATAGCCAGAAATTTAAGAGATATGTCTGTTTTAAAAGTGCCCGTAATAAGCATAGTCATAGGCGAAGGCGGCTCCGGCGGAGCGCTCGGCATAGGAGTCGCAAACAAAGTTTTAATGCTTGAAAATTCGTATTATTCCGTTATATCGCCGGAAGGCTGCGCGGCTATTTTATTCAGAGACGCCGCAAAAGCCAAAGAAGCGGCCGAGGCTCTTAAAATTACGGCAAAAGATCTTCTTAAAAATAAAGTCATAGACGAAATTATAAAAGAACCGGTAGGCGGCGCGCATATGGACGCCGTTGAGACTGCGATGAATATAAAAAGAGCGGTCAACAAATATCTCTCGGAATATTCAAAAATGTCAAAAGAAAATATTGCCCGCGACAGATACGAGAAATTCAGGGCGATGGGAGTTTTTGAGGAAGAGATTGAAACAAAATCATTAAAAAAGCCGGTAAAAAATAAAAAAAATACTGTAAAAACAGGGAGGAAGTAAAAATGCCATTAGTACCTATGAGACAGATTTTAGAGGAAGCAAGAAAGAAAAATTACGGAGTCGGCGCTTACAACGTGAACAATATGGAACAGGTTCAGGCTATTATGGCCGCTGCTAAAGAAACGCAGTCGCCTGTAATCATTCAGGCAAGCAGAGGCGCATTAAAGTATTCTAATTTCACGTATTTGAAACATATCATGTTTGCCGCAGTTGAAGAAAATCCTGAAATTCCGATAGCTGTTCATCTTGACCACGGCAATTCGCTTGCCACCGTAAAAGAAGCCATATCGCTCGGATTTTCATCCGTTATGATAGACGGTTCTCTTATGGAAGACGGAAAAACTCCGTCGGATTACGCGTATAACGTTGCAGTTACAAAATCGGTTGTTGAATACGCCCACAAGTTCGGAGTAACCGTTGAAGCCGAAATCGGAAGACTCGGCGGAATTGAAGACGGAGTCGGTTCCGGTTCAATTCATTTGACCGATCCTAAGGAAGCGAAAAAATTCGTTGAAGAAACCGGAGTTGACGCATTGGCTATCGCCATAGGAACTTCACACGGAGCGTATAAATTTAAAGGTTCAAAAGAACTTGCTTTTGACGTTTTAAAAGAAGTAAGAAGTTTGATAGATATTCCTATAGTTCTTCACGGAGCATCTTCGGTTCCTCAGGAATTGATTGACGCCGTAAACAAATACGGAGGAAAGATGCCGGGAGCGACAGGCGTTCCTATGGAAAGCCTCAAAAAAGCCATACAGCTGGGAGTAACGAAAATAAATGTTGACACCGACGGAAGACTCGCAATTACCGCGGCAATCAGAAAAGTGTTTGCGGAAACCCCCGAGAAATTTGATCCGAGAGATTATTTAGGCCCTGCAAGAGAAGCTTTAAAAGGCGTAATCGCCGGCAAGATGAGAGATTTCGGAACGACGGGACACAGCGGGGATTATAAGGGTATTTCTCTTGAAGAAATGAAGGCGTCTTACAAGTAGAATCCTGTTGACAGAAAAAGATTAGTCTAGTATAATTACTCGTGTGCAGGAAAAAAGGCGTTGTTAAAATATAAAGGGAGGATAGCATGGCAAAGTATGAAATAAAAGGTGTTGTCGTAAGTTCTTTATTTAAGAATTTCCCGGTAGTATTTGCATTGTTGGGAGCATTGATCGGTATTTTTACGTTCTTTATATTCCCGACGGAATTAGCGGCTAATCTCGGTTTCGGAGCAAAGCTGTTGTCTTGGTTGATCTTCATCGTTCTTTATACCCTGATAATGTCGGTAGGCGTAATCGCGGTTGCATGGATTTATAATTTTATAGTCGGGAAAATCGGCAAAGGCGCAGTTTTGGAATTAGAACAAGCCGAATAATTTATCATATAAACCGGTCTGCCGTATTTTTCATGCGGCAGACCGAAGTTATTTTTTTGTAAAAGGGTATTTTTGATGAGTCTGAGATTTAAGTTTACCCTGTACGTTTCAATCCTTTTATTGTTGGTCATCATAGGCGTTTCATATAACATATACGTAACCCAGAAAAATTTTCTTACGCACCAGTTTTCGCAAACAAGAGAAAAAACACTTACAAGTTTCGTTTCAATGTGCAACGAGGCGTTGAAATTAAAAGACGAATTGCAGGTATATAACGCGATTGAGCTTTTGATTAAAACATATAATCCCGCCGTAGTTTATGCCGGATATGTTAACGCCAATAACGTCAATATGTACCTTTCAAGAGATAATAATAAAAATATTGATTCGGAATTTAAACAGAGAATAAAAAAAGTAAGAACGGAATATTCCGAATATTATTATTCTTTAAGCGGCGAAAAAATTTACGAATCTTCGGTCCCGTTAAAAATTGACGGTGAAAATATCGGTACGTTTGTCGTCGGTTTTTCACAGGACCAGATGGAAAAACAAATAAAAATCGGCATTTCTAAAATGACCTCTCAGATAAAAATCGTTTCATACGTGGCGATTATAATAGGGATTCTTTTGGCAAATTTTCTGGGATATACTTTTACAAAACCGTTAAAATTGCTGACCGAAGCGTCGGAACAGATAGCAAAAGGCAATCTTGACGTGGAACTTAAATTAAAAAGAAAAGACGAAATAGGAGTTTTATTCAATACGTTTAACAATATGGCAAAACAGGTAAAAGAACTTGATTCCATGAAGGACAGTTTTGTTTCAAGCGTCTCGCACGAGCTGAGATCGCCGTTATCCGCCATAGACGGCTACTGCGATTTGCTTATAGACGGACTAAAACAGGGGCATCCTCCGGAACAGCAGTTAAAAGGGCTGCATATAATAAAACAGGCCACGGTAAGGCTTACGAATTTTATAAACAACATTCTTGATTTGGCTAAAATTAAAGCCGACAAACTGGAAATCAGAAAATCCGATACGGATATAGTGGCCGTTATTTCGGAAATAGTGTCTTTGTTTCAGCCGCTTGCCGTGCAGCAGAAAAAAACGATAAGTTTGGATATAGTTTTCAAAACGGCGATAATAATAAGCGCCGATTCCGAAAAGCTCAAGCAGGTTATAACCAATCTTGTCAGCAACGCCATGAAATTTACGAAAGAAAACGGCAATATTACTCTGAAAGTTTTGGAAAATTCCGCCGGATACGGAGACGGATATGTTGAAATATGGGTCAAAGACGACGGAATAGGAATTCCAAAATATCAGGTTGATATGGTTTTTGAAAAATTTTTTCAGGTACAGGACGGACAGTTTAAGCGGCCTAAAGGCACTGGGCTCGGGCTTACGATAGTCGCGGAAATGATAAAATTACATAAAGGATACGTTTGGGCCGAAAGCGATTTGGGATGCGGAACCACATTTAAATTCGTTCTGCCAAAACAATTATGACAAAAATTTTAGTAATAGACGATGAACCTTTTTTAAAAGAAATGCTGTATGATATATTCACTATGGCAGGCTATGAGGTAGTTACGGCGGAAAACGGCAAAGAGGGATTGGATAAAATATATAGTGAGAATCCTGATTTTGTTCTTTTAGATTGTTCAATGCCGATAATGGACGGATTTGAAGTATTGGCGATTATCAGAAAAGAAGCCAGATTTGTTAATCTGCCGGTGATAATGCTTACTGCTTTGGCGGGAGACACCGAGCAGATTAAGGGACTGAGCCTGGGAGTTGACGATTATATAACAAAACCGTTTAAATCTTCGGTTCTTCTTACAAAAGTAAAAAATATTCTGGAAAGAAAAAAACAGAGTTTGGACGTTAATCCGTTGACGTCGCTTCCCGGAAATGTTTCAATACAAAAATACGTGGAATCAAAGATAAGCGGCAAAAGCGATTTTGCGATACTGTACTTTGATCTGTCAAATTTTAAAAGTTTTAACGATAAATACGGTTTTTTCGCGGGCGACAACGTAATAAGATTTACGGCCGGCGTTTTAGAAAAAGCCGTAAAAGAATTTGCCAAAAGCGACAGTTTTATAGGGCATATCGGCGGAGACGATTTTGTGATAATATCTCCGATAGATTTAAGCATCCCGATAGCCGAAAAAGTAATAGCATTATTTGATTTAGGCATTAAGGATTTTTACAACAAAGAGGATATAGAAAAAGGTTATATCGTTTCAATTGACAGAAACGACAATATACAAAAATTTCCGATAATGTCGGTATCAATAAGTATTATCGCCACAAACATCGCCGATATCGTTGACTTTGAAGATGTGGCGCAGAGAGCTTCCGAACTTAAGAAAATGGCCAAGAAAAATAATAAAAGCTCTTATGTTTTTGAACGCAGGAAATACGGCAGATAAAATTCTATTATGCGAGGTTGCAAAATGATAGAAAATAATAAAATAGTTATAGTGGACGACGAAGAAGAAATCAGGGAACTTGTCGCCGACGTTCTTGAAGCCGATAATTTTAAAGTTATAAAATGCGCCGATACCGACGAAGGATATAAAAGAATTTTAAAATCGAAACCGGATCTTGTGATTCTTGACGTAAAAATGCCGCAGATAGGCGGCATAGAATTATGCAGGTTGCTGCGTTCTGATCCGTCTACGAAAAACATTCCGGTCATAATGCTTACGGTTGAATCTACCGAAACCGATAAAGTTATAGGTCTTGGCGTCGGAGCAGATGATTACATCACAAAACCTTTCAGCAATAAGGAATTAGTCGCAAGAATAAAAGCGCTGCTCAGACGAGTTTCAAGAAAACAAGAATCAAACTCCATTAAAACCGACGGGCTTACAATGAATCTGGACGCAAGAACCGTAATACTCAACTCAAAAGAAATAAAATTAAGGCCGAAAGAATTTGATTTGCTGCATATGTTTTTAATAAAACCGAATATAGTTCTTTCAAGGGATTTTATTCTGGAAAACGTTTTTGAATACAATGTCGCCGTTACAACAAGAACGATAGACACGCACATTAAAAATTTGAGACAGGCTCTGGGAGAATGGGGCGATAAAATAGTTACAATTTTCGGAAGAGGTTTTAAATTTGTTCCCGGCGTAAGAAAAAAATAAAAAAGTTTGATATAATTTAAAAAAGGGTCTATCAATATGATAATAAAAAAAACGGCAGCAATAATTTTAACGGCAGGTTTACTTTTCGCTAACACCGGCGCTTACGCAAGTTCAATCATTTACGCGTTAAATCCCGATCCGGTTTCCTGCGCGATGGCTGACGCCGGAGTCGCTCTTATTTCAAACGTTATGACTGGAACGATAATCAACCCCGCTTCAACCGTAGGTCTTTACAGAACCGTCGCTTCGGTCGGCGGCTCCAATATTACCGGAGACATACAGTATAATTTCGCCTCAATAGGATTTGCGACAAGCATAGGTATTTTCGGAGCGTCATTGATGTATGTTGATTACAATACCGATAAATACTACGACAATGCAGGAACCCCAATCATCGGTATGGGTAAAACAACCGATATGGGAGCAATTCTTACGTATGCGCTTCCTATCAGAAAATATCTTCCTGTGTTTATAGATAACGGCGGAGTAGGTATTAATTTCAAAATTATGAGAAGTACATTGGCAGATTATATATCCGAAACATTGGCAGTTGATATCGGAGGTATTTTAACAGTTCCTAAAATGAGAAATTTTACTGTTGGTTTTGCTTTAAAAAATTTAGGGACATCAGAAAAATTTGTTAAAACACCTTCAGAATTACCGCAAATGATGACAGTCGGTTTGGGATACAGCAATCTTAATTTTTATAATTTAAAACTGGCTTTTGATTTTACCGACCAGAAAATTTACGAAGATTTTACATCTTTGGGTTTTGCGATAAGCCCTGTTTATTTTATGACATTAAGAGCAGGCGTCAAATTAGGCGGAGACTCTTTGTTGAACAATACAAGAATGGGTATCGGCTTACAATTCCAGACCGTAACTTTTGACTATGCGTTTATTCCGTCTTTGGATTTAAATGCAACCCACAGTTTTAATTTAAGTTTTGCTTTCGGTTCTTTTTCAAACCAGAGAGCGGCTTACGAATATTATTTGAACGAGCATTTCAGGCAGGCGCAGGCAAATTTTTACGCGAAAGATTTTGTAAAGGCAAGACAGCAGTTTGACGATATTCTTTCCGTTTATCCCGACCACAGGCCTTCGCAGGAATATTTAAAGAAAACTATAGACGAACTTGAAAAAATAGACGACTATAATTTTTCAATAGTAAACAAATATATGAAAAAGGCCAATAAAGCCAGAGAAGCGAACAACATCGTAAAAGCCGACAAATATTACAGAAAAGTTTTGGCTCTTGATCCGGAGAACAGAGTCGCAAAATCAGCAATAGAAGATATTGAAACCGCGACAAACGACGTCAAAGCTCTGCAGGATAGAGACATCAACAGCGACAGAATCGTTTATCTGTGGGGAAGATACCAGAAATTCTATAAAAAAGGAGATTTGGTCAGAGCGAAGAACTCTTTAAAATATTTGCTGGATATAGATCCGCAAAATGCACTTGCAAAAGAAAAAATGGTTGACGTTGATAACCAGCTGTCAAAAATTGCATCCGATAAGGCAAATGATATTTATGATCAGGCTATGAAATATTATAATAAAGGCAATTATGAAGAGGCCATAAAATATTTTGAAGCGGTTGTCGTAGCCGCTCCTCACAGGCTTGACGTAAGGCAGCTTATAGATAAATCCGAACAGAATATTCAGGAGATAGCGGAATACAAAAGGCTGACGGCTTTGGAAAAAGAACAGGACAAAGTCAGAGGCAAACTTGTAGGCTATTTTGAAGACGGTCTTAAAAATTATGAAAAGGGAAGATATGAATCCGCGGTTGAATATTTTAAAAAGGCAAAGGAAATCGCTGAAAAATACGAATTTACCGAATATTATAAAAACGCAAACAATTATATATCAAAGATGAGTTTCAGCCTTTCTGAAGAATATTATAAAAAAGGATTTAACGCTTTCAGAGAAAACGAATTTGAAAAAGCGGCGCAGTTCTATAAAAAATCGCTGGAATATAATCCCGGCAACACTTCGGCGACGTTTGAACTTGAAAGAGTCGCAGAGTCCGTAGCCCAGAAATATTATGAAGAGGGAATGAACGCATACAGCAGCAACGATATGGAAAAAGCCAGAGAATACTTAAGAAAAGCGTTATATTATAAACCTGACAAAGCCGAAGCAAAAAGGGCTCTTGACAGAATCAGATAGCCGTAAAATTTGTTTAATCTTATATTTATAAAATGAAAAAAATAAACTTAATTTTAATTTTGATTTTTTTGACGTCTGCCGTTTTGACGGCCGAAATAAAAGTTTTTCCAAATCCCTGGATACCGGAATCGGGTCAGTCTCTTACCGCAACCGGAGACACGAAAAAACACGGCAGTCTTGATACGGACGGATGGATTAAATTTGAATTTATCGGCGATGACGAATCGGCGGTGTCCGGCGAACTTGTTATATATGATGTTTTGGGAAATCTTGTCAGAAGAAAGGCATGGTCGCTGCCTGAAATTGTTCCGCTGCCAAACACAAACACAAGCGAGGATAGATACCATACGATTCATTGGGACGGGAAAGATAACGGATATAATTTTGTTTCAAGCGGCGTTTATATCTGGATTATTTATATTGACGGCGGAAAGAAACATAACGGCAAAATTGTCGTCGTCCGTTAGTTAAAATCCGGTTAATTCGCGGTACAAATTCTCGTGCTGTTTGATCATATAATCAATTCCGAAAGTTTCATCTATCGTCTCTTTCGCGTTTTTGCTCATCTTATCTTTTATCTCTGGATTTTTTGCCAGAAACAAAATCTTTGCCGCGATATCTTCAGGGACGTAAGGTTTTACCAAAAATCCGTTTACTCCATCTTTTACGATTTCACGCTGTCCGTCAACGTCGTTTACCACCGGAACAAGCCCGCATGCCATCGCTTCTATTGTTGAAATAGGCAGACCTTCCCATAAAGAAGTCATTGCAAAAAAATCGCTGGAATTTAAAATATTTGAAATGTCCCTGCGCCATCCCAGAAGAATTACTCTGTTTTCAAGACCGTACGTTGCTATCAATCGTTCAAGTTTGGGTCTTTCGTCTCCGTCTCCGGTAATGATAAATTTAAAAGAGGGATCTTTTTTGAAAACGATGTTTGCCGTTTTAATGAAATCAGGCAGGTTTTTCTGCGGTTTAAAAGGGCCTATCGTCGTTACAATTTTGTCGGTTTCTTCCAATCCGAGCTCTTTTTTTAATAAAGGCGCATGATTTAAATTTTTAAAGTTTTCAATATCAATTCCAA
This sequence comes from Candidatus Proruminimicrobium quisquiliarum, assembly GCA_018433245.1. Taxonomy (GTDB): domain Bacteria; phylum Elusimicrobiota; class Endomicrobiia; order Endomicrobiales; family Endomicrobiaceae; genus Proruminimicrobium; species Proruminimicrobium quisquiliarum. The sequence continues at coordinate 217,595 of JAHDRN010000009.1, forward strand.
GCCGTATATAACGGTACTTTTTTTCTTTCCCGATTTTATAAAAAAGCCCTTTTTTAATATTTTCCGTGCTTACCGGAATTAAAACCGTTGAAACGGCGGCGCACAGTTTCTCAAGATATATATATAAATTTTTTTTAAAAAAAGACTGAGTACCGTTAAAAGGAAATCCGTGTATCGTATGTATTATTGTTTTTATTCCTGCCGCAAAAGCCGTAATTCTGCCCAGAATCCCCGCTTTTGACGAATGAGTGTGCACAATATCGGGCTTTTCTTTTTTTAAAATTTTATATATTTCAATTCCCGCCTTAAAATCTTTTAAAGGATTTATTTCGCGTATTAAATCTTTTATAAAATAAACTTTTACGGCACCGGACGTTTCGTCGTCCAGTATTCCGCCCATTCCGCATATCATGAAAAATTCAAATTTATCTTTATCGGTCTTTTTGCACAAATCTATCGCGACTTTCTGCGCGCCGCCGAGTTCAAGTTTTGTTACGATAATGCATACCTTTATTTTATTCATTTAAACTCCGGCCGCTCGGCCAGTTTTTTTGCGTCCGTTATATTTTTTTCAATAAAAGAATATTCCCATCGGGCGTATCTGCCCAGAGTATATATTCCGTTTGAGTTTAAAAAGTCTGTTATCGTATCAACGGCTTTTTGGCGGTTTTGGTCAAATATTACGTAAGCGTAAGGCATATCAACGATATTTGCCGTTAATATCTCGTCGCCGTCGCCTATCATGCCGGCCTTTTTTAAATATTTTATCGTATCGGAACAGTTTAAGAAAACGTTATCTTTGCCTGAAAATTCAACATACAGCCCGTAACAGTTTTTCGGAGCAAGTTTCGGATTTGCGTTTGAATAAACTCCGACTCTGTAAAACGGGAACTGTTTTTCCGGCATATAAATCCAATGCCTGCCTTTTATATTTGCCGGAATTTCTTTTTTATATTTTATTCCTATGTTAATGCAGCGAACCGAAGTCCATTTAAGTTTACTTGCCGTTTTTATGACCGCGTCCGGCGCGTTTTTGAGCATTTTTACAAGTTCCGGAAGAGGCTGCGTTGAAATAAGTTTATCATAACGGAAATAGCTTCCGTTTGTGAATACGGTTTTGTTTTTATAGTCTATTTCGCTTACATCAGCGTTTTTTATTATGCTGTTTTTTAATTGTTTATAAAATCCGTTTATTATATGCCCGCATCCGTTTTCGGCGGGATAATAAAACGAACTGTTGTATCCGTAATCGTTTTCATTTTTTTCATAGGCGTATTTCAAAATGCTGTCGGCGTCGGGTTTTGGAACAAAAGGGGCGGTCCATGCCGCTGTCAGTTTTTTTAAATCGCAGTTCCAGAGTTTTTCGTTATAAGGCGCCATGAAATGTTTTGTTATGCCGGCTCCGAACATCGCGTTTGCCCAGTCTATAAACGGCATATCGTTATAAATTTTTATGTTTTTTCTTTTTTTTATGCCGTCAATGCAGTCTTGTTTTTCTTTTTCGGGCAGATAATATAAATTCGCCTGAAACGGAAACGGCACAAAAGATTTTTTTATGTATATAGCCGCGTTTCTTTTTACGGTAAGGAGTTTTTGGTCAATAAGTTTTTCAAGAAGATTTTTCACGGCCGGATCTTTTATGTGTATAAAATGTCCGGAATAATCAAAAGTAAAACCGTCTTCTTTTATTGATTTGCAAAGTCCGCCCGGTTCATTTGACCGTTCAAACAGAATATAAGGCTTTTTTGTAAAATAAGCGAAAGAAAGTCCGCTTATTCCGCCTCCGATAACAATATTATTAGTCATATTCAGTCCATTTTAATTTTTGCCAGTTTGTAAGCGGCAAATATAAAAATTATTACCAAAAAAAGCAAAATAAAAAAGGATGAAATCCCGGCCAGATTTACAAAAAGATAAGCAAATACGCCTAAAACAGCGCATGCCGCATAAACCGTTATAAGTATTTGTTTTCTTGTCAATCCCATTTTTTCAAGTCTTAAAGGAAAATGGTCTTTGCTGCCAAGAAACGGCGATTTGCCGTTTTTAATTCTTACCATGCTTACGAAAGCCGTTTCAAATATAGGCACGGCCAGTATTAATAAAGGGGCGAATACGCCGATAAAATTTAATTTTGTATACGAGGTTCCAAGCGCTATCGTCGCAAGAATAAAGCCTATTGACAAACTGCCGGTGTCTCCCATGAAAATTTTTCTTTTTTTTGACAGATTATAAGGCAAAAAACCCAGACATGCTCCGGCAAGCGCTATCGCTGAAAAATTTACGTAAAGCATTTCGCTGGGAAGCGCGATAAAGAAAAAGAAAAAAGCCGCAATGGCCGCAATTCCGCATGAAAGGCCGTCCATAATGTCTATAATGTTAAACGCGTTTGACAATCCTATTATCCACAAAATGCTCAACGCGACCGAAATAAAATAATTGTCAATGAAACTTATTCTTATGTCAAATCCTACGGTTGCCACAAGACTTGCGGCTATCTGTATCAAAAATTTGATTTTAAACCCCAGACCGCCTTTTTTTATATCGTCAAACAAACCGAGAGATAAGAATAAGAAAGAACCTATCAAAAGAGCTCTGATATTAGTAAGTGTGCCGGTCGGAAAATGTGTGAACAAGCGTATAATTACAAGAGAAACGGTCCATGCGCTCCATATTGCAAGCCCGCCCAAATACGGGGTGCTTATCTTGTGCGTTTTAACGGCCGTTACGGGATGATCGTAGATATTTAACTTGACCGCTATAAACCTGAAAAACAAAGTTGCCGCAAGAGATACGGCAAAAGCGACGGTAAAAGAGATAATGTAATAATTTTCAGTTATCATATTAAAACAATCTGCTCCATTTATCGGCGTTATATTTTGAATTTACAAGCAGCGCAGCCGAGTTTGTCTCATAATCCGTCAGATTTTCAACGCTTATTTCGCAATTTAAAATTTCGGCGGCGTTTTTAAAAAATACGGCTGAAAATTTTTCAATCGTTTGCCGATCAAATTCCAGATGAAGAGAACCTTCAATCAATATTCTTTTTCCTCTTCTTCTCTGACAAGAACCGGCTATTTTTCTGCCGTTTAAAAACAAATCGTCTTTGTAAAAAGTATCAACGCATGAAATATTTTTACTCACGCAAGAGACATCAGGTTTTCTGTCACATATTATATTAAAAAAAGCGAGAGATTTCTTTAATGTTTCATGTATCATTCTGTAAGTTTTTTCCTGATCGTAAATATGCGGCCATATTTCATCGGAAGCTATGAACGAGAATGACAAATCTTTCTCGTGCAGAACCGTCAGCCCGCCCGTTAATCTTCTGACTATGGGGCAGCAGTTTGAGTTGGCTATATCGTTAAATTTTTGAAAATAACCTATAGTATAAGCGGCCTGCGTCCATGTATAAAATCTGAACGTGGGCACAAACAAATCGTTTGTGAACACGATTTCGTCCAAAGCTATATTTGTCGCGCAGTTTCTCGGTTTATCGCAAATGCATCTTAATTTCATGAAAAATCTCTGTTTATATTTCGTTAAATGTTACGGTTTGCATGAAAGCATCCACTACTACGGGGCTGAATTGCTTGTTTTTATTGGATATAATTTCCTTGACGATTTCATTTTTTTTCATCGGTTTTCTGTAAGGCCTGTCGCTGGACATCGCGTCATAAGCGTCGGCTACGGATATTATGGAAGCTATCAGCGGTATTTCGTCTCCCAAGAGATTGTACGGATATCCCCTTCCGTCGTATCTTTCGTGGTGGTATTTTACTCCGAGCGAAATTATTTTAAATTCATTTATCGGTTCAAGAATTTCTGCTCCCATTACGGGATGTTTTTTAATCATATCCATTTCGGATTTTGTAAGGCTTGAAGGTTTATTTAATATGTTTTCCGGAATTCCGATTTTGCCTATATCATGCAGCAATGCCGCTATTTTAAGAGAATCTTCAAAAGACTGGTATGCGACTTTCAGATGTTTTGGAATATATTTGGCTATAATCATTGAATATTTTGTTACGCGTTCGGCATGCCCGTGCGTGTATTCGTTTTTAACGTCTATCGCGTTTGCAAGCGCTTCAACGGTATTGAGCAGCAGGCGTTTATTTTCTTCAAGCTGCTGTTTTGTATCTTCAAAAAGTTTTGCGTTTTCTATGGCCATAACGACGTCGGACGATAATACCGTAAGGAAGTCTATTTCTCCCTTGGTAAATTTCTTTCCGTCGGTTTTGTTCCCTATAAAAAAAACAACCAGCAGATTGTTTCTGAAAAATCCCGGCACTATGAGTTTGGCATGGTAAAGAGATATGTCGTTTTCAAGATTATAAATGAAATCTATAATCTTTTTGTTATTTTTATATTTTCTTTTGAAAGTTTTTATCTCAGAATCCAGAAGATAATCTTTTTTTTCATCCGGCAGAAGATTATTGTCGGAAAAAAATTTTATTATGGGTCTTGTATTTTTGATTTTTGCAAAGCCTACCGGGATTTTCAGGCCTTTTTTGCCGCTTGATACGTTTATTATATATTCCTGAGAGTTTTTATCATAAAGGAATAAGCCGGAATATTTAACGCCGAGAGTTCTTGTAACCGTGCGGATGATCATTTTTGATAACAGATCGGCGTCGTGTATCAAAATCATTTGTTTTGCGACATGAGACAGATACTCTTTGAAATTTTTTCTTCTTTTCATTGGTTGTTAATATAAGTAAGAATTTTTTCTTTAAAATCTGACAAATCTATGGGTTTTTGTATGTAGTCAAGAACGCCGAGGTTGTGGACGTCCGTTTTTAAATCCGAACATATGTTGCCGGTTATAATCATCGCTTTTACTTTAGGATCCATCTTTTTGAGGTTTTTTAAAACTTCCACTCCGCTCATTCCTCCCAGATGAATATCAAGAAGAACGCAGTCAAAAGTGTTTTTTTTATACAGTTCTATCGCCTCTTCGCCGGAAATCGCAGTAATGCTGTCAATTTCAAGCCTTTTGAGAAACCTTGCCATAAAAGCTAAAATTTCTTCTTCATCGTCTACGATAAGTATCTTTTTTCTCACGGATAACCTCAAAATCAGATTGGATATCGGCAACTGCCGCATAGTATAACAAAAGTTTATATGTTTGGCAACTCAATGAATATGTCGGTTCCATGCATATAAGTTGATTCTATCCATATCCTTCCTTTTAAGTTTTCAACGATAATTCTTTTGACAATGTACATGCCTATTCCGGTTCCTGATTTTGTTGATGATTTTGTCGTAAAAAACGGGACGAATATTTTTGAAAGGTTTTCTTCCTTGACTCCTATGCCGTTGTCCGATATATGAATCGTCGTTATTTTATCTTTTTTTGACAGCGTTATGGCGATTTCCGGAACAAAGTTTTTTAAGTTTTCGCCTGTTAAAATATTATGTTTTTCGCAAATCGCCTCATAAGCGTTGTCAATAAGGTTGTAAACTATTTCCATCATATGGGCCTGTACGGCGAAAACGGTTGAATCGTCCTTGAAATTTCTTATAATTTTCAAATTGCCCATGTCGGTTATTTTATGTTTTGCGCTTAATAATTCAAAAGACAAATCAACAATTTCTCCGAATTTGAAATGTTCAAACATAAGCTGTTTTGATTCAATTTTGGCGTAATTTAAAATGCTGCTGACGACATCGTTTGTTTTCTTGACGTTTGTTTCAAGCGATTCTGATATTTTTGTAAGATAATCAAAAGTTTCGGTCAGATTTTTATTGTCCGCTATTTCCTTGTTTTGTTTAAGACAGTCTATAATTTCGTATTTTAAATCTCCGGTCAGAACCGAAAACTGGTGAAGCCTGTTTCTTATCTGGTGGGCGACGCCTTCGGCGAGTCCTCCGATTGAGGCGAGCTTTTCGGCCGTAAATATTTTTTCCTGAGCCTGCTTGTATTCGTCAAAAAACAGGCAGTTGCCCATTGCAAGAGAAGTCTGCCTTGCAAGCATTTTAAAAATATTGATGTCGTCTCTTGTAAAAATATCTTTGTTGTTTTTTTCGCCTATTACCATAAAACCTTTTACGCCCTCGTAAAACGAAGGAATAACAAGGGCTACTTTAAAAGGCAGCACTACGGAATTGGCGATATACTGCGGTATTTCGTCAAACAAAAAAGGATTTTCTTTATGGCGTATGTAATTGATAAACGGATGTTCGTAATCGTATGAAAATAAAAGTTCGTTTGCGGAACTGGAAAAAGACCTTAAAATTTTGATTTCAAAATTATTTTGTTCTTTGTTTTCAAGAAATATCGCGACAAAATTTACTTTTATCGTTTTCAATACGATAATGGCTATAAGTTTCAAAAGCCTTTCAAGATTGTGCTCCTGGGCCATTCCGCTTGCCGCGTGCAGAAGCAGATTTTGGTAATGTTTACTTTTCGCCAAAAGCAGGTCTTCGGCTTTTAAAATGATCCTTTTATAAAGCATAAAACAGCTTATCGTAAGCAGAAACGTAAATAAATTTGAAAGAAAGATATTGTTTGAAAATTTTGCGATGTGGCTTGTAACCGACAATACAAGAAGAAGCATAAATAGAAAAATAACGAGTTTAATTGATAAAACTTTTAAATTCGCAAGGTTATAATTTGAAATAATCAAGGCGGCCGTGGACAGACAAAAAAGCATTGTCAAATGCGTAATCGGCTCAAATTTGAAGATATTGTAAAAAAACAGGTTGTCAAATACGAATAAAACGGCAAACAGGCAATAAGTAAGGATTATGTATATTACTTTATATTTTTTTATTGACGTAATATCGTCATTTTTAATGTATTTGTAAGCTTTATGCAGCGCAAATAAAATAATGGAAACAGCGTATATAATAAATAAAAAATGAAGTTCGCCCGCCCGCGGATAAGGCCCCCAGCCGTTAATATTAACGCGGTTTATAAATAAATCAGAGAACAAAACAAGACCGGTAAAAATTACCGTAATAACGGCTGTGACCCATAAAGTTGTTTTTTTAACCGGCGCTTTTATAAAAGACAATATAAAAAACATTGAAAATGCCGGAACAAGAATCATGCCGGCAGTACCTGATTTTATCCAAACCGAGACGGTTTCAAACGAAGCCGTAAGCATGCGGGCGTATGAGAAAAGCCATAAAAATGACGCGGCGCATAAACCCGCGAAGGAAACGCTTACGGTATTTTTTTTATTTTTTATGAAAACGAATACCGCAAGAGCGACTGCGGCCAGAGAAGAGACGTATAATAAAATCTGCTGAAGATTATACATTTTATATCGGTGATTATATAAAAAAAATAAACCGATTACAATTTTTCGGCAAAAAAATAAACCGGCCTGTTTTTCAAGGCCGGTTTATCGGTTATCTTTTTTATTTATTGGTTAACGGCATGTTCTTTATCTATCATTCTTTGCTCAGGTCTTCCCAGTAATTTTCTTGACCACATTCTGAATGAATTTAGATATTCAAATATTGCGGGAATTATAAGTAATGTTAAAACAGTAGAGCTTACAATACCGCCTATTACGACTATACCCATACTCATTCTAAATTTTCCGACTTCGCTTAATCCCATTGCCGTAGGAAGCATGCCGGCTGACAATGCGACAGACGTCATCAAAATAGGTCTCAATCTTTTTTTGCCGGATATTACGATGGCTTCTTTTATGTCATGGCCTTTTCTCATCATCTGCTGTATATAGTCAACAAGCAGAATTGAGTTTTTTGCAACGATACCCAGAAGCATTATAAATCCTATCATTGTAAACATACTGATTGACTGGTTCGTCATGTAAAGAGCCAGAAGAGCGCCCACTATTGCCAAAGGAAGAGCCACCATGATGGTAAAGGGAGTTACAAGAGATTCATATAAGCTTGCCAGAACCATGTAGATAAACAAAAGAGAAAGACATGCCGCAATAATGATGTTGGTAAACAACTCTTTCATTTGTTCCGAATCGCCTGAAAAATCGTAAGTTAAATCTTTCATAAACGTATTTTCCGGTTTTGTTTTTTCTTCTTTTATAATTTTTTCAACTTTTTTCTGTATACCCTGCAGGTTTGCATGTGTTGAAAGATTGCCTTCAATTGATATATAGGTTGATCTGTCACGTCTTGATATTTGTGTCGGGCCTTCTGTGTTCATAAGCGACGAAACATTTTTTAGTCTTATGAGTTTATTGTTGGTGTTGCCTATATAAATATCATCAAACGCACTCATAATATCTTTCTGGTTATCCTGCAGTTTTACTCTTATGTCATACTCAAGTCCGTTTTCTCTGAATTTTGCAGGAAGAACTCCTTCAACCATCGCTCTTAGTTCACTGCCGGCAGTTACCGAATGCACTCCCAAAGCCTGCATTTTTACAGGATCCATTATAACCTGTTTTTCAGGTTTGCCGCTTCTGAAATTAGTTGTAATATCAAGAAGTCCGTCAATATTGCCAAATTTGCTTATAAGATGGTTTGCCGTTTTTGACAGAGTAGCGGTATCATCTCCGTAAAGCATAAGAGAAAATGATTTTTGGCTTCCGAACATTCCCATATCGTCCAATGAAATTATAAAATCTTTGTCAAATTTATCTTTTAAAAGGTCTCTTAAAATTTGCTTCATTTGGCTTGTGGAAACTTTTCTTTGTTTATCAGGAATCATTTTTACGAAAATACTCGCTTTATTCAATTCCTTCTGCTGAGGGTTTCCCAACATGGTTACGCAGAATTCTATATTTTTTTCATTCATCAATGCCGTTTCTATTTCTTTAACATAATGATTGTCAAGATAATCCAAAGAAGTTCCCGGTTTAGCTTCAAGCGATACGATAAATTCACCGTTTTCATGGCTTGGCATAAATACAACAGGTAAAAATTTTGCAACATAAAGAGATGAGAAAAATATAATTACGGTTGCCAAAAGAACTTTCTTTTTATTGTTAAGAATGTATCTTATTGATTTTTCATAAAATCTTTCAACAGCATGATAAAGCCTGTTAAACCATACTATGGTAAGCATACGAAAAATTCTTACAAAAATATTTTGTTTTTTCTCAACGATTTTTCTTTTGGTTATCATATATGCCGAAAGAAGAGGAGCTATTGTCAATGCGTCAAGAAGCGATATTATCATCGCAAAAACGACGGTCAATCCGAATTCTCTGAAAAACTGGCCTACTATGCCCGATAAAAATCCTATAGGCAAAAATACCGAGATAACGGTCAGAGTGGTCGCTATTACCGCCAAAGCTACTTCATTTGTTCCTTTTTCGGCCGCTTCAACGGGATCTTCGCCTTCCTCATAATGCCTGAAAATGTTTTCCCGCACAACTATGGCATCGTCTATAAGAAGCCCTACCGTGAGAGATAAAGCCATAAGCGAAATAACGTTTATGCTGAAATCAAACAAAGACATAAAAATAAATGCGCCTATTAAACTGTTCGGCAAAGCAAGAGCCGTAATAAAAGTTGATCTCCAGCTTCCCAAAAAGAAATAAACTACGACGATCGCAAGAAATATTCCTTCAAATATTGTAGCCGTAACGTCTTTTATGTTTGCTCTTACCGGCCATGCCGCATCTTTTACTATTTTTAATTGAGGATTTCCTTTTATTGAGCCTGATTTTTTATTAAGTTCGTTTACTCTGGCTGTTAAACTGTCAGAAATTTTAACGTCATTAGATTTTGCCTGTTTATAAACGGCAAGAATCAGAGTGTTTTCAGATTTAACTTTTCCGTTTTCTTTGATGTTGATTCTTCCGATCGTATAAGTTTCTTCTGTTGAATCTTCAACTTTTCCGATATCTTTTACCGTAACAGGGATATCGTTGCCTACAAAATTTACTACAACATCGCTTATTTGTTTTATTGAACGGAATTCTCCGATTGTTCTAAATGATATGTCGCTTGCGCCTTTTGAAAAGTGCCCTATAGGAATATTTGTGCTGTTTAGAGCGATTTTGCCTGCAACAGAGGTAAGAGTCATATCATGCTTTCTTATTTTGTTTTTATCAATGTTCACATGAATTTCTCTTTTTGTTCCGCCGAAAATGCTGATTTTTGAAACACCGTCTATTCTGGCAAGTTCTTTTTTGTAATAATCATCGGCAAGATCATAAATTTCATTTCTTTCAAGGTCTGCCCTTAGTGTAATAAGCAGTATGGGTTGTGCATTCATATCCAGTTTTTGTATTACCGGTTCTTTTATGTCTGTAGGAAAATCATTTCTTATCTCGGCTATTTTGTCTTTTACTTCCTGAAGAGCGATATCAGGATTTTTGCCGAGATTGAATTCGGCAAAGGCGAGAGCGTAGCCGTCCTGGCTTGTAGAATAAATATGTTTTACGCCCGAAACCGAACTCATGGCGTCTTCAACTTTTTTGTTTACCAAAAGTTCTATTTCTTCAGGGCCTGCTCCCGGGTATTGTATGGTAACGGCTACATAAGGAAATTCAACGTCGGGAAACATTCTTACAGGCAGAGTTTTCATCGCAAGCAACCCCACGACTATTACAGCCGTAAGTAATGCGAATATAAATGTAGGTCTTCTGATTGCAATTTTTGCTAAGTTCATAATTTTACTCCAAAGTAATAGTTTGTGTATCGTACAGCATCTGGCTTTCCAATAACATAAAAATTAAATCCATAGACATTTGATATTTTGTAAGTGTGGAATTATCAAGATCGTCTTCGCTTTGTACCATTTCAAATGTTGTGCTTCTTCCGGCTTTTAATAATTTTTGTTCTTCAATATTTCGTTCCGATTGTATTTGATTTAATTCTTTTGCTATATAATATTTTTCAAGCGAATTTTTCCAGCTTGCGTTTAACTGGTCCCAGTCGTTTTTTTCCGCAAGTTCTGTCTGTTCGGCAAGTTTTGCTGTTGCCTTTATTTCGGCGTCAAAACCTTCGTTTACCGTTTTCTGAATTGAAAAATCAAGAGGAAGAGAATATGATAATCCCAAAGCCCATGACGGATAATTAAGCTTTGCCATTTCGGATGATGCTCCGGTAAAAGAAGAATCTGCTCCGTTAAATGCAAATTTTCCGCTTAATTTTAAATCCGCTCCGATTGATTTGTTTTTTTCTTGTGCAGCATATTTTGAACTTTCAACATTTGCAAGAGCAGAAAGAACATCGGCTCTTCTGCCGGTTCCTCTTGTAAGCTCCGTAATGCCTTTAAAATATTTTTCAAGATTTTCTATAGATTCTATTGAATAGTCTACCGCAGGTGAAGAAATGTTTAACATTTCGTTAAAATTTCTGGAAGCCGTAATAATATCATACTGAGCCTGCTTAAGAGCAAGTTCTCTTCCTTTATAAAGAGCTTTTGACTGTAAAACATCATTTTTTTCCGCCAAATCTCTGTTGTATCTTGACTCGTTCCATTCAAGAATTTTTCTGCTTCTTTCAAAAGACTGTTTTCTGAAATCTGAAACGGTTCTGGCATACGAAAGAGCCCAGTAAACTTTCTTTGCGTTTAAGAGGAGCTGCTGTTTTTTATATGTCTGCAGATACAGCAAAGACTGGGATGCAGATTTCATTTTTGATATTGAAATTTTTGTAAGGTCTCCGTTAAAATTTTTCAGAAGAGACTGTTCAAGCGCCACATACGGAGCCATATCGGTAGTTTCGTACAGCGGCAGTATATATTTAACCGACGAATAATTCGTTCCGTATCCGGCTGAAAAAAGCGTTCCCGTTTCAAACTGTTTGTTTACGGAAACATCAAAATTTAAAGCTTGTATTTTCTGATCGGCAAATTGTCCTGAAGCCGCATTGTAAGCTCTTGTTTTATCGTTCGCATAACCAATATTGGCTCCGAGCGACATTGAATAAGCCCTGAAACTTTCTTTGAATTTTTTTGTAATTGCTTCAATTTGATAATCAATTTCTTTCAAAGTATTGTTGTTTTCTTCCACTTTTTTAACGTATTGGTCAACAGTTAAAAATTCTCCGAAAGATGATGTTGTTAAAAATATGCAAGTGCATAAAAAAATAAAAAATATTATTTTTTTGTTGTTTTTTTTCATTTTAATCCCCTGAATATAATGTCTATTAAATTATGTATATAATTGTTAAAATCCGCTTTTGCCGAATTTACGATAGTGCCGTCTTCTTCTATGCGTTCCGTTTTAAAAAGTTCCGTTGCTACCGCAAAATTAACGGACGGTATTAAAAGAGGCAGTATGAATTTTACTTCAAGGTTCGGCGATATATCTTTGTCTTTCTTGCATTGCTCTATTATAGGCACCAAGAATTTTAACTCTTCCTTTTTGTGTTTCTTTACAGTTTTGTCAAAAGATCTGTTAATCAGTTCTTTAAAAACAATAAAGAACAACTGCTTATGGGCAATTGCCGTTAATGCTCTTTGGTAAATAACGGCTCTCAATTTGTCTATGGCTTTTGAGTATTTTTTTGCCGCATCTTTTTGCGAGTCTAAATACTTTTCAAAAATCTGTTCAAACAAAAGTTCTATAAAATGTTCCTTTGTTTTGAAATAATAATGGAACATCCCCAGGTTAACGCCCGATTTTTTGCATAAATCCCTTATGCTGAATTTATCAAATCCGACTTCCAACAGAAGTTTTGTTCCGTTTTCAAATAATAAAGTATCAATATTGCTAGAAGGTCTGGTCATGTGTATAATTATACACAAGTATAATTAATTTGTCAAGACATAAAATTTTTAAGGAATTGTTTGCCGGCGCGTCTTATATGCGTTTATTCAGCTTAGAATAAAGATTTTGTCTGCATAAAAACGAAAAATATATTATGAAAACGGCGGCCGAATATAAGTTTATATTGCCCAAAAATAAAATTTTTGAAACAACCGGAATAAAAGGGTTAAATACGATTCCTATTATAATAAAAATCCAAAAAAACGCGTTTGTTTTAAAACTGCCGGCCAGTCCGTAAACAAAATAAAAAGAAGTAAGAAAAACGGCTGTTTTCATAAGAAGAAAAAAATTATCGTCAACATTGGCGCTGTCAACGTATATTAAAAGAACCGTTGTTATTAAAATTAGCAGAATTTTGTCAACAATGTTTTTTAAGTCAACTTTGTTTGCCAGTTCAAGCGTCAAAAATAAAATAAAAAAAACAAACCATATAAACATTATTTTAAAAAATTGCCTTTCCGTGTTTTCCATGAATTCGTATTCAATTCTGCAAAAAGACTGCGATTGCAGCCACAGGTTTTTATCTTCGTATAAAAGAGCCCTGTATGTTTTTTTAAATTCTTCCATTTTTTGTTTTTTAAATACGTCGGCTTCTTCATTTTCAATATTTTGTTCTATATCGGACGCAAAAAAAGAATATAAAATCCTTTCTTCCTGAGCCGCCAGCCCCGATACATTTGCCGACACTTCCGAATGGAGCGGCACTATAAAAATATTCCAGAAAGATACGGCGAATAATAAAAATATGACAAATAAAAACAAAATCATATAGAAATATTTGTCTATAAATCTCATCAACCGCCTCCTTTTTTAGAAATTCAGAGTTAATTCAGTCTTTAAAAAAGTTCCGTCTTTTAATTTGTCGCCGTTATAAAAATCGCCCGCTTTAAAATATTCTCCGTATATTAGAAATTTTACATTTTTATTAAATTTATATCCAAGTTCGGCCAGAGCCAGCGTTCCCCTGTTTTTGCCGGTTCCGTAGATGCTTCCCGTTACGTTTTCATTTGCGTAAAGAAAAGCGTAAAGCAGTGAACCATAAAATTTTGCAGAAAAATTTATTTTATACTGGGCCTGATACATTTGAAGATTGGTCCAATAGCCCACGTCGCCCGATTCCGGCAGATAAAGAAAACATAATAAATCCGACCAAATGAACATTCCTCTTCCGTATAAATTGTTCCATCCTTCGTCAACGCTTGTATTTTCGTCGTCTCCCGAAAGATATATTGCCCCGACGGAAACGATATCGTTAAAAAATACGTTTTCATGCTCTAAAATTCCGTATCCGCCGAAAGCCGTGCCTTTTTCAGAGAGATTATCTCTTATTTGGCCGGCAAACTGGCCTTTTAAAGTCCACGGAGAGTTTTTATATCTGACGTAACTGCCGAGAGTATGTATATTTTCATAATAAGTTATATTTTCGCTTTTGAACACATAAAAAGGCTCAATGTAGACTTTATCTGAAATGTTGCTTTTTACGAATATCATCGCAGACTGTTCGGCGCTGTTATTCAATTTTGTCGCCGGGTTTGTCTGGTTGAAAACCGGCAGATACTGTTCGTATTTAGTTCCGGCATGGCCTATAATATCTATCGTTACGGGCTCGGTTTTTACTGTAAATTTTACGGCGTTAAAATATATTGATCTTGATCCGTCTCCGGGGGTTCCTTCCCATACCATAAAACCGTCGCCGTAAAAAAGATTCTGTCTTCCTACTCTTATATCCAAAGTATCGTTGAAAAGATTTTTTGCGTCAAAATATAAACTTTCAAATATAAACTCGTTTATATTGTAATCGCTTGATTTGCCTGGCATATTATATATATAAGGCCTGTTTTCGTTCATAAGCCTTGCGTATGCTCCGAAAGTTTCGTTAAAATCCGTTTTTAAACCGATTGAAGTTTTTATTCTGAAAGTATTATAATTCAAATCTTTATAATTATTTTCAAAATCCTGAGCCACATATCGTATTCTCATGTAAAAGTCGGGAGTCATTTCAACGGCTTTTACAAATGACGCTGACAACAATACGCAAACCGCGCTTAATATTAATTTTTTCATTTTACCCCGCATACAAAATAATAAACTAGTATGAAAGCGGTATTTAAATCCGTAACGATACTAGTTTTTGCACGCCCAAATATAACAATTATACGGGGCGCTGTCAATAAAATACAATATTTCAGGGGAAATCGTCAACCGCTATATTTAAAACGGTTTACAATTATGATTTTTTAAAAGCAAGTTCCGCTGATGACTTTGAAATATCAATTTTGACATTATCGCCTTCGGAAAATTCGCCGGCGATAAGTTTTGAGGACAAAGGATTTAAAACAAAAGTCTGCAAAGCTCTTTTTAAAGGTCTTGCTCCGAAAGCCGGCTCATAACCCTGTTCGGATATAAAATCTTTTGCTTTATCCGTCAAAACGAAAGTTATTTTTCTTTCGGCAAGCCTTGCCGCAAGAGCAGCCAGCTGTATATCTATGATTTTTCTTAAATCTTCTTTTTCAAGGCGCCTGAAAATAATAATTTCATCAATTCTGTTTAAAAATTCCGGTTTAAAATGCAAATGCAGCGCTTCATCGGTTTTCTTTTTAATTTCGTTATAATCGGAACTTTCCTGTATCCACTGGGAGCCGATATTTGAAGTCATTATTACGACAGTATTTTTAAAATCAACCGTTCTTCCGCGGCTGTCGGTAAGCCTTCCGTCGTCCAATAGCTGCAGCATTACGTTAAAAACTTCCGGATGCGCTTTTTCTATTTCGTCAAAAAGAACAACGGAATAAGGTCTTCTTCTTACGGCTTCCGTAAGCTGTCCGCCTTCTTCAAATCCGACGTATCCCGGAGGAGCTCCTATCAGTTTTGAAACGGCGTGTTTTTCCATGTATTCGGACATGTCTATTCTGACGATATTTTTTTCGTCGTCAAACAAAAGTTCGGCAAGAGCTTTTGCAAGTTCAGTCTTCCCGACGCCCGTGGGCCCCAGGAATATGAAAGAACCCATAGGTTTATTGGGGTCTGAAATGCCGGAGCGCGATCTTCTTACGGCGTTTGATATTGCAACAACCGCATCATTTTGTCCTATAACTCTTTTATGTAATCTGTCTTCCATTTCAAGAAGTTTTTTCATTTCTCCTTCAAGCATTCTTGATACCGGAATTCCGGTCCATTTGCTTACTACGGAGGCTATATCATCATCGTCAACTTCTTCTTTCAACATCTTTTTTTCTTTTTGCAGAGCATGTAATTTTTTATTTTCTTTATCAAGTTCGGACTGAATCTGCGGTATTTTGCCGTAACGTATTTCGGCTACGGCGTTGAGTTCTCCGTTTCTTTCGGCTTTTTGTTCGTCTATTTTAAGTTTTTCAACGTCTTCTTTAAGTTTTCTTATTTTTGATATCGCATCTTTTTCTTTTTGCCAGTGGACTTTCATCGCGCTTGAAGAATTTTTAAGTTTTTCAATTTCGGATTCTATAGCCGCAAGCCTTTCTTTTGCTTCGGCATCTTTTTTTACCGCCTGTTTTTCAATTTCAAGCTGCGTTATTTTACGCTCAACCGTATCAAGTTCGGCCGGCATGGAATCAATTTCTATTCTTAATTTACTCGCGGCTTCGTCAACCAAATCAATCGCTTTATCCGGCAGAAACCTGTCGGTAATGTATCTTGAACTCAAAGCTGCGGCCGCGACAAGAGCCGAGTCTTTGATTTTTACTCCGTGGTGAACTTCGTATTTTTCTTTAAGACCCCTTAAAATCGCGATTGTGTCCTCAACGGAAGGTTCGCCCGTATAAACCGTCTGGAATCTTCTTTCAAGGGCTTTATCTTTTTCTATATATTTTCTGTATTCGTCAAGAGTCGTCGCTCCAATGAGTTTCAGTTCGCCTCTTGCAAGAAGAGGTTTTAACATATTGCCGGCGTCCATCGCTCCTTCGGTCGCGCCGGCTCCTACGATAGTATGAAGTTCGTCAATAAATAAAATTATTTTTCCCTGAGCCGCCTGTATTTCTTTTAAAACGGCTTTAAGTCTTTCTTCGAACTCTCCCCTGTATTTTGCTCCCGCTATCAAAGCCCCGAGATCCAAAGCCACGACTTTTTTGTCTTTCAGCGATTCCGGAACGTCTTTTGATATTATTCTTTGAGCAAGTCCTTCAACTATGGCGGTTTTACCTACGCCCGGCTCTCCGATTAAAACGGGATTATTTTTAGTTCTTCTTGATAAAACCTGAATGCTTCTTCTTATTTCTTCGTCTCTTCCTATTACGGGATCAAGTTTGCCTTTTTTGGCAAGATCCGTTAAGTCTTTGCCGTATTTTTCCAAAGCCTGGTATTTGTCTTCAGGATTTTGGTCCGTCACGCGGTTATTGCCTCGTATTTCAACAAGCGCTTTTAAAACGTTGTCCTGGGTTATACCGTATTTTTTCAGAATTTTTGCCGCTTCAAGATTGGCAAAACTTACGATTGACATCAAAAGATGCTCCGTTGAAACAAATTCGTCTTTTAAATCTTTTGCGATTTTTTCCGATACCGAAAATATTTTTTCAAGATCCTGCGAAATATAGCTTCTTGCTCCGGATACCTTGGGCTTTGATTCAATTGATTTTAAAACGTCTTTTTCAATTAAATTTTGTATGTTTTGGCCGGCGGCGGATAATTTTGATATTATGGAACTTACGACTCCCTGTTCCTGTTTTAATAATCCGTAAAGCAAATGTTCGGGAGTAATTTCCTGATTGCCGTATTGCGATGCAAGTTCCTGCATATCGGCTAAAACTTCCTGTGATTTTATCGTAAATTTATTTATATTCATAACAGCCTCCTTAATTGGCACTCATATTATTTGAGTGCCAGTATAGCATAAGAATTTTAGTTTGTCAATCTGGAAAGCCGTCCGGCATAAAACACTTGATTTTTGTAAATTTGTAATATATAATAATAAGGTAAACAATATTATTTACTTTTTTTGGAGAGAATGATAATGAAAAAAGATAAGAAAAAAGTTTGGTCAAAACCTAAACTTACGAAGATTAAAGTGGAAATAGACTCGGTTATTTCTGCAAGCGACATGTATTATTAATAAATTTGAACAAAAATATAAGAATGTATCCACTTTAAAGTGGATACATTTGTTTTTATAGGTAAAAATATGAAAATAGGCATAGATATTGAAGAAGTTAAAAGATTTTCAAAACTTATAAAAAACAAAGCATTTCTTAAAAGAGTTTTTTCAAAAGAAGAGATAGATTACTGCAAATCAAAAAAACAATCAGCCCAGCATTTTGCGGTGCGTTTTGCCGCCAAAGAAGCGGTTTGGAAAGCCGTTAACCATAAAAAAAACGTCGTCATTACAGATATCTTTATAAAAAATGAAGATTCCGGCAAACCGCAGGTTTTTATAAAAAACAGGAAAGCTCCGCATATAGACGTTTCATTGTCTCATACCGGAGATATTGTGGTCGCCGTCGCTGTATCGTCAAAATAAAATGAAAATTCATAATATTTTTAAAAGAGACAAAAAAAGCCATAAAAATGATTACGGGCATGTTCTGGTAATTGCCGGTTCTTATAATATGCCCGGAGCTGGAGTTCTTTGCGCAAATTCCGCGATTACTTCAGGTGCAGGACTTGTTACTTTCGCATTTCCCCAATCTTGTTATGCGGCCGTTGCCGCAAATATAAAACCCGAAATAATGCTTTTGCCGGTTTCCGACGACAAGGGCAAAATATCTGCAAAAGCCGGCAAAACGATTATGAAATTTATTGAAGAGATAAAAATAAGTTCCGTGGCCGCCGGCTGCGGAGCGGGCAAAAACGACGCTCTGCGCGGGATAATAACAAACATAATAAAAAAATATGAAATTCCCGTCGTTATAGACGCCGACGGACTGAATGTGTTTGAAAAAAACAGCAAAAAAGGAATCATTAAGGATTTTAAAGACGCAAAAGCCGATGTTATCGTTACTCCGCATCCGAAAGAATTTGGGCGAATATCGGGTATAAAATATGATCCTTCGCCTGCGGCCAGGAAAAAAAATGCCGGGATTTTTGCAAAAAATAATGGTACAATCTGCGTATTGAAAGGATATGGAACCGTTGTAACCGACGGATGCAGGTTTTATGTAAATAAAACAGGCAACCCCGGAATGGCGACTGCCGGAAGCGGTGATGTTTTGTCGGGCATAATTGCTGCGTTTGTATGCAACAAAAACAGTGATTTAATGCTCAAAGTCGCGACTTCCGTTTATATTCACGGATTGGCGGGCGATATAGCCGCCGGAAAAAAGACGCAAGTTTCGCTTACGGCGACAGATATCATTGACAATATACCAAAAGCGATTGGGAGAATTAAATGAAAATGTTTGAACGGCTTAAAAATATAAGAAGGACCATCCATCAGAATCCGGAACTCGGCAACGAAGAATTTAAAACGGCCGGTCTTGTTGAAAAAATTTTGAAAGAAAATAAAATTAAAACTTACAGATTATGCAAAACCGGAGTAGTAGGCATTTTAGAAGGTTCTGCCAAAACAGGCGCAAAACAAAAAACAATAGCTTTAAGGGCGGATTTAGACGCGCTGCCGATATCGGAGAAAAATAAAGTTTCATATAAATCAAAAAATAAATGCGTAATGCATGCCTGCGGGCATGACGGCAATACTACAATAATGCTCGGCGCGGCAATGCTGCTTGCGGAGAAAAAATCTTCATTTTCAGGCAGAGTGCAGTTTATATTTCAGCCTAATGAAGAAGCCTCGGGCGGCGCATGCAGAATGATAGAGCAGGGAGTTTTTTCAAAAAATAAGGTTGACACTATTTTAGGCGTTCACGTAAGCCCGTGGATTAAAACCGGCAAAATCGGCTTAAAATACGGGGCAATGATGGCAGGCGTTGATAAATTTACGGTTGAAATAGACGGCTTAACGGGGCACGGAGCCTATCCTCATTTATCAAAAGACGCGATACTGGCCGCGTCGGAATTTATAATATCTTTGCAAAGCATAGTTTCAAGAGTCATAAATCCGCTTGAACCTGCCGTTGTAAGCGTCGGCGAAATATCCGGCGGAGAAAGATACAATATAATATGCGGTAAAATTAAGATCGTCGGAACCGTAAGAACTTTAAACGATAAAACAAGAGATAAGATAAAACGGGAAATTATAAACAGACTTGACGGCATGGCCAAAATTTACGGGGTTAGTTATAAAATTGATTACAAAGCGCTCGGTTCGCCTCTTATAAACGACGACGAAATAGTAAAAATATGCGAACAATCGGCAAATGAATTGTTGGGGAAAGATAAAGTATGTTTGTTAACGGAACCGTCAATGGGCGGCGAAGATTTTGCCGAATATCTTAGAAAAGTAAAAGGCTGTTTTATTTACGCGGGCACTTCATCATGCGCTGAAACGTCATATCCGTGGCATCACGAAAACTTTGATATTGACGAAAAAGCTCTTCCCGTTGCGGCCGAATATATAGCGTATACCGCAATAAAAATATTGGAAAAATAAAATTTTATTTAAAATCAAGATCGGCCATAGGCAGAGGTGAGAGAGTATTGACCATGCTTAAAAATTTGAATCCGTCAATATCTTTTCTTACGGGATCAAAGCATTTTGCCGCAAATCTGTCAAAATAATCCTGTTCTTCAATTATAAGCGTTCTGATTAATTTCTTTGCCGGATCTATTTTACCTTTTGTTATAAATTCAAAGGCCTTAATAAAATTATTTTCCGGTTTTTGAGAATTTATCGTTTCAAGAGAATTGTCAATAATTTCCGATACGGTTTCAAAATCAGCATCTTTTCTTATACGGTATATAAATTTTAAATCTTCGCGGATTATTTTCATAAGAATATCAAGAGCTTCTTTTTCTTTGCCTGTTAATATATAGGCTTTTGCCTGTAAATATTTTGCTTCAAGCGTCGGATAAATCGTATCCGACAAAACGGCGGCCTCGTGCATTTTTTTGTAATTATCCAAAACCGGATCCGTTAAAATTTCATTTTCTTTAAAATACGCCTCGTTTGCGTTTATAAGATGAAGCACTGCAAAATGCAGCGCAATTTCGGCGACCATTTTCTTTATTTCAAAAGCTTCTTTAGATTTTCCTATAAGTCTCGGCGACGTAAGTTCTGCCTGTCCGTATCTGAGCGCGTTTCTGAAGTATTCTCCGGCTTTTTCAAGATTAACAAGATTTTGTTCGCTGTTATTGCAGTACATATATATTTTTGCAACCTGAAGATTAACAAAAAAATCGGTATCGTCAAGATCAAGCGATTTTAAAAGCAGTTCCAGCGATTTGTCAAACAACGAAACGGAAAGTTTGTTTATGCCGCTTGAACGGTATTCGCAGGCCTGCGCCGTTTTCGGGTTTTTTTGCGGCTCTCTGAGTTCGTCAAGATACGACAGAACCGAACGCAGATTTCCGTTTGAAACTGTGATAGTGTCTATCGGCAGGCATAATTTATAATCAAAAATATTGCCGAGAAGTTCAATGGTGTTTATGGTGCTTGAAAATCTTTGCACCGCATTTTCGCTTATGTCATAAATGCCGCCCGCTACGTCGGCAAATCCGTCAGGCAGAGTATTGATGTATTCCTGAATATGTTTTCGTATCATCGCATTGGGCGTAGTTTGCAAAATGGACGGTAAAAAAGAATAATTAAGCCAGTTTATATCTTTCTTTCTTTGATATGTCATAATTTTATCCTCAATAAGCCGAAGCGATAAATTTTTCTATAAATTCCAGTTTTCTTTTAATTTTTATGGAGTTTCTTATATCCTTATCGTCAATAACCGATTTTAAATCCTGAACCGTTCCGGAGACATCGTTTAATTTTGCTTTTGCAAGCGCTCTGTTAAAATAGGCGTAAGGATTGGGGGAAAACGATATCGCTTTATCAAAAGTTTCAACAGCTTCTTCATAATTTTCAAGATGAAAAAGGCATAAGCCTTTATTGTAAAAGAATTTATAATTTGAATTGCTTTCGCCGGCAAGATCAAACCACTTTATGGATTCTTTAAAATTATTCTGCAAAAAATAATATATTGCAAGTTCATAATATTTGTTTTGGGCTTTTAATACGTCAATAATTGCGCTTTTTTTGCTGTAAATACAGGCTATTTCATAATCCCTTTGCGTTACAAGAGGATTGCTTTTGCTGTTGTAAATGTTGATTATGTAATCGTAATGTCTGCCTCGCGTAAGACTGAGATAGCTTTCCTGATATTTTTTTTGTTCGTCTTCAAAATGCCCTTTTTTCTGTGAACTTTTGACAAACATGGCGACAAATATGCGGATTAACATTACAAGAGCGATTAATGCCGAAGGGATTGTCGTAATAGGGAAAAGCAGGCCGCGGTAATTATTGCTGAAAATTAAAGCCGTCCATATAAAAGAGGCAAAAACGCCTACGACTAGGAAAATAGCGCCTAAGCTGCCGCTGTAAACGTGGTTTCTGGTTATGCGCGAGTAAAACGAATAGAATATATAGTGCGCTATAACGAAAGCCAGAAAAAATCCTATAAACAACGATATTTTTGAACCCATAATACCAACCGCATTTAAAATTTTAATTTATATTCAATAAACGATTATCTCAAATTTTATTTTTTATTTCAATAGTACATTAATTTGTTTGACAAAGAATAAATAAAAAAGTAAAATCTGCGTATATTCTATAAATAAATCGCGGGGTGGAGCAGCCCGGTAGCTCGTCAGGCTCATAACCTGAAGGCCGTAGGTTCAAATCCTACCCCCGCAACCATGTAAAAAAGACAAGAAAATAAAAAATTCTTGTCTTTTTTTGTTTTTACTTTGACAGTCTGTAATTTCTGTAGTAAATGAAAGTATCGGTTAAAACAAGACAAAAATTAAATAAATACAAATAAAAAACGCCGTCAAAATTATATAAATATTTATGAACCATTCCGGCAATATAGCCTGCCAAAACAATATATAAAAAAATTATACTTTTGCCTGAATTGTTTCTTGATTTATATGATTTATAAATTGAAAAAGGCCATGCGCTTGCAAAACATAATAACATAGTAATTTCAAAAACACTCACGATATCTCCCTTGACGACAGAAGCTGAGAAGCTTGGAGGCTAAGAAGCTGAGCAAAAGACAGCAGTTGCTGTTGCCAAACTTCCAAGCCGCTAAGCTTCTAAGCTTCCGATGTTGTAGTTGCCGTTACCAAGCTTCCAAGCCGCTAAGCTTCTAAGCTTCCGATGTTGTAGTTGCCGTTACCAAGCTTCCAAGCCGCTAAGCTTCTAAGCTTCCTCCGTATTGCTGCCGGCAAGATAACCGGTTGAAAATGCAACCTGCAAATTAAAACCGCCTGTCGGTCCGTCTAAGTCAAGAATTTCGCCGCATAAATACAAATTGTCAATTAATTTTGATTTCATTGTATTTTGTTCCACTTCATCCAAAGATATTCCGCCTCTTGTTATTATTGCTTCGCTTAGAGGCCTTGTTGATAATATTTTAAATTTTAATTTTCTTAAACTTTCAAAAATTCTCTGCCTTTCAATTTTTGTTATATCACAGCATTTTTTTGTGTAATTAATACCCGCAGTCTCCATAAAAGCGCCGGTAAGCTGCATAGGAATAAGTTCTTTCAGCATATTTCTTACGGGAAGACTGCCGAAATTATTTAATTCCCGTACAAGCCGCCCGTCAAGCTGCGCATCGTCAAGGCCCGGTTTTAGATTAATTGATATTTCAACTTTTTTATTATCCCGTAATAAACCGTAAACCAAGGCGCTTACCGTTAAAATTACCGGACCGGTCATGCCGAAAACCGTAAATTCAAGTTCGCCGAAAAGTTTAGTTATTTCTTTATCATCCGCCAAAACGGTTATTTCAATATTTTTTAATTTTAAACCGTTTAATTGTTTTAAATACGGACAGTCTAAAACCAGAGGGACTAAAGACGGAGACAGGTCAATAACGGTATGTCCGAGTTGTTTGGCAAATTTAAATCCGTCGCCTGTCGAGCCCGTCTGCGGATAAGAAAGGCCGCCCGTGGCAAGAATATATTTTTTTGCCCGTAAAATTTCTCCGCTTGCCAAAATAATTTCTTTTATCAGGTTTTTTTCTTTTGTAATTTTTACGACTTCGCTGGAAGTTTTTATTACGGCGTTGTTTGTTTTTGCGTATTTTATCAGCGCATTTACAACGCTGTGAGCGTCATCGCTTAACGGGAAATATCTGCCGCCTCTTTCAAGTTTCGTTTCAACTCCGTGTCTTTCAAAAAATGAGATCAAATCCGAATTAAAGAATTTATTAAAAGCGCTGAAAAGAAATTTTCCGTTATTGCCGAATTCGGATGTAAACTCATGAATTTGGGCGCTGTTTGTTATGTTGCATCTTCCTTTTCCCGTAATTGACAGTTTTATGCCCGGTCTTGATTTTTTTTCAAGCAGACACACATTATTGCCTTCTTCGCCTGCTTTGCCTGCGGCCATAAGTCCGGAAGCGCCGGCTCCGATTATTATAACGTCAAAATCATTCATGGTATTTTAATTTTAAATCCGATACTAAATTGTCTATTTTAGAATATAATTCGGAAAGATTTGCCGCATCGTTAATAAAAATCATATCGGCCATTGACGCGCATAAAGCCAGCTGCTGACCGGATCCGGAAACCTGCGATTCTTTTTTTTCAAGTTCGCTGAATTTTTCAAGAGTTAAAGGATCCCCCGGTCTTTTTCTTTTAAGCATTCTTTCAAATCTGATTTTTACCGGAGCGTCAACATTTATTAAAACAAAATTTTTTACGGTTTTAAGCTTTTCAACTTCTTTGCCGTGCCTTATTGAAGTAATGCAGTAATTTTTGCCGTTTTCAAATTTTTTTATTACCGATTTTGCCAAAACATCGTTGCCTTCGTTTTGTCTCAATTTTGTTCCGAATGCTATTAAATTTTCTCTGGTGGGTTCAATGCCGGCTTCTTTCATAAGAAGCCTGATTTCATCCGACAGCGAAAAATGCCCGAATCCGTAATGCTCTACAATGTATTCGGCTACCGTATCTTTGCCCGAACAATAAGACCCCGTCAATCCTATAATCATAAATTTATTTTTTTATAACCTCTCCGAATTTAATTCCCAAAGAAAACAAATGAGTCATTCCTATTTCCCCGTAAGGAACAAAAGCGTAATCAAAAGAAATATCCGAATGGGATATGCCGAATCCCATATTAAGCCAGTTAAATCCGGGAACGTCTTTGTTTCGCCCGTCATAACCCGCTCTTAGGAATACTTCTGTTGTTCCTTTGACCGGAATTTCGTATTCTGTTCCGAGATTAAAATAAATATTGTTGTCGTTGGGGAAATTTATGTCCAAAGCCACAAGCATATTGTCCAGAACATAACTTGAACAGCCGGTTTTAATCAATAACGGAAGATTTTCCGATTCATTGTTAAACTTCATTTTTGTTCCAAGATTTGAGATGACCGCGGCCACCGATGTTTTATTGTCCGGAAGATTCCAGTTTGTCCCCAAATCAACCGCAAAGGCCGTCGCCGAATTTTCTATTTTTGAGTTTATATATTTTAAATTGCCTCCGAATTGGAAACTGCCGTAGGATTTTGCGTAAGTTAAGTATAAAGCCATATCAACCGGAGAAAAAGAACCGTCTTTTTGGGCGCTTGAATTTATTCTGTCAATACTGCCGTAAGAAACATACTGCAGCGCGGCGCCGAAAGTTCCTTTCTTCCCGCACGGAACCGCAAAAGAAATCCATTCGTAATTAATGTCTTCAAACCATACGGCGTGGGAAAAAGACAGCGTATTTTTGTCAAGATAATAAAGATTGGCCGGATTCCAGTAAATTGCGTCGCTTCCGCACAGATTGCCGGCGGAAGCGTTTCCCATCGCCGCATTTTTTGCTCCCACGGGAAGCTTTAAAAATTGCGCGGCTGTGGTCCCGAGACCCGCTTCGGATATAAACGCGTGCGAAGAAACGGCTGAAAATAACACGGTAACAAATACAAAAAAACATTTGGTTAAATTTTTCATATACGATATTGTATCAAATTTTTTTAAATAATATTTAACAGTTGATACATGCTTTTTCTTTTTATATAATTTCATAAAAACAATCAGGGGGCAAACAATGGAATTGCACATCAATGAAGAAAATTTTGAAAAGGAAATTACAAAATCGGATGTTCCAGTGCTGCTTGATTTTTGGGCGCCGTGGTGCGGTCCGTGTAAAATGTTGTCTCCCATAGTTGACGAATTGTCAAACGAATATGCCGGAAAAGTAAAAGTCTGCAAAGTTAATACCGATGAAAATATGAGTTTGTCTTCAAAATTCCAAATAACGTCTATACCGTGCCTGATTATCTTTAAAGAGGGAAGACCCGTCAGAAAAATAGTCGGATTTAAGCCTAAAAACGACATAAAGAGGGATTTGGATGAAATTATTTAAGCAATTTGCGGCGATAATCGCCGCATGCCTGTTTTTTGTTTCATGCGCGCCGTCTTCGGGACGTTCTTTGATCAGCAATGATTTTAAATTAAAAGATTTAGACGGTAAAACTGTTGCTCTTTCCGATTTCAGAGGCAAAGTCGTTTTTGTTGATTTTTTTGCGACGTGGTGTCCCCCTTGCAGGCAGTCAATCCCGGCGGTTGAAAGCTTATACAATAAATACAAAGACAATCCGAATGTCGTTTTTCTCGGGATAAACGTGGGCGAGGATGAACAAAAAGTGAAAGATTTTGTTAAAGAATCCGGCATCACGTACAAAGTTTTGCTCGGCGACAAAAATGTTATGGCGAGTTATAAAATAAGAAGCATTCCGTCTTTTTTTGTTATAGACGCAAGAGGAAACATTTCCAACAAGCATGTCGGATATATGCCCGGTCTTGAAGCACAATGGGATCAGGATATAAAAATTCTGCTTGAAAAATAACTGCGGGGTTGAATATGGTATACGACGTAATTATTATAGGCGGCGGGCCTGCCGGGCTTGGCGCCGCGATTTATTCGTCAAGAGCAAGGATGAGCACTCTTATTATTGAAAAAGCGGGCTGCGGAGGATTGATCGCAATTACGGATAACCTTGAGAATTATCCCGGTTTTGATAAAGGCATCAACGGTTTTGAACTGACTTCAAAAATGGAGCAGCAGGCCAGAACGTCGGGCGCTGAAATCACATACGGAGAAGTTGTAGCAATAGAAACCGACGAGACGTTGAAGAAAGTTATCCTTACCGATAAAACATATATAACAAAAACTATTATTATCGCAAGCGGGTCAAGTTTTAAAAAACTGGGAGTTCAGGGGGAAGAAGAGTTTATAGGCAGAGGAATTTCTTTTTGCGCCACTTGCGACGGACCGTTTTTTAAAAACAAAGAAGTCGCCGTTATAGGCGGCGGCAATTCCGCGCTTCAGGAAGCGCTGTTTTTAACTAAATTCGCAAGCAAAATAACTTTAATTCACAGACGAAACGAATTCAGGGCGGCAAAAATTTTACAGGAAAGAGTCGCCGCGGAACCGAAAATAAAAATTATTTTGGATACGGTCGTTGAAGAAATAACGGGAACCCAAACAATAGAAAAAATAAAAGTAAGAAACGTTAATTCGTCCGCTGCGGAAGAAATTCCGGTAGACGGAGTTTTTATTTTTATAGGATGGACGCCGAACACAAAATTTTTAATGAATAATAAAATAGCGCTGGACGAAAAAGGATATATTCTTACCGACGAACAGATGAAAACCGCAATTGACGGAATTTATGCCTGCGGAGACGTAAGAAAAAAATCGCTCAGACAGGTTGTTACCGCGGTAAGCGACGGAGCGACGGCTTCAGTAAGCGCGCATCAGTATATAGAGTCGCAAAATTTATGACGGCGTTCAGACGCAGGGTTTTGTTCCCGAGAGAAAATAAAAAATTTATAGAGAATAAAAGATATTGACAAATCAAAATAAAAAATATATTATAGCGGCAGTTGTTAAGAAATTGTTGATTTTATAGAGAATAACTAAGAAAACATTTTGATTGTTATTACTGACTTTCTTGGTTTATAATAAAAGCAGTAACATTTCCTTAGGAGGAAAATTATGGCAGAAAAAGTTTTCAAAGTTGGCGTAAAAAGAGAAGACGGATATCTCTATTTTATCGACAAAAACGGCGATGTTTCAAGAGCTCAGATGGCAAGAGGCGGCAAGAAAGGCGGAAAACCGAGTAAAGTTGCAAAAGCCGGCGTAAAGAAAGAAAAAGGATATCTGTATTTCCTTGACAAAGCAGGCGATATTTCAAGAGCGAAAATGAGCAGAGGCGGAACGAAGAAAGCTAAGAAAGCTGTAAAAAAAGTTGCAAAGAAAAAAGCTGCGAAGAAAGTTGTAAAAAAAGGCAAAAAAAAATAAACAAATGATTTAACAAAAGCCCGGCGTTTAACGCCGGGCTTTTTTATTTGAAATCAAAATATATTATAATACTAAAATATTAAATAAAAGGAGACAGCTAATGCATTCTAAAGGTTTTACGCTCGTTGAACTTGTTATTGTAATTGTAATTGTCGGTATTTTATCTGTAGTCGCAGTACCTGTTTACAAAGGATATAAGAAGAAAGCAATGGCTACTGAAGCAAAGGCATTGTTAGGAGCGGTTCTTACGGCGCAAAGAGTTTATTATTCAGAACATTCTCATTTCGCTTCCGGTTCGATGTCTGCCGCATTAGGAATTACGCCTACAACCAATAAATATTTTAGGTCTTTTACAATCACAGGAAATACGGCCGCGTTTACTGCAAGAACTGTTGGTACTGCACCGGCAAACGGTATAACTATTACAATGAGGGCCACTACAACAGCCGGTCCTTATTTCACGGAAGTCGGTTTATAAAAATAATTTTTTTTACGCATTATTTAGTTATCTTAAAAAATAAAAAATCGTTGACAAAAAAGAAATAAAGGGCTAAAATAGAAAATGTCCATATTCTGAAATTTTCGGAATAAGAGACAACACGAATCAAAAAATAAATAAAAAAGGAGATTTAAAATGAAGAGCACGAAAGGTTTTACACTTGTTGAGTTGGTTATCGTAATCGTAATTGTAGGTATTTTGTCTGTAGTAGCAGTTCCGGTTTACAAGGGATACACAAAGAAGGCGATGGCAACGGAAGGAAAAG
>JAHDRN010000027.1 GCA_018433245.1 Candidatus Proruminimicrobium quisquiliarum
GTTTCTATACATCAATCCATTAGTGTAAATCCGGTAGATATAGTAAGTATGCAGATTACTAAAAGTGTTAACAGTGAACCTAGCGAAGGTAAATCAAGCGATACAATGGGTACAAAACATTTTGTTTCTTTTGGTTTATACGTTGTTAAAGGGAGTATTAATTGTCAACTCGCAGAAAAAACAGGTTTTTCCGATGATGATTCAGAAAAAATAAAAAAAGCATTAGAAACATTGTTTGAAAATGATACTTCTTCTGCAAGACCTGAAGGCAGTATGGAAGTATGTAAACTCATATGGTGGAAACATAAAGGCAAAGCAGGAAAATACTCTTCTGCAAAAATTCATAGAAGCGTAAAAATACTTGCTATCGCAGATAATCCTAAATCTTTTAATGATTATAAAATTACTGTTGAAGAATTGCCAGAAGTAAAGCCTGAAATATATGACGGAATATAACGAAGAAGATTTTTTATTATTATCAGGCATCCAACATTTCATTTTTTGCAGAAGGCAATGGGCTTTAATCCATATAGAACAGCAATGGAGTGAAAATTATAGAACAATTGACGGTCAAATATTTCACAATAAAGCTCATTCTCATATTATGCCTGAAAAGAGGGGAGATATTATAATCTCACGATCCATGCCTGTTCTTTCAAGCCAATTGGGAGTAACAGGAGTTTGTGATGTAGTGGAATTTCATCGTGATAAAAACGGAATATCTGTTAATGGATTAGAGAATAAATATAAAATTAGCCCTGTTGAATATAAGAGAGGAAAACCAAAAGATAATGATTCCGATATTTTACAGTTAGTTGCTCAGACAATTTGTCTTGAAGAAATGTTGTGTTGTAATATAGAGACCGGATATCTTTATTATGGTGAAATCCGTCATAGAGAACAAGTAGATATCAATCAGGATCTGCGAAAAAAAGTTTATGATATTTTTAAAGAAATGCATGATTTGTATACTCGAAAATATACGCCTGAAGTAAAACCAAATAACAGTTGTAAATCTTGTTCTCTAATAGATATTTGTCTGCCGAAACTTTGTAAAAAACAATCTATAAAAGATTATATGAATAAATATTTAAAGGAGGAATAGTTATAAAAAAATTATTAAATACGCTATATGTAACAACTCAGGATGTTTATGTGTCATTAGATGGAGAGAATGTCGTTATTATAAAAGATAATAATGAGCTTGGACGGGTACCTTTGCATAATTTAGAAGGCATAGTTGTTTTTGGCTACACAGGAGCAAGTCCCGCTCTAATGGGAAGTTGTGCCAAACATAATATTTCTTTATGTTTTATGACACAATATGGTAAATTCTTATCAAGAATATCAGGTGAAGTCAGAGGGAATGTCACTTTAAGAAAAACACAATATTTTCTTTCAGAGAAAAAAGAAGAAAGCATTAAGATAGCAAGAAATTTTATAATCGGCAAAATATATAATTCAAGATGGGTTATAGAAAGGGCAGTAAGAGACCATTCTATGAGA
>JAHDRN010000003.1 GCA_018433245.1 Candidatus Proruminimicrobium quisquiliarum
ACTCCTTTGTCTTTTTTACATTATACAAATGCCAAACGACAGCTTATTGTCGTTTGAAACAAAGGAATTTTAATGGTTAAATTTGGCTTAAATAGTTCGAGATTTTTGTTTTAAGGATTGAGGATAGTTTTTCCGGAGAAACTATTTTAACAAACGGCATGAAGTTAAATATGGCAGGTTCTATTTCCTGGATTTTTGATATTTTTGACGCCACTATAAGGCTTCCGTCAGAATTTTCTTTTTCTATTTTTTGATACGGAACATATTTTTTGTTTTTAAAATACTTTGCAGCTTCTTTTTGAACTAACAATTTAATGTCTGCGTCAGGTTTTAATTCAAAAAATATGTTAACGCTTTCTTTCAGTGCTTTTATAACTTTTGAATTTGGAGTAAATGTTTTTTTTGTTATCTCAACATTTCGTATTTCATCTATTCGGAATTTCAATATTTTTTCTTTCCCCATAACCGCCAGTAAATACCAAAACCCGCCATACTGAACTAATTTATAAGGTTTTATGTCTTTATGGCTGGAAGTTACGGCATATTTAAAATTGATTTGAAATTTTCCGCTTACCGCCTTTTGAAGAGCATCTGCATCTTGATTAGCGGGATAAGCGGCAATATCCGGCAATTTAATATAAAACGGATTATCTGCCTTTGAAGCTAATAATTTTTGTCTTAATGATTTTAGCGACTGGCTTAAATCTTTATTGCGGACATCATTTATAAAATCTCCGAACAATACAAGTAAACCGGCTTCGTTAAGAGAAAGTTTTATTTTGGAAAGCGCAAAACCTTCAATAAATTTATAAACGCCGGGCTGCGGATTATAAACGGGGAAATCAGCCGCTTCAATATTTAACATATATCTTTGAAGCGTACGGATGCTTAAACCTAGTTCTTCGGCCAAATCTTTTAATATAACTTCGCCGTCGTCAAGGTTTTTAAGTATTTTTAATAAACTGATTATCTTGTCTTGTTTTTGCCGTTCTGTCATTTATGAATTTTACGCTCTATTAATATATTATCCTTTTATCTCATCAATACGTTTGACTAATTCTATTATATAATCAAAATATGTTTTTGCGTTTGCTGGTGCTGCGGGATGATTCACGCATAAAATATTGCGTTTATGTTTACCATTAACTCTGCCTATAGGACCACCTATGTGTTCAAAAGAATCGCCAAACATCATCTTAAATAACTCAGGTGATGCTATCGGGCCGACTGCAAAAATAATTAAATCCGGATTGATATAATCTATCTGTGCTTTCAATAAATCCCTATCAAGCCCAAAATGTTTGCTGATAATGGGATTATACGTTTTTGTTCCGCCCGGAGATTTTTTTATATTAATAAATGCTATTTCTTCCAGTACGCTTTTAATTTCTTCTATCTCGGGTATTTCGGAATATAAATATTTACCTTTTATTATTCCGTAAGATACTATGACTATATCTTCAAAAGTCTTTTTACATTGCTGATAAAATTCATGCTGCGACAATTGTACAAGCAGTTCCCTCATATTAAAATCTTTTGGCGTGTCTGAATATGTGCTTTCTTTTAATACCCATAAAATTTTTGGGTTGGCTTTTTCAAATTTTTCAGAATTAATAATTCCGTCTAATGCTATAAATTTATTTTGCCCGCCATTTCTCTGTTTATATCTTTCTCTAAACGCTTCATCAATTTCTTCCTGGGATTTGAACATTATTGCCTCTCCTATTAAAACGGCGACCATGTTCCGCAATTCGCATTGAACTGCATTCTTGATTTTTTTGTGTTACAGTATTCGCCGTCATAAAACCTGCAAGTCTTACAGAGTTTATCATCCCTGTTTTCATCTCCTGCAAAAGTTGCGCAACCTCCATTTGCCGCTTTTATAGAATCTTTGGGAATACATCTTTGTCCATCATAAAATCTGCAATCTTTACAAAAACCATAGCTCATAAAACCTCCTTATTTAAAGATTAAATTATCATTTATGCCGCCTGCATTATATCACAATTATTTCTAATAAGTATATATCTTTATTTTAAAATACGCCACATCTAATTTTTTGCTATCAATTAATTTTAATCTGTATAAATGGATAAATTCTGGCAACATTCATATATCTCATATAATTCAATTAATAAGATTAGTATACATAAGACATGCGACAGCATATTGTCGCAGTGTTGCCCCCTTGACTTCCTGCCCGCAGTAAGCGTAAATGTGTGCAGGAGGACAGTATGAATAATAGTGAGCAAAATTTAGGATTATTAAGAGCTGAATGGCAAAAATATTTTGATACGGAACCATATACAAAAGCCAGCCGGGTTTTCTTAAGCAAAAATATCAAATGGCAAAAACAGGCTAAAGAACAGGGCATAAATTTGAATAAGTTTTATAAGTTTATGGATGCCGCTTTAGCAAAAACAGTACTTGGCAAAAAGCATAAAATTGAAGTTGTTGTAAAATCCGGAACAAAACTTATCCGCTCTTTTAAAGGGAAGAAATATGAAGTGTTGGTTATAGAAAAAGGCTTTCTGTATAATAATAAAACTTATGGTAGTTTATCCGCAATAGCCCGAGAAATTACCGGCACACAATGGAATGGCAAATTGTTCTTTGGAGTAAAACGATGAGCTTTACTGAATCTAATAATACAGATTCCAATAAACCAATGGTTAAATGCGCAATTTACACACGCAAATCATCCGAAGAAGGGTTGGATTTAGAATTTAACAGTCTAGATGCCCAGCGTGAAGCCTGTGAAGCGTATATCAAAAGCCAAAAGCACGAAGGCTGGCAATTAGTTGATAAACACTATAATGACGGCGGTTATTCTGGCGGTACGCTTGAAAGGCCTGCCTTAAAAGAATTATTAAATGATATATCTTTAGGTAACGTAAATATAATAATAGTTTATAAAATAGACAGACTAACCCGCAGCTTAATGGATTTTAGCAAAATAGTTGAAGTTCTTGATAAAAATCAAACTTCTTTTGTATCTATAACACAACAGTTTAATACTACAACAAGTATGGGCAGACTTACTTTGAATATGCTGTTATCTTTCGCTCAGTTTGAACGTGAAGTTACCGGCGAACGCATAAGGGATAAATATGCCGCCAGCAAACAAAAAGGGATGTGGATGGGCGGCGTAGCGCCAATCGGGTATTATAGAGAAGACAAAAAACTATATCCTGATTTGAAAGAAGCCGGCAAAGTAAAACGTATCTTTGAAAAATATATAGAACTTAAAACAGTTCATAGGCTAAAAGAATATCTTGATAATAACAACATATTAAGCCGAATAGGTAAAAAATTCAGTAAAGGTATTTTATATAAGATATTATCAAACAGAGTTTATATTGGAGAAGTGCCTCATAAAGATAAGTGGTATAAAGGATTACATGAAGCTGTTATAGATTTAGAATTATTTAGTAATGTGCAAAATTTATTAAAAGAAAATAATTTAAATGCTAAAAGCATTAAACATTGTAAAACAGGCTCTTTATTATCAGGCAAGATATTTGATGATAAGAATAATTATATGAGCCCTGCTCATAGTAACAAAAACGGTAAACGGTACAGATATTATATAAGCCAAGCCGTTATCCAACATGACAGAGAAAGAATCGGAATAATAGCAAAAATACCGGCAGGCGAAATTGAAAGCTTTGTAACCAATGTAATAAAAGAGCTTTTAAGCGACAAAGAAACTATGCAAAGCTTGCTTAAAGAATTAGCCGTAAACATACAAAAAACTATTATTACGGAGACAGTAGACATAAACCTTAGTTCAGATATTTTAAGAAGCATAATAAGCAAAATCAAAGTATTTAAAGAAAAGGTTAAAATAAGTTATTATCCGGAACAATTAAAAGAGCTATTGTTATCTAATTATGAAAAAAGAGAATTTAAAGAAGTTAATAATAAAACTGAAACCACAATTATAAAAAATATCAAAATAGCTGTAGTCGATAACGGCAGCAAGATAATTATAGGCGCAGATTCTACAAACAAGCCAAATGAGGTGTTGATTAATGCTTTACTTAAAGGCTATAAATGGAACAAACTGCTTGTAGAAAGAAAAGTTAAAAATATACAGGAAATCTGCACTACAGAAAAAGTAACCTCAAGATATGTAAAAGACCTTCTGGAATTAAGTTACTTATCTCCTAAAATACAGGAAAGTATAATCAAAGGAACCCAGTCGCAAGACTTAACGCTTATAAAACTAAAAAGTATTACCACTTCCGACTGGAAAGAACAAGAAAAAATACTCAATATCTAACTCAATAAAACAAGAAACCGGACTGGCAAAAA
Organism: Candidatus Proruminimicrobium quisquiliarum; assembly: GCA_018433245.1. Lineage (GTDB taxonomy): Bacteria > Elusimicrobiota > Endomicrobiia > Endomicrobiales > Endomicrobiaceae > Proruminimicrobium > Proruminimicrobium quisquiliarum. The sequence goes on from JAHDRN010000003.1 coordinate 4,318, forward strand.
GCCCTTTAGAGAATATGCGGCTATTTGGCTAATATTTTTGGCTTAAAATTCTCTGTTTTAAACTATCTGGTCAGATTACGAAGATTCCACCGACGGTACTTCTGGTTCGAATTCTGTTTGGCGGGCATATTTTATCTTTGATGACACTAAACAACGGAGAGGGAGGGATTCGAACCCTCGGTACAGGTTTTCACCTGTACACCGGTTTAGCAAACCGGCGCACTAGACCAGCTATGCGACCTCTCCATTTAATATTATTTGCTGACGTTGATTATACAACAATTTAAAAAATTGCACAACCGCACAATAGATGTTTACAGCATAAATCAAATTTGATACCATTTTTGGGCGCGAAACAGGTAAAAAAATTTATAAAATATAAATTGAATTGAAAGGAGCATCAATGAAGACAAAGCTTAATTCTATAAAAGGTTTTACTTTAGTGGAACTCCTGATTGTATTTGCAATTATAGGGATATTAAGTCTTAACTCTATCGTGGCTTATAGAAAATTTGTAAAAGAAGCAATTGTTAGCGAAGGGAAAATGCTTGTTTCAAGCATAGCAAAAATAGAGAAACTTTATCATGCCGAATCAGGCAAATATCAGCCGATTACAAATGCATCTTATAACGAAATTCCGGAAATAGACGCAAGATTCAACAAATATTTTAAAAATTTTTCAGTTCGAGTTCCGGGCGATGTGCCGGATGCAAGTTTTACGATTATTACGATATCTTCTGAAAGCCAGATTGCAAATGCCGAAGTTATACTCCACGTATTTGCAAATAAATCTAATATACTTGTTGTGAATTTTGATTAAATAAAAAAATTTTGCAGTAATTTAAAAAATTAAAAATATTTTTTAAAAAGTTGCTTAATTGAAGTTATCATGCACGTTTTTGCAAATAAATCAAACACAATGCCCCTAACTTACACGGATTTAACGGGCAATAAAACAGAAGTTGAAGTAAAATAATCCGGCTTAAAATAACTTACAAATAAAACAAAAAAAAGAACTAATTTTAAATTAGTTCTTTTTTTGTTTTTGAATATTTTTTATTATTTGTCGCCTTCTTCTCTGATCTGGACCCTTCTTATTTTTCCGCTTATAGTTTTCGGCAGTTCTTTTACAAATTCTACAATTCTCGGATATTTGTAAGGAGCCGTAACTCTTTTAACGTGATTCTGTATTTCTTTTTTCAACTCTTCGCTTGCGACATATCCTTTTGCAAGAACTATCGTCGCTTTAACGATTTGGCCTCTGTCAGGATCCGGAACGGCCGTTATCGCGCATTCCAAAACAGAAGGATGTTCCATCAGAGCGCTTTCGACTTCAAAAGGCCCGATTCTATAACCGGAACTTTTTATTATATCGTCCGCTCTTCCGACAAACCAGTAATGACCGTCTTCGTCTTTATAGGCGGTATCGCCCGTATAATACATTCCGTCATGCCATACTTTTTTTGTAAGAGCTTCGTCTCTGTAATAACCGCAGAATAATCCGATCGGTTTTTTATCGCCGATTCGTACAACAATCTGTCCTACTTCTCCGGCCTCGCATGAATTGCCGTTTTCGTCAACTATATCAACATCATACAGAGGAGACGGTTTTCCCATTGACCCTATTTTAGGCTCCATCCACGGGAAGTTGCATAAAAGAGATACCATTTCCGTCTGTCCGAACGCTTCCATCAATTTTAAACCTGTCAAATCTTTCCACTGGTTATAAACCTCGGGGTTTAACGGCTCGCCCGCGATCGTACAGTATTTCAGTTTACTTAAATCGTATTTTTTTACGTTTTCTTTTATAAAATATCTGTAAATTGTAGGCGGCGCGCAGAAAGAAGTTACTCCGTATTTTGATATGACTTCCAAAAGTTCTTTCGGCGTAAATTTTTCATAGTCATAAACAAAAACGGTGCATCCGCAAATCCATTGCCCGTATAATTTGCCCCATGCCGACTTTGCCCAGCCCGTATCGGCAACCGTCAGATGAAGTCCGTTTTCCTTGAGGTTCTGCCATGTGGCCGTTATCATATGCCCCAGAGGATATGTAAAATCATGCAGCACCATTTTAGGCATTCCGGTAGTCCCCGACGTAAAATATAATAAAAATTTATCGTCGTTTTTAGTAGCATCCAAGCCTTTTGGCCTTTCAAAAACATCTGACTGTTTTTCTATCTCTTTGTCAAAATTATACCAGCCGTCAACTTCTCCGTTTACAGCCACTTTAAATTTCAAAGTCGGAGATTTCGACTGTGCTTTATCAACTGCGCACGGAACATTGTCCGTGGCTACAGACACTATCATTTTAATATCTGCGGCGTTATTTCTGTAAACGATGTCTTTTTCAGTAAGCAGATGTGTTGCAGGTATCGGCACGGCTCCTATTTTATGCAAAGCTATAATAGCAAACCAAAATTCAAATCTTCTCTTAAGCACAAGCATTACGGCATCGCCCTTTTTTATGCCGAGCGACTTGAAAAAATTAGCCGTCTTATTGCTGTATTTTTTAATATCTTCAAAAGTAAATTCTCTGTGGTCTCCCTTCTCATCACACCATACCATCGCTTTTTTGCCCGGTTCTTTTGCCGCGATTTCATCAACGACGTCAAAACCGAAATTAAAATTTTCAGGTATTTCAACATTAAAATTATTTTTGAAATCCTCATACGAACTGAATTGTCTTTTTATATATTTGTCTTTTAACATTTTTTCCTCTTAATTATTAAAAATTACAGCCAGAAATTTCAGCTGTTTGTCGCCCAAAGCCGACATGGCGTGTTCGTATCCCGAATTAAAATACACCGAATCGCCCGGATTTAAAATAACTTCTTTGTCCTGAAAATAAAATTTCATCTGCCCTTCCAGAATATAATTGAATTCCTGTCCCGGATGAGAATATTTATTAACGTTTTTTTCTTCTTTTGCGGGATCAACGGCGACAACAAATATTTCAGATTTTTTATTTATAAAATTAAAAGCCAAATCCTGATATTTGTATTCTTTTCTTCTTTCTATTGAAAGTCCTTTGCCGTTTCTTACGACGGAAAATCTTTGAAGGCGCGGTTCTTCGCCCGTAAGAAGAGCCGTAAGCTCCACGTTGAATTTGCCGGCTATTTCATAAAGAAAACTCACCGGAATATCAACTTCCCCTGTTTCATACTGTTTATATTTTTCAACGTCTATTTTCAATTCTTTGGCAGCTTCTTCAACGGAAATTTCCGAAATTTCCCTGAGTTCCTTAATTCGCTGCGCAATTAATTTAATATTTTCAAGCATATATTCCTCCGTTAATATATAAAAATACTTTTTTTGCTTAATTTCTTATCTTTAAAATTTCAGTTCCTCCTTTGCCCTGTTATTTTTCCGGTCAATTTATAAAAAGAACGGACTTAAAAAAACAACCTTTCAGATGTTTGCTGAAAGGTTGTTTGTATTTTACGTTATTTTTCCCCTTTTTCTCAGCAAATGCCGCCAAAAACATTACCGCTGCCCGCGATAATGCCGGTAACCACAAATTTAATGCCGATATTAAGGTTTTTAAACATTTATATTCCTTATTATTAATAATCGGTATTCTAATATAAAGATTTTTAAAAGTCAAACTATTTAATTATTATTTTTTTATTCAACGGCGCAGGCCGGACATTCAAAAAACCTTTGCGTTTTAAAACAGCCGCTTCACTTTTTAAACTTCCTTTTGAGCCATGAACAAGATAAACGGACGTTTTTTTATTATCATCGCCAAGCCATTTAACGGTTTCATTTATATCGGGATGATCGGAAAAAATATCAAAGCTTTGTACGAACGCTCCGACATTAATTATTCCGTATTTTGTCTTTATCTTCTTTGCTCCTTTTTTCAACTTTCCTGCCGGAGTCTTAGGTCCTGCATAACTTACAAGAAAAACCGTTACGTCTTTTCGCGGCAAAAGTTTGCGCAGCAATGAAAATGAGACGCCTTTGTCCATCATACCGCTTGCCGAAATGACAATAGAAGGTTTTTGATACCGTTTTGGTTTTGATGTTTTATATTCGTCCGGTTTTAATGTTTTCTGATCATATACTATCTTAGGGAACCATTTTTCAAATGAAGGATCTTTTATTTCATCATCATATAATTCGGTAAGTCCGTTTGACGACGGAGACAGACTGTATACCGGTATATTAGCGTCTATCTTCCCGTCATCCTTGGCTTTTTTTATTTCATATAATACTTTTTGCGTTCTCTGAAGCGCCAAAGCAGGTATCCAGACAATTTTTCCTTTCTTTAGTTCTTCGGCCAAAATATTTCTAAAACTATAATATTCATAAGCATATATACCCCTCCCCTTTCCTCCGTAAGTCGCTTCTAAAAAAATATAATCCGCTTTTAAAGCATTTTTTTTATCCGTAACGAGTTTTGAATATCCGCTTCCCAAATCTCCGGAAAAAAGAACCTTTTTTTGTAAACCGCCGTCTTTTATATCAAAAAAAATACCGGCGGATCCCGGAATATGACCGGCATCTGAAAGCGAAAAATATAAATCTTCCGACAGACCTATGATATCCCCGTATTTTATCTCAATAAATTGTTCCGCCATTTTTTCAAGATATTTTTTTATGCATTTTTTACAAAATTTACATTTTATGTTATATGTGTCTTGTAATTCTTTGGATGTTATATTTTTATTTAAAGTTTCATGATTTGTTATATTTTTAGAACAGTTATTAAACCAGTGCAAAGTGACTGTTCCTCTTTGTTTCTGCTGGCAGTTTATTCTCTGATTCTCGGACCAAAAATAATTTTGAGCAATATCTTCAAAATTCCAGCCGTCATCGTAAAGTTCAAAAACAATTTTTTTTGTAGCTGAGGTACAGTAAATATTGCCTTTAAAACCCTTACTTATTAAAAGCGGTATTAATCCGGCATGGTCGGCATGTGCATGCGTCAAAACAAGAGCGTCCGCATTTATTAAGACAGAATTAATATTTTTATTGTCAACCGGAAGACCGTCTTCTTCATAAAATGTTCCGCAGTCAACAATAACGGAATGTTTGTCTGTTTTAACCAGCGCACATGAACCTGAAACTCTCTGCGCTCCTCCAAAATACGTTACGGAAATTTCCGCATTAACGCACTGAAACAACAAAAGTGAAAGAATACCAAATAAAATTTTCTTCATTCTTATAAACCGTATCTGTTTTTATGTCCCCACCATGCAAAAATCAAAAATTTAAAAAACAAAATAAATAGAAGAGATTTCTCTATGCCCCATACGGGAATAAGAAACGCTCCTCCCAGTCCGCTTGCAAAACAGCCGCCGAAAGAATCGGCGGAATATATTTTCATCTGATTGCCCTTCTCTTTTATAATAGCATAAGCTTTTGATATATGCAAAAACTGTAAACCCGTAAGAAATCCCGTACCGGCCAGAAAAATTAAAATATACGCCCAGTTTAATTTTTGAAACTGCACGAATATGAAACATAATATAATCCACAGAAGGTATAAAATTTCGCTTCTGAAAAAAGTTTTATTCAAAGTATTAATTTTATGCCCGTATTTTGCATAAAGCATTCCCGATAAAGAACCCAGCATAAAAACTGCAATCAGAAGCCCGAACCATTTATATATATGACCTGCATAAATCTGAAAAGCCCAAAAACATATCATTTGAAGCCACATTGAACTTGCTCCGGCGGCAAAGGCCGTTATTTTATAAGTATGTCTGACCGAAAAAAACAAAAGCACCGGTATCAGCATAAACATATATGAATAATCAATTAAGATTTGAAAAAAGTTCATTAAAAACGGCGAGAACGCAGACTGCCAGTACATAATTGAGTAAATCATCGCTTTTTGGTTTTTATCCGTATTCATCAATTTTTCGTTGCCGGACTTATATAATTGGAATTTCAGCCATTGCGTTTTCTGAGTATCCATTCTTTCGTCAACGTAATGCTTTGATAAAACAAAAGTTTCGTATTCTATGTCTTTTAATCTCTTCTTTAAATCAATTCTGTACGGTATTCTGTTTTTTGTTGCTATGAGTATATTTTGATTGCCCGGTATTATTTCAACCGATTTAAAAACATTATCCAGCGCATTATAAACAGAAGCGTTCAATCTGCTCATTAATTCGTCGCTGTAAACCATCGCTCCCGGCAGTTTAAGGGCTATAAAACCGTTTTCCGTTAAATTATTTTTTGCAATCTCAAAAAATTCATGCGTATAAAAACTGTTTACCACCGTATTTATCGGGATATCAAGTCCTATAAGTATAACGTCGTATTTTTTTTGGCTGGTTTTAAGATATTTTCTTGCGTTTACATGATATACTTTTATTTTTTTATCATTAAAAATATAATCAAATTTCACGATTTTAGTCTTGAGCATTTCAATGACGTCTTCGTCAAGATCAATATAATCTATGCCGTCAAGCCTGAATTTGGCGATTGACGGCAGATACTTGACTCCGCCGCACAGCAGAATGTTTTTTGGATTTTCATGATACAATATCGGCAGATGGGCAAAATCGTCATCTTCATAAATAGTCGGACTGGGAATGGCAAAATTTAAAACGCCGTTTTTATAAAAAGAAAATTCTCCGTTTGCTTCCGTTAAAATATACTGCTGGTTATCGTAATAACTGACTTCCGCATTTTCCGAATTTTTATAGTTATTAAGTATTGTTGAATTTTCTATAAAAGCGGTGTAATTTGATATTACATAAACCATAAAAACAAGCAATAAAACAGTAACCAGTTTAAAAACCGCTTTTTTAAACAAGAAAAATAAAGCGATGAAAATAACCGAAATTATGATGCTGAGCAAAACGCTGGTTGACACCGATGAAAGAAAAAATGAAAAGATTATTCCGCCTGAGATAAATCCTATTAATTCGCATATATATGCGTTTCCGAACCAGCCGCGGTATTTTTTCAAAAGATTCTTATTTGAAAATCCGAAAATCAAACCGACTGTAAACGCAACCGGAGCTATTGAAAAAAAAGAAAACACGCCCGCTGATTTTAATGAAATGCCTCTGGTTATATCCGCATCTGTAAGCAGGTTTATGCTTCTTATAAAGATAAACGACAAAACCAGCAAAACCGTAAGAATAAAAAATAATGTTATGAGTTTTCTGTTTTGATTGCTTTTTTTTGTTTTTATATATATAAAACTATAACTGGCCGCACCGGTTGCAAACAGCCAGTTGGCAAGAACGGTCGCTATGGAAAATTCGTTGCCGTGAAAAACCGGGACAAATTCTCTTATAAAAAAAATTTGCAGAAGTATGGTTATAATACCGCACAAAATAAAATATAAAACTGACATTTTTTAACCGATTTTAATTTTACAGAACCTGTATTTGTATAATATAACTAATTATGATTGAATTTGTCTAATAAAATAATTAAAATATTAAATAAGAAGCGTTTAATTGCGTCAGCGTCATATATTGTTTATTGACAAATAAGCTGTAAAAATATAAAATTCTTTATAAATTTTTTATTGAAAAATCAAACAAAAATGAAATACGTATTACAATTGTCAGTTTTATTTTTTTCTGTAATAATCCACGAAGTTGCGCACGGTTATATCGCTTATAAAAGAGGCGACTCAACCGCAAAACAGCTCGGCAGGCTTACGCTTAATCCTTTGCCTCATATAGATATTTTGGGCAGTATTGTTCTTCCGCTTATTCTGATGATTTCCAATATGCCGATATTCGGATGGGCAAAACCTGTTCCGGTAAATCCGGCCAGATTATATAATCCTAAGAGAGATATGCTTTGGGTGTCTCTTTCAGGCTCTATGGCAAATTTTGCGCTTGCAATCGCGGCGGCTTTAGGAATGTTTCTTATAAGAAATTTTGCAACTTCGGATATGCCGGTTTTGATTCCCGCATATCAAATACTGCAAACAATACTGATTATAAACATAGTTTTGCCTGTTCTTAATCTTATGCCTATTCCGCCTTTGGACGGGTCGCGCGTTATATATTATCTTTTGCCCACAAATCTTGCGGTAAAATACGACAGTATCAGCCCTTACGGATTTTTTATTATATTTGCGCTTTTATTTACCGGTATATTATGGAAAATAATAAGTCCGGTAATTTATTTCTTGATAGCATTATTAGGCGGTGGAATTTAAAATGAATAAAAAAAGAGTTTTATCCGGCATGAGACCGACAGGCAGACTTCACTTGGGGCACTATTTCGGCGCTCTCAAAAACTGGATCACGATACAGGAACAGTACGATTGTTTTTATATGGTCGCCGACTGGCATGCTCTTACAAGCGATTATGCCGATACTTCCGCTCTTAAAGACAATTCTTTTGATATGGTAGCCGATTGGCTTACGGTAGGAATTGATCCTGCAAAAAGCGTAATTTTCAAACAGTCAGACGTTGCCGAACATGCCGAATTTTTTCTTATTTTATCAATGATTACTCCTTTGGGCTGGCTTTTCAGATGCCCGACATATAAAGAGCAGATAGCGGAAGTAAAATCAAAAGACCTGCACAATTTCGGTTTTTTGGGATATCCCGTTTTACAGGCTGCCGATATTTTGATTTATAAAGCGCAGGCCGTTCCGGTAGGCGAAGATCAGCTGGCGCATCTTGAACTTACAAGAGAAATTGCAAGACGTTTCAATAATTTTTACGGCGATGTTTTGCCGGAACCGCAGGCTCTTCTTACAAAAACGGCAAGAGTGCCCGGTCTTGATAAAAGAAAAATGTCAAAATCTTACGGCAACTCAATTTTAATAGCCGAAACAAACGACGACGTCGCAAAAAAAGTTAAAACAATGTATACGGACCCTTTGAGAATAAAAGCGACCGACGCAGGTCATCCAGAGGGATGCGTGGTATTTGCGTTTCATGAAATTTTCAATAAAGACTGCGCAAAAAGAAAAGAACAATGCACGCAGGGAACAATCGGCTGCGTAGCCTGCAAAAAAGAATTGACCGAACTTATCTGCTCTTTTACGGGACCTATGATGAAAAAAAGAGAAGAAATTCTAAACGATAGAAAACTTATTGAGAATACTTTGAAAGAAGGCGCCAAAAAAGCGAGAGAAACGGCGTCAGCCACCTTAAAAGAAATTAAAAAGGCTATTAAAATATGATAAACGCTGCGGCTTACGACGTCCATCTTGATACTTTTGAAGGGCCTCTTGACCTTCTATTGCATCTTGTAAGAAAAAGCGATCTTGAAATAAAAGAGATTCAGGTTTCTGAAATTACATCTGAATATTTATCTTATCTTGAAGTAATGACAAATCTCAATCTTGACGTAGCCGGCGACTTTATAGTTATGGCTTCAACTCTTATGCAGATTAAAGCAAAACTTCTGCATCCCGACAATCAGGAAGACGCGGCTGACGCCGATATTGAACTTGATAAAATTAAAGCTAAACTTTTGGAATACCAGAAATATAAAGAAGTTTCTAAAATTCTTGCAAATAAAGAATTAAGATATTCGCAGACTTATTACAGGCCGCAGCCGATAATAGAATCGGACGATTTTGTTTTAAGCGCCACAATATACGACCTTATAGCAAGTTTTCAGGAAGCTTTAAAAACTCTGCCTGAAGAAGTAAGAGAAATAATGTACAAGGAAATCCCGATTGAAACAAAAATCAGGGAAATTCTTGACGTTCTTGAAGGAAGACAATACGTTTCTTTTACCGAAATTTTAAAACTGCAGCCGACAAGACAGTCAATGATAGTTTCGTTTATGGCCGTTTTGGAACTGATGAAAAACAAACAGATTCTTGCAAAACAGTCCGATTTGTTTGACGAAATAAGAATTTACAGAGTTTATTTTGACGAAACCGCCGAAACGGAAGAAAATCCGCTCGGACTTGAAATAAACGAACCGAAAAAAGAAGAAATTGCCGAAGATTTAAAATTAACGCCGGAAGAAAAATTTACACAAGAGGACTCCGATGGAAACCAAGGAAATTAAGAAAATCATAGAAGCTTTATTATTCGTTTCAGACAGACCTCTTACGACAAGAGAAATTAAAAATATTATTAAAGACAGCCTCTCGGAAAACGACAATATTGAAAATATACTTAATGAAATGCAGCAGGAATATTCCGAATTTTTGGACAGAGCTTTTGAATTAAAATTTGTAGCAGACGGCTGGACGTTTGCGACAAAACCGGAATTCTCACCGTGGATAAAAATTCTTCTCAAAGATAAAACAACCGTAAAACTGTCGGCTTCGGCAATGGAAGTTTTAGCTATAATCGCCTATAAACAACCTATAACAAGAGCCGAAATAGACAGCATACGAGGCGTTGATTCGGGCGGAGTAATGGATACTCTTCTTGACAGAAAACTTATCAAAATAGTCGGCAAAAAAGAAACGCTCGGAAGACCGATGCTGTACGGAACGACTCAGGATTTTTTAAGACATTTCGGACTCAGCCATTTAAGCGAGCTGCCGGTTATAGAAAATGCCAGCGAAATAATAAAACCTCCTGAAGAAAAAGGGCAGGAACTGCCTTTTGAAGGCGATTTGCCTCAGGAAGCATCATCGGAAATTACAGAAGAAACGCCCGTAATTGAAGAGATTGAAAATGAGGTTATACAGGAATCAACCGAAGTTATAGCAGAACCCGAACCGTCAGATCCCGAAAAGCAAAATATGTAATAAAAAATTAAAATAAAAAACACAAGTGATTAATTTCACTTGTGTTTTTTATAAATTATCTTTTAGATAGATCTATTTCATATTTGCTGCACTAGCACTCTTCTAAAACATTCTTTGCCGTTTATATTAGGTATATAAGATTCATTATGGCCTATAATTTTATAACCCTTCTCCAATATTCCATTTAATATTGGACGTGCCGATACAGCAAAAGGTTGTTGATAATCATTTGGGATATAGCAATTATCTACTATTAACATTTTATTATCATCATACCGTTTATATTTATCGGGAATTTCTTTTAATGGTATTATTTTTAACTGTTTATATTTTGGTCTATTGTTTATAGGAATATTTGTATACCAATGTCCTGAAGCTTCAACGAGTTCTCTTTTAAGATTTAGATATTTATCTACACGATTATATCCTGCCCACACTTGATTATTCTTAAAATAAGGTATAAACGCTTTTGTAATAGGATTAGCAATATTAGATATTATTATAAATTTCTTACCACTTTTAATTGTAATGTTCCAATAGTCTATAGCTCTTGAAAATGGTGGATTTGTACATACTATATCTGCTTCTTCATCAAGTATTTTTAATGACAACTCAGCGTCAAAACTTCCAGTATAACCTTTTGGATATTCTTTAAACTCACGAAAACCATCTTTTGTAAATATATATCCTACTCCACCTTGATTAAATAAATCAACTACACCGCCGTAGTGAGTACATATCAATTTTTTTAATCCAAGCTCTTTAAAATTTTGCAAAAAATATAAAGCAAATGCTGAAGTATTCCTATTATCAGTATCAACTGCATCATCACAATTGCAAAAAATCACTTTGTTTTTCCAAATTCTTTTATCATACATTGAAAGCTCTTTTTCAACATCTTCGTATCTGGTATAAAACTCATCATTATCTATATTTTGTGCTTTTTGCATTACATCTTTTCGAGACAAACCTCTCTCTTGAAGAGACGGTGTCGTTTTTTTGATTATTTTTACTATATGCTTTTTCTCGTCTGGTTTGATAAATATTTCTTTAACAAACATTTTATGAGATTTGATAAACTTAATATAATCATTAAATAATGAAAAATTATAAAAGTATATTTCTCTGCTCTTTTCTTCTCTAAGAGTGGCAAATTTCTTTTTTATATCATTTTCCAACTGCGCCATATCTTTTGTTTCACAAACAAATAAATACTGGTAAATGTTTTCTTTGGATTTACCAGTCATATTGTTATATTCTTTCAATCGCCTTTCTATATCATTAGTCTTACCTATTTTGCATTTTGATGGTTCTAATGATGCTTGAACGATATAAACATATTGCTTCACTGTTTTTTTCCTATATCTCAAAATGTTTGGTATATTACTATATTTATTTTACTGAAATTTTATGATAAATTCCATACAAACTATTATTTTTGGTCTTTAAAGGCTTTAAGATTTTAGCTGAAATGAAGAAACACAAGAGCGAGGTGTACGTTCCTTTACGGTGTACATAAGCTCTTGTGTTTCAAAATTGTAAGCAAAATATTAAAGCCGTTATCTCTTTTCTGAAACGTCTTTTTCGACAAGCTCTATGAAAGCATCAACACTCATCATCCCTAGATTCTGATTGCCCCTCGCTCTTACCGCAACCGATCCGGCCTGCATTTCCTTATCGCCTATGGCAAGAATATAAGGAATTTTCTGCATTGCGTTTTCTCTTACTTTATGACCTATCTTTTCATTTCTTGAATCAAATGTAACTCTTATGCCGGCCTTTTTCAATTTTGCAATAACTTCATTGCAGAAAGGTTCGTGTTCCGCCGCTATATTTAACACTGCCGCCTGAACCGGCGAGAGCCATACAGGCAAAGCGCCTGCATAATGTTCAAGAAGAACTCCGATGAATCTTTCAAGAGAACCCATCAAAGCTCTGTGAATCATATAAGGTCTTGTTTTTTTGCCTTCTTTGTCTATGTAATTAATATCAAATCTTTCCGGAAGATTGAAATCAAACTGTATCGTTGAACACTGCCACAGTCTTCCGATTGCGTCTTTTATTTTTATGTCTATTTTCGGGCCGTAAAAAGCGCCGCCGCCCTCGTCAACTTCATATTCGTAGCCTGTTTTTTTCAAAGCGTTTTCAAGAGAAGCCTGCGCTTTGTCCCAGTTTGCTATCTCGCCGACGTATTTTTTCTCGGGTCTTGTAGCAAGATAAATTTTATAATCATTAAAACCAAACATTTTTAAACAATCAATCGCCATTTTAAAAGCCGTGATGACTTCCTGTTCAAGAAGTTCAGGCTGGACTATGATATGTCCGTCGTCCTGAGTAAAACCCCTTACTCTCAAAAGTCCGTGCAAAACGCCTGATTTTTCAAATCTGTAAACCGTTCCGAGTTCCGCGTATTTTATGGGAAGCTCTCTGTAAGAATGCAGTTTTGTTTTATAAATCATCAGATGCATAGGACAGTTCATCGGTTTTACGCGGTAAGGTTTTCCTTCAATTTCCATCGGAGCATACATATTTTCGGAATAAGTCTGAAGATGTCCGCTTATCGCAAAAAGCTCTTCGCTGGCTATATGAGGAGTCATTAAAAGTTCATAATTATTTTCAACGTGAAATTTTTTCCAGTTTGATTCTATAACGTCTCTTAAAACAGCGCCTTTGGGATGCCACAAAATAAGGCCGCCTCCTACAGCGTCGTTTACGCTGAAAAGGTCAAGCTCTCGTCCGAGTTTTCTGTGGTCTCTCTTTTGGGCTTCTTCTATTTTTTTTAAGTAGTCGTCAAGATCCTGTTTTGTAAAAAACGCCGTTCCGTATATTCTCTGAAGCTGCTCTCTGTTTGAATCGCCTCTCCAGTAAGCGCCCGCTACGGACAATAATTTAAAATATTTTACTTCGCCCGTTGACTTTACGTGAGGGCCTCTGCATAAATCGGTAAAATCGCCCGACTTGTAAAAAGAAACCGTGTCTCCTTCAACAGCTTCGGCAAGTTCTTTTTTATACTTTTCGCCTTTTTCTTCAAAAAGTTTTATCGCTTCCTGTTTTGAAACAGCCGTGCATTCAAAAGGAGAATTTTTATCTGAAATTTCCTTCATCTTCTCTTCAATTTTTGCAAGATCTTCAACGGTAAAAGGCTCTTTTCTGTCAAAATCGTAATAAAAGCCTTCTTCAATGGCAGGGCCTATCGCCACTTTTGTGCCGGGAAATAATTCCAAAACGGCGGCCGCCATAACGTGCGACGCGGAATGTCTTAATGTTTCTAAATTTTTTTCTTTTTCCATATTGCTACTTCCTTTAAGAAATCCGAAAGCCTGCAGGTTTTTAAACTTGCAGGCTTTTGATTTTCATGTTTTTAAGCAAATTTCTTTTTTAATCCGTCAAGCTGTTCTTTAAGCTCTTTCGGAATTTTATCTCCGAATTTCGAATAGAATTCTTCAATCATCGGAATTTCTTTTTGCCATTCTTCTTTTGAAACGCTCAAAAGCTTTTCAACAGTCTCTTTTGCAATTTCAAGACCTGACAAATCCAATTCTTCTATTTTAGGGAAAAGTCCGAGTTCTTTCTTTTCTCCCTCGACTTTACCTTCTATTCTGTCTATCATCCACTTTAATACTCTTGAATTATCTCTGAAACCCGGCCACATAAACTTGCCGTCTTCATCTTTTCTGAACCAGTTGACCATAAATACTTTAGGCAGTTTTTTCGCTCTGTTTTTAAAAGTCAGCCAATGCTTAAAATAATCGCCCATATTGTATCCGCAGAAAGGAAGCATCGCCATAGGATCTCTTCTTACAACGCCGGCCGCGCCTGACTGGGCTGCCGTCGTTTCAGAACCTATGATTGAAGCCGTAAATACTCCGTGATCCCAGTTTTCGCATTCGTAAACCAGCGGAATTGTACTTTTTCTTCTTCCTCCGAATATGATTCCCGATATAGGAACTCCGAGCGGATTTTCATATTCCGGCGACATCGTCGGACAGCATTTTGCCGAAACGGTAAATCTTGAATTTGGATGAGCTGCCGGTTTTCCTGAAGTTTCATCATACTTTGCTCCATGCCAGTCGGTCAGATTTTCAGGTTTTTCATCTGTCAAACCTTCCCACCACGGAGAATTATTATCGTTATCTACGGCAGTATTTGTATAAAGCGTAGGGAAAAATTTATCGCTCTTTAAAGTTTCAACCATAACGGGATTTGTTTTAACGCCTGTTCCCGGCGCTACTCCGAAAAATCCGGCTTCAGGGTTAATAGCATAGAGCTGTCCGTCAGGCCCTACGTTAATCCAGGCTATATCGTCGCCCAGCGTCCAGACTTTATATCCTTTAAGAACAGGGTCTAAAAGAGCAAGATTTGTTTTCCCGCATGCGGACGGAAAAGCGCCTAAAAAATAAGTAGTTTTTCCGTCAGGAGCCTGAACTCCTATTATTATCATATGTTCGGCAAGCCATCCTTCTTTGCGGCCAAGATATGAGGCGATTCTGAGCGAATAGCATTTCTTGCCCAAAAGCGCATTTCCGCCGTAGCCTGAACCGAAACTCATAACCGAATTTTCATGAGGAAAATGCATTATAAATCTTCTATCCGGATTAACTTCTCCTATTGAGTGATATCCTTTAAAGAAATCATCTGAATTGCCGATTCTTTCAACGGCAACGTCTCCGACTCTTGTCATTATCCTCATGCTTAACGCTACATACAGCGAATCTGTAACCTGAACGCAGTTTTTTGCATAATCAGATTTTGGATTTCCCATAACGAAAGGAATTACGTACATCGTTCTTCCTTTCATACAGCCTTTAAACAATCCGTTCATCTTTTCTTTTGCCTGAGAAGGATCCATCCAGATATTGTTAAAACCGGCTTCTTCTCTTTGAGGAGTGCAAACATAGGTAAGATGTTCCGTTCGCGCAACATCGTTCGGATTTGATCTGTGCCAGTAGGAATTAGGAAATTCTTTATCGCTTAATTTCGTTAAAACCGGAACTCCGTTTACCATAGTCGTTTCCGCTTCTTTTGCAAGCTGTTTGGCTTCTTTGTCGGAACCGTTCATCCAATAAACTTTGTCCGGCGTCATCAAATCTGTTAAATCTTTTACCCACTTTTGCAACGGTGTTGTCATTTTTTTCTTACCTCTTGATTAAAAATTGAAGCTCTGTTTACTACCGTTAAGCAGAGCTTCAATTCTTAACGGCATGCTGTCACGCCCAAACTTTTTTCTTTATCGTCGTATCTATAATTTTTGTAGGATATATTTCTTCCGTGAGCTCTTCCGGAGAAAACCATAATTTAATTTCTCTTTCGGCTTCGGAAGTATCCGATGAACAATGAACTACGTTTTCATATACGCCTTTTGTCGTAATTCTTCCGTAAGCTCCTCTTATTGAAACGGGATCGGCTTCCTCGGGATTAGTGGCTCCCGCGATTCTTCTCATTCTGGCTATGGCGTCTTCTCCCTGATAAACAAACGCAAAAACTCTGTCATACGGAGCACCGTACATTTTACCCTGTATGTAGTCAATAAGCTCGTTAAAAAAAGGTTTGTCGCTCAGCTGTTTGTAATGCTCGGCAGCAAGCTCTCTGCTGACTTTAACCGCTTTTGCGCCTATAATCGTAAGTTTCGCTTCCGACAGTTTAGTCAGAATATTGCCCGTCAAAGATTTTTTTACTCCGTCCGGCTTAATCAAAATTAACAGTCTTTCTACAGCCATTTTATTCCTCCGTAAAATAATTAATATAATTGCGTGGTATTATATAAAAAATTATCTGCTATTACAACGATATTTTGTTTAAATATTTTTGAACGCTTTCACCAAAATTCTTTTATTTATTTTCGGCGTAAACATACTTACGGCCGGAATAACAAAAAAAGGAATTATCATAGCCATGCTGGCCGAAAAAGGAGACTTGGCCGGCCCCATTGCATAAAATAAAACGATCGCCGTAGTTACTCCCGAAATCATTCCTATTTTTGCGCCCCATAACGTTGTTCTTTTCCAATACAAGCCGTAAATATAAGGAGCCAAAAAAGCCCCCGCAATGACGCCCCATGACAACGACATCAGCGTCACTATAAACGAAAATTCGTATCTTGCTATGAAATAAGAAATAGCAATAAATACGCCGCTTAAAAATCTCATCATAACTACCGAATCTTTGCCTGAAATATTCGGATTAATCTTGCCCTTATATAAATCTATTGACACGCTTGAGGCCGATACGAGAATTAAAGAGGAAATAGTAGACATTGAAGCCGATAAAATCAAAAGGAGAATGAATGCCACAAGAACTTCCGGCAGATACGTTGCCAAAAGCTGCGGAATCATCTGGTCAAACTGCGGTTTGCCTGCCGCGCTCATAATCGGAGCGTCAAAAAAAACATGCGTCAACGCTCCCGTATAATAAGCGCATGTCGTAATTACTGCCGCAAAAAGAAAAGTCGTCCATGCGGCTATTTTTATGACTTTTTCGTTTTTTACGGCATAGAATTTTTGAATCATCTGAGGCATTCCCCATACTCCGAAAGAAGTCATAAATATTAAAGACGCCAAAAGTATATAATCGGGTTTTGCTACGGAATAAACATGTTTGTAATAATTAAGGGAAACCGTTTGAAATGCCTGCTCCAATCCTCCGGCTTTTGCAGTGAGAATAACCGTCATTGCAACTGCTCCGACAAGCATTATAAACCCCTGAATAAAATCCGTTACGGTAACGGCAAAATACCCGCCCAGTATAAGATATATTCCGGTTATGGTCATTATAATTAAAAGCGCCGAATCAAACGAAATATTGAAACTTACTTCAAATAAATATCCCAGTCCTTTAAAAACAGACGCCGAATACGGAAGTAAAAACATAAATATCAAAACTGCGGCTATTATTTTTATATATTTGCCGTCATATCTTGTATGCAAAAATTCCGGCATTGTCATTGCGTTTAAATTCTGCGACATTACCCTCGTTCTTCTTCCCAAAAACATCCAGGCCAGAAATGAACCTATAAAGGCGTTTCCCAAAGCTATCCATAAAACGTTAAGACCGTATTTCCAGCCGAACTGACCGGCAAATCCTATAAATATTACGGCTGAAAAATAAGTCGTACCGTAAGCAAAGGCGGAAACAAACGGACCTATATTTCTGCCTCCAAGAAAAAAATCATTGAGCGTAGCCGTTTTTTTCATTCCCCAAAAACCGACCACAATCATCATCATGACAAAAATGCTTACCATTATAATCGCAATCATCATCCCTCCGAAAAAAATCAGCTTAATCGTTTATTAATTATACAGTTGGTCTTCCGTTAAAATTTTACATCCTATTTCGGAAAGAACCTTTTGGGCGTCAGGCTGGTTTTCAATTTCAAGTATTATTGCGGCTGTTTTCGCGTTGCTGAGCAGAAAACCGTAACAGTCTTCAATATTTATGCCTTTTTTGGCCAATTGATTAAGCAGTTTGTTAAAACTGCCCGGTTGATTGTCTACTACGACGGCAATAATATGTCTTTTTGTAACCGTCAGCTGGCTTTGTTTTAAAACTTCAAAAGCTTTATCAGGATCGTTTACAAGCAGCTTCATAACTCCGAAATCTCCGGAACTTGCCAGAGACATTGCCCTTAAATTGATATTGTTATCCGCCAAAATTTTTGTAATTTTCTCAAGTTTCCCGGGACTGTTTACTAAAAAAACCGACAAATGATACAGCATATTTACACCTCCGGTATTTTATTGCCTGCAAAAACCAGATTTTATTTTTTTCTTAAATCAAAAACTCTTTTTGCTTTTCCTTCTTCAACCGGCAGAGAGCCGGCGTCTACAAATTTTATTAAAGGGCTTACTCCTATTTCCTGTTTTAATTCATTTTCCAGCTTATGCTGCAGTTTTTCCAAATCCTGAAGGGTTCCGCCGAAATTTTCATTGTTAATTTCAAGTTTAATACACAGTTTATCCATATAATTTTGTTCAAAAATCTCAATAATATAATTTTTGCCCGCTTCAGGTATAGCCATTATCGTTTTTTCTATCTGTATCGGGAATATATTAACTCCGTTTATTATCATCATATCGTCTGTTCTTCCGGTAATTCTCGCTATTTTTCTGTGATTTCTTCCGCAGGAACATTTTTCGCTTATTATTCTGGTCAAGTCTCTCGTTCTGTATCTTATAAGAGGCATCGCCTGCCTTTGTAAAGTCGTAAAAACAAGTTCTCCTTCCCGGCCGTCAGGCAAAACCTCAAGCGTTTTCGGGTCAACGATTTCCGGATAAACGAAATCTTCCCAGACGTGAAGACCGTTCTGGCACGGACATTCAAAAGCCACTCCCGGTCCGCATATCTCGGATAATCCGTAAGAATTGAAAGCTTTTATCCCGTAAAGTTCTTCTATTTTTTTTCTCATCTCTTCGCTGTGCGGTTCGGCTCCTATAAAAGCTATTTTTAAATTCAAATCTTTTTTTACGTTTATATTCATTTCCTCTATAGTCCGGTATAATCTCAAAGCGTAGCTCGGCAGTATGTGCATAACCGAAGTTCTGAAATTCTGCATAAACCATACTTGTCTTTTGCTGTTGCCGGGGCCGACCGGTATAGTAAGCATTCCGAGTTTTTCCGCGCCGTAATGGAATCCTATACCGCCTGTAAACAGACCGTATCCCATAGTGTTTTGAAAAACGTCTGTATTTCTTGCGCCTGCCGTATACATGCATCTTGCCGATAAATTAGCCCAGTTTGAAATATCTTCCGCCGTATGAAAAACAACCGTTGGGTTCCCTGTAGTTCCCGATGAAGAATGAAGCCTTACGGCATTTTTTAAGTCCGTCGCGAGAAATCCGTACGGAAAAGCGTTTCTTAAATCTTCTTTTGTGGTAAAAGGCAGGTTTTTAATGCCTTCAAGATTATCAATTTTATCTATGCCGTCAAGCTGTTTTTTGTAAAATTGCGAATTTTTTGCGGTTTTGATTGATTTATTGATATGTTCCAACTGAAATTTCCGGAGCGCGTCTGTATCCATCAATTCAATTTCTTTTTGCCAAAACATAAGCCAACCTTTTTTATTGTTTTTTATTTATATATAATGGGTATTATAGCAAATTTTTTTATTGCGGATTGTAAAAAATGATTACAAAACGAATATCGGGCAATTATGCAGTATTTTTGATAATTGCCTTTTTATATGCCGTCGGAAATTTTGTCTGGTGGAAGTTAAATACCCCCGTTATAGTTATTTGCCCCGCCTCGGCCGGCCACCTTGCCGATATTGCCGGCGATTCTTTTCTTTATTTTAACGCTCCCCTTTTTACTTGGATTGTAAAATTTTGCATATATTTATTCGGCAAAACATATTTTGATTTAATAATTATTTCCGTAAATTATGTTTCTTTTGTAGCGGCTCTTTATTTTATAAATAAACTGGCCGTTTTTTTTGAGAATAAAGAAACGGCATGTTATGCGATGATCATATTTTCAATCATTCCGGTTGTATACGGAATGTCGCGCCAGTACGGGCATCAGGACTTTCATTTAATTGCTTTCATCGTTTTGAATATT
The DNA here is from genome assembly GCA_018433245.1 of Candidatus Proruminimicrobium quisquiliarum. GTDB lineage: Bacteria > Elusimicrobiota > Endomicrobiia > Endomicrobiales > Endomicrobiaceae > Proruminimicrobium > Proruminimicrobium quisquiliarum. Next base: position 24,528 of record JAHDRN010000003.1, read on the forward strand.
TACGCTCTTTTAAAAACAAATTATTTTGAAAATAAAAAATGGGCTCTGTTATACGGCATATCAACGGGCCTCGGTTTAATGATTAAAGACTCTTTTTTTATATATTTTCTTGCGCCGTTTTTATATGTAATTATAACTGCGTTTAAAAACCGTTTGACGAGCAGGCAGAAAAAGAATATTTTTTTGTCGGCTGCAATATCATTTTTAATATTATGTCCGCATTACTTAAGACCTGAAATACTGAAAAAGGGGATAACCGACCCTTTCATTGAAACAGTCAATGTTTTTTCTTTTGAAAATCTCAGAGTAACGACCTTGGGCATGTATGAAAGTTTCCTTTCGCCTTCAGTTTTTATTTTGTTTGCGGCGGCTTTTATCTTTTTTATTTTCAAGTATAAAAAAACTTCAGCAAAAATTATTCTGCTTTTGTGGTTTTTGGCCCCCTGGGCCGCCGTAACTTTTATGCCTCATCACAAGCTGCTTGAATATCTTGCCGGAATACTTCCGGCGCAGGCTCTTATAATTGCGCTGTCTTTATCTTTGATTGAAAAAAAATTAATAAAAATATTGATTGTTGCGGCTATATGTATTGCTGCAATAACGCAGTATCTGAGTATGTCATATAACATCTGCAATTTAAATTTCCCGTATTTTCTGCCTTTTAACAAATATCATTATTTATATTATTACGATAAAACCGCGGGCCGCGATATAAACGATTTCAACGAATATCTATTTGCAAAATATTTGGGCAAAAAAATACTCGTTTACGAAGTTTACGGATTCAGCCTTTCATGCGATTTGTTAAAATCATACGCTTATCTTTACGATAAAAATATAAAATTTGATTATTACGGCGATAAAATTCAGGAAATAAATGCAAACGATTATATAATGTATGTCGGTAAAAAAAATCAAAATCCGCAAGCAATGTACGCAGATTTAAAAAATCCCGGTATACGGAATAATTTCTATATTTATGAAGATTATGATTTTAAGATAAAAGATGAAATTTATAAAATGACAATGTTTGCTGACAAAAAAAATCCGCATAAAGCATAATTTTTATATAATATAATGTATAATAAAATAAATCCGAGAGGCTATTAAATATGGAATATAAAACAGTAGGCATAGTTTTTAACGAGTCAAAAGCCAAAGCGAAAGAATATGCCCAAGCAATCACAAAATGGCTTTTGAAAAAAAACATAAAAGTTAAAAAAATCACGGGCCATTTAAAACAAAATCCTAAAATCAATTTTATAATTTCTCTCGGCGGCGACGGAACAATGTTAAGGGCAAGCAGAATCGCATCCGATTTTGCGATTCCCATAATGGGAGTCAATCTTGGAACTCTCGGATTTTTGACGGATACTGACACCGATGAAGTATATAAATCCTTGGAACATGTTTTGGCAAAAGATATACGCTGCCAGGAACGGATAATGCTTGACATAGAATTTCTTTCCGGTAAAAAAGTTATAAAAACAACCGCTTTAAACGACTGTGTTGTACGTTCGGTATATGACGGAAGGCTGGCTTCAATAGACGCATTTATAAACGGCAATTTTTTGTGCAGTTACAAAGGCGACGGCATAGTCGTTTCAACTCCGACCGGCTCAACCGCTTATTCTCTTGCGATTTCCGGCCCCATAGTTTATCCGACGCTTTCTTTATTTATTATTAATCCCATATCCCCGCATACTTTAACGCACAGGCCGATGATAGTCTCATCGGCAAATATTTTGGAATTTGCATGTTCAAAAAACTCAAAAAAACACGATTTGGTGGTTTCAATAGACGGCCAGGAAAATTACACTTTAAAAAAAGGCCTTAAAGTGAAAATTAAGATGCATTCTAAACCGGCAAAATTCATAAAAATTCACAAAGAACGTTATTTCCAAACGCTTAAAACAAAATTGAACTGGGGTGTTTGATTGCTTACGAATCTTTCAATAAAAAATTATGCTCTTATAGAGGATATTTCCTTAGATTTCAACAAAGGAATGACAGTTATAACCGGAGAAACCGGCGCCGGCAAATCCATAATAATACAGGCCGTAGATTTATTGCTCGGCGCAAGAGCGTCCGCATCGTCAATAAGAACAGGCAGCAGCGTCTGTTCGCTTTCAGCCCGTTTTGATATTTCAAAAAATCCGACTGCGCAAAAAATGCTTGAAGAGCTTGCGATAGAGCATGAAGATGAAGTTATCGTACGAAGAAATCTTGACGTTTCCGGGAAAAGCAAAACGTTTATAAACGATATGCCTGTAAGCGTATCGGCGCTGTACGACATAGGCAGGCTTCTTATTGATTTTTATTCCCAGCATAAAAGCAATATGCTTTTTGACGGAAATTACCAGAGACAAATACTGGACGATGTCGCCGGAAACGCAAAAATGCTGGAACGGCTGAATGAAAAATATATTTACTTAACCGGTCTTTTAAGTAAAAAAAACTCACTTATGCTGTCTCAATCCGAAAGAGAACGCATGGCGGATTTATATAATTTCCAGCTGCAGGAAATAACAAAAGCTGATTTGCAAGCCGATGAGGAAATAAAAATAGAAGCCGAACTGCCTAAATTAAAAAACGCCGAAAAAATACAAAATCTGGCGGCTGAAATAGCGAATAATCTTTATAAGCAGGACAAATCCGTGCTTGAATCTCTGTCTAAAACAATCAAACAAATAGATATGCTGGGGCAACTCGGGATTGATACCGAAATATTATCAAAAACCATCAATGAAGCCTTTATTCAAATTGACGATATTTACAGAGAAATAAACAATATTTCTCAAAATATTGACGTTAATCCAGGCACTTTAAACAATATGCTTGAAAAACAACAGCTTATAAAAAAATTAAAATCAAAATACGGAAAGTCTGTTGAGGATATTTTAAAATACAAAGAGGAACTGGCGGGAAAAATCAAAGAATTAACCGATTATGATTTTAACCTGATTTCTCTGGAAAAAGAAATTGACGCGGCAAAAAAAGAAACCGAACTTATATGTGAAAAAATATCAGACGCCAGAAAATCAGTATCAAAAAAACTGGCTAAAGACATTGTTGCCGAACTTGAAGATCTGAACATGAAAAACGTTCAATTTGAAATTGCAATTCAAAAACAGGAAATTTCCGCTTACGGGTTTGATAAAATAGAATTTATGTTCTGCGCAAATAAAGGGGAAACTATTTATCCTTTGGCTGAAGTCGCTTCCGGAGGAGAATTGTCAAGAGTTATGCTTGCCATAGCAGCTTCGCTGTCAAACTATTATCAAATATCAACAATGATATTTGATGAAATAGACACCGGAACAAGCGGACAGACAAGCCAGAAAATAGGCAAAAAACTTAAAAAAATTTCATATTCAAAACAGATAATTCTTGTATCGCATCAGGCTCAGATAGCCTCAAACGCGGATACTCATATAAGCATCTATAAAGAATCCGTAAATAACAGAAATATAACAAAAGCCAAAGTTCTAAATAAAGAAGAACATATAAAAGAAATAGCGAAAATAATATCCGGAGAGAAAGTAACGGAACACGCTTTAAAGCATGCAAAAGAAATGACTTTGCAATAAACAAATTCTTTTATTGCAAATTAACGGTACAAATATACGATATTGGTTGGTTTATACGCCGCTTCTAGTTAAATTTGCCCCGCCTGAATCAGAACCTGTTAATGTAACAGAAATCCCTGCCGCAGCGCCTGACCCTGTTGTAGTCGCTGTAAAACCGTTGACATCGGTATTAACCTGAAAAGTTGTAAAATATTTATTGGATAAAAGATTAATATCAAGCGTTCCGTTGTTGGAAACCGCGCCTACAGTCGGCAGAAAACAGCTGTGTTCCGCATAATAAACTTTCTGCGCCGTATTTATGGCTCCAAGCGTAGCTTCGGCTTCAGTAGCCATCGCCTTTTTTGTATAGCCTTTGTAAATAGGAACCGCAACTACGGATAAAATGCCTACTATTACTATTACAATAACCAATTCAACCAGCGTAAAACCAAAATTTTTAGACATATTTTCTCTCTTAAAAAAAACGGGGGTACAATAAAGTACCCCCGTTTCCTATGTAGTTCTTATAGACCTGATTCTGTAATGGTTGCTTGACCGGTTGATGAACCTGTCAATGTCAAAGCTATACCGCTTGCTCCGTTTGCTCCTGTTGTACTTGCCGTAAAACCGTTGCCGTCACCGGAAACCGTGAAAGTCGTGAAGTATTTATTTGGACGGGCATCAACATCCAATATCGTTGAAGCAGATGCTCCTGAAACAAACATATTCCATTCCGCAAAATAAACTTTCTGTGACGTATTGATTGCGCCCAACAATGC
>JAHDRN010000008.1 GCA_018433245.1 Candidatus Proruminimicrobium quisquiliarum
AAATTAATAAGCGGCAGCTACCAGCAGAAATTCGCGGCAACAGAAAGCTATGACGAAAACGGAATAAAATGGACTTCAGAATCGGTAATAGAAGTAACAGTAGTAGACGGCGAGGCAGCCCAGAAATTGATAAGCGGCAGCTACCAGCAGAAGTTTGCGGCAACAGAAAGCTATGACGAAAACGGAATAAAATGGACTTCAGAATCGGTAATAGAAGTAACGGTAGTAGACGGCGAGGCAGCCCAGAAATTGATAAGCGGCAGCTACCAGCAGAAGTTTGCGGCAACAGAAAGCTATGATGAGAACGGAATCAAATGGACGAGTGAATCAGTAATAGAAGTAACAGTAGTAGACGGCGAAGCGGCCCAGAAATTGATAAGCGGCAGCTACCAGCAGAAATTCGCGGCAACAGAAAGCTATGATGAGAACGGAATCAAATGGACGAGTGAATCGGTAATAGAAGTAACAGTAGTAGACGGCGAAGCGGCCCAGAAATTGATAAGCGGTGGGTATGCGCAAAAAACTGTAAATGACAATGGCGATACTGAGATTGTTGAAACTGTATATGATAACGGAAGCCCTATAAGTCAGACAACAACAATTATATTGTCAGAAGAGAATGCAAGCAAAGCTGGACTTTTGAAAGAAGGCGATACATATAATCCTGATAATTTTACATACACAAGTACCGCGGGTATATATAAAAGAGGAGAAGAAACCATATATGTATATTCGGAAAATAGTCAGGTAGTAAATTATTCAAACGGAATAGTAAATATAGATGATATATCAAATATTGTAGTGATATATGATGCAGAAGGTAATTTTAAAACTTCTACAAAATTATGGGCTGATGCGACAATTGACGGTAAATCTGTCATGGCTTTTGTTGAAGATATTATAAATGATGACGGCACTGTAACAAGCAAAGCTTTCATTATTGATGGGAGGACAATAACAGAATTTACGGATCCAAACGGAGAATTGATTTTAGAGCCTCAATATTTGATAAAAGGCGCAGAAACGGATGATCAGTCTCAGGGGATAGTCATTTCGTTCAAAGATGGCGCTTTACATGCCGAAGGCAGTCTTATTATGCCTTGCGCAGAGTATGAATATGACGGCAAGACTTATAATAAAGTCAGAATTTCTTATTCCGATGAAACAGGATTTTCTTTAGTCAGTTTAATTAATGGTGACATTGAAACAAATGCCGAAGAAATAGAAATAAACTATACAATGACAAACGATGAATATTTTAGCAGGTTGTATGGTGAATACGGTGGAGAAAGAATAGATACCCCTCTTCTGACAGATTATTCTTGTGATTTAAGTGATGAAGAAAGCGTCAGACAGGCCTATTACAGATATTTGGGTGATCTATCCGGCGTTGATACCGGAACAACGGAAGATGCCGATAATGCTTATGGTTATGAATATTCTGTAACAGAAAAAAATATTGAAACATATATTGCAAATAATCAATATATCTGGGAATTAGTCGGTTGGAAATCTAATCTTTACGGTCAAACGGTTGATGAATTCTTAGAAGATAACGAATTGATGACTTATGAACAATTTAAACAGGCAAAAGAAAACAATTCAAGATATGCGTTTTTAGCCTCGGAAGAAGACAGAAGTTCTACCAGGGCAATTTCTTTGGAAGATATCAAAATAAACGGATTTGTCGGAGCCCAGGATAGTAACGGGAATGAAGTATTATCTACGTTTACTATAAAGGATTCATCGTTATCGTCAAACGGGATTAATATCTTAGCGAATGTCACATTAAAAAATGTCGGCGATAACGTAACAATGGGATATACGGCATCCGGAGAAGTCCCTCCAAGTTCGGAAGCAGATAGCACCGATATAGTTTTATATGAATTAGACGTGACAATTAATTCTGATATTACAATAACAAAATCAAATGCAAACGAAAATTCAACGACTTTTGAAGCAAATATAAATGCCGAAACATTTGATATGACTTTTTCGCAATTCTTATCAGGCTCAAGAGTAACTATAAAAAATTCGAGTTTCAGTACCGGAAGCGAACAAACTTTGTCGAATAATCAGGATTTAGAAAAAATAAATGTAAATCATGATATTAGTATTGAAGGAGAAGCAACAGTTTTCTGTTCAAGCGATACCGGTATTATGGGCTTAGGATCATTATTAGTACAGAGGATGCAAGAAATAAATAATATATATGATACAAATACGCATCCGTTAGAAGTAACCGGATCTGTTGAAATCAAAAAAGTTTTAACTGATGAGGCAGGAAGTACTATTACGACAAATTATACCTGCACAGGCGCAAAATATACTTTGGGTGAAACGGTTTATGCAGGTACTGAAGATAAGATATTTGCAAATCATGATTTTAAACAAGGTGTTACTTGGTACGGAAAAGAATATAACGAAATAGACTTCGGATTCTGGTCCGGTAAAGCTGACGTTACGGCTTCGAATATAGCAATAACTAAAAATATTATAGCTGGAACACTTGAAAATATAGGCGGAATGTTTGTAGCTATCGGCGGAGCTGTTGAAGGCATATGGCACGGCTGGGGTATGGATAATGCCGCATTAAAATTGGCTACAACTATGATTACCGGAAAACATGTAACGCAAATTACTCAAAAAGATTTAACGGCAACAGCGTGGGCCGGAGTAGGAGCTATTGCCGCAATAGCAATTACGGTGGCTACCGGCGGTATGGGTATAGCTGCATTTGTGCCTGCGTTAGGAGGAACTTCTGCCGGAGTAGGAGCAGTATTGGCTGCCTCATGGGCAACAATCACATCAGGATTAAGCGCGGCTTTGTCTATAACGGCATCTGCTCTTGTGACGGCGTATTTCGTAAGTCAGGCGGCAATGAATGCCAGTTATGCAATCAGTAACGGAGACGGATGGAGCGCTTTTACAAACATAGCAGCCGGTTTAGTAGCCCTGGCTTTCCCTGTCAGAATAGGCAATGCTGCAAAGACTACTTCTTTTGCTTTAACATCTGGCGCAACTAACATATCCCAAGCAAGAGCGGCAATAAATGTTATGAAGGCTGCTCAAAATTTACAAAAAGCCGCGAAAGCAGCAGGTTCTATGGAAGGATTGGCTGAATTAACAAAGTTTGAAAATGCCGTTAAATCAGCCGAAGGATTGGGATTAACAAATGTGGGAAATGCCTTAAATAATTTTGGTTTATCTGCAGATGTTATAAAAGCAGGTTTGGAAGTTACCGGCGGAGCTGCAAAGAACGCGGTAAAAATAAGTATTGGGAAAAGAGCATCTAATTTTTTCAAGAGCATTTGGGGTAATGCAGGAGTATTGAAAGACGGCGTTATCCGAGGACAATCCGGTATTTTGGGTGCTTTGAGAAATATGCAGACATTATTGCTTGGCGGCGGAGTAGGCGGCAGAGTCAGTTCAAGTTTAACTGCTTGGCTTGGTGCATTACAGGGATTTTCAGGACATATGTATTCGATGTTTGGTCTTAACGCCGCTATGAACGGGATGGGGGCGCTTGCCGGAGATTGGTTGGTTTATGTAGCGGATCCGTGGCTTCACAAAACTTTTGGCTCTAATGGATTTACAAATTTCTTTGGAAATACTTTTCAGGATATTCAATCTGCCGGACAACAAGGCAATCTTTTAGCGGTTAATCCGGGACAAAGTTTACAATTTGGTGTTATTATGTTTTTAGGCATGCCTATTGCCCAAGGAGTGGCAGGAGGGATAAAAGGACTGTTTAGCGGGGCAACCGCTAAAATCGGAAGCACTGCAATAGGAAAAGGCTTTAAAAGTGTAATGGAAAAAATTCAGCAGCTTGGAAATAATGAAATCTTTAACGTTGCCCAGAGAATTGGGCATGGAGCTTTTGAAGAATGGTTTAAAGAAGGAGCTATTAAACAATTTGTATTAATTCCGTTTGGTGTAAGCCCGGAAATGGCCGAAGTTTGGGTTGAATTCTTAACGCCTGACGGCGCAGGAGCCGATTTTACAAATAACAACTATACTAAAAATATACAAAATATCAATAATACCCAAAATACTGCCGGACGTATAAGCAATACGGTAAACGGTATAAATAATATGTTGGAGGCGAACGGTTTAAATATTCAGGTAAATTATCAGATGTTAAATAACAGAGAAACAGGTTTTGTGCTTACTCAAAACGGCAATACGATTTATGAGCAAAGCGTTGCAAGCGACGTATCTTCTTTACAGAATTTTATGATTGCAATGGGTGCGGTGGCTCAAATTTCAAACAGTCAGAATTTCGGTGAAATTATCAGCAGTAATATGCCGGCGCTTGCAAGCTATAAAACAGATTCTGCCGCAAACATACAAAATTTAATGTTGGCATATAATGCTGCAATACAAATCGGTTTTTCGGATACCACAACCGCCGAAGGTGTCGCAACAAATAATGCATTTATATTGAGTTTATACAATACTGCGCAAAACTATAACGGGTTACGGCAAAATACGTGGAGTAATATAAAGCAGGCAATAACGGCAAGAAACACAACGTTAAATATGCAGACTAAAGCAAGTATTATTTCGTTTATAGCAAAATACAGCGATTCGAACGGGCAATTTAATGTCCAACAGGTAATCGATACAATCGCTTCAAGAAGTAACAGCGAAGGATTAAATGCGACGTTTAATGATTTATCAACTTTGATAATACTTGTAAATAGTCAGCTATTAAATAATCTTAACAATGTTCCTGTTACAAGTTTTGATGTTGTTAATATTATCAACAAAATGAATATCAGTGCATCAAGTACGGAACAACTTTCGCAGTTGGCAAGTTTAGCTGCCAATTATGCCGCCGGTAATGAACCGATAATCCAAGCGATTGTTAAAAAAATGAATGCCAATTTTACCGTAAATGACGTTTATAATATGAGTAATTCAGTTAATGATATAACGGGTTTGTTTATAAATTTGAACAAAATATCACAATCCGGAATACAGTTAGGCGCTAATTTGAACGGTATATTTTCGGAAATTAAAAACTATATGGTCAGTAAAGATCAAATTATAAGTGAATTAAGTAAACGTTCCGATAAAGTACAGTATCTTAATGAACAATCAACTAAGTTCCAAAACAATAAACTTATAAGCACGTTTATAAATAATCAAATATTTAATGAAAATAGAAGATTGCAAACTGAACCTATAAGAAACTTGTTGGAAACTGCTCAAGAATTGTTATCGGAAACAGAAACAACGCCGGATAAAGCAAAAGAGATTGCCGACAAAATAAATGAATTACTGATGAGTGCCGATGCGGAGCAAAGAGGTCTTGCTGCTTTAATGTTGTTTAACCAGAGGGATTTATTAACTTCTGGCCTTTTGAGCAATCAAACGATGCAGCAGATGATAAAAGACGTATTAAGCGGCAAATCAGCGATGAAAAACGGCACTTTGAATGATGAATATATTATAGGCAGCAACATTGAATCTAATTATTTGAAATATATAAATTATGACGCTGCATTTAATGCGCTGGCTGAGGTTGTCGAATTGGCTGAAAAATCATTTACGGAATACACGAAAGGGTTTACTTATAAAACGGAAGGCGGCAGTTTAGGACAAGTCGGCGCTTTAATAGATGTTTTATCGGGCGGCAGTTTGGGTATATTTGCGGAAGTAGGTTTTGGTAAAACTTATATAGCCGGGTCAATAGGCTGGATAAGATCATATATGGGCCAAGCCGATATGGATATTATTGTGCAGAATGATTCTGAATTGAATAATCATATGAAAAATATATCATTTATACAGCAAAATGGAGCAAATGTTTACAAAATGGGTGAAATAGTAGATGCCGCCCAGAACAGGCCTATGTCTACCGTTGAATTCCAAGGCGAACAAATTACGGCTGTCGAACGTTTTAGAAGAGTTATGGCTGACGAAAATGCCATACGTCTGTGGCTTGATCAGGAATATGGATTCCTCAGAACTACTGCGGAAGAAAATGCGATAAACAACAATGATGCTTTAAAGGCAATAAAAGACAAACATCAGGAAAGAACATCAAGGCTTACGTTGGCGGATGAAATACATAAATTTATGGAAAGCGCAATGAGTTATATCAAGAGCAGCGGCGAGGCCGCCACATTAATGGAAACATTTAATGCCGAACAAAAGGAAGCTATGAAACAGTTGTATGAAATTGCTTCCAAATTGCAAAAAGGAATAGATTTTAACGTTGATACAGTAAGCGGCAAAGTTATTTTTACGGAAAAAGGAAAGGCAAAAGCGGAAAGACAAATTAAAAATATAAAAGACGGAACGACAGGTAAAATCCAGTCTATGGTACAAGCGATACAGGATAACGGACAAAGTAAATATATGCTTACCGACGATGCAAGTCTTGTCGGACAAGATGCCGTAGGAAAATTGGTAACTATGGGCGGCGGACAAGCCCAGCCAAGCATGATATTACAGGATTACAGTTACGCTTATGCGGCTTCAATACAATGCTTAATGCCGTTGTATACGGGCGACGTATTGTACCAGAAAGCTTTGGAAAGTGTCAGAAAAAGCAATACTACTTACGGCACATCCAGAAGCGGTTTATTTTACGGCAAAGGCCAGTATGTCGGAATGTCCGGTACATTGTCGCATGTTAATATCTTGTCAGATGTATACGGTATGCCTGTAGAAAGATTTGGAACGCAAAAGAATTTTGAACTAAGAGAATTTAATATTGAAGAGACATTAGAAAGTTTTAAAGAAACCATAAACGGATTAAAGAGTGATTTGGAATCTATTGAAGGGAAAGGTTCCGGTTTAATATATGAAAAACTTGTACAAGCAAGACAAACGGCATTAAATGATGCAATAGCCGGACTGGAAGAATTGAATGAAGCTATGAAAAAGGCAGGCTATACAATTAACAATAATGAAAATAAAGCTGAAGAAGTTTTAAAAATTCTTCAAGAAGGAATGAAAAGCACAAAAGCCGCATTAGCAAACACTAAAGGCGGAACATCTAAACAAAAATTAAATAATAAGTTAAAAGCTTATGTATCGGCATACGAGGCTTTGAACACAATTGAAATTGTAGAGTTTAATTCGCAATCGGGTTATATTGATTCAAATAACGGAACAATTACCGAAAAAGGAATAGAAAAGATAGCTGAAGATATTTTAAGAGACGCAAATAGAGGATTAAACCAATTGTTCGTATCTTTAAATGGCGAAACCCTTGAGGCGGTCAGAAAAAAGATTGAACAGCTTATGGCACAGCAGGGGAATAACCAATTTGAAATTGCCGATATAAACGGAACCGCTTCCGCAAATGATATATATAACAAAAATAATGGTAAAGAAACAGGTTATATAATAAGCGGAGCGAAAGCCAGAATAGTTTTGGCAAATGAACGCGGCGGTATGGGCCTTGATTATACTGGCAATTGGTCAGTAAAATCTGACAGTACAAATGCGGTATATTCATTTATGCATCAGACATTCGGCAGAAACGGCAGGCATATGAATGATGCTGAAAGTTTTACGAGAACTATTTATGCAAACATGGATGAAATAGACATATTATTAAACGATATTAAAACAGAAGAAGGATTATTTAAATGGCTGCAGAATAAATTTACCGGAGAACAGAATATTGAATTCAGCAAATACGGTATTTTCAAAGGTATAAAAACAGTTCAGGATATAGACAGCTTGTCTGTCGCAAAAAAGATACAGCTTGCAAAAATGTATAAGGGACTTATGCAGTCTAATTCTTCTTTGATATTCGGAATGATAGATACATTAAATGACGTTGCGGTAACCAGCGCTTTGGCTGATTTAATAAATATGGACGGAATATCAGAACTGGATAAAGCCGTAATAAGAAAAATTCAGGATTCAGTATTTAACAATCATACGGACGGAGACATAAATGTCGGCAGGGGAGAACTGTTAAGCGGCAAAGATCAGGTTACCAATAGTTTGGAAGGACAAAAACAGAAAGCTATACAGATATTTAATCAGGTTGTCAATTCCGTTAAAGACGGTTCAGCCGTTCAGAAAGCGGCGCAGGATTGGCTTAATTCATGGGAAAATGCAACATATAGAGAACAGCAATCGGCAAATAATACAAATGCAATAGTTGATTTGGAAATTAACAGCGGCTCAGTTCAAAAAGCTTTTGATATTATTTACGGGCGCGCTAATCAGATAATGCCTTATTTCGGCCCCTATGCAAGAAGCAGTGCAAGCGATATAAGAACTCTTGCACAGGTTAAAGAGGCTTTGGCAACGGAAAATACTTCCGGTAAACAATTGCTGGAAGTTTTGCAGGCCGCAGGTTCGCCTTATGTCATAGGGGATAATTTAACTTTTGACGGCAGAAAATTAGTAAGCAATTATATGCTTTTAACCGGTAAAACAAAAACAAAACAAAATGTATATGTGGATGATGATTTGGCAAAAGCGTTAATGTTGCTGCTTATGAAGGCGCTTGGTATTGAATTTGGCGTTGTTGCCGTAAGCGGTGCATCTGCAACGGGGGCAGTTGATAATCAAGGAAACGTAAATAATATTGAAGCGGCCAAATTATTAACGGCAAATAATATTTCTCTGGAAAGTTTAATGGAATTAAACGGTTATGTTTCCGATTTGGGCATTAATTTGACCGGCATGAGCTCCGAGAATCTTTTAGAAATATTACATGCGCAGTATGACATAAATATCGCAAAAAACATTAAAGGAACTTTGCCGAGCGCGATTATGATAAAACTTATAGAATTAAACGGCACGGAAAACTCTGAAGCGACAGCTGAAAGTATAAAAAAGATAATGACGTCTGCAAGCGATAAATTCTCGGCAGATTTGGCAAAACAGTATAATCTGTTTAAAACAATTGAACAGCAGACAAAAGAGGCTGTATACAAACAACGGTTAACCGCCAAGGAAATAGTTGCAACGGGCATCAATAAATTTAAAAATAAATATCCTATGATTGCCGAAATGCTGGGCAATACAGGAAGATTTATAAAAGGGACATTGGGGTATATGTTATTTAGAGCGCCTGCCGTAACTACGCTTGGGAATGCTTTTGGCGCAACTTCCGGAATGCAAAAAACTTGGCAGGTTCAAAGTTTTTCAAATGCGTTGGCTCAGGCTTTTGCTTTTATGACTGTAAATGTCATCGGAGATCTTGCAAAATTTTTCGGCGCTAAATTGCCGGGAATGAAAAATAAAGAAGCAGATACACAACTCGGGCTTATCGGAAATGTTGCTGCCGTTTCAATGTCGGTTTGGAATTTGGGCAGTCAGGTTGTCAAAGGAATATTAAGAACAAATAATGCAAAAAAACTTGATAAGCTGATGAACCCTAACATCAGCGAAATTACAAACGGTAATGAAAAAGAAATTAAAGTAAGAATTGAAATGGCGGGAATGAAATTAACGGAAGAAATCGAAACCGCGATTTCTAATTTAAGATGGATGGAAAATAATATGCCGGCTCTTTTTGCCAAGATAAAACTTGCCGATCTCAACGGGCTTGAAAAAATTAACGGATTAATAGAAATAGCAAAAGCAGATGAAAATTTCGGTATAGGTCTTGATTATGACAGTTTAAAAGAAATAATAAGCGGTAATAGAACTGTAATCGAAATGCTCGCTCCTGATTTTTCGGATAAACTCGGATTTAAAGACATCGGGAATATAGAAAAAATATCAGATAAATATGATGCGATAGTCGAAAACAATAATATATTAAAAAATACCACGGTATATAAATTGAACGGCATCATAGAAGAACTCGGATTAGACACCGAATATGCCATGGCATTATTGTATCCTACAAAAAATCCGGCTGACATGGCTGCCAGATACAATAGTGTTTTAAAAACACCGGCGTATGCTAAAACAATAAAAATAATTGATATAAGAAACGATAATAATTTTGTTGTCAGCGGAGATAAAGTGGAATTGTCCGGCGCATTAAAGAAAAAAGCGGCTTTAAGTGTTTCTTACGGAGAAACACCGAATAAAGACAGAGGGCCAATAGCTGTATCAAATGCTAATAGAATATTGAAAATATCCGGCGGTCAGGAAACTGAAAAATTTGTAAATCAATTGGATATAGGCGTTCTTGCAGATAAAGAATTTGCAGCAGGGCTTATAAGTATTATTTCAAAGAAGCATAAAGATAATACAATAACTGCAGCCAAAGACCTTGCGGAAAAAATCAATGCGATTTATGAAGATGATGCAAAAAATGTTGCCGATAAGATTTCTGAAACCGTAACATTATTTGAATCGATAACGGAAGAAAGAATAGATGTTGTTCAAACTTCCGATTCGGGTAAAGTTTCTGAAGTTATAAGCAAATGCATGAAAGCTTCAATAGATACGGTAGGCAAGATAATTCCTCTGGAACCTCTTACAAGAAAAGCCGTTGAAATGAATCCGTATGCTCAAGATGAACTTTTGGTAGCCGGATTGAATGAAACTCTCGATAAAGCCACAACTATGGGGACGATAAGAGAAAAAACCGGATTTGAATACAGAACCGTTACATCGGATGAGTTTTCTTCTCTTGATACTCCGTTTATAGTCTATATAGGAAGTAAAGAACCGTATAAAGCCGGACATGTTATTACAATAACTAATGTAAACAACGGAATTTTAACGTTTACAGACGACAATGTAACGGATGGGCTTATGTCTATTGAAGCATTATATGAATCCGGATTTGAAGGGCTTGTTCTTGCTTCATCAAAATCAAAAGTCGGAACGAAAGTGGCTTCTGTTTCAGATATTGCCGAGAAGACAATAGGAAAAGAAACTTATGAAAGTCTGTCCGCGGATGCAAAAAAACTCGTAACGGAAATAATAACGGGAGTAACTAAACCGAAGGATATAAACACGACGTTGTCCGCACTTCTTGCTGTATGTAAAGATGCCGATGCAATAGCGGCAATGCTTGGTTTTGCATCAATGTCGGAAGTTAAAGATAAAGGGCTGAAAGAAATAAATTCTAAATATTCTCAGCAGATAAGCAGAGTTCTTGCGTTTGAGGGAGCGAGCGGTGCCGACAAACAGGTATCAGTTGCTCTTCTTGCAATGGCAAAAGATGTTATGATTATGGCCGTAAAAAATCCTCAGACTATAACAATGCTGGACAGCAGCAGTTTGACAGCTGACGAAATAATGCCAATCCTTGTAATAAGCAAGGCTGTAAATCAGAACGTGGCATTTGCCGCAGATAATTCTATCGTAAACGGCGACACTGAAGATTTTGTTATAGATATCGTTAAACTTCAGAGTCTTGTAAAAACAAAAATAAATATAACGAACGCTAAAAAGGAATTGGAAGATTTAGCTTCCATGCTGAGTTCCGGAGGCAGAGGCTCTGCAAGCATGCCTTTTTCTCTTATGAAACTGTCTGATATTAAAGCAGTTTCGCAGGCGGCTTAATTTAAAAAAAGACATAGAGACATTACTATAAGCCTAAAAACAAATAAAAAGCAGACAATATCAATTGCCTGCTTTTTATTTAATCTGCATAAATTATTTTTTTATGTTTTTAGGATTAATTTTTACATTAGGAATCTTTTTCGGTATGTTCTCAGTAGGTTTTGGTACGTAATTTACCTTTTTAATGGTTTTTGTCAAAGGAATGTCTGGTGTTCTTCGTTGCATTTTAATAGGAGGTATTTTATAAGGGTTAATAAGTCTTTTGTGAACAGGTTTTGATTTTATCCCTGTTATATAACCGGCAAAAAAACAAATAATGGCGATTAACAGCATAAGTAAAACTTTTTTCATTTACATTCTCCTTTTTATAAGGATTCAAACTTGACAGTATTATATAAACTAGTTTAATAAAAATCAATTGCGCATATTTATAAATTTAAAAAAAATTTAAAAATCTTTGTACTTTGTAAAATGTAATTATATCTGCGGCAAATGTCGGCGGAATAAGGATTTATTTGTCGGCGTATAATTTGAAACAAAAACAAAAGGCAGATATAGAAAATCTGCCCTTTGTTTTTATTCTTTAAAAAACATTTTATTTTTTAGCTTGCGGCGCTGTCTTGATTTTTGGCTGCTTAATTTTGTTTTTAGGCGTAATTGTTGCCGGAAGTTTATTTAAATTTTTAATAGCAGGTATAGTTCTTTTCGGCATTGTGCCCATTCTGTACGGATTGTTGAAACGTTTATTAACCGGTTTTGATTTGCCGCCCGCATAATAACCTATAAAAAAACACAACAGACACGCCAATACTATCAACAAGGGCTTCTTCATTCTTTTCTCCTCACCATTATAGTGAAAATCTATTGACAGCCGTATTATATAAACTCGTATGCTAAAAATCAATAACTGATTGTCAAATATATAGTGCGCTTCGTTGACTTGTATTATATAAAAAAGTTAAAATCTTCTTTATAAGAGGTGATTTTATGCGTAAAAACATATATGCCGATTTAATAAATATGAAAAAAGGCAATGAAAAGATTGCCATGATTACATGTTACGACGCTTCCATGTCAAAACTGTTTTCTGTTTCTTCAGTTGATATTTTGCTTGTCGGAGACACGCTCGGAATGGTAAAGCTCGGGTATGAGAATACTTTGAGCGTTACAATTGACGATATGATACATCATACGAAAGCCGTAAAAAGAGGCAATAAAGGCGGCAAAATAATAGTTACCGATATGTCTTATAAAACATATGAAGATAATCCGCGGGAAGCCGTTATAAATGCAAAAAAACTTATGGATGCCGGAGCGGATGCAGTAAAAGTTGAAGGCGGACTTGAAATTCTTCCTTCAATAAAAGAAATATTAAAAGCGGGGATTCCCGTTATGGGACATCTGGGGCTTCTTCCTCAGTCAGTTGAAAAAACCGGCGGTTTTAAAGTTCAGTGCAGAGATAAAGAATCAATCAAAAAATTACATGATGATTCGCTTATTTTGCAGGATGCTGGCGTATTTTCCATCGTTTTTGAATGTATCCCGGAAAATGTGGCAAAAGACGTCGTTAGCAAACTTGACGTGCCTGTAATAGGCATAGGAGCCGGGAGATATTGCGACGGACAGGTTTTGGTAAGCGATGATATGCTCGGTATGTTTGAAGATTTTACTCCGAAATTCGTAAAAAAATACGCAAATCTTTCTAAAACGATAAAAGAAGCGGTAAATTTATACGCCGCAGAAGTCAAAAACGGAAAATTTCCAAAAGAAGAGAATACATATAAATGAAAGTAATTAAGAATCCTTTGCAGATGCAAAAAATAGCGTTGTTGACGGCAAAAAAAGGGAAATCAATAGGTTTTGTTCCTACGATGGGCGCATTGCACGAAGGACATATATCTTTAATAAAAAAATCGGTAAAATCAAACGACATAACGGTAGTTTCAATATTCGTAAATCCTATACAATTCGGTCCGAAAGAAGATTTTTCAAAATATCCAAGACCCATACTCAACGATAAAAATATATGCAAAAAAAACAAAGTTGATTTTTTATTTTTGCCGGATGCCGATAATCTGTACGATAAAAATTATTCAACATACGTTGAAGTAAATAAATATTCGCAATTTATGTGCGCAGTATCAAGACCGGGACATTTTAAAGGAGTGACGACTGTCGTATCAAAATTGTTAAATATAGTAATGCCGGATAATGCGTATTTCGGACTTAAAGATTACCAGCAGTACGTAATTATAAAAAAGATGTCCGCCGATTTAAATTTTAAAACAAAAATTACGGGCTGTCCGATAGTCAGAGAGAAAAACGGCCTTGCGATGTCCAGCAGGAATAAATATCTTACGCCTGAATATAAGGAAAAAGCCGGCAATATTTTCAAAAGTCTTCTTAAGGCAAAACAAGATTTTAAATCAAATAAAAATATCAAATCAATAGCGGCCGATATAAAAAAATCGTTAAATAAAATTGAAACTGCTATAATAGATTACGTTGAAATACGCGACTGGCAAACGCTTGAAGCGGCAAAGCAAAGCACAAAAACTGTCGTTATCGCCGTTGCCGTTAAAATACAAAATGTAAGACTGATAGATAATATAGTTTGTTCAAAGTAAACTACGGGGGATTTATGATTAAAAAAAGAAGACAATATTTAGTTAAACCTAAACTACAGTTGAAGTATTTGACGATTCTCGGATTTATTATTTTAATTTCGGCTGTTTTAATTTATTACGTCTTTCTTGATACGCTTTTAAGTTCTCCCGGTATGGACCAGCTCAGCGCAGGCGCCGTCAAACATTTTGTAAATTCATATACCAGCGGTTTTTTCTGGGCGGTATTGATATTTATGGCTATTATATTAATTGAAAGTATTTTTTATTTTCACAGGCTTGTCGGACCTATTTTCTTTTTTGAAAAAGTAATGAGACAGGTCGGCGAAGGCAATTTCGTGCAGAAAGTCCATTTCAGAAAAAAAGACGAAACAAAAGAACTTGCGACTTTAATGGATCAGGCGCTTTCAAACGTAAAAAACGCCGTGCTTGACGATAGGAAAAAAATAGAGGAAATAAAAATTGCCGTTACCGACGGAAATATAGAAAAAGCAAGACAATTGCTTTGCGAACTTACTCAATGGTTTAAAATAGAAGACAATCAAAAATGATAAAAACGGATTATTTGGTTATCGGAAGCGGCATTGCCGGTTTAAGTTTTGTTTTAAAAGCCTGCAAAACCGGAACGGTTTCTCTTATCACAAAAAGAAAATTGTTTGACGGCTCAACCGGCAGGGCGCAGGGCGGAGTCGCCTGCGTATCCACTAAACAGGATTCTTTTGAAGAGCATATAAACGATACTTTGACGGCCGGCGACGGTTTGTGCAACAGGCAAAACGTTGAGCTTCTCGTAAAGTCTGCTCCGGCAAGAATAAAGGAACTCATTTCGCTCGGCGTTAAATTTTCAAAAAGAGATTATAAAAGTTCCGAATTTGAGCTCGGTCTTGAAGGCGGACACAGCAGAAGAAGGATACTGCACGCCGGAGATATAACTGGCAACGAACTTGAACGCGTTTTAATTGAAAATATAAGTAAAAACGAAAATATAACCGTTTATGAAGATTTTATGGCCGTTGATTTGATTCTTGACGATAATAAAAAATGCTGCGGCGCATACGTTTATGACGTTCAAAATGAAAAAGTTGAAATATTTTTGGCTAAAGTAGTGATTCTTGCAACCGGCGGCGCAAGCAAAGTTTATTTATACACTTCAAATCCGAATGTCTCTACAGGCGACGGCGTAGCCATGGCTTACAGAGCCGGAGCCGATATCGCAAATATGGAATTTATACAATTTCATCCCACGTGTCTTTATCATCCGTTGGCAAAATCATTTTTAATTTCCGAAGCCGTCAGAGGAGAGGGCGGAGTTCTGAAAAATAAAGACGGCGTCGCTTTTATGGAGAAATATCATCCGTTAAAGGATTTGGCGCCCAGGGATATTGTGGCAAGAGCCATAGATACCGAATTAAAAAAATCCGGCGAGGATTTTGTTTATTTGGATATTACCCATAAATCACAGGCATTTTTCTTTAAAAGGTTTCCTAATATTTATCAGAAATGCCTTGAATACGGCATTGATATGGCAAAAGATATGATACCGGTAATACCTGCGGCGCATTACTGCTGCGGAGGCGTTTCGGTAGATAAAGACGCGCAGACTACAATTGAAAATTTATTCGCTATAGGCGAAGTTGCCTGCAACGGCGTGCACGGCGCAAACAGGCTTGCATCAAATTCTCTGCTTGAAGGGCTTGTCTTTGCCGAATTTGCTTATCAGAAAGCAAAAGAGATCGTTTCCAACAGCCGTTATAACGATAAAATAAGTGATTTTATAAATGACAGCACAGGAAACGGGGATCCGACCATAATGCTTCAAAACTGGAATGAAATAAGGCGCATAATGTGGGATTATGTAGGCATTGTAAGAAGTCAGGAAAGATTATTAATGGCGTTAAAAAGAATCCAGATTATAAAAGATGAAGTAATACAGCATTTTAAAGATTTTAAGGTCAGCATGGAACTGCTTGAGCTGAGAAATATTCTTAATGTAGCCGAAATAATAATAATGGCGGCTCTTTGCAGAAAAGAGAGCAGAGGTCTTCACTATATTACCGATTATCCTGAAAAATCAGGCGAAATAAAAAATACGATTATAAATATATACAATCCTTCCGACAATATATAATCATAACCGGCATAATTGTTGAATCATATACAAATTTGATAAAATACTCAGTTAATAAAACATTCAATAAAAGAGGCCGCAATGGATATAATTAAAATCAGAGGCGCAAGACAGCACAACTTAAAAAATATAGACGTAGACATACCTAAAAATAAACTTGTCGTAATAACAGGTTTATCAGGTTCGGGAAAATCATCCCTTGCTTTTGACACGATATACGCCGAAGGTCAGCGCAGATACGTAGAGTCTCTTTCCGCCTATGCAAGACAGTTTCTTGAACTTATGGAAAAACCGGACGTTGATATTATAGAAGGCTTGTCGCCGGCAATATCCATAGAACAGCGAAACCCTTCTCATAATCCGCGCTCTACGGTCGGAACGGTTACCGAAATTTACGATTATTTAAGATTATTGTTTGCCAGAGTCGGGATCGTCCACTGTCCGCAGTGCGGCAAACAGGTAAAACCTCAAAGTTCGCAGCAAATTATAGACGATATAATGAAATTGGAAAATCAAACAATGATTTATATTCTGGCTCCGTTGGTTAAAGGCAGAACCGGAACTTACGAAGAATTATTTTCAAGGCTTTTAAAAGAGGGATTTACAAGAGTAAGAATAGACAATAAAATTTATGAACTTGAAGAATCAATAAAACTGGACAGATATAAAAAACACTCCATAGATATTCTGGTTGACAGAATAAAAGTTTTTCAGGAATCAAAATCAAGAATCGCAGATTCGGTTGAAACGTCGTTAAAACAGTCAAAAGGACTGGTTGCAATCGCGGTTGTTGACGACAATAAAAATGTTAAAAAAGAAACGGTTTACAGCGAACATTACGCCTGTACCGACTGCGGAATAAGCATTCCGGAAATAGAACCAAGGCTTTTTTCGTTTAATTCTCCTTTCGGAGCATGTCCAGAATGCGGAGGGCTTGGGAATAAAATAGAAGTTGACGAGGATTTGGTAGTGCCTGATAAAACAAGAACAATCAACGAAGGCGTAATAAGGGCATGGTCTGAACCTATAACTACAAGAACGCACAGATGGAAAAACGCATGGGGCGGCTATTATAACGAGATATTGGAAGGCGTCTGTAAAGAAAACAAAATACCGATGAATAAACCTTGGACGGAACTTACTTCACAGCAAAAGAATATTGTCTTATACGGCAAAGATGATTTTGAGGGTGTAATGACGAATTTACAGAGAAGATATTCCGAAACCGAATCGGATTTTGTAAAAAACGAAATATATTCAAAATATATGTCAAAAAAGTTATGCCCGTCGTGTAAAGGCGCAAGATTAAAAAAAGAAGCTCTGTCTGTTTTAATAAACGACAAGTCAATTTTAGACATAACGTCATTATCCGTTTTAAAAGCATGCGAATTTTTTGATAATATAAAATTTAACGAAAAAGAAAAAATTATCGCAAAAGCGATTTTAAAGGAAATAAAGGCCAGACTTTCGTTTTTGAATAATGTCGGGTTGGGATATTTAAATATTGACAGAGAAAGTTCAACTTTGTCAGGCGGAGAAGCCCAAAGAATACATCTGGCAACGCAAATCGGTTCGGGGTTAACGGGCGTTTTGTATGTTTTAGACGAACCTTCCATAGGTCTTCATCAGAAAGACAACCAAAAACTGATTCAGACGTTAATAACTCTCAGAAATTTGGGAAATACTTTGATCGTTGTTGAGCATGACGAAGAGACTATGAGACAGTCGGATTATTTAATAGATTTGGGCCCCGGCGCAGGCATCCACGGCGGTAAAATTGTTGCGCAGGGGAACATTGATGAAGTTTTAAAAAACAATAAATCTCTGACCGCCCAGTATCTCAACGGTAAATTATTTATTCCGGTTCCCGCAAAAAGAAGAAAAACAAACAGCAAATGGCTTTCAATCAAAGGGGCGGAACAGTTTAATTTAAAAAAAATAGACGCTGATATTCCGCTCGGTCTTTTTGTATGTGTTACGGGCGTTTCAGGTTCCGGAAAATCAACGCTTGTCCATGAAATAATTTATAAAGCTTTGGCAAACAGGCTATACGGTTCCAAAGATATACCCGGCAAACATAAAGAAATAGAGGGTTTGGAAAATATAGACAAGGTTATAATTGTAGACCAGTCTCCGATAGGAAGAACTCCGAGGTCAAATCCGGTCACATATACAGGAGCGTGGGCGATAATAAGAGATTTGTTCGCTCAGACTCCTCAGGCAAAAGCAAGAGGATATATGCCGGGAAGATTTTCTTTTAATGTTAAAGGCGGAAGATGCGAAAATTGTCAGGGCGACGGCACATTGCAGATAGAAATGCAGTTTTTGCCTGATATATTTGTAAAATGCGACGTTTGCGGCGGTAAAAGATTTAACGAAGAAACATTACAGATTAAGTATAAAGATAAAAACATTTCTGAAGTTTTGGATATGACCGTTGAAGAAGCCGTTAAATTTTTTGAGAATATTCCAAAACTGCAAAAGATACTTGCGACTTTAAATGACGTTGGGCTCGGATATATAAGAATAGGACAGTCTTCAACTACTCTTTCAGGCGGAGAAGCCCAAAGAATAAAACTTGCGACGGAATTATCAAAGAGAGGAACCGGCAGAACATTGTATATTTTAGACGAACCCACGACCGGTCTTCATTTTGCCGATATAGGAAAACTTTTGGAAGTTTTGCATAAATTGGTTTATGCCGGAAACAGCGTGTTGGTTATAGAACACAACATTGATGTTATTAAGACGGCTGACTGGATTATTGATTTGGGTCCTGACGGCGGCGACGGCGGAGGAAAAATTGTCGCCTGCGGAACTCCGGAAGAAGTCGTTAAAAATCAAAAATCGTATACAGGCCGGTTTTTAAAAAAATACATTGTAAAATAAAAAATTAGGACCGAGAATTTTATTGTATGAATAAAAAACAGCTTGACCTGAGTTTTTCAATATTTGTTATAATCGCGTTCTCGTATGCCGTTTTTAATTTTACCTGGTGGTCATTTTACAATCCTGTTATACCATACGGCAGCTCAGCCTCACATTTTCTTGATATTTTTCAAAAAAGTTTTTTGTTACATAATGCTCCGCTTTTAACATATATAATGCGGTTTATGTTTTTTATATTCGGCAAAGAATATTACGATTTGATAGTAATATTTGTCAATTATATTTTTTTTCTTATACCCTTATATTTTATATACAAAATAGGAGTAGAATTAAAAGACAAAGAAACCGGCAACATAGCGATGATATTGTTTGCGCTTGTGCCGGCAGTATACGGGATGAGCCGGCAGTACGGGCATCAGGATTATCATATAATAGCCGGAATAACGTTTAACATATACTGTTTGATAAAGAGTGATTATTTCAGAGACAGGAAATGGACAATATGGTACGGGATATCTGTAGGATTGGGATTAATGATAAAAGACGCATTTTTGGCGTATTTTTTTGTACCGTTTGTATATATAGTTATAGCAGGCTTGAGAGATAAATTCGAAAAAAGAAAGATAATAAATATTTTGATTACAATTGCGATAAGCAGTTTAATAGTCGGCTGGCATTATTTCAGACCTGGAATTATACAGAAAATTTGGTATGAACCTGTAACGGACGTTTTTTACCCTATAGTTTCTTTTGAAAGTATAAGAGTAACGACGATAGGCTTATGGGAAGAACTTTTATCGCCTCCTTTCTTTATAATATTTATAATCGGATTAGTTTATTTTGTTCGTAAATATCATGATAAATATAAAATAGTAATTTTATTATGGTTTTTTGTGCCTTGGTCGATAATAACGTTTATGCCGCATTCAAAACTAATTGAATATTGCATGGGTTTTATACCTGCAATAATATTGATATCTTCTTTTTTTATAACATCTTTAAATAAAATTTATATAAAAAAAATAATATTAATATTATTAATAATTATAGGTTTTTTGCAGTATGTTGATTTTTCTTACGGAAGCACAATTAATTTATTTAATATGCAGTTTAAATATAAAAACAATATTATTCAGTATTACAACAATAAGAACAATACGTTAATATCATATAATCAGAAGGAATCAAAATTGGTTTTAAATTTGATAAAATATTTAAAGAAAAATTATACTCATAATACGTTTTATATTGAAGAATTTTGCGAAATTGATTCGGCTTCAATAGCAGCCCAGATGTATTTAAATAATATGTATTGTGTTCGCGGGAATTATGATACGGAAGATGTTTTGTCGTCAGGTATAATTATAATTATAGGCAAGCCTAAAACAATTCAAAAAATAGTTCAGTTAAAAATAAATAAAATGCTTAAAAATAACGTTAATGCTAAAATGATTACGGAAACAATTAATATCATAGTAAATAATTTTAATGAAATCAGAGAGGGTTATAATATTATTGATATTTTTTATGTAGACCAAAATCATAATAATAATTTAAAAGTAACCCTTTTAAGTAAAAAAATAAATTTTTGAATTTTGTTTAATAATATTGATGTGTATTGCAAAAGGATTATATTTTTATTTTATAGAGTATAAACATTATGAAATTTAGTAAAAGAATATTTAACAGTACGTTTGGCATATTTTTAGTTATAGCCGTATTATATGCAGTCGGGAATTATATTTGGTGGATGATTAATACTCCGATTATTCCTGGTGAAATGTCGGCTTTACATTTTCTTGATATTTTTACAAATGAAAATTTGTTTTACAATGCCCCATTACTTACATGGATAATGAAGGGAATGTTTTTTATATTTGGCAAAGAGTATTATGATTTAATAGTCATCTTCGTTAACTACATATTCTTTTTAATTCCGTTATATTTTATATACAAACTGGGAGTAGAATTAAAAGACAAAGAGACCGGCAATATAGCGATGATACTGTTTGCGCTGGTGCCGGCAGTATACGGGATGAGCCGGCAGTACGGGCATCAGGATTATCATATAATAGCTGGAATAACGTTTAATATATACTGTTTGATAAAGACAGATTATTTCAGAGACAGAAAGTGGACGATATGGTACGGGATATCGGTTGGTTTGGGATTAATGATAAAAGACGCGTTTTTGGCGTATTTTTTTGTACCGTTTATTTATATAGTGATAAAGGGATTAAAAGAGAAGACAGATAGAGCAAAAGTAATCAATGTTTTCATGTCTATATTATCAGGAAGTTTGATAGCCGGCTGGCATTATTTCAGACCTGATATAATACAAAAAATTTGGTACGAACCGGTTACGGATGTTTATTTTTCAATAATAACTTTTGAAAGTTTAAGGGTAATGACGATAGGCTTGTGGGAAGATTTATTATCGCCGCCGATATTTATAATATTTGTGATAGCATTGATATTTTTTATTTTCAAATACAAAGGAAGATATAAGAATGTAATTTTAATGTGGTTTTTTGTTCCTTGGTCAATAATAATGTTTATGCCGCATTATAAAGTGCCTGAATACGGAGCCGGTTTTATTCCCGCGATGATATTGATGGGAGCAGTTTTCATATCACAAATTCAAAAGAAGTATGTTAAAAGAATTATTTTAATATTATTGATTGCAATAGGTTTTTTGCAATATATTGATTTTTCTTATGTTCGAAGTAAAAATTTATTTAATATGTGGTTTAAATGTAATACTTATTTTATAGGATATTATAATAAGTATAATACTCTAATATCACATAAAAAAAAACATAACAAACAAATCTCAAATTTAGTCAAATATTTGAAGAATAATTATTCTGGCAATGAGTTTTATTTTGTTGAGAAATACGGATACGATTTTTATTCCATAACCATTCAATTAAGATTAAATAATATAAATTTTGAGCAGGGATATTATGATAACAGAAATATGCTATTGTATCCCATAATTTTACTTATTGGACAACCAGAAAGATTGAAAGAAGCAATAGATAATAAAATAAATATAATATTTAAAAAGCCAGTAGATGCAAAAATATTTAATGAAGAATCAAAAAATAAAATGATAAGAGACATGGAATATATTTTTAATGAATTAGAAAATAACTATTACATAATTGATATATTTTGTTTAGATAAAAAAAACAATACAAATATAACCTTACTTGGGAGAAAGGATAAATTTCTTAAATATAAGCGATTTTAGTTTTTTATAAAAAATATGAATTTTAAAAGAAAAACATTTAACAGTACGGCTGCTATATTTTTAATTATAGCTGTAATATATGCGATTGGGAATTATATTTGGTGGACAATTAATACTCCCGTCGTTTTTGTATGGTATTCGTCTGTACATTTCTATGATATTTTTCGTGATGGATATTTGTTTTACAATGCCCCACTACTTACCTGGATAATGAGATTAATGTTTTATGTATTTGGCAAAGAACATTACGATTTGATAGTTATAATTGTAAATTACATATTTTTTTTAATATCGTTATATTTCATATACAAACTGGGAGTTGAATTAAAAGACAAAGAGACCGGCAATATAGCGATGATATTGTTTGCGCTTGTTCCGGCAGTATACGGAATGAGTCGTCAGTACGGACATCAGGATTACCATACAATAACGGCGATAACGTTTAATATATACTGTTTGATAAAGACAGATTATTTCAGAGATAGGAAATGGAGCATATGGTATGGGGTATCTGTAGGATTGGGATTAATGATAAAGGATACTTTTGTAGGATATTTTATTCCTCCTTTCGTATATGTTCTCATATCCGGATTAAGAGAGAAAATAGACAAGACAAAGATAATAAATGTTTTAATAGCAATAGTAATAGGCAGTTTAATAGCAGGATGTCATTATTTTAGAACTGATATAATACAAAAAATTTGGTATGGGCCGGTAACTCAAACACAATCTGTGTTTGCTTTTGAAAGTTTAAGAGTAATGACGATAGGATTATGGGAAGAATTACTATCACCTCCTATATTTATAATATTTTTGGCTGGATTAATATATTTCATTTGGGGATACAGTAACAAATATAGAAATATAATTTTATTGTGGTTCTTAATTCCATGGATGATTATAACATTTATGTCTGAGATAAAAGTAGCCGCATATGGCGCCGGTTTTATCCCCGCGATGATATTGATGGGAGCAGTTTTTATATCACAAATTCAAAAGAAGTATGTTAAAAGAATTATTTTAATATTATTGATTGTAATAGGTTCTTTACAATATATTGATTATTCTTATATTCCGTATATTAAATTTTTTAATACAAAATTTCAATTTAAAGAATATAATGCAGGATATTATAATAGATATAACAATTTAATGTCTTGTAATTCAAAGCAAACTAAATTAATTTTAAAATTGGTAAAGTATTTAAAAAATAAATATCCTTATGAAAAATTTACTATTCATTCCAGTCTTGGATTAGAACTATCTGCTATAATACCTCAGATGAATTGTAATAGAATTTACTGCAGACAATGGGATGGCAATGAAGATATATTGTTTTTTGATATTTTTATAATTATTGGTAAGCCTATGAAACTTGAAGAAACGATAGAGTTTAAAATCGATAAAATGCTTGAGAATCCGTTAAATGCCAAAATGGTTACGAACGAGTTAAGAAATGAATTGTTTAGAAAGGCTCAATATGTTTTCAGTGAACTAGAAATAAATTACCATATAATTGATATTTTTTATTTAAACGACAACAAAACTAATGATACAAAAGTAACATTACTGGGCAGGAAATATAAATTTTCTGAATTTAATGAAAAACATGCCATTTTGGATGTAAAATGAATTCTAATAAAAAACAATTTGACTCTGCATTTGTCATATTTTTAACAATTGCTGCATTGTATGCGATTGGTAATTTTATTTGGTGGCAGATAAATACTCCTATTATTCCAATAAGTTCTACAGCTGTGCATTTTATGGATATTTTTAGCGATGGGTATCTGTATTATAATGCACCTTTGCTTACCTGGATAATGAAAGGAATGTTTTTTATATTCGGCAAAGAGTACTACGATTTAATAGTAATATTTGTTAGTTATGTATTTTTTCTGATACCGTTATATTTCATATATAAGATAGGAGTTGAATTAAAGGACAAAGAGACCGGCAATATAGCGATGATACTGTTTGCGCTGGTGCCGGCAGTATACGGGATGAGCCGGCAGTACGGGCATCAGGATTACCACATAATAGCGCCAATGACTTTTAACATATATTGTTTAATAAAAACAGATTATTTTAAAAATATGAAATGGACGATATTTTATGGGATATCAGTAGGTTTGGGGTTAATGATAAAGGATACTTTTTTGGCATTCTTTTTTGCTCCATATGTTTATATAACTGTGGTAGGATTAAGAGAAAAACCTGATAAGGCAAAAATCATAAATATTTTAATGGCAACAATATTGGGAAGTTTAATAGCCGGATGGCATTACTTCAGAAATACAGTAATAATGAAAATTATACAAGAGCCGATAATGGACAGATATTCAATATTTGCTTTTGACAATTTCAGAGTAATGACAATAGGACTATGGGAAGAGTTATTGGCACCTCCTATCTTTATATTATTTGTGATAGGATTGGTATTTTTTATACGCAGATACAGAGGCGCATATAAAAATATAATTTTATTATGGTTCATTATTCCATGGGCAATAATAATGGCTATGCCACAGAGAAAACTACCCGAACACGGAGCATGTTTAATCCCCGCAATGATATTAATTTGTGCGGTTTTTATATCAAATGTCCGCAATAAATACAAAAAAAATTTTATTTTAATATTTTTGATAATTATAGGATGTTTGCAGTATATTGATTTCTCATATGTTTCATATATTAAGTTTTTTGACATGGGGATTAAGATTAAAAAATATTTTGTCGGCTATTACAACAGATATAACAATTTAGTATCATGTGATAAAAAACAAACGGATTTGGTTTTAAAATTAGTAAAGTATTTAAATTGTCATTATCCCGATCATACATTTTATATCGATGACCGCTGTATTCTTTTGGATACGACTGCGATATTGTTCCAGATGTTTTTAAATAACAGTTCATATAGGCAATGGCAATATAGTACTGAAGATGTGTTGTCGTCAGATATCATTGTTATTATAGGTAAGCCGCAAACACCTGAAGAAGCTGCCTGGTTGAAACTTAAAAAGATAAGTGGTAATCCGTCACAGGCAAAAATGGTTACGCATAAGTTTAAAAATGAATTATCGAAACAAGTTGAAAATATGTTCAATGAAATAAAGAAAAATTATGAAATAATCGATGTTTTTCATTTGGATGAAAGTAAAAATGAAGATACAAAAGTAACTTTGTTGAGTCGGAAAGATAAATTCCCTAAATTTAACGGAGAATCGGTGATTTCAGAGACAAAATGAGTTTTAATAAAAAACCATTTAACGCTACTTTTTTTGTATTTTTGATTCTGTCCGTATTGTACGCGGCAGGCAATTTTATTTGGTGGACAATCAATACTCCTGTTATTCCTATGTGGATTTCAGCGGTGCATTTTATTGATATTTTCAGAGAAGGCAATCTGTTTCACAATGCCCCATTACTTACATGGATAATGAAGGGAATGTTTTTTATATTTGGCAAAGAGTATTATGATTTAATAGTCATCTTCGTTAACTACATATTCTTTTTAATACCGTTATATTTTATATATAAGATAGGAGTAGAATTAAAAGACAAAGAGACCGGCAATATAGCGATGATATTGTTTGCGCTGGTGCCGGCAGTACGGGCATCAGGATTATCATATAATAGCGGGAATAACGTTTAATATATACTGTTTGATAAAGACGGATTATTTCAGAGACAGAAAGTGGACGATATGGTACGGGATATCGGTTGGATTAGGATTAATGATAAAAGATGCTTTTCTAGCATATTTTTTTGTCCCGTTTTTATACATAGTTATATCGGGTTTAATAGAAAAGACAGATAAGATAAAGATAATAAATATTTTAACGGCAACAGCGATAGGAAGTTTAATCGCAGGCTGGCATTATTTTAAAATAGATGTTATTAAAAATTTTTTATTTGAACCGACGACTGAAACGACAAGTATATTTGCTTTTGAAAGTTTAAGGGTAATGACAACCCGATTATGGGAAGACTTGCTTTCTCCCCCGATATTTTTGATTTTTATAATCGGGTTAATATTTTTTATTTTAAAATATAAAGGCAAATATAAAAATGTAGTTTTATTATGGTTTTTTGTACCGTGGGTAATAATAATGCTGATGTCTCATAATAAACGGCCGGAATATGGATTGGGTTTTATACCTAGAAAGAAGTAAGGCTGAAGATACAAAAGTGACTTTGTTGGGCAAAAAATATAAATTTTTTCAGTTGTTTGAATAATATATAACAGGCAAATAATTTGAGTAAAACTTATGAATTTAAATAAAAAAAGATTTGATAGTACTTACTTCGTATTTTTTGCTATTGCGGTAATATATGCAATAGGTAATTTTATTTGGTGGCAAATGAATACTCCTATTATTCCAATGCATATTTCAGCACTCCATTTTCTTGATATTTTAAGAGAAGGTTGGTTATTTCGCAATGCCCCTTTGCTCACTTGGATAATGAGGGGAATGTTCTATATATTCGGCAAAGAGTATTATGATTTGATAGTGATATTTGTTAATTATATATTCTTTTTAATTCCGTTATATTTCATATATAAGATAGGAGTAGAATTAAAGGACAAAGAGACCGGCAACATAGCGATGATACTATTTGCACTTGTTCCTGCAATATATGGGATGAGTCGTCAGTATGGTCACAAAGATTACCATATAATAGCCGGAATAACTTTTAACATATATTGTTTGATAAAGACGGATTATTTTAAAAATAGAAAGTGGGCAATATGGTACGGTATTTCAGTAGGATTGGGCTTGATGATAAAGGATTCATTCCTTGCATATTTTTTTATTCCGTTTGCATACATAGTAATAGTTGGACTAAAAGAAAAGACCGATAAGACAAAGATAATCAATATTTTAACTGCAATAGCATTAGGTTGTTTAATCGCAGGTTGGCATTATTTTAAAATAGATATTATTAAAAAAATTTGGTATGAACCTGTTACAGAAACAGTTCCGGTCTTTATTTTTGATAGTTTAAGGGTAATGACGATAGGCTTGTGGGAAGATTTATTATCGCCGCCGATATTTATAATATTTATAATTGGATTAATATTTTTTATTTGGAAATATAGGGGTAAGTATAAATATATAATTTTATTATGGTTTTTTGTTCCTTGGAGCATAATAATGTTAATGCCTCATCATAAACTACCTGAATACGGTGTAGGATTTATTCCTGCGATTATATTGATAAGTGTAATTTGGATATCAAATATGAAATACAAATATATAAAAAAAATAATATTTTTATTATTGATTGTTGTTGGAATTTTACAATATGTTAATTTTTCTTACGGGATATTAGATTTAAAATTATTCAAAATGAGATCAGATTGTAAATATATAAAACCTAGTTTAAAATATTATAACAGAAAAAACTCTTTAATCGTTTGCAATAAAGAAGAGAATCGCAATTTTTCAAGTTTTATTAAATATATGAAAGATCAATACTATGATTATAAATTATGTATCATTTATAAAAAAGATTTAGATTATTTTCCTTTAGCAGTTCAATTTACTTTAAATAAAATGTCTCACTATTTTAGTGATTTTGATGAGAGCATTTTATTATCCGATATAATTGTAATTTTTGAAAAAAAATTAACAATAGAGCAAAAAATCGGAAGCATTGAAAATAAATATTATATAATTGACACTTTCTATTTAAATGCTTTTAATTCGGATAGAGTTCTTTTGCTTGGGAGAAAAGATAAATTTCCACAGTTTTCGAAATTCTAAAAGGTATGTAATAAAAAATATTATGTTTAAATTTTTAAATTTAAAGATTATGGTATTTAAGAATAAAAAAATTGATAATACTGCTATCATATTTCTAACTATCGCAATAATGTATGCAATAGGCAATTTTATTTGGTGGACAATCAATACTCCTGTTATTCCTATGTGGATTTCAGCGGTGCATTTTATTGATATTTTCAGAGAAGGAAATCTGTTCCACAATGCCCCATTACTTACTTGGGTAATGAGATTGATGTTCTTGACATTTGGGAATGGAAGTTACGATTTACAGATTATATTCGTAAATTATGTATTTTTTTTAATACCGTTGTATTTTGTATATAAGATAGGAGTAGAATTAAAAGACAAAGAGACCGGCAATATAGCGATGATATTGTTTGCGCTGGTGCCGGCAGTATACGGGATGAGCCGGCAGTACGGGCATCAGGATTATCATATAATAGCGGGAATAACGTTTAATATATACTGTTTGATAAAGACAGATTATTTCAGAGACAGAAAGTGGACGATATGGTACGGGATATCGGTTGGATTAGGATTAATGATAAAAGACGCGTTTTTGGCGTATTTTTTTGTACCGTTTATTTATATAGTGATAAAGGGATTAAAAGAGAAGACAGATAGAGCAAAAGTAATCAATGTTTGCATGTCTATAGTATTAGGAAGTTTAATAGCCGGCTGGCATTATTTCAGACCTGAAATTTTTATGAAGGTCATTCAAGAACCTATCATAGAGCAGCAGCCTGTATTTTCTTTTGAAAGTTTAAGGGTAATGACAATAGGATTATGGGAAGAGTTATTGTCTCCTCCTATCTTTATATTATTTGTGATAGGATTGGTATTTTTTATTTTCAAATACAGGGGAAAATATAAAAATGTAGTTTTATTATGGTTTTTTGTGCCTTGGTCAGTAATAACATTTATGCCTCATTACAAAGTTTCAGAATATGGGGCGGGTTTTATTCCCGCTGTTATTCTTTTTGCATCTTTATTTCTGACAAATATTAAGAGTAAATATACAAAAGCGGTAATAATTACATTTTTAACAGGACTTCTTTTTTTTCAATATATTGATTTTTCATATGCGCCTTACCACACTTTGCTGGATATAAAATTAAAATATAAAAACTCTTTTATCATGTATTACAATAAATTTTATTCAATAATGTTCTATGATATAAGAAAATCTGATTTCACATTAAAACTTATCAAATATTTAAAAAATAATTATCCCAACAATTCAATTTATATTGAAGAATATTTTATAAGCGATCCTGCTTGCTTAGTGGCACAGATGTATTTAAATAATATTAATTTTAAAAATAGTGAAGGCATATTATCATCTGATATAATTCTAATTATGAATAAAATGAAAACGACACAGGATATAGTAGAATTTATGATTAAAAAAATTTTAGAAAATCCTTTAAATTCTAAAATAATAACACGAGATTTTAAAGATGAACTTTCATTAAAAATGAAAAGAATTTTCAAGCTGGTCAATCAGAACTATAATATAATAAAAGAATTTAGTCTTAATGAAATAAATAATGAAGATACAAAAGTAACATTGCTAGGCAGAAAAGATAAATTTTCTGAATTTAATGAAAAACATGCCATTTTGGATGTAAAATGAATTCTAATAACAAACAATTTGACTCTGCATTTGTCATATTTTTAATAATTGCAATTATATATGCAATTGGCAACTTAATTTGGTGGAGCATTAATACTCCAATTGTCCCGATGTTCGATTCGGCTGTACATTTTACTGATATTTTCATAAATGGCTGGTTGTTCTACAATGCTCCGCTTGTGACTTATATCATGCGGTTTATGTTTTATATATTTGGCAGAGAGTCGTTTGATTTAATAATAATATTTGTCAATTATATATTTTTTTAATCCCGTTATATTTTATATACAAAATAGGAGTTGAATTGAAGGATGAAGAAACCGGCAATATAGCGATGATACTGTTTGCATTAGTGCCGGCAGTATACGGAATGAGTCGTCAATACGGGCACAAGGATTATCATATAATAGCAGCAATAACATTTAATATATATTGTTTGATAAAGACAGATTATTTCAAAGACAGGAAATGGACGATATGGTACGGAATATCGGTAGGATTAGGGTTGATGATAAAAAATGCATTTCTGGCATATTTTTTCATGCCGTTTTTGTATATAGCATTAGTAAGTTTAATAGAAAAGATAGAAAGTAATAGAATAATAAATATTACAATTGCCATATGTATAGGCAGTTTAATAGCTGGTTGGCATTATTTCAGACCAATAATTATTGAAAAAATTTTATATGATGGTATTAAAGAATCAGACAGTATATTTAAATTTGAAAGTTTAAGGATAATGACGATAGGGTTATGGGAAGAAATACTGTCACCGCCGATATTTATAATATTTGTAATAGGTTTAATATTTTTTATATGGAAATATAATGGTAGATATAAATATATAATTTTATTATGGTTTTTTGTTCCTTGGGCAATCATAACATTTATGCCTCATAGAAAAAAACCTGAATACGGATCGGGATTTATACCTGCAATTGCATTGATCGGTGCCATGTTTATATCAAATATAAAAAAAAGAAATATTAAAGAAACAGTAGTGATAGTATTAATTATTATCGGTTTTGTGCAATATTTAGATTTTTCCTATAAAATATTAAATGCAGATTTATTTAATAAATTAAGATTAAAATATAAACAACATTACATAAGTTATTTCAATCATAATGGTTGTTTAATGTTATTAGATTTTAAACAAATACAATTAATTCTTGGTTTAATGAACCATTTAAAAAATAAGTATCCCAACGAGAAATTTTCGATTATTTCAAATTCAATATTGGATACATTTGCGTTGGAAAGTCAGATATTATATCATGGAATGACCTATGGTAAAGAAAATAAAACAATCTTGATATTTATTGGTAATATTAATTTTATAGGAGACAAGTTCAATGAAGAATTGAAAAAAATTGGATTAACAACAGATGAGATTTTTGAAATAGAGCAAAAATATTGTTTAATTGATGTTTTTTATCTTGATGAAAACAAAAATGAAAATACAAAAGTTACATTATTCGGCAGGAAAGATAAATTTCCGCAATTTTCACAATAATTTCAAATTTTGTATAATACCGAAATTGCATATCTATAATATAAATTAATTTATATACGGAGGCTGTTATGGCAGACAAGTGTCAAGTTT
Organism: Candidatus Proruminimicrobium quisquiliarum; assembly: GCA_018433245.1. Lineage (GTDB taxonomy): Bacteria > Elusimicrobiota > Endomicrobiia > Endomicrobiales > Endomicrobiaceae > Proruminimicrobium > Proruminimicrobium quisquiliarum. The sequence goes on from JAHDRN010000008.1 coordinate 31,389, forward strand.
CAGAGTTGCACGCAGAGAGGCTAAAATTTAAACCGGTGTTGCCTAATGTTTTGAAAAAGGGCGTTGCTTCGGTAAAACCTGTTTTCGGCAAAGCAACAAAATCAATAGCGGATTATGATACGGTAAAAAGTATTTTTTCCCATACCTACGGTATGCCCGTAGTAAGTTTTCAGTCCGGCAGCAACAATGCGGTGTCCAAAAAAACGGTAAATATCGGAGTAGTTCTTTCAGGAGGTCAGGCTCCCGGCGGACATAACGTAATATACGGTCTGTTTGAAGGGCTTAAAAGCGCTAACAGGAAAAATAAATTGTTCGGTTTTTTAGGCGGACCTTCGGGGATACTTGATAATAAAACTATGGAAATTAACGACAAGGTGATAAATGATTATAAAAATACCGGCGGTTTTGACATGATTCAGTCAGGAAGAACAAAAATTGAAACTCCGGAGCAGTTTGCGCAGGCGAAAGCGACTTTGCTGAAAAACAAAATGGACGCTCTTGTTTTTATCGGAGGAGACGATTCAAACACAAACGCAGGGCTTCTTGCGGAATATCTTAAAAAAGAAAACGTTCCGGTAAACGTCATAGGCGTTCCTAAAACTATTGACGGCGATTTAAAAAACGAACATATTGAAGCTTCTTTCGGTTTTGATACTGCGACTAAAATATATGCGGAACTTGTCGGAAATATCTGCAGAGACGTAAATTCCGCCAGAAAATACTGGCATTTCATAAGGCTTATGGGCAGAAGCGCTTCTCATATTACGCTTGAAGTCGGATTTAAAACTCAGCCGAATATGGTTTTGATAGGCGAAGAAGTTCTTGCAAAAAAAATGACTCTTTCGGATATTATAAATCAGATAACAGAAGTAATCGTAAAAAGATCCGAAATGAAAAAGAATTTCGGCATGATTCTCATACCGGAAGGACTTATAGAATTTATTCCGGAAATGAAAGAGTTAATATCTGCTCTTAACGACGCATTGGCTGAACATGAAGACCATATTCTTACTCTTAAAGAAATAGAAGAAAAAAGAGATTTTATTCTGTCAAAACTTCCTTCAAAACTTTCAAAACTTATGCAGTCGCTTCCTTTGGATATCGCTTGCCAGCTGATGCTTGACAGAGATCCTCACGGAAATGTACAGGTTTCGCTTATTGAAACGGAAAAACTTCTTATTGAAATGGTAAGCGAGAAATTAAAAGAACTTAAAAAAGCCGGAAAATTTAACGGAAAGTTTTCAAGCATAAGCCATTTCTTCGGATATGAAGGAAGATGCGGAATGCCTTCCAATTTTGACGCAAATTATACGTTTGCTCTGGGGTATAATGCGGCGGCTTTGGTATTAAACGGTTTGTCCGGATATCTTTCGTCGGTTAAAAATCTTACCGCAAAATCTCAGGACTGGAAATGCGGGGGAGTTCCTTTAACTATGATGATGAATATAGAAAGAAGAAAAGGAAAAGAAAAACCGGTAATCCAGAAAGCTCTTGTAAAACTTGAAGACAGACCTTTCAAAGAATTTGCCAAGCAGAGAGACAAATGGGCGATTAATGACTGTTATATGTTTCCAGGCCCGATTCAGTTTTTCGGACCTGCAAGCGTTACCGATATAACAACAAAAACATTGCAATACGAACAGAAGAAAAAGTAATTTTATTAAATAAAAAATAAAACGGCGTTTTTAAATTTTAAAACGCCGTTTTTATTTTAAAGGAATAAGTCCGATTATCGCCGAGACTGATTTTCTCGGGCTCATTTGGAATGTTTCCGAAAGGGTGATTCCTATTTTTTCTGCTCCCAACCATTTTAAAAAACCTTTCTGGTTTTCTATTTTCCAATCGCCGTAGCCTACTGAAAATCTTTTCGTCAAAATAAAATCGGGATTTGAATTTTTAATTTCATTGTTAACGGCCGTTACCAGCTGTTCTATTGCAACCGAGCCAGCAGCGTCATAAATAAAAGCGGTTGTTTTATCGTTTTTTTGCAACAGTTCTATTTTCTGGTCCAGAGCGTTTCCTATCGTAGCGACAAATCCGCATAGTTTTTGTGAATTATTGAGAAGTTTCATAATATCGGAGCTTTCTATTATCAAACCGTCAGCGTTTATTTTACCGTCTGATATTACTTTATCCGCATAAGCTATGGCGTATCCGGGCTGAAGCAGTTTCTGCACGTTATCCAGAGTTTCTTTAATTGCCGATTCGGTTTTTTCATCAATGCGCGTTTTAAATTTATTTGCACCCATTCTCGCCAAAACCTGTTCGTAATTGATTTTAAAATTATATATTTGCGACATCGGTATACCCGTTGTTTTTATATACCGGACAATTTATGCACGGTACTTTAACGTCATTTATTTTATTTTTTAAAAAAAGCCTTAAGTTATTCAATTCGCTTCCGTTCCATATTTTATCAAAACTCGTTTCAAATACGTTGCCGAATTTAAATTCAAGAGCTTCATCGGCGCAGCAGGGGAAAACATTGCCGTCAACGTCAATTGTGGCTTTTCGCCACGGGAGTATGCAAAAACTTGAAGTCTGCTCGGTATTTTTTTCCTCTATAATAATGTTTTTTGTAAATTTTTCAGGCAGCCACTGTTCGCATCCGTCATAAAGGTCGGTGCGTTTAAAATCAATACGCACGTCAAGAGCCTCAAATAAAGTCTTAGCTTTTTCAATAAGATGTTCGTTATGTTTGAATACGATAAACATTATTGAAAGAACCGGAAACTGCAAATTATTGTTTTTTTTGTATTCCTGTATTTTTTTTATTGAGTTTAATACTCTGTCAAAATCGCCGCCTTTTCTGTATTGTGTATAAGAATTTTGGTCAATGCCGTCAAGACCGATTATAAATTGCTTTATTCCGGAATTAAAAATATCGTCAATTAAAAAAGTATCAATTAGATTAAAATTTGTAAACATTAATGTAAAAATGCTGTTTTTTGAATTGACCAGTTTAATCATTTCAAAAACCGATTTATTTAAAAGAGGTTCGCATTTGTTGCCGAACACAAAAAGTTCCGGAATTATTTTTAATCCGCAGACAAAATTTTGAAAAGTTTCAAAAGACATATTTTTATGCGCGATTTTTTCTTTCTTTCGGATTTTTCCGTTCGGACAAAGCGGACATGAAAGGTTGCAGTAATTTGTAACGTCTATCATTATTTCACGGCATATAGGAATATTCATTTAGTTTCCTAAGGAATTAATTATAATAAAAGTTTTCTTGTTTGAAATTATTTTTGCCTTAATGTTTTTTGTTTTAACTATGTTTGAATTTTTGTCGTAAAATTCCAACGTCAGGTTGTGATCTCCCGGCTCCAGTGGCATTTTTAATATGTTTATGTTTTCCGGAAGGCTTCTCCATGAACGGGTATCGGCTTTTTCTATAAGTGAATTTGCAACGTTAAACAGTGTGTTTACGATAGAACCGGTTTTTTCTCCTGAGTTTTTTTCAACATTATTTGTTATTTGTTTTGATATTATGTATCGTCCGACCGCTCTTGCTATGGTTCTGGCGTATATTGTCGTATTATAATGGGTTAGGTAATTTTCCATCATTGTTGCCATATCCTGCGCCATAAAACTTTTTCCGTCGTTATTTTTTATTGAAAATGAAGTTATTGAATTTGGAATTCTGACATACTTGGGAAATGAAAATTTAATTGTGTCTTTAGAAAGCCCCGCTATTGCCGCTGAAGTGATTCTCTGAGCCTCTTCCTGATCTTCTTGAATCATATCGGCATTTACATAATAAAGCCATGCTTTATCAAAAGAAAGCTGAAGGAAGTACTCGGTTTTTTTAGGCGAAATACCGTTGTAATTTACTACTATCAATTCTCCTTTGTTTGCGAAATTGTTTTTTTTGACAAACGGATATTTGTCTTTCAGGTTTTTTGCTTCCTCATACATTGACAATGAAAGATAAGCGTTATATAGAGAATTGATTAAATCGTCAGGCGCGGGAGTTTTTGATATGGTGTTTGGATAAGCTTTTAACGCAAGTTTATAAGAGATAAGCGCATCGTTTATATATCCGGCGTTTTCATATATGAGACCCATTAAATATCTCACAAATCCGTCGTCGCGGTAAAAAGCTTTGCCGGTTGAATCGGCAACCAGTTTTTTAAATAAATTATCGGCTTGTCTGGCCTCAACTACCGATTCGTTTATTTTGCCGAGCATTACATAATTTAAAGAACAAAAAACGTTTATGTATGCGGCTTCATAGGGCAGTCCGTAATAAGGAACGGCGTTATCGTTTGTAAAAAGCGAAAAAAGGCCGGCCGATATGCTTTTGGTATAGTTTTGCGAATATAATTGTTTTGCTTTTTCAAACTCTAAATTGCTTTTTTCATAACTGCCGTTTAAATGCGCAAGCATTCCGGTGTCAAGATAATAGAGGAAAAGATTTTTGTCTCCGTATTTGCTTTGAGAGTCTTCGGCAAGCGCAAGAGCCTGTCCAAAATCTTCTTTTTCCATAGATGATTGCAACTGGCTGTAATATCTGCCGGTAGCGCACGACGATAAGAAAAAAATTAAACACGGGAAAAAACAAACATAAAAAATATATTTAATTCTTGTCAACTTAAACCTCTGATAACGAGAGTCATATAAACCTGAAAGTCCGGAAACGCCGTGTAAAACAGAATTGCCGAACTTTCAGTTTTCAAATTTTATTTTTTATGCTTTATATTTTTTCTTAGCTACGTATTTTTTTATTTTCTTTTGTCCTATCCATACCTTTTCGTTTGTTTCAACATCAACTAATTCCAGTTCAACCTGATAATATTTTACTGTCTTACCGCCTAAAGAATCGGTGATAGTATTTATCTGTCCTCTTAACATGTAGTCGGCGCCTTTTTCTTTGCCGAAATCTTTAACCGTTGATTTTTCGGCAAATTGAGCCTGATCGGTTCTTTCATCCCTTATTTCGGTTCTTTGTTCTTTTGAAGCGACAAATGTGGCTTTACCTGTATTTGTAAGCGCTCTTTGTAAATCGTTTACAAAAGTTTCCGTATTAATATGTTCATCGCTTTTATTTAAAACAGTCCCTACAATGATTCTCGGGTTTTTCTGGGTTGCTCTTAAGAAATTATCATACCATGGTCTTGTTATTGAATCGTTAATCATTTCGTCGGCTACAAGTTTTGAGTCCGTATCGTTCCAGTTGCCGCTTAAATCAATCTGTTCGTCAACTTCTACTCTTGTAACTTTTGTTGAACATGAAAACAAAAACAATCCGCAGCTTAACATACATACAAACATCAACAGTTTTTTCATCATTAACCCCCGTATACTATTTTTCTGAATTTTCTTTTTCCGGCCTGCATAATAATTTCGTTTTTGATTTCTATTTCTTCGTCTGAATTTATTTTTTCCGAATTAATTTTTACGCCGCCCTGCTCTATAAGCCTTCTTGCTTCATTTTTGCTTGAAACCATTGAAGAATCAATCAACAGCTGCGATATTTTTATTTTATTTGTTTTGCACGCATATTTTTCAATATCCGTCGGCAGGTCTTTTTTTGCAAAAATTTTATTAAACTCTTCTTCCGCTTTTTGAGCATCCTGTGCGGTCCAGTATCTTTCAACTATCTGTTTTGCCAATGAAACTTTTGCTTCTTTCGGATGCATTTTTTTTACGGTTTCAAGATCGTCCTGAGTAAGAAGTTCGTAGTATCTGTACATAAGTTCGTCGGATATTGACATTATTTTTCCGAACATTTCATTCGGCGCGTCATTTAAAGATATATAGTTGTTGTAAGATTTTGACATTTTTCTTACGCCGTCGGTTCCTTCAAGAAGAGGCATTGTTATTACGATCTGCGGTTCCTGCCCGTCATCGCGCTGCATGTCTCTTCCCAACAGCAAATTAAATTTCTGGTCGTTTCCTCCGAGTTCAACATCGGCTTTCAAAACGACAGAATCATAAGCCTGCAAAAGAGGATACATAAATTCCACTATGCTGATAGGCACGTCGTTTTTATATCTTTTTTCAAAATCGTCTCTTACAAGCATCTGCGCTACGGTATGTTTTGAGGCAAGTTTTAACAAACCTTCAATGCCGAGAGCCGAGAGCCATTTGCCGTTAAACACGACTTCCGTTTTTGATTTATCAAGAATCTTAAAAACCTGATCCTGATAAGTTTTTACGTTTTTCATTATCTGTTCTTCCGTCATCATCGGCCTTGTCGCGGATCTGCCGGAAGGATCGCCTATTCTAGCGGTAAAATCGCCTATGAGAAATACAACCTGATGTCCCAGGTCCTGAAAAGTTTTTAATTTGTTTATAATTACGCTGTGTCCGAGATGTAAATCGGGTGCGGTAGGATCCACGCCCAGCTTTATTCTCAGTTTTTTGCCCGAAGAAAGTTTCTTTTTTAATTCTTCCTCTGAAATTATTTCATTTGTTCCGCGTCTGATTTTTGAAAGCGCTTCTAGCATTTATTAGCTCCGAAAAAATATATATTGTCAGATAATATTACTAAATTCTTGTTTTGTTTGTAAACTTTATTGTATCAATTTTCTGTGCATATTTTTTACGGTTTCAATATTATATTCCGATATATAATGTTTTTGGACGGCTAAACATATTTTTTCATATTCTGTTTTATCGGTTATGAGCTTTGATATTTTTTCAAACATTTCAGAATCATCGCAACAGGTATAAGGGTATTCTTCAAAAAGATACAGTTCAAAACTTTTCAGGGAATTTTTAAAATTTTTCTTTATAACGACCGGTTTTGAGTGTTTTATAAAATCAACCAGAGTAAGAGCCGATCCCTGAGGAAAGCTGTCTATATATAAATCAGATATTTCGGCAAACATATTAAAATCGGCGACAGGCGGAGTTATAATAAATCTGTCTTTGTTGGCGCCTGCAAAAGAGGAAATCGTTTTTGTCATTTGGGCGTTTGCTTTTGCCGCAAGAATATGACAGACATTTTTATGTTCCGAAAGAATTTTTGAAATCATTTTAAAATAGCCGGTATCTGTTTTATGCAGCGGAGCGCCGGTTAAAGTGACAAAAGCGCCGTTTTTAATATTTAATCTTTTTTTAAAATTTTCTATTTCTTTTTGCGAATATTTTTTTTGTTCCGGTTCGGACATAAACGGTATGTACAGCGCGTTTGTTTTATTTTTCAAATAAGGCGTAATTGGTTTTGAATTTCTGCACCGTGTAAGAATGACATCGGCAAATTCCGTGCCGAGTGAAAAACAGTGGCTTGCATGATTGTAAAAAATTATTTTTATGCCGGTATTTTTTTTGATAAGGCCCATAACAGCGCAGCATATTGAATCGGCAGGATTGATTATCGCATATAAAGTGGTTATTTTGTTTGCAATTATATTATTGTAAATAAAAGTTATTTTTTCGCGCGGCGTCATTTCTTGTCCGGCTTCAAAATAACCGCCGCATAAACTTTTTATTAAGTCTGATTTTACGTGCACTTTTTTACAGGATGAACCGTCTAAGGCGGAAAGACAGAAATAAACCGGGAATTCGTTTTTGAAAGCTTTTATATAACGCAGAGCCACTTCCGTATGTCCGCCGCTGTCATAGATATCGGACATTAATAACATTATTTTTGGCTGATGCGGATTTTCAGGCAAATGTTTGAGTATGTCTAATTTAAATTTTTTGGCAGTTTTCAATATAAAAAGATCATGATTTATTGATTTTTTGTACGGTGCCAAATTGTTTCTTATCAATAAACAATGGTTTTTCAAAATGCCTTCGTAATCTTTTTTTAAATATAAAAAAGATAATTTTAAAAAATATATAGTTTTTAAAATCAAGCGTATATTTTTTTTAAAAGGCTGAACAAATAAAAAACAATGTAAACATAGAGCGGATGCAAAATCGTTGATTTTATTCATTTTATATTTCTTTAGTTAAAAATTTTTCTGTTATTTTAAGTATACGGTCGGTCTGTTTTTTTGTAATTGAATAAAATAGCGGAAGTCTTACTATTGTATCTGAAATTTTATCGGTAATTTTCATTGAATACGGTGTTTTTGCGTATTTTAAACCTCCGGGTGAAGAGTGAAGCGGTATATAATGGAACGGTGCGGCAATATTATTTTTTTTTCATGTATTCCATAAATTTTGCGCGGGTTTTTAAATCATTGAATAAAATATAATAAAGAGAACCGTTATTTTGACAGTATTTGGGAATAAAAGGACGCCTTAATATTCCTTTTTGTTCGTATTTTGCAAAGAAATCATTATATTTTTTACATACGGAAAGTCTTTTTTTTGTTATTTCTTTTACAAGTTCAAGCTGAGAGTTCAAAAAAGCGGCAATCATATCGCTCGGCAGATATGACGAACCTTTATCAACCCATGTATATTTGTCAACTTCGCCTCTGAAAAATTTTGAGCGGCTAGTTCCCTTTTCTCTGATTATTTCTGCGCGTTCTAAAAAATTCTTATTGTTTATTGAAAGAGCTCCGCCTTCTCCTGATACAATGCTTTTTGTTTCATGGAAACTGTACGTTCCCAGATCGCCTATAGTGCCAAGAAACTTATCCTTATATTTTGCGTAAAAACCGAGCGCCGCATCCTCAAAAAGATATAAGCCGTGTTTTTTTGCAATTTGCGTAAGTTTGTCCATTTCGCATCCGACGCCTGCATAATGAACCGCAACGATTGCTTTTGTTTTTTTTGTTATCGCCCGTTCAATAAGATCTTCGTTAATATTTAAAGTATCCGGTTTTATATCTACAAAAACTGGTTTTGCTCCTGCCAGTACAAAAGCGTTTGCGGTTGAAACGAACGAATAAGAAGGCATTATGACTTCATCTTCAGGTTTTAACCCTGCAAGAATTGCCGCCATTTCAATTGCGCATGTGCATGAATGGGTTAGAAGAGTCCGTCTTTTAAAGTTTTTTAAAAACCACTTGTTGCATAAGATTGTATAAATGCCGTCTCCGGCGATATGCCCTTTTTTTATGCAGTTTTCAATGTTTTTTAATTCTTGTTTTGCAAAATTAATTTTATTGAACGGTATTTTCAATCATAACCTCGTTATAAACAGCCGTATTTGCTGCGGCCCGGTTTAAGGTTTAATATTTTTCTAAATTCGGCGGGGGTCATTATGGCTCTTTCGTTTGCGCCGGCTATTGCATGAATTCTTTTTAATAAATCCGAATTTTTAGCCGGTTTTGATTTATTTTTATCATACCATATATTGTCTTCAAGTCCTACTCTTACTCCTCCTCCGAAAGATATCGCCGCAGAATTTATTTTTAACTGGTTTAAACCTATTCCGGCAAGAGTCCAAACAGAGTTTTCCGGAAGATCATTTATCATTATGCCGGCATGCAGTAAATCTGCCTGCGCGCATGCTATGTTTCCAAGGATTAAATTAAAATAATACGGTGGTTTAAGAATATTTTTCTTGATAAGATATTTCGCATAGTTTATCATTCCTGCGTCAAAAGCTTCAAGTTCCGGTTTTATTTTTCTTTTTGCCATTTCAACGGCAAGGTCATAAATCATCTGAGGCGAATTTATGCTTGCCTGTTTGTTGAAATTAAGAGAACTGAGAGTAAGGCTTCCCATATCCGGTTTTAAATTGCCGTTAAGAGTCAGCGGATTTGATCTTTTTTCAAATTCATTGAAATTTCTGCCGCTGAGCGATACGCAAATTACAAGTTCTTTTTCGTATTTTCTTATTCCTGATATTATTTCTGCGTATAATTCGGCTTTATAGTCGGGTTCCTGAGAAACGGGATTTCTGGCGTGAAGATGCACCGAAGTTATTCCGATGCGGCAGGCTTCAAGCACGTCGTCTATTATTTCATTTGGCTTTACCGGCACGAAAGGATTTTGTTCTTTTACGGGTATCATTCCCGTAGGAGTAAAATTTATTATTAGATTGTCAGTTTTAATCATAAAATTATTCCGGTTTCTTTATGTTCTCCTATTTTTTTTGCGGGAGTGCCGGCGTATTTTGAAAAAGGTTTCGTATCTTTTATTACAAGAGAAGCCGCTCCGATAAGAGTTTCTTCGGAAACGATCTTTTTTTCAATTACGGTGGAGCCTATTCCTATAAAAGACAGATTTTTTATTTTACAATAGCCGGCTATATTGCAGCCCGGAGAAATATAAACGCCGTTTTCTATTTCAAAGTTATGCCCGATATATGTATTTGGCCTTATTACGTTATTATTTCCGATAGTTCCGTAAAAATCAAGATATACTCCGCCGTATATTACGTTGTTTTCTCCTATTTTTAAATCTTTTTGAATTATGGCGTTTTTACTTATAAAATTTATAAATTTATATCCTTTCTTTTTAATGTTTAAATATGAAGTATAACGTTTTCTGGGGGATGAAAAAAGTCCGAGAGATAAAACAAAAGTGTTTTTGGGGTTAAAAATTTTTTCAATGCCGGATATTTTAAAAACTTTTTTGCCCATAAAAGCAGCGTCTTTAAAAAACTCGTCGTCGCACGTAAAACCTACTACTCTGTATTTTTTATCGCGGCTGATTTCTCCGTAGACAAGCTGCGCCTGTTTCCCTGTACCGTGTATAAGAAGATTCATAATTTTATATAGACAGTTTTTTTAATATGTTATAACTCTCAATATCAAAAGTTTTTTCGGAAGATATCGCCGTTTTTATCGGAGTATATGAAATTTTGCCGTTTGTAATGCCGACAAGCAGATTTGATTTGCCTTCTTTTAAGAGTTTTACCGCATGAGCTCCGAAGACTGACGCTAAAATTCTTGTTCTTGCCGTAGGCGTTCCGCCTCTTTGAATATAGCCGAGATTGCTTACTCTTACGTCCATTCCCGTGTTTTTTGCAACTTCCTGCGCAAACTGCACTGAACTCCCGCAGCCTTCGGCGTAAGCTATTATCAGAGAAGTTTTTCCGTTTATGAATCCCTGCTTGAGCTGCATATATAATTCTTTGCGGTTTATTTTAACTTCAGGCACTATTATTACTTCAACTCCGGCGGCCATTCCTACGGCCAAAGTCAAAAAACCGTGTTCTCTTCCCATTATTTCAACTACAAAAACTCTGTCATGGCTGTTTGCGGTGTCTCTTATTTTGTCTATTGCCTCAACAGCGGTGTTTAACGCCGTATCATATCCTATCGTTTCGTCTGTTCCGAATACATCGTTATCTATTGAAGCCGGAATTGATATTGCTTTGATTCCGTGTTTGCTTAAAGCGTTTGCCGCGGCAAGAGATCCGTCTCCGCCTATTACGACAAGCCCTTCAAGATTCATTTCTTTTATTATTTTTACGGCTTTATTTAAGCCTATGCTTGTTTTCATTTCGGGGCATCTTCCGGTATGAAGTTTTGTTCCGCCCAGATTTATTGTTCCGCTTACGGATCTTACGGTAAGATTTGAATATTCTCCGTCAAGAAGTCCTTTAAAACCCCTTTTGAAACCTATGAGATCAAAACCGTTATATATGCCGGTTCTGACTATAGATCTGACGGCCGCATTCATTCCCGGAGCATCCCCGCCGGATGTTATAATGCCGATTTTTTTGTTAGCCATAAGTTCTCCCCTGCTTGTATATATTTGTGACATTTTACACTTTTGAGCCTTATTTTGCAATAAAACAGGCGAGCCTGTTTTATGTTTTTATCGTAAAACCGGGATATTGACATTAAAAAATAAAAAGTATACAATACTGAAAATTCGAGAAATGTTTTATCGGTACAAAAATCAGAAAAATACTTTTATTATTTTGTAAAGCTTATCCATATGTAAAACCTTCTTAAAACAAGTATGCAAATCAAAAAAAAACAAAGATTGAACAGCGGCAAATCAAAAAATATAATGGGAAAATTATATTACAGGAGATATTTTAATGTCTGAAGAAAAAGAAAAAAAATCAGAACAGTCGGATCAGGTTATGGAACAGACCGTATTGTCTAAAAAAACAATGGTAGAGCTTGTTAAAATGGCGAAATCTATGAATTTAGAGACGATAACCGGCTTAAAAAAACAGGAATTGATAGCCAAAATTCTTGAAGCCGAAATGAAGGAAAAAGGTCAGGCTTACGATGAAGGCGTTTTGGAAATCAAACATGACGGTTTCGGTTTTTTGAGATCCGCCGATTACAATTATCTTTCCGGTCCGGACGATATATATATAGCTCCTCCTCAAATTAAAAAATTCGCGTTAAGAAAAGGAGATACTGTCGGAGGCTATGTAAGACCTCCGCAGAATCATGAAAAATATTTCGCGCTTCTGAAAATAGTTTCGGTTAACGGCGAAAAAGATTTGGATAAAATCAGAGAAAGGCCTCTTTTTGATAATTTAACTCCTTTGTATCCTGATAAAAAAATAATTTTGGAAACGACAACAAATGAAATATCAACAAGAATTATAGATATGTTTATTCCGATAGGAAAAGGACAAAGAGTGTTGTTAAATGCTCCTCCGAAAACAGGAAAAACCGTTTTATTGCAGAAAATTGCAAATTCCATAACCGAAAATAATCCCGAGATAGTTCTTTTAGTTTTGCTGATAGATGAAAGACCTGAGGAAGTAACCGATATGCAAAGATCGGTAAAAGGCGAAGTCGTTTCCTCAACTTTTGACGAACCTTCCGACAGGCATATTCAGGTTGCCGAAATGGTTTTAGAAAAAGCCAAAAGGCTTGTTGAACACGGGAAAGACGTCGTTATACTTTTGGATTCGGTAACAAGGCTTGCAAGGGCTTATAACGCGGCAATACCTTCAAGCGGAAGAGTTTTGTCGGGAGGTCTTGATTCAAACGCTTTGCAAAAACCTAAAAGATTTTTCGGAGCTGCAAGAAATATTGAAGAAGGCGGAAGTTTAACCATTATAGCGACAGCTCTTATTGAAACGGGAAGCAGAATGGATGACGTTATATTTGAAGAATTTAAAGGAACCGGCAACTGCGAAGTTTATCTTGACAGAAAATTGGCGGACAGAAGACTTTATCCTGCCATTGACCTGTTGAGATCCGGAACGAGAAAAGAAGAATTGCTTCTTACGGAAGATGAAAAAAATAAAATGTGGATTATGAGAAACGTGATGAGCAATATGAATACGATAGAAGTGATAGAAGAGTTAACCAAAAGGATGAAGGCTTCAAAATCAAATAAAGATTTCTTGAAGCAGATGGAATTTGCCGGCAAGGAATAAAATAACCGGAGGGTAAATATGCAGGATGATATAAAAGATATAGGGCAAAGAATAAAAACTTTAAGGGATATCTCCGATATTTCTCCCGAAACGCTGGCAAAAGAGTTAAATATTGATAAAGAAACGTATGAAAAATACGAAAACGGTCAGCTTGATATTCCGATAGGCATACTTAAGAAAATAGCGGAAAAATTCCGCGTTGAATTTATTACGCTTGCAACAGGGCAGAACCCGCATCTTAACAGATACAGCATCGTAAGAAAAGGAAAAGGCGTTTCCGTAGAGAGAAGGAAAGAATACGATTATCAGGATATAGCTTACGGTTTTACAAATAAAAAAGCACAGATATTTTTGGTTACCGCAAAAGATAAAAAAGACGGACAAGTACAGCCGTACTCCCATGACGGGCAGGAATTTACTTACGTTTTGGAAGGGACTTTAAAAGTTTATCTTGACGGTAATGAAGTTGTTTTAAATGAAGGCGATTCTTTATATTTTGATTCAAACTGCAAACACTATGTTACCGCTGTCGGATGCGAAACAACAAAATTTATCGCCGTAGTTTTTTAAGGGGAAGAATTACGATGTTACTTGACAGGTTTCTTAAAAAGAAAGTTTTTTCTTCTTACGATGATTTTTTAGCAAATTATGAAGTTAAAGTGCCGGAAAATTTTAATTTTGGTTTTGATGTCGTTGACGAGACGGCTTTGCTTGAACCGGACAAAAAATGTTTAATCTGGTGTAACGATAAAGGCCTTGAAAAAACTTTTACTTTTTCCGATATGAAAAAGTACAGCAACAAAACGGCAAATTTTTTTAAATCGCTCGGAATCAAAAAAGGCGATTTTGTGATGCTGATTTTAAAAAGACGGTTTGAATATTGGTTTTGCGCCGTCGCTTTGCATAAAATAGGCGCGGTTGTTATCCCCGCTACTCATCTTCTTACGGAAAAAGATATTGTTTACAGAAATAACGCAGCCGACGTAAAAATGATAGTTTCGGTCGGCGAATCAGAAGTCGTGGAACATATTAATAAAGCCGAAAAAAATTCTCCGACGTTAAAAATTAAAGTTTCGGTTGACAGAAAAATTGACGGCTGGCATTTTTTTGACGAAGGGATAGAAAAACAGTCCGACGTTTTTGAAAGACCTGCCGGAGATCTGGCGACAAAAAACAACGATAAATTTTTAATTTATTTTACTTCGGGAACAACTAGTATGCCCAAAATGGCGCTGCACGATTTTACATATCCTTTGGGGCATATAACCACGGCAAAATACTGGCAGAATGTTCATGATAACGGCTTTCATTTAACCGTGGCCGATACAGGCTGGGCAAAATCCGGCTGGGGAAAGATTTACGGACAATGGATATCCGGAAGCGCCGTTTTTGTATACGATCACGAAAAATTTACGCCTATAGATATAGTCGGAGTGATAACAAAACATAATGTTACGACTTTTTGCGCGCCTCCAACCGTTTACAGATATTTGATCAAGGAAGATTTGTCAAAATATGATTTTTCAAAATTAAAATACTGCGCCGTCGCGGGCGAACCTTTAAATCCGGAAGTTTTGCAGCAGTGGAAAAAACTTACCGGACATACTATAATGGAAGGATTCGGGCAAAGCGAAAGCGCGGTTATGGTAGGAAACTTTATCTGGATAAAACCCAAACCAGGTTCCATGGGAAAGCCTTCGCCGGCGTATAAAATTGATATACTTGACGATGAAGGAAATTCATGCGAACCCGGCAAAGAAGGCGTTTTGGCTATAGACGTAAGCAGAGGAAAACCTCTCGGGCTTTTCTGCGGATATTACAAAAATAAAGAAATTACGGATTCCGTATGGAAAAACGGATATTACTATACCGGAGACGTCGTATATAAAGACGAAGACGGTTATTTTTGGTTTGTCGGAAGGGCCGACGATGTTATCAAAAGTTCGGGATACAGAATCGGACCTTTTGAGGTTGAAAGCGCTCTTCTTGAACATCCCTCGGTTCTTGAATGCGCCATAACCGCCGTACCGGATTCTGACAGAGGACAGATCGTAAAAGCCACGGTTGTTCTTGCAAAAGGATACCAGCCAAGCGATTCTCTCGTAGTAGAACTTCAAAATCACGTTAAGAAAGTAACGGCGCCGTATAAATATCCCAGAGTTGTTGAATTTGTCAAAGAACTTCCAAAGACAATAAGCGGCAAAATAAGAAAAGTGCAAATAAGAGAGAATGATAAAAAACAATGAGTTTTGGTTTATAAAAAAAATATTTTTTTGGTATAATAACTATCATTCATTAAAAAAATTGTGAGGAGATTTTATGATTTGGTTCAGAAAAAACAATTTGACAGGTCTTGTTGCAATAGCGGCAGTTTTAATTTTTACGGTATGTTTTTCAAAAAACACATCGGCGGCGGACACATCAATATATGCAAATTCGTTGTTAACTCCTTTTTTAAATGCAAAATCGGAACATGTTTATGACAAAATACAAAGGCAAAATAACGGATGTCCGAAAGAACACACTGCTGTTTGGGCTGAATATTATTTTAACAGTATTGAATTTGACGCAAGCAACGACTCGGCAGGGTACAAAAATGTAATTAACGGGATTTTGGCAGGTTTTAATATTTTTGAAACTAAATCGTGGACTCTTGGAATTATGGCAGGATACGGAGATTCAAAACTTGAACAGGAACAAAACAGCACAGAATCCGATAATTTAAATTTTGGTTTATACGGCGGTTATCAAACCGGAAACTGGCAGATGAAAAGCATGTTTTTCGGAGGTTATGAAAAGTATAAAACAAAAAGAGCCGGCAATGAAAGCGAATATAACGGATACAGCGCATCTTTGGATTTGGAATTAGGATATAAAATTGCATTAAACGAAACAAAAGATTTCTTTTTAAAACCTTTTGCCGGAGTTTTAGGTTCATATGTCACTATTGAAGAAGCAAAAGAAGAAGGAGCAGGCGCTCTAACGATAGGGTCTGACAGTTTAACAATGGCACAGGCAAGAGCAGGGTTGGAATTAAACGGACAAATACAGAAATTTTCTTGGTATGCAAATGCCGGTATTAGACGCATTTTGACTCCTGATAATACGGAAATAGAAGTATTGACTACGGATACAAAATCAAAAAGCGTTGAAATGGAATCGGATTTATCATTTTCGGGTGCTTTGGGTGTTGACTATCTGCTTACAGAACATTTAACTTTGTTTGCAAACGGACAAACTTGTTATTCCGACAGGACTGACGATTCAAGATCTTATTATTTTAATATCGGTGCTTTGTATAAATTTGGCTGTAAAGATTCTAAAACAAATGAAGAGCCTGTTGCTGAAACAATTGCGGAACCTGAACAGCCTGTTGCTGAAACAAATGCAGAACCTGCGAAGGTTGTTGAGGAAGAAGTTCAAGAAGCGGATAAAACCGAAATTTTAAATGATGAACCGGTTGTGGTAAACAAAGAGGAAGCCGACCTGTTAAAATCAAAACAAACGGCAAAAATTAAATTATATGAAATGCCTCAATTTGAAACGAACAGCGATAAATTGACGCCGAAAAGCAGAGAGATTGTAAAGCAAATAGCCTCGGCTTTGGAACAATATCCCGGCTCTGAAGTTTTGATAGAGGGACATACCGACAGTTTGGGAGATGAAGCTGCCAATCAAAAACTGTCTGAAAAAAGAGCGCAAAAAATAGCTCAGACATTAAAAGACGAATATAAAGTTTCAAACAGTTTTGCCGTTATAGGCAAAGGAGAAACAGAACCGATAGCCGCTAATGACACTAAGGAAAACAGAGCAAAAAACAGAAGAGTTGAAGTGATTGTTATAAGCAAATAAAAATATTTTTTATGATTGTAACGGGCTTTCGAAATTTTATTTTTGAAAGTCCGTTTTATTTGAAAAACAATTTAATTTATATTGAAAAAACAAAAATATAGTGCTATAATAACAATGGAATATTTTCAGTCATATTTTAAAAATGGGAGAATTTTTCATGGAAACAAAATCCGGTGCAAACAAAAAATGGTTTATATTCGGAAGCATTGTTGTTATTATCGCTATTTCAATTGCGGTTACTCCTATTTTGGTGTCAAAATATATGAAAGCGAAATGGCAGGACGGACCTAAATATAAAGTTAAAAATCTTCTTATGAATGTTGACGGCAAACTTAAACTTTCAAAAAATGACTCCGTATATTTATCCGGCAGCAACGAATTTTATTATTTTATTGAAAATCCCGAAAAATTTGATATGAAAAATTATATTGAGAAACAAGTCAGCGTAATAGGAAAAATGAGGATTCCCAAAGAAGGCGACAACGTTGACGGACATCCGATAAGACTTTATCTGACGGTTGAAAAATTTATACCGAAAGAAGGATATTCCCGTGAGGCGGGTGCCGTTGACGCTGAAAAAATCTCGCAGGAACTGCAGGAAAAATTAAAACAGAAAACATTGAAAAAAATTAAGGCAAGACTTGCCGTAAACGCCATTTTAAATAAACCTGTGCTTTTTGACGTTGTAGAAGGCAAAGTTTCTTTTGAAACAAGAAAAAATTTGAAAGGAATTGAAGTGCCTATTGTTATAATAACGGATGAATTCGGAGACCGTTTTATGATGCTTGACAAAAATAAAAAATTAAAACAATTTGAGGGTCAGCATCTTATTTGTTTGGGCAGAGAAGTTTTGCCTCCGGAGAATATGCCGCTTGTTGTTGACGAACTGACTTTTGAAATTTATGAGGTTTATAATACAGAGTACAAAAAGCTATGAAATTTCACAAATTTTTCACAATTTTTTCTATTATTTTTCAGACAGAGTTTGTATAATTTGTTTGAGGGGAAAATAGGGAGGAGGTAAAAAAGATGAAAAATATGATTGTTTTGGTATTATCTCTTGTGTTAACGACAGGTAACGCAGGGGCATCTTTTTTAGAAGCGCCTTCTCCGTATACGTTCGGCCCAGAAGGCAGGACTGTTGCCGATTTGAGAAATTTTGCAACGCCTAAAATGATGGTTAATATACTTCCAAACAGACCGGTTGTCGCAACAGATTCTTCAGGCAACAGGTTATATTATACTCCCGACGGTAAAATGTCATTAAGCATATCAAAAGACGGTTCAATGAGTTTTTCATTGGGCGGGACGACAAAAAGTATTGACGCCGAAGGTAATTTAACAAGCATAAGCACCAAAATTTCAGGAACCGATATCGCTGAAGTCAAAAATGAATTCGGAGAACTTTTAGGATACAGACAATACAATGCCTCGGGATCTGTTTCAAAAGAATACGACAATCAGGGAAATCTTACAAGAACTTACAATTACGACAAATACGGCAAAACATTGAGTTATATTACCGATGAAATGTCAAAAACAAAAACAACATACGACGAATTTGGCAGAGAAGTCGCCGTTTATGACGCGGACGGATATATATTATCGGCATGCCAGTATCAGGATATAAGCTACGAAAGAGGCGAAGACGGAAAAACTTTAACGGTAATCCAGAAAGACAAAACAGGCAGCCACGGTCTTTTAGTTTCCAGAGAAAATTACCAGTACAAAAGAGACAGCCTTGATTCTCCTCTTGAACTTGTTCATACTACGACTTTTTTTGATGAAAAAGGTTCTGCTACCATTACGAAAGATGCAGATGGTTTTGTTATTTCAAGATTTGTGTATAAACAGGATTCAAACGGCAATCAGGTTTTGTCTGAGATAATAAATCCCAGAACCGGCGAAGTAACTCATTATACGAACGGCAAAGAAGATAAAACGGTGAACGCCGAAGGCACCGTTATAAAACAATGTTTTTGGAACGGCTCAAAACTTATGTTTTCCGTTACTTTGGGAGAAGACGGCAAATGGTCTACCATAACCAGAGATACTTACACGGAAGACGCAAAAAACAACGTTTATGACGCAACAGGAAATATTTTAGAATCAAGAGATCAGGACGGCAATCTTTTGGAAACATATGTTTACAGAGAAGGAGAAACAAATCCTGACGGAACAAAAGTTATCGCTTATGTTAAAAATGAGCAGGACGGTTCAATAACTTATTACGATGAATTGGGAAGGCAGACTTATACAAAAGATGCAAACGGCGAAACAATAAAAGAATACAACTGGAACGGCAATACTCTTGTTTTTGTTTTTAACAATACAACACAAACAACGACCTGGTATAACCAGAGCAAAGAAGACGTATATACTACATTTAACGACAGAATAATAACAAAAAATATTTATAGTAACGGGCAGTTAATAGGCGTATGGGATGCTACCACAAACAAGCTGACTGTTATGAAAAATCAGACGCAGTGGATAGTCCTTGAAAGTTACGGGTCTGAACCTTCTGCTGCTGAAATTGTAAAAATTTTATCTTTTTCAAGTCTTATTGAGAAGAGATATGCCGAGGGAACAGAAGGCGATATGTCGGATCTTGATTTAAATGCGATGTTAGAGGAGTATTTAAATTCGCAAAGTTCGGGGAATTAAAGCAGGAGAGTTATGGACAGATTAACAGTAAACTTTTCAAAAAGTACTGTGAAATTATTGCACAAGGTTATTGCTTGTGCGGTTCTGTTTTGTATTATAGCAGGTTCGGCTGAATCCGTAACTTTTACAAATATTAATTTAACGTTCACCGATTCAATGAGAGTATCGGCCGATACTTTGTTATCTCAATTTTTTTCCGTATCAACATTGCCGGTAAATGCCATATCAAAGATGTTTATTGAAACAGTAAATAAAACTAATGTTGCAAAGGATTCTTCTTCACAAAAACATAAAGATAAAAAAGCTAAAGAAGGAAGCAGCGCAAGGGCATCAGCAGGGTATTCTATAATACCAAACAATATAATAAATTCTCTTAATTTTGTTAATAAAATCAGGTATTTGAATGTATCTGATAATTTTGTAAGCGTTACCTATCATAAATTGCTTAATTACAGAATTTTAGAAAGAGATAAAGTGCGATGTCTGGATATGTTTATAAAATTTAATATAATGTTGTTATTACTATATATATTACTTACAAGACGTAATATAAGCAGCGATGACAATATTATAAATACAATAAATAAAAATAATATGATAGCTCGGCTTGTATAAAGCCGAGCTATTTTGCGTTTTATATAACGCAAAATGGGGGTAAAATGAATATATTTAAAAATCTTTTAAAGGAAATAACAAAAGAAAAAATTTCTCTTGTTTATTCTCAGGCAAGAGAATTGATTCTTTCCATGACATTTATGAAAATTACGGCGATAGTCGTAGTTAACTGTTTCCTTTTAACATCCGTGTACGGACAGGCCGTTGCTTCCGTTATGGATAATAACAGGGCAACTGCTCAATTTAAACAGATTTTTCAGGATTTTGAACTCCCGTACAGTTACGGTAAAATCACAACCGCAGATTACAGAGGCAGTGACAAAGTGGTTGTTAATATTCAGGATCTGCACAGCCATCCGGAAGTTCAAAGAAATATCAGCAGAATTATTGACCTTTTTGATTCAAAATACGGCGTTAAAAATATTTATCTTGAAGGCGCTTACGGACAGGTAAGCACAAAATGGCTTACCGATGCCAAAGAAGAAAACGTAAGAAACGCTATAATGGATAAGCTTATAGATACAGGCCGTTTAACCGGTGCCGAGTATTATTCGGCATTAAAAAATAAAACAGAGATTATAAAAGGACTTGAAAATAAAGAACAATATTTTGACAATTTAAAAAGATTCGGAACTCTTTTAGATAATCAGAACAATATAAATTTCTTATTGGATGAGATTCAAAAAACCGTAAAGACATTACAAAATAATTATTACAACAGGCAGCAGAAGAAGATTGAAGAATTATCGGCAAGTTATGTTTCCGGAAATACCGACCCGAAGAAATATTTTGTATTAATGGCAAAGCATGCCGAAAAGCTGGGTGTTGACATAAATAATTATGAAAATCTTGCATTGTATATGCGTTTGATGGAGAGCCAGAAAAATATTGATTATACGAGAACAACGCAGGAATTGCAGATGTTTGTCATTAAATTAAAAGAAGTTCTTCCGTATAATGCGTATAAAATGCTGGTTGATTCAACGCAGAATTTTCAGCAGATGGATAAACTTTACGGATATATCATAAAACTTTCAAGACAATATAACTTAAATCTTTCTGTTAATTTTCCGGAATTGGAAAAGTTTTTTGCTTATATGGAATTAAGTCAGAAAATAAATCCTCTGCAGCTGATAAAAGAAGAACAGAATTTTAAAGATGAAATTAACGATAAATTTGCGGCAAACAAAGCCGAAGAAGAAGTTGTATTTATAAGCAATTTTATTAAATATTACAGAGACTACCTTACAAGCAAGATAACTTCCGACGACTGCAAGTATTATCAGGCTAATATTGATAAATTTAAATATTTATGGGTTAAATATATTGATGACAAACAGATTGTAGCAATGGCTGAATATGAGGAAATATCAGACAAATTTTATGCTATTAACTTAGCCAGAAACAACTACTTTTTGGCAAATATTGACGGCATTGCAAATACAAATAAACTTACCGTAAATGTCACAGGAACAAGCGAACTTGAAAAAGTAATGTCCTCTCTGAAAGACGCAAAAGAAATATACATAGTTATTACCGGCGGTTTTCATACGCAGGGAGTATCTGATTTGCTGGCTCAGAAAAATATAACAAATATTGTAATTACACCTAACGTAACCGGTGATACTAAAGCGGCGGAAGAAACTTATTACAAAATAGCGCAGGAACAAAGCAAGATTAGTTTTCAGGCTTTGGCGACGCTTCCCATGACGTTATTAAATCCGAAGATAACAGATATAGTATCTCTCGGGAACAATAAATTTTCTTTTACCGTAACTGATGATGCCGATAAATACGTCGGTGAAATGACAATAGAAGGGAACAAAGGAATAATAACAAGTTTTGAAAAAGTAGCCGATAGCGGAAAAACTGAATCGCGTACCGAATCACAGCAAAAATCAGTTGATTCAGTTAAAAAATCTTTAAGAGCCGCAACGGGATTATCGGCGTTTTTTGCTATTGCAACTTTAGTTACGCTTCCTATACTTATATTCACAGGGACTTTACCTATTGTTATTGTTGTTACAGGATTGCTTACTACTACAAGTTCATTAGCATTTCTTGGGATAAAAAGAAATCTTACCGACCAGCAGAAAGTATTGCTTGAAGCGCAGCAGCAAGCGGCTGAAAATCAGGCAATTATGTCCGATGCTGCTGACAAAAGAGAATTGTTAAAGACTGTTTTAAATTCGGTATCTGAGAAAACAAGAAACAGCATCCTTAAAGTTTTGGGTTTATCAAGTATGGAGGGTATAGACGGCTTGGATGAAACCGGAATCAATAATATTTTTTCACTTAAAGGAGAAGGAGAACTTTTTGAAGTTTTAAAAGAAGAAAAAAAGATTGTAATGAATCCTTTTCTGCTGAAAGCTTTTTTGGATTATGATAAAAATATCAAAAATCAATATTTGCTTGAAACTTTTTTGCTGCACGAATTGAGACATATAAACCATAAATGGATGCCTGAATTTATGGTAGGGTTTGGAGATTTGGGCAGTTATTTTGCGTCCGTGTGGATGAGTTTGAAAAATGAAAAAACGCGTGAAAAAATAAAAATATTTATACAGAAAATATTTAATAAAGACGCTCTTAGTAAACAGGAAAGACTTGAGTACGGAAAAACTTTGGAATGGGCGACTCAGGTTCTCGGCGCAGATTATGTTGAAATGTTCCAAAACAGACAGGAACGTATATATAAGAAAGGTGCCGGCACAAGCAATAAAACGACAAGACAGATAATAAGCGCAGCTGTGATGGTTAAAAACGGCATTGTTGAACTCGGTACGGGAGCAGGAAAATCAGACGCTTTCAAATTGGCTGTTGTCAAATTGCTTGCCGAAGGCAAAGATATTTTGTTTTTGACTAATACGGCGGATTTGGCAAAAAGAGATATTGAAGCGATGTTCCGCTTTGTATATGACAATGAAGAGGAAATGATCAAACTCGGAGTTATAAAAACAGATGCCCAAACAAAAAAGCCTTTGCCTCTTCAGTTCGGTTTTGTGCATGAATCCGATGACTCTAAAAACGTGCTTTACAGCTGGGATTCAAAAAATAAAACTGTTATAACTGAAAATACGACTAAAAAAGACGTTTACAGACGGGCAAGAGTCGTTGCCGGTTCGTCAATGTCAGCTTTTGTATGGGACAGACAAAAAGATTTGAAAGCAAATGCCGATGAAAAAACAATAACGCAGAAAAAGTGGAGACTTCTTATAGATGAAATCCACAGACCTTTGATACAAGGCGCAAACGATACGTTTACAATTTCCGAAGGCAACAGAGATAATTTTATAGAAAGCGCGCTGTTCCAGAGATTAGCCGGCGATGTTGCCGGAATATTGGACGGCAGTTATTATACTATAGAGGGAAGAAAAGTCAAAATAAATACAAGTAAAAAAGCGGAAATAGTTTCCAAATTCCGTAAACTTTTGCCAAATAGCGCTTTAAGTGACGATGAAATTTTAGCGTTTGTTGAAAATGCGCTTATTGCTATGTATGTATATAAACCCGGAAGAGATTATTTAATTTCAGTAACTCATATAGCTGAAAAGCCCGATTCAAAATTTATAAAAATAGTTCTTCTTGACCAGACTACTATGGAAACAAGAGAAAGCGTAAAAATGAGCAATAATCTGCATTTGGCTGTTGAATTCATTGTTCAGAGAGAAATTGCCGCGTCAAAAAAAGAATTTTTGCCTTATAAAGGCCATCAGATAATATGGTCATTTGAAACAAAACAAGATTTATCTATGACAGTAAATGCATTCCTTGAAGATAAAGAAGTTATAGAAGGATATGCCGGCGCGACGGGAACGATAGATGCCTATGCGGTACACTCTCTTTACGGCAAAGACGTCATATCTTTAGGTTCAGAAGGCGGTTCTAAACCGGTAATGATTGCTCAGTTTTTAACCGAAAATAGAGAAAAACAGCTTGAAAAAGTATTTGAAACGGTAAATAAAATTGATGCTATAGACGGTAAACCCGAGGATACAAAAACAGTCACGTTTATAAGAGTTTCAAATCCTGCGGAAGCTTTGGTACAGAAAGAAAATTTGGAAAAATTACTGCCGCAGGCAAGAACCGAAAATAAAATATATGTCATAACAGATCCTGACAATCTGCCTGTTATTCCGGGTAAAGACAAAAAACCTGCAACAATAGAGGAAGCTTTGGAAATATTAACCGCTATTCCGGGAATGATTATAATAGGAACAAATCTTATAGCAACCGGTATAGACCCCAAACCTCAAGGAACGGTAGAAAGACTGGTCAGCATAAATACGGTATTTGACAGAGATCAGTCAATATGGAATCAGTTTAAAGCAAGAATCGGAAGAAGCGGAACAAAAGGTTTTTTCATAGATATATTGAATTTAAGTGAAATAGACCGTGAAGAAATGACGGAAGAAGATTTGGCTATTCTTAAATCTAAAATATCACAAAAACATAGTATCGTAACGGACTCTCAGGAACAACAGCAAAGAACGGAACAACTGGTATACGGAATTGAAAACGTATCGGATGCGGAAAAAGGGTTTATCTCTTCTTTCATGTCGGACTATTCAAACATATTTAACGATGCCGCCGTGGAAAACGGTGAAATAAAATCTTACGGAAAATCACAGTCTATAATTGACAGTATCGTACAGATAAGAGACAGTTTCACGAACAGCGAATTGTCAGGCATTATGCAGATACAAAGATACGGTAAAGATTACTGGAATGTAATAAAACAGTATGCCGATTCAAGAAAAGCGTATGATTCGGATCAGTGGATTATAACATTATTCGGAATGACCAGAGAAGAATTCAAAAAAGCACATGAAGGCATTACAGATGAAGATATAGAAAATTTGAGATTGAAAATGGTTGGAAGTTTTGATAAGGAATGGAGCGATTTGGCCGTTGCTTTGTCTGATGCGAATTACAATTTAGGCAATGTTTTTAAAAATGAAATTTTCCAAAGTTTTTTACAATTTGCCGAACTTGACCAGGAAACCGAAAAAGTCGCTTTATTGGCCAAAGTAACCGACAATTTTGCGGTAAAAGCGCAGTTGGCGGCGTATGAGCAAGCCAAAGGTGAAAAATTCAAAGATATAGAAATAACGCTTACTCAAAAACAGACTGCGAAAAATATATCCAAAACAGCAAATAAAGTGATTGGTAATGTTTTAAAATATTCAATTATGCTTGTAAAAGGTCTTATAATAGGTTTTGCAGGCGTGGCATTGATGAAAATATTTACCGGCGCTGTAGTTATAGGTATTTCTTTTACGCCCGCGGCTCTTGTAATAGCCGCCATAGTATTCTTCATAGTATTATTTAATTTTGCGATAAAACCTCTTATTAATAAAATAAATTCCGAATTACAGAGAAACGGTTTAAATTCTGCTTTGGGTAAATATGCCGGAACAGGCGATTCAAAATACAGAAGAGACGCTTTTAAATCTTATTTGAATAAACTTTTATCTTCCGTAATACAAATTTCTTCAATTACGGCGTTAGGCATTCTTATTATGGCAATAGCTTTTGGAACGCCGACTCTTATTGTGACTGCGTTAATAAGCGCCGTTGTGTCTGTTATCACCGCAATTGTTTTTATCGTTTCAAACAGAAGTATCGTTCCTAATTTACAAACAGTTAAAAATATAAAAACCACGTCAAGTTCGCAGCAGTCAAAGACCTCGGCTGTTACTACAGGCTTTATGATCGGTATTATAGGACTTATTTCGTTTATATTTCTGCCGGCTGTTTTCCCGGCGGTCAGCTTGCTTATTTCGGCCGTTTTGGCGGTTGCAGGTATGGGTTCATTCATCGCGGCAAAATATGTATTGCCTAAAAAATTATTTAATGAAAGAGAATCCGCTTCAAGAAAAACATTTTTTACTTATGCAGGTATTACTCTCGGATGCATTCTGCCTGCCTTTATATTGGTAAAACTTGGAATAATAACTTTGCCTATAATAGGAGTTGCATTAAGTTCTCTATTTCCGTTAATGCTGATATTGGGCGTTGTCGGGGTTTCTTTTTATATGTATAAAATGAAATACATAAATAAACCGGTTAAAAATATAACAAAAACAAACAAAGTAGTAAATTTTTTAAAGATATTTTCGCCTCTCGCCGCGGTAAGCGTTGCGATACTTTTTTCTGTAATCAAAGGAGCGGCATTAATAACGGCAGTAACTTCCATGATATCACCCGTCGGGTTAATGATAGGAGTCGCTCTTGCAGTTGTCTTCATTGCCTTATTATATTTTGAAAAAACAAGACCTGTGGCTAAATTATTATTATCCGTTATAGGATTTGCCACTCCGTTAGCCGGTTCTGCGGGGCAGGTGGAGCGTGTAAAAACAACGCAGGATTATATTGAATTAAACCAACTTTTAGCGGAAATTCAGACAAATGCAAGTATAACTGAACAGCAGAAAACAAGACTGGAAGAATTATTGAATCTATCTGCAATGCCTTTGACTGACAGAAAAAATTTATTTGATTTTATCAAAAACGGCGGCGATATATTTAACTGCGCAAGCGATGCTGTTTCAAAAGTGTTAAAAACAAGTTTTTCAGGCTCAGTATCAGGCGCTCTGTATTTGACTGATGCTATAGCCAAAAATCTTTTTATGACGGATGAAAATATTTATACAAGTATGCAGGCCATTAAAGACATTTTGGAACAAAAAACGAATAAAACTTATAACGGATATAATGTAACTATAACGGGAATGTTGGAAGCTTTATCAAAACCGGGAGATCAGGTTATAGCGCTTGTTCAGGGCGGCGCTGTTTTAAATAACGGCGAAGACCATTATATATATCTTGAAGTAACTGCCGCCGGAACTATATCTATAAGCGACGGCTATAATGTAAATGAAGTTTCAAAAGAAGGATTGGAAGAATATCTTAAAAACACATATAACGGTTGGTCGGAAGGTTCAATTTTAACTTCCAAAAATATAACTAACGGACGAGCTTTAAGTAAAGAAGAAATGTTTGCTGAAAAAGGCGCTGAAGGAGAAACACCGGCAACGGAAGAAGCGGCAGATCAGGCAGCAGCCGAGCAAGCAGCGGCCGAGAAAGCAGCAGCCGAACAAGCGGCAGAAGAAGCAAGGATAGCAGAAGAAGCAAGAGTAGCAGAAGAAGCAAGAGTAGCAGAAGAAGCAAGAGTAGCAGAAGAAGCAAGAGTAGCAGAAGAAGCAAGAGTAGCAGAAGAAGCAAGAGTAGCAGAAGAAGCAAGAGTAGCAGAAGAAGCAAGGATAGCAGAAGAAGCAAGGATAGCAGAAGAAGCAAGGATAGCAGAAGAAGCAAGAGTAGCAGAAGAAGCAAGGATAGCAGAAGAAGCAAGGATAGCAGAAGAGGCAAGGATAGCAGAAGAGGCAAGGATAGCAGAAGAAGCAAGAGTAGCCGAGCAAGCAGCGGCCGAACAAGCGGCGGCAGATCAAGCAGCGGCAGCAACTCCTACTCCTACAGAAGTAGCTATAGAGACAGTAATAGATGTAGTGGCTCCTGTTGATGCTATTGCTGATATTGCAGTAGAATTAACGGAAGAAGAGTCAGCGCCAGCACCAGTAGTAGAAACACCGGTAGTAGAAACGCCGGAACCGGTTGAGGAAACACCGGTGGTAGAAACGCCGGCAGAACAAACGCCGGAACCGGTTGAGGAAACACCGGTGGTAGAAACGCCGGCAGAACAAACGCCGGAACCGGTTGAGGAAACACCAGTGGTAGAAACACCGGCCGAAGAAACTCCTACTCCCACGGAAGTAGCAGTAGAAACAGTAGAAGCTACAGTAACTCCAGTTGCTACTATTACCGATGTTGCAGTAACTTTAGCGCCTGAAGAAGATCCTTTAGCGTCTGCGAAAGAATCGGCCAAAGGAACGATAGACGGACTTGGTAATTTAAGTTCAGACCAGAAGAACGGATATAAATCAAGCATAGACGGAGCGACAAGCCAGTCTGAAATAGACGGTATAGTATCTTCGGCTATTCAAGCAAATAATGACGCAGCCGCAGCGGAAGAAGCGGCACAGCTTGAAAATGCAAAAACTGCCGCCAAAGCGACGATAGACGGACTTGGTAATTTAAGTTCGGACCAGAAGAGCGGGTATAAATCAAGAATAGACGGCGCTGCAAGCCAGTCTGAAATAGACGGCATAGTATCTGAAGCGGTTCAGGCTGATAATGAAGCTGCCGCATCCCAGCTTGCGTCTGCGAAAGAATCAGCAAAAGGAACTATAGACGGGCTTAATTTAACGACTGACCAGAAGAACGAATATAAGACAAGAATAGATGCTGCTGCAAGCCAGTCTGAAATAGACGGCGTAGTATCTGAAGCTACACAGGCAAGCACGGCTAATGATCTTGAAAATGCAAAAACTGCCGCAAAAACCGTAATAGACGGACTTAATTTAACGACTGACCAAAAGAACGAATATAAGACAAGAATAGATGCTGCTGCAAGCCAGTCTGAAATAGACGGCATAGTATCTGAAGCTACACAGGCAAGCACGGCTAATGATCTTGAAACTGCAAAAACTGCCGCAAAAACCGTAATAGACGGGCTTAATTTAACGACTGACCAGAAGAACGAATATAAGACAAGAATAGATGCTGCTGCAAGCCAGTCTGAAATAGACGGCATAGTATCTGAAGCTACACAGGCAAGCACGGCTAATGATCTTGAAAATGCAAAAACTGCCGCAAAAACCGTAATAGACGGGCTTAATTTAACGACTGACCAGAAGAACGAATATAAGACAAGAATAGATGCTGCTGCAAGCCAGTCTGAAATAGATTCTATATTGTCGGAAGCTAATCAAACACAATTAGCTGCGGCAAAAGAAACGGCGAAAACAACGATAGACGGACTGACATATTTAACTCAGGAACAAAAAGATAATTACAAGATTTTGATAGACGCGGCAATAAGTCAGACTGAAATAGATGCTATTATAGCTGATGCGCAAGAAAAAAATATTCCTCCGTTTACAAGAAGCATAGATGCGGTTCTAAATGCATTGGGAATAGTCTTGCCGCCAGGTTTTTCACTGCCAACTTCATTAACGGAAAGTATTTTAGCTCAGGAAATATTACCGGGCGACACTTTTGATACATGGATAGCAAGATTAATTTCATCAGGTTTTAAAGCTCAAATACAAGCTGAAATTGATGCATATAGTATACAGGAAGAAATAGCAGTGTATGTACAATTAATAAATGACAAATTGGCGCAATATTCTTCTTTAAGCGATGCGCAAAAGTATCAAGCAAAGTTAGAGATGAGAGGATGGATAGAGAAATTAAAAGAATTAGGAGCAGATGCATCAGTAATAGCAGGTTTGGAAGGGCAAATAGACGCATTGGGAGCAACGCAGGTCGAGATAGATGAAGAAATAGCAGTGTATGTACAATTAATAAATGACAAATTGGCGCAATATTCTTCTTTAAGCGATGCGCAAAAGTATCAAGCAAAGTTAGAGATGAGAGGATGGATAGAGAAATTAAAAGAATTAGGAGCAGATGCGTCAGTAATAGCAGGTTTGGAAGGGCAAATAGACGCATTGGGACTAACGCAGGTCGAGATAGATGAGGCAATAGCAACAAGAGTACAGTTGATAAATGACAAATTAGCGCAATATCCTTCTTTAAGCGATGCAGATAAATTTTTGGCAAAACAGATGATGTGGGGATGGCTGCAGGAATTGAAAGATTTCGGAGCA
>JAHDRN010000026.1 GCA_018433245.1 Candidatus Proruminimicrobium quisquiliarum
AGAAATTCCACTTCCTTGTACCACTTAGCATATATTTTGGGACCTTAGTTGGTGGTCTGGGCTGTTTCCCTTTTGCACGTGAAGCTTATCCCACACGTACTGACTCCGGTATAATACATCCGAGAATTCGGAGTTTGATTAACTTCGGAAAGTGGGTTACACCCCCTAGATTATTCAGTGCTCTACCTCTCGGACTTAACGTACCAGGCTAGTCCTAAAACTATTTCGAGGAGAACCAGCTATCACCAAGTTCGATTGGCCTTTCACCCCTATACCCAGCTCATGCAAGACCTTTTCAACGGTCGACGCTTCGAGCCTCCTCCCCCTGTTAAAGGGGATTCACTCTGTCCAGGCATAGATCACTTGGCTTCGGGTCTAATGATAGGTACTTGTCGCCCTTTCAGACTTGCTTTCGCTACGGATGCGTGACAGACGTTAATCTAACACTTATCCTTGCACCTACCAATTAACTCGCCGGATCATTCTTCAACAGGCACGCTCTCAGACCTTATGGTTGCCGAAGCTTCCATCATAATCCTCGAACTGCTTGTATGCATACGGTTTCAGGTTCTATTTCACTCCGCTTCCGCGGTTCTTTTCGCCTTTCCCTCGCGGTACTAGTTCACTATCGGTCTAAGATTTGTATTTAGCCTTGGAGAGTGGTCTCCCCAAATTCCCACCGGATTTCACGTGTCCGATGGTACTCAGGATACTACTTCGAGTCAAATTATTTTCACTTACAGGACTATCACCTTCTTTGGTCGGTTTTTCCAAACCGTTCGGTTAATAATTTGATTGATAACTCTACTTATGTAGTCCTATAACCCCGCTGTATAAATACAACGGTTTAGGCTGTATCGATTTCGCTCGCCACTACTTTCGATATCTCGGTTGATTTCTTTTCCTCCAGGTACTGAGATGTTTCACTTCCCTGGGTTGTCTTCCCTTGCGGGATCGTAACAATTTCTTGTTACGGGGTTACCCCATTCGGAGATCTACGGATAAAAGGTTGTTTGCACCTACCCGTAGCTTATCGCAGCTTACCACGTCCTTCGTAGACAATCTTAGCCAAGGCATTCACCATATGCACTTAGTAGCTTGATCACATTCTCTAATCCCATCTTTCGATAAGATATTTCAAAGTGATCTTTATGCTTTACAACATTTAAAAATTTACAACATTACGACTTCAACTAATTGTGTTTGTTTTCATATTTTGAAAATATGAAGACGCTGATTTGCCTATTAAGTTTTCAATGAACATCTCTTCTGATTGCTTCTATAATATCAGTATAAAACTGAAAAATTCTTTTATGGTGGAGATAGTGAGGATTGAACTCACGACCTCCTGCTTGCAAAGCAGGCGCTCTCCCAGCTGAGCTATATCCCCAAAAGTCCAACTATAATAATTATGAGATGTGCCGTGTTTGGTGGGCCTATGTGGAGTTGCACCACAGACCTCACCCTTATCAGGGGTGCGCTCTAACTAACTGAGCTATAGGCCCGCTTAGAACTCCTATCGTCAAGTTTTATTAAAAACTTGAGACTAATGCCGACCAAAACCAGCAAAAAAAATAACCGAATAATGTGTAGAAAAATGCCCCATACAGGTAGTAATCCCGAATGCGCAATTTAGGGAACGACCGTTAACATCCCGTTCAATTAAGAACGTATGTTTACTCCTTATAAAGGAGGTGATCCAGCCGCACGTTCTCGTACGGCTACCTTGTTACGACTTCACCCCAATCACCAACCTGAACTTAGACGCCTGCCTCCTTGCGGTTAGCACAACGGTTTCTGTTAAGACTGACTTTCGTGGTGTGACGGGCGGTGTGTACAAGGCCCGGGAACGTATTCACCGCAGCCTGCTGATCTGCGATTACTAGCGATTCCACCTTCATGTGGGCGAATTGCAGCCCACAATCTGAACTGAGGCCGGCTTTATGAGATTCGCTTCATCTTACGATTTCGCTGCCCTCTGTACCGACCATTGTAGTACGTGTGTAGCCCTGGACATAAAGGCCATGATGACTTGACGTCGTCCCCACCTTCCTCCATCTTATCGATGGCAGTTTCCTCAGAGACCCTTCTTGCGAAGGTAACATGGGATAGGGGTTGCGCTCGTTGCGGGACTTAACCCAACATCTCACGACACGAGCTGACGACAGCCATGCAGCACCTCTGCTAACTCCCTTGCGGGTCATTACCGTTTCCGGTTTTTACCATTAGCAGTTCAAGCCCAGGTAAGGTTTTTCGCGTTGCGTCGAATTAAACCAC